>JBGAFR010000134.1:0-4740 GCA_044227145.1 Lysobacteraceae bacterium
ATCGCCAGCTACGCGCTGCTCACGCACATGGTCGCGCAGGTGTGCGACCTCGGCGTCGGCGACTTCGTGCATACGCTCGGCGACGCGCACATCTACGCGAACCATTTCGACCAGGTACGCGAGCAGTTGTCCCGCGACCCGCGCCCGCTGCCGACGCTGCGCCTGAATCCCGAAGTGAAGGACCTCTTCGGTTTCGCCTACGACGACATCGCCATTGACAGCTACGACCCGCATCCGGCGATCAAGGCGCCGGTGGCGGTGTGAGCGTCGCGCTCGTCCTCGTCGCCGCGTTGGACCGCCGCAATGGCATCGGCCGCGACAACACGTTGCCTTGGCAGCTGCCGGACGACCTCAAACACTTCAAGGCGCTGACGCTCGGCAAGCCGGTGCTGATGGGGCGGAAGACCGCGGAATCGCTGGGGCGCGCGCTGCCGAAGCGGCGCAACCTCGTGCTCACGCGCAGCGGCCAGTTGCCGTTCGATGGCATGGAGGCGGTCGCCTCGCTCGAGGAAGCGATCGCGCTCGTCGCGAACGACGCCGCCGACGAACTGTGCGTCATCGGTGGCGGCGAGGTGTACGCGCTCGCGCTGCCGCGGGCGGCGCGGCTGCATCTCACGCACGTCGATACCGTCGTCGACGATGCAGATGCGTTCTTCCCCGTGTTCGATCCCGCGCAGTGGCGCGCGGTCGCGCGCGAGGCGCATGCCGCGGATGACCGCCATGCGTTCGCGTTCGAGTTCGTCGACTACGTTCGCGCCTGATCTCTCGCTTCGGCTGGTCAGGCCGCTCTATCGGATTACAGGTCCGGGTGAAGCTGCGGCCGGTAATGCCCGGTGATCGGATGCGCGAAGAGGATGTCGTCCTCGCGCGTGCCGTGGCCGATGTTGTGCAGGATCAGCGGCGCGTGCGTGAACGGCGAGCGACGGTCGCCGACGATGCCGATATGGTCCAGGTTCCCCGGCAGCGTCCAGGTCACGATGTCACCTGCACGATAGTCGCTCTCGCGATCGCTCACCGGCACCGACCAGCCCTGGCGGTCGAACCAGACCTGCAGGTTCGGTACGCGGCGGTGGTCGATGTTCGCGTCCGGCGCGCGCAGGCCCCATTTCTTCGGGTAGACGTCGAAGTGCGCCAGCATGTCTTCGTGCACGCGCTGTTGCAGGTCGACCTCCTTCGCGCGCAGCGCCCGGATCACCACGTCGGTGCAGACGCCGCGGTCCTGCGGCACGTCGCCGCCGGGGTAGGGCAGCACGACGTAGGTCGGGTCGTAGCGCACGGTGACGCCGATCTGCTTGCGCGCCGCGGCGATGAGGACGGGGGAAGGCGGAGGCGGTACGACGACCGTGGGAGCCGCGGTGACAGGCGCGGTCGCAGGGGCGCCATGCCCGTCGCCGCAGCCACTCGCGAGGGCGCCGAGCAGCGCGACGCACAGCCACGCGTCGGCGCCGGGGCGCGCCATCAGTCCTGCTCTGCGCCCGGGTTGGCGACTTCGCGGCCCGGCACCTGCACGATGCGCAATTCGTCGGTATCGAGCTGCAGCGCGGTGAGCTTGCCGCCCCACACTGCGCCGGTATCGATCGCGTGCACGCCGTGGCCGATGAACAGGCCCAGCGTCGACCAGTGGCCGCAGACGATCTTCAGGTCGCGCTCGACCCGGCCCGGCACGGCATACCAGGGATACAGTCCCGGCGCCTGCGTGCCCGGCGCGCCCTTCTCGTTGAACGCGATGCGGCCGCGCGGCGAGCAGTAGCGCAGGCGGGTGAAGATGTTGATGATCGCGCGCTCGCGCTCCACGCCGCGCAGCGCCGGCGACCAGGCCGGGAAATCGCCGTACATGTTGCGCAGCAGCTTGCGGCGGCTGTCGCTCTGCAGGCGGCGTTCCACTTCGCGCGCATGCCTTTCCGCGTGGGACACGCCCCACTTCGGCGCGAGGCCGGCGTGCAGCATCATCCAGCCGAGGTCGCGATCGACGTGCAGCAGCGGGCGTTCGCGCAGCCAGCCGATCAGCGCGTCGCGGTCCTCGGCGAACAGTACGCGCTGCAGGTCGGGATTGACCTTGCGCTGGTCCTCGGGACTGCGTTCGGAGATCGCCAGCAGCGACAGGTCGTGGTTGCCCAGCACCACCGTGCACTGGTCGCGCAGCGCATGCACCAGACGCAGCGTCTCCAGCGATTCGCCGCCGCGGTTGACGAGATCGCCGCAGAACCACAGCCGGTCCTGCGCCGGGTCGAAGCGGATCTTCTCCAGCAGGCGCTGGGTGGGGCCGTAGCAGCCCTGCAGGTCGCCGATCGCCCAGACCGCCATCAGTGGATCGTCCGCGGGATGCAGAGCACGAACGGCGGGATCGGCGCCTCGAACTCGGTGCCGTCGTCGGCGCGCATCGTGTACGCGCCTTCCATCGTGCCGCAGGGGGTGTTGAAGAACGTGGTCGAGGTGTACTCGAAGCGTTCGCCCGGCCGCAGGCGCGGCTGTTCGCCGACCACGCCCTCGCCTTCGACCTCGCGCAGTCCGCCGGTCGCGTCCACCACGCGCCAGCGCCGCGCGATCAGCTGCGCTGGACGCGCGCCGGTGTTGCGGATGCCGATCGTGTAGGCGAAGTAGTAGAGGTCCTCGCCGGGGCGGGATTGCTCGTCAAGATAGCGGGTCGCGACGTCGATCGCGATGGCGAATTCCGGGGTGTCCTGCATGCCGACAGTGTAGTGCCTGCGGCGATTCCGTGGCGGGCTTCTCAGTCCGTGGACGGCGCCAGGTTGGCGAGACGCACGAAATCGGCGACCTCCAGCCGCTCGGCGCGGATCTGCGGGTCGATCCCGGCCGCGGCGATCTCCTCCGCCGTGCAGGTGCCGCCGAGCGCGTTGCGCAAGGTCTTGCGGCGCTGCCCGAAGGCGGCGCGCACGATGTCAGCGAAGCGCTTCGGGTCGGCGATGCCGATCTCGGCCGGCGCCTTCGGTACCAGTCGCACCACCGCGGAATCGACCTTCGGCGGCGGCCGGAACGCGCCCGGTGGGACCTTGAACAGCGCAGTGACGCGACAGTAGGCCTGCAGCATCACGCTGAGCCGGCCGTAGACCTTGCCGCCCGGCGCGGCGGCCATGCGGTCGACCACTTCCTTCTGCAGCATGAAGTGCATGTCGCGGATCGCCGCGGCGTGGTCCAGCGCGTGGAACAGGATCGGCGAGGACAGGTTGTACGGCAGGTTGCCGACCAGGCGGATGCGCGCGTCGCCGTCGACCTCGCGGGCCAGCGCGCTCAGGTCGACGTTCATCACGTCCGAATGCACCAGCGTCAGCTCGCCGTGCGCGCGGGCCTGCGCGGTCAGCGGCGCGAGCAGGTCGCGGTCGAACTCGATTGCGGTCAGCGCGCCGTGGCGCGCCAGCAGCGGGAAGGTCAGTGCGCCCTGGCCGGGGCCGATCTCGACGAACCGGTCGCCCGGTCGCGGATCGATCGCCAGCAGCATCTTGTCGATGACGCCGCGCTCGTGCAGGAAATGCTGGCCCAGCGCCTTCTTGGCGGGGCGGACGAAGGCCGCGTCGTCGAGGGGTCCGGTGTCGTGGCGGTCGTTCATGCGTCGTCCCCCGCGCGCATCAGCCGCGCCTTCGCCAGCCGGGTGCAGGTCTCGATCGCCGCGAACAGGCTGGACGGGTCGGCCTCGCCGCGACCGGCGAGGTCCAGCGCCGTGCCGTGGTCGACCGCCACGCGCGGATAGGGCAGGCCGAGGGTCAGGTTCACCGCCCGCTCGAAGCCGCTGTACTTCAGCACCGGCAGCCCCTGGTCGTGGTACATCGCCAGCACCGCGTCGAAGCCGGCGAGTTTCGCCGGCAGGAAGGCGGTGTCCGCGGGCAGCGGGCCGATCAGGTTCCAGCCCTCGTCGCGCAGGGCGTCGAGCAGCGGCGCGATGGTCTCGCGCTCCTCATGGCCGAGGACGCCATCCTCGCCGGCGTGCGGGTTGAGCCCGAGCACGGCGATTAGCGGCGCAGCGATGCCGAAGTCCTCGCGCAGGGCCGCGTGCAGGATGCGCAGGGTGCGTTCGAGCCCTTCGCGCGTGATCGCGTCCGGCACCGCGCGCAGCGGCAGGTGGGTGGTCGCCAGCGCGACCCGGACGATGTCGTTCGCCAGCATCATCACCACTTCGCGCCCGGCCTGGGCGGCCAGCAGTTCGGTGGTGCCGGTGTAGGGCAGGCCGCCGGCGTTGATCGCGGCCTTGTGCACGGGACCGGTCACGATGCCGTCGCACAGGCCTTGCAGGCAGGCGCCGGCGGCGGTCTCCAGCGCGGCGATCACCGAGCGGGCATTGCGGGGCTCGGGCCGGCCGAAAGCGGCGGCGACGGCGTTCGGGATCTCGACATGCGCCAGTCGGCCGGGACCGGCGGCGGAGTCGTCGTTCGGGGAGATCAGGCGCAGGGGCAGGCCGATGGCCTCGGCCGCGCGCAGCAGGCAGTCGCGGTCGCCGTAGCAGACGAGCCGGGCTTCCCAGTCGCGCTGGGCCGCACGGACGACCAGTTCGGGGCCGACGCCGGCGGGCTCGCCCGGCACCAGCGCGAGGCGCGGGCGTCGCGCCATGGCTCAGCCGCCGGCGGCCGGAGTACCGCCGTTGCGGATGTCGATGAAGGCCTCGCCGCGCATCTCGCGCAGGAAGCGGTTCCACTCGTCTTCCAGCTTGCGCTGGCCGATGCTCTCGCGGATCTGGGCGCGACGGTTCTCGTCGCTGGCCTTGCCCTGGCGGGTTTCGAGGCGCTGGAC
>JBGAFR010000023.1:0-40716 GCA_044227145.1 Lysobacteraceae bacterium
GCAACACCAAGAGCAAGCAGATCGGCATGCTCAAGGCCAAGGGCGAGGACGTGTCGGCGGTGATGGCCGAGGTGGCGGCGTTCGGCGACGAGCTGAAGCAGTGCGAGCACGACCTCGCCGCGGTGCTGGCGAAGCTGGAGACGATCGCCGCCGGCATCCCCAACCTGCCCGACGCATCCGTGCCGCCCGGCGCCGACGAGCACGGCAACGTCGAGCAGCACGCGTGGGGCACGCCGCGTGACTTCGGCCCGGAAGGCTTCTCGCCGAAGGACCACGTCGAACTCGGCGCTCGCCACGGCTGGCTGGACGGCGAGACCGCGGCCAAGCTCAGCGGCGCGCGCTTCACCGTGCTGCGTGGTCAGTTGGCCCGCCTGCACCGCGCGCTGGCGCAGTTCATGCTCGACCTGCACACGAGCGAGGCCCACGGTTACGAGGAAACCAACGTGCCGCTGCTGGTCAACGCCGACTCGATGCGCGGTACCGGGCAGTTGCCGAAGTTCGAGGAGGATCTGTTTGCCACCTTTAAAGCACCCGAAGTCTCCGGTGACAAGGTTACGCACCAAATTCCCGTCGAATCCCTGATCGAACTTGCGAAAGTGCATCAGCGAATCAAGGGTCAAGCTGGAAAAGAAGCTACTTTCGGCAACGAAGACTTTGCCGCCGTGATGGAAATCTCCAAGCATTTCCGCGACAAGTACCTCATCCCCACCAGCGAAGTCCCGCTCACCAACATCGTCCGCGACGAGATCGTCGACGCCGAGCGCCTGCCGCTGCGGATGACCGCGCATTCGATGTGCTTCCGCGCCGAGGCCGGCAGCGCCGGGCGCGACACCCGCGGCATGATCCGCCAGCACCAGTTCGAGAAGGTCGAGCTGGTGTCGATCGCCAAGCCCGACGAGAGCGACGCCGAGCATGAGCGCATGACTCGTGCCGCCGAAACCGTGCTGGAGAAGCTCGGCCTGCCGTACCGCCGCATGCTGCTGTGCACCGGCGACATGGGCTTTTCGGCGCGCAAGACCTTCGACCTCGAAGTCTGGCTGCCGTCGCAGGGCATGTACCGCGAGATTTCGTCGTGCTCGAACTGCGGCGATTTCCAGGCGCGGCGCATGCAGGCGCGCTGGCGCAACCCGGCGACCGGCAAGCCGGAGCTGGTGCACACGCTCAACGGCTCCGGCGTCGCCGTCGGCCGCGCGCTGATCGCGGTGATGGAGAACTACCAGAACGCCGACGGCTCGATCACCGTGCCCGAAGCCCTGCGCGGCTACATGGGCGGCCTCGACCGGATCGCCTGAGGCGAAACGGGGAACGACAGCGTCCGGCGCGTAACGAGGCCGCAGGGATCGCGTCCTCCTGCGCCTCCCCTTGCGCGCAGCGCAGGGGGAGGTTGGGAGGGGGTGCCCCGGATGACGCTTTCCGGGTCTTCCGACCCCTCCCCGACCCTCCCCTTCGCCTGCGGCGAAAGGGAGGGGGTGTTCCAGCCGCCGACGCAGGCTGCCCGCGAATCGACGGCGACGGCGACGATCAGAACAGATCGCCCGCCGGCCACTGGGTCACGCCGTCGACGATCTCGGTCAGCATGGCGTTCATGTCGCCGGTGCTGTCGTCGTTGCTGTTGACCGCGGCGGCGAAGCCGAAGCCGTCGCTGCGCCGGCGCAGCACCGACATCGTGCCGCTCATCTCGCCGTAGTGGCCGTAGCCGTTGCCGAGGTAGGTCTCGTACTTCATGAAGCGCAGCAGGTCCATCGGCCGCGCGATCCAGCCGCCGTGCGAGTCGAAGCGGGTCGGCTTGACGCTGGAGTAGGCACCGCCGCCGTAGTACACGACTTCGCCGGGCTTGCGGTCGGCCAGCTTGTCGCCGCCGATCACCACGTCGGGAGCACCGGCCGGCTTGAGCAGGGTGTCGCGCACGTAGGCCTCGTAGGACTTGCCGCTGCGCTTCTCGATCACCCGGCCGAGCAGGCAGTACCCGAAGTTGGAGTACATGTTGTCGGTTTTCGGGTCGTTGTCCGGGTCGTAGCTGGTCGCACCCGGGGTGTAGCCCAGCGGATAGTTCGCCAGCGCCCATTCGATCAGGCCTTTGTGGGTGGTGCCGGTGTAGGCGAACATCGGGTCGCTCTTGGCGCCGTCCTTGTTGACGTTGACGAAGCCGCTGCGGTGATCGATCAGGTTCTTGACGGTGATGTCGACGATGTTCGGGTTGTTCTCGGGCGTGGCGTAGGTGCCGCCGAGTTCGCTGTTCGCGCCGAAGACGTGGCTGTCGTTCTGCAGGCTGGTGTCGGCGATCAGCTTGAGCACCGCGGAGCGCGTCAGCAGCTTGGAGACGCTGGCCTGGCGGAACCGATGCATCGGCCCGACCGGCTCGCCGCTGTCCTTGTCGGCGACGCCGTAGCCGGAGGCGAACACGAGGCGGCCGTTGCGCATGATCGCGACCGACATCCCGGGGATGTCGTGCGCCCGCATGTAGCCGCGCACCTTGTCGTCGATCAGCTTCAGGTCCCCGGCGCTGAATGCCGTGTTCTGCCACACGCCGTTGAAGCGCACGCCGCCGGCGCCGTTGAAGGCCTCGATGTAGTCGGGCTCCCAGCTCTGGTAGCGGTAGTTGTCGAACACGGCCTGGTAATGCGCCGCCGGGATGCCGTGCCGCGCCGACCACTGCGGGCCGCCGGTCTTCACCCACAGGCCGGCGTAGCGGTCGGCGTTGCCGTCGCGATAGCCGGTGACTTCCTTCAGCCGGTAGCCCTGGCGGGCGTACTGGTCGAACGCGCTCTGGTACTGTGCCGCGCTCAGGCCGTGGCGCGCGACCGTGGCCGGGCCGCCCTTCTCGAAGATGACGGCGAACCGCGGCGAGCCGCCGACGGCGTACGCGCTGATGTGCACCGGCGCGTAGCCCTTGCCCGTCCACTCGTCGAACGCGGCCTGGTATTGCGCCGCGGTCAGGCCGTGGCGCGCGGCCGCCGCCGGGCCGGGGCCCTTGGTCCAGATAGCGGCGTAGTAGGGCTGGTTGCCGACGGCGTAGCCGTTGACCCAGGTCAGCCGGTAGCCCTTCTTCCCGAAGTCGTCGAACGCGGCCTGGTACTGCGCCGCGCTGAGGCCGTGCTTCGCGGCCCAGTCGGGACCGGCCTGCTTCTTCCACAGTGCGGCGTAGCGCGCCTGGCCGCCGACTTCATAGCCGCTGACGGAGACCAGCCGGTAGCCCTTGTGGGCGTAATCATCGAAGGCGCTCTGGTACTGAGCGGAGGTGAGGCCGTGGCGCGCGGCCCAGTCGGCGGCGAGGGCCGAGCCCGATGCGGCGAGCGCGAGCAGCGGGACGAACAGCGCCGCGAAGAAGCGCAGGGGACGGGATCGGGTCGGACGAATGCGGATCGGATCGATGCGGGACATGAGGAAACTCCGTTTTTGGGCGAGTGGATGCGCGACGGATGCCGCGCGGGGTGCGAATCGGATCACTTCCGCCAGACGGCGGCATAGCGCGGCTGGCCACCGACGGCGTAGCCGGTGACGACCCGGGTGAGGTAGCCGGAACCGGTCGCGCTTTCCCATTCGTTCTGGTACTGCGCGCCGGTCAGGCCGTGTCGCGCCTTCGCCGGGCCGCTCGGCGTGGCGCTGAAGATCGCGGAGTAGTAGATGCGGCCGTCGAGGCCGTAGGCGTTGAGGTAGACCGGCAGCCGACCCGCGGCGCTTTCGCTGTCGAACAGGTGCTGGTACTCGTCGGGCGTCAGCCGCGACTTCGCCAGCCACTGGCCGCCGCCCGCCTTCTCGTACACCACGGTGTAGCGCGGCTGGTCGCCGCTCGCCGTCACCGCCATGGTGCGCGGGCGATAGCCTTCGGCGCTCCACTGGTCCATGCGCTGCTGGTGCACGGCGGCGGACACCCCGTGGTAGGCGCGGAAGGCCGGGCCGCCGGTCTTGCGGAAGATCGCGGCGTAACGGGTGTCGCCGTCGTCGCGGTAACTCTCCACCAGCGTCGGACGGTAGCCGTCGTGGGTGAACTGGTCGAACCGCTGCTGGTACTGCGCCGAGGTCAGACCGTGGACCGCCTGCCAGGCGACGCCGCCGGCAGGCCGGAAGACGACGTTGAAACGCACACCGCCGTCGGCGGAGAACGCATCCAGCCACTCCGGCGCGTAGCCGGCCATCGCCGCCTGGTCGACCAGGCACTGGTAGTCGCGCGCCGGCACGCCGTGGCGGGCGTATTCGCGGGAGCCGGGCGACACCGCGCCGGGCACTTCGCGCGCCTTGTACTTGCCGTCGGTCACGTAGCGGCCGCCGGCGATGCCGCAGACGCGCGGGATGCGGTTGCGCTTGCTGCCGTCGTTGTCGGTGAGGAAGCCGCCGGTCTCGGTGAAGCCGTTGGCGTCCTTCGGCACGCCGACCTCGAAGTGCAGGTGCGGCCCGCTGGCGCAGCCGACATCGCCCTGGTCGCCGAGGTAGGTGCCGGCCTTCACGAACTGGCCCTCGTGCAGGCCGGCCTTGCCGCTGGAGGAGCCCTTCTGCATGTGCGTGTACTTGGTCCACTCGCCGTTGGCGTGCTCGATCCAGACGTAGTTGTTCTTCTGCTCGCTGACCGGCTTGCCCTTGCAGTCCAGCCGCTTGTCGAAACCGTCGACGACCTTGCGGACGATGCCGTCTGCCGCGGCGACGATGCGGTAGGTGCCGCCGCCGGTGCCGTTCATGTCGATGCGGCCGGGCGGTGAGTGGTCGATGTGGTCGTTGCCGACATGCACGTCGGTACCGTTGGCGAAGGGGATGCGGTAGACGCCTTTCGAAGGCTCGAGCGCGTGCGCACGGCCTGCGATCGTGCAGGCGAGCAGGCCGGCGATGGCGAAGGGAAGGGAACGGGACATGGTGGCACTCCTGCGATGGATGGGATCGGCACGAATCGGCCGCGTGATGAGGACGTCGCGAAACGGCGACGGATCCCGCCACACGAGGTCGAAAAAATTTCGCAGGCCCGGATTTCGTTCAGGTTCCCTGGGCCGCCAGCCGGTGCCGACGGCGTTTCTCGAAAGCGGTGACGTCCGCAGTGCGCCGCCGGGTGGCGGGATCCGTCGCCGTTTCGCGACTGTGTATGCAAGACGCGGCGCTTCCGCCCGTCCGTCCTTCCCACCGGAGCCTCGCCATGACGCATTCCCCCGTCCGTCTCCCGCGCAGTCGATCCGCGCTCGCCGCGCTCGCCGTGCTGTGCGCGCTGTCCTCGCCCGTCGCGTTCGCCCAGAACGCCGGCAAGGACGTCGTCGCGCCGCCGCATCCCCAGAACGATCCCACCCGTCCCGATCCCGACGACGGCAACCAGGCCTTCCTGTTGCCGCCGCCGAAGCCGCTGCCGTTGCGCGATCTGGCGCTGGCCGCCAGCGGATTCCGGCTGGGCAACCAGCTCATTCCCTGGGGCACCGGCGCCGCGATCGCCGATGCCGACGCGGTCAAGCGCGAGGGCGGGATCTGCCAGTTCCGCTATCTGTACGGCACGGCGAGCCTCGGGCCGGTCGCCTCGCTGGCGACGACCAACCGCGTCTCCCGCGACGCACCGGCCGGCCCGGTGCTGGCGTCGGCGGCGTTGCCTGCGCTCGCCGGCGGCGCGTCCGCGAACAGCAGCGGCCACCTGAAGCTCAAGCCCGGCACCTGGATGCTGTATGCGATGGCCGATGCCGCCGCCACGAACGCGGAATCGGACGAGGCGAACAACCTGCGCCGCGTGCGGGTGACTGTGACCGGCGACTGCAAGTAGGAGAAGACGGCGGTCAGGCGCTCGGCTGGCGCGCACGTGCCAGCGCCTGCGCGGCCTCGGTCGTCCGCGGGTCGGCGTCGCCGAACGCGTCCCGACGCACCTGCCAGGCTTCCTGCAGCAGCGGCAGCGCTTCGGCGTCGCGATGCCGCCCGACCAGCACGCGACCGAGCGGCAGCAGCAGGTTGGCCAGCCGCTCGTGCCCGGGCGGCAGGCGCCGCCGGTAGATCGCCAGCGCCTCGCGCAACGTGCGTTCGGCCTCGTCGAGCCGACCCTGGCTATACAGCACGCCGCCGAGCTTGCCGAGGCGCATGCCCACGCGATCGTGGTCGTTGCCGTAGCGGGCGCGCAGCGCGACCAGCGATTCGCGGTAGCGCGCGGCGGCCTGTGCATCGTCGCCGCGGCGCTCGGCGAGTTCGCCGAGGTTGAACACGGTGGTCTCGCGCCAGGCGTGATCCGCCGGGTACAGCGCCAGCGCCTGGCGGAAATGCGTTTCGGCCTCGGCCAGGTCGCCCGCTTCCAGCGCCAGCCGGCCGAGGTCGTTGAGGGTGAGCGCGACGTTGGCGTGGCGCTCGCCGTAGACCTTGCGCCGGATCGCCAGCGCGCGCTCCAGCAGCGGCCGCGCGCCGGCGTAGTCCCGGTGCGTCTTCAGCACCCGCGACAGCGTGGTCAGGGTCAGCGCGATGTTCGGGTGGTCCGGGCCGAGCGTCTTCTCCATCGACGCCAGCGCTTCGCGGTACAGCGCCTCGGCCGAGGCATAGTCGCCGAGGTCGTTGCGGACCTGGGCGAGATCGACCAGCGTGTAGGCGATCTCCGGATGCGTTACGGGCAGCAACTGGCGGCGCAGGCTCAGCGCTTGCGCCAGCAGCGGTTCGGCGCCGGCATAGTCGCCGTCGCGGCGCAGGCTCATGCCCAGGCCCTGCAGCGTTTCGGCGACCGACAGGTCGCGCTCGCCGGAACGCTTGCGGCGGATCGCCAGCGCCTCGCGGAACGCGGCCTGCGCGGCGTCGCTTTCGCCGCGTCGGTCGTGCAGGCGGCCGATGTCCTGCAGCGTCGTCGCGACCTCCGGTGCATCGTCTCCGTCCAGCGCGCGGAACCGCGCCAGCGCATCGTCGAGCAGGGTCGCGGCCAGCGCGTCGTCGCCGCGATCGAAGGCCACGCGCCCGCGTCCGCGCAGCGCACGCGCGAGCCCGTGCGGGTCCGCGTCCGCGCGTGCGGCGGCGAGCGCGCGCTCGGCCAGCGCCTGCGCACGGGCGAAGTCGCCGAGCTTGCGGTAGATGCCGCCGACGGTGTCGTACATGTCGGCCTGCAGCGACGGCTGGCCGTCGAGTTCGCGCTCGATCCACGGCCAGCCGTCGTCCAGCAGTTGCCGCGCCGTCAGCTCTCGCCCGCCGGCGCTCTCGGGCGAGGCGCCTTCGAACAGCCGGCGGATCAGCGCCAGCGACTGCCGCGCTTTCGCGGCTTCGGCCTGCGCGCGGTCGCGCTCGCGCGCCAGCGCCTCGGCCTGCCGGGTCGCCACCACCGCGTACACCACGGTCGAGGCGAACACCGCGACCACCGCGGCCGTCGCCCACGCATGCCGGCGCAGGAACTTGCCGCTGCGATACGTCCACGTCTCCGGCCGCGCGCGCACCGTGCGCCCGTCGCGCCAGCGGTCGAGGTCTTCGATCAGCGCCGCGACCGAGGCGTAGCGCCGCTCCGGCGCCTTGCGCAGCGCCTTCAGCACGATGTTGTCGAGGTCGCCGCGCAGCGCCCGGCGCAGGCCTGCGGGCGTGGTCGCGCGCGCGGCGGCGATCGCCTGCGCGGTCGCGCGGTCGTCCGCGTCCACGCGTGCGCCCGGGCGCAGCGGCTCGGTCGCGCAGACCGCCTGTTCCAGCGCGCGCGGCGATGCATCGGCGGCCTGTTGCGCGCGATGGCCGCAGAGCAGTTCGTAGAGCAGCAGGCCGAGCTGGTAGACGTCGGTCGCGGTCGACGTCGGTTGCCCCAGCACCTGCTCCGGCGCCGCGTAGTCGGGGGTGAAGGCGCGCAGCTGCGTCGCGGTGGCGGCGCCCTCGGCTCCCGGGCCGTCGAGCGCCTTGGCGATGCCGAAATCCAGCAGCCGCGGCGCGCCGTCCTCGCCGACCAGGATGTTGCCGGGCTTGAGGTCGCGATGCGCGATCAGGTTGCGGTGCGCGGTCGCCACCGCTTCGGCGACCTGGCGGAACAGGGCGATGCGCGCCGGCACATCGAAGCGCCGGTGGTCGCAGGCGCGGTCGATCGGCTCGCCTTCGACGTACTCCATCACCAGCCAGGGCCGGCCGTCTTCGGTGCGGCCGCCATCGAGCAGGCGGGCGATGCCCGGGTGGTGCAGGGTGGCGAGGATCCGCCGTTCCTCGGCGAACCGTCGCAGGAAGCCTTCGGAGTCCGCGCCGGGCCGCAGCAGTTTGAGCGCGCCGGTCTGGCGGAAGCCGTCCGCCTCGCGCTCGACCCGCCAGACCGTGCCCATGCCGCCGTCGCCGAGCCGGCGCAGCGGGCGCCAGGGGCCGATCGGGCCGGGCAGGGGCGGTTCGGTGGCGTCCGGCGGTGCGGCGTCGAACAGGGCCCGCCAGCGCGCCGCGCCGTCGGGTGCGGCCAACGCGTCGTCGTCCTCGGCCAGCGCCAGCAGCGCACGCAGTTCGTCGGCGAGGGTCGCGTCCTCGCCGGTCAACCCGTCGATGAAGCGCCGTCGATCCGGGCCCTCCAGCATCAGCACCTGTTCGAGCAGGGCATCGAGCCGTGCCTGCGCCGCGCCCACGGCCTCCCCGCCCGTGCCGCTCACGAGGCTTCGAGGAACTTCAGCAGCCAAGCCCGGGCGCGCATCCAGTCGCGCTGTACGGTGCGCAGCGACGTGTCCATCGCCTCGGCGGTCTCGTCCTCGGTCATCCCGGCGAAGTAGCGGCATTCCACCAGTTGGGCCAGCCGCGGGTTGAACACCGCCAGCCGCGACAGCGCCTCGTCGATGGCCAGCAGCCGCTCCGGCGCGTGCTCCGCGGCCGGGATGCGGGTGTCCAGCGGCACCTCCACCCAGTCGCCGCCGCGCTTGGCCGCGAGCCGGCGGCGGGCGTCGTCAACCAGCACCCGGCGCATCGCCCGGGCGCAGACCGCGAAGAAATGCCCGCGGTCGCGCCAGTCCACGTCGTGTTCGCCCACCAGCCGCAGGTAGGTTTCCTGGACCAGGCTGGTGGTGTCGAGCAGCGGCCCGCGCCGCCCCTGCGCGCCGAGCTGGCGATGGGCGATCGCGTGCAGCCGGTCGTAGACCATCGGCACCATGCGATCGAAAGCCTCGCGGTCGCCGGCGTGGTGCCGCCGCAGCAGTTGGGTGATCTCGCTGGCCATGCGGAGTCTCCGGTGGGCGCGCCGGGCGGGGCTGTCGACGATCCACCGGGAAAAGCGTCCCGGAACGGCCAGCAGGGTCTTTTCGGCATTGCATGGGTGCGATAAACCTGCTTCAATCGCGCCCATCGTTCCATGTCTGGAAATCTCCGGGAGGCACGCCGTGAACGACCTCAACGATCTCTACTACTTCGCGATGGTGGTCGAACACTCCGGGTTCGCCGCCGCCGAACGTGCGCTGGGCATCCCGAAATCCCGCCTCAGCCGCCGCATCAGCCAGCTCGAAACCGACCTCGGCGCGCGCCTGCTGCAGCGCTCGACCCGCCGCTTCGCGGTCACCGACGTCGGCCAGAGCGTCTATCGCCACGCCCAGGCGATGCTCGCCGAAGCCGGCGCCGCCCGCGAAGTGGTCGACCGGCTCAGCGCCGAACCGCGCGGCCTCGTCCGCGTGAGCGTGCCGGTCGGCATCGCCCAGCAGCTGATGCCGCAACTGCTCCCCGATTTCCTCGCCCGCTACCCGAAGGTGCGCGTGCAGATGCACGTCAGCAACCGCCGGGTGGACGTGATCAACGAAGGCTTCGACGTCGCGATCCGCGTCCGCGCGAAGCTCGACGACGACGGCAGCCTGGTGATGCGCAGCTTCGGCCAGATCCAGGAACTGCTGGTCGCCAGCCCGGGTTATCTCGACCGCGCCGGCCGCCCCCGCGAACCCGAGGACCTCGCCGCCCACACCACGCTCAGCATGAGCGAGGAAGAAGCCCGCCAGCGTTGGGAACTGCAGGGCGAGGACGGCGAAGTCCGCCGCATCGAACTCAAGCCCCGCATCGCCGGCTTCGACTTCCCGATGCTGATGGCGCTGGCCAAGCAGGGCCTCGGCATCACCCTGCTGCCCGAGACCATCTGCGCCGACGCCGTGCGCAGCCGCGAACTGGAAGTGGTGCTGCCGTCCTGGCGCCTGCCGATGGGCATCTGCCACGCCGTGTTCGCCTCCCGCCGCGGCCTGCTGCCCGCGGTGCGCATGTTCATCGACCACCTCGCCGAACAGATGCCGCCGTTGCTGGAGTCCTCGCGCCTGCAGTGCCGCAACTGCCCCGGCGGCATGGCCGCGCCGAAGGACAAGGAAAAGGACGCTAGAATCGCCGAGCCGGCGTGAGGGCAGGGGGCGCGGGGCGTTCCGCAGCGGCGTGTATCCCGGTGGAATGCATCCGCCGCGTATCACCCGCACCGCTTCCCGCCGTCATCCCGAGCGAACGCGAGGGATCTGCTGTCGCTTCGGTCGTTCGAGCAGGAAAAGCAGATCCCTCACCCGATGAAGCCGGGTTCGGGATGACAGGAAAGGGGCTTCACACAACGGAGAGATGGCCGAGCGGTTTAAGGCAGCAGTCTTGAAAACTGCCGTGGGTTTACGCCCACCGTGGGTTCGAATCCCACTCTCTCCGCCAGACACGCAAGGGCCCCCGTGAGGGGGCTTTTGCGTGTCTGGCGGAGCGCAGTGCGTGGACGCACACACCGGGTTCGACGCATCGGCAGGATGGCCGATGCGCACGGCGCAGCCGCCCGCAGGGCGAGGGCCATGGATGGCCCGAGTGAATCCCGGGCTCCGCTTCTCGCTGGAGGGCTTTGTGTGTTTGGAAAGCGCACACCATCGCAGGTGGCCCTGCGAACTCGCATTGCCTAAACGCGGGAAGACAATGCATCGGGACAGCTCGAATCGCGATTCACGAGAGGAATTGCGACGCCGGTCCGCATGCGCATCGCCTTGACCTGCGCACCGATGTTTTGGCGTTCCCTCGCCCTGCCGATGTGTCCATGCATCGGCGCAATGAGTGATCCCTTGACATGGTGAAAACACCAAGGAGATTTATGAAAAGAACGATTCTTGCCTCGACGATCGCGACCTTGGTCGCGCTGACCTGCACCGCACCCCGGGCGCGTGCCGAAGAACCGCAGCTTCGACACATCCGCCTGTGCGATGTGTCGGCCTGCTACTACGCCTGGAACGTCGTCGATTCCGACGACGACGGCGTCAGCGACGCCGATGAAGTGGTGGCCGGCTTCGACCCGCACGATCCGTCCAGTCGTCCGCCGCTGCCCCTCATGGTCGAGATGATCGGCAAGCAATACCTGCCCACCTTCGAATACGGCGTGGGCATGATGGTGGTGCGTCCGGCCGATCTGGAGGCCCAGTTGGCGAAGTTCGGCCTGGATATGCCGGATTCGCCGCTCGCCGCTTTCCCGCTGGAGAGTCGCAAGGATGCGACGGTGCACATTGGTCTGGATCCGGAGAAGGTCGCCGATTTCGGCATTTCGGTCGAAACCGACGGCTTCACGCTCGTGCGCGGATTCAACGAGGAGACCAAGGCGCCGGAGCGTCGCGTGGGCGGCGTCAACGTCAGCTGGATCAGCGCCGGCGACGATGGCGGCACGCCGGCGGCCGACGAACCGAAGGTGGTCTACCGCGAGGACTTCAAGAACGGCGACACGTTCATCAAGCTCGATACCGGCGATGAAGTCCTGATCCACAAGGACGGAAGCTCCGAACGGACCGGCCCGGACGGCATGCCGAAGAAGAACTCCGGTTACTCCAACCCGGATGCCGATACCGGCAACGGCAAGCCGACCGACGAACAGTTCAAGGCCTGGGAGCGCGTCCACAACGCGACCGTGCATACCGTTTTCGGCTGGAGCCCGATCGAGATCGACCCCAAGGACATCGAGGACCGCAAGGGCACGATCATCCTCATCGATCCGAACTACATGGACTACGAAGGTATGGTCTCGGGCCCGCCGCAGATCGATACCGCGCAGCCGGAAACGCGCCCCGACCTGCCGAATCCAGGCCAGCCGGATACCGGTTGCTGGCCGAATTGCAATTGATCGCGTGAGCTGGCCCCCCTCTCCGCGTGCGACGCGGGGAGGGGCGCCGCCGCCAGACAACATCCGAACGCCCGATCGACAGTCGGGGCGCTGGCGAGATCGACGCCTTTCCCGCTGTCCGGCTGCCGTGCCGGGTGGCCGCAATCGATCGGCAGGCCCCCGGACCTCGTCGGACCGGCGCAACCCGCTAAAATGGCGGATGGCTTCCACCCACTCCGCCGTGCCCGCACCGGCACCGACGCTCCTCCGCAACGCCCATGTCTTCGCACCCGAGGACCTCGGCCCCTGTCAGGTGCTGGTCGGTGGCGGCAAGGTGCTGTGGATCGGCGCTGCGGATGATCCCGCGCCGTCGCTGCCGGGTCTGGAAACCGTCGATCTCGAAGGCAAGCGCCTGATCCCCGGGCTGATCGACGCCCATGCCCACGTCACCGGCGGGGGCGGCGAGGGCGGGTTCGCGACGCGGGTGCCGCCCGTGGCGTTGTCGGCGTTCACCGCGGCCGGGGTGACGACCGTGGTCGGGGTGCTGGGCACCGACGACCTCGCGCGCAGTCCGGGCGAGTTGCTGGCCTCGGTCTACGGCCTGCGCGAGCAGGGCCTCGGCGCGCACGCCTGGTGCGGCGGCTACCACGTGCCGCCGGTGACGCTGACCGGCAGCGTGCGCGGCGACATCGTCTATCTCGATCCGGTGCTGGGCGTCGGCGAACTGGCGATCAGCGACCACCGATCCAGCCAGCCGACGTTCGACGAATTCGTGCGCATCGCGTCCGAGTGCCACGTGGCCGGGCTGATGACCGGCAAGGCCGGCGTGCTGCACCTGCATCTCGGCGACGGCGTGCGCGGGCTCGATCTGGTCCGCCGCGCGCTGGACGAGACCGAACTGCCGGCGCGCGTGTTCCATCCGACCCACGTGAACCGGCGCAAGGCGCTGTTCGAGGAAGCGCTGGCGCTGGCGCGGCGCGGCTGCACCGTGGACGTCACCGCCTTCCCGGTCGAGGACGGCGAGGACGCATGGTCGGCCGAGGACGCGTGGGAGCGTTACCGCGCCGCGGGCGCGCCGCCGGAGCGGATCACGATCAGCTCCGACGCCGGTGGCTGCCTGCCGACCTTCGACCACGAGGGCCGGCTGTGCCGCATGGACGTCGGTGCCTCGCGCGCGCTGCCGCAGGCGTTGCGCACGCTGCTCGCGCGCGGGCACGCGCTCGACGCCGTGCTGCCGGCCTTCACCTCCAATGTCGCGCGGCTGCTGCGGCTGGCCGGCAAGGGCGTCGTCGCGGCGGGCGGCGTCGCCGACCTCGTCGTGCTCGATGCCGACGGCGGCATCGCCGACGTGATGGTGCAGGGCGCGTGGCACGTGCGCGACGGCGCGATCGTGCGGCGCGGGCTGTTCGAGTGAACCGCGGGTCCGGCCGGTGGCCACGCATGAGATTGTCATTCCTCGCGCAGCGAGGGACCTGCTTTTTCCGCTCGACCGTGGAAGCAGGTCCCTCGCTGCGCTCGGGATGACATTGGTTTTTAAAGTTTTTTCCTTTTTCGTTGAGCAACTCCAGGAACCTCGATGTGCCCCAGTAAAGTCCCCGACGGGGAAGAACGCGGCTGGATCATCCCGATCGGCGGCGCGGAAGAGAAAGAGAACGACCGCGCGATCCTCGCCCGGTTCGTCGAGCTGTGCGGCGGCGACGACGCCGACATCGTGGTGATCCCGACCGCGAGCAAGCTGCTGTCCACCGGCCCGCGCTACGTCGAGATCTTCACCGACCTCGGCGTGCGCAGCGTCGAATCCATGGATTTCGACACCCGCCGCGACGCCGAGGAACCGCGCCGCGTCGATCGCATCGAACGCGCGACCGGCGTGTTCTTCACTGGCGGCAACCAGCTGCGGCTGGCGACCTACCTCGGCGGCACCGCAGTGGCGAAGGCGATCCGCACCGCCAATGCGCGCGGCATGCACGTCGCCGGCACCAGCGCCGGCGCGTCGTTCCTCAGCGAGCACATGATCGCGTTCGGCGAGGAGGGCTCGACCCCGATCGCCGGGATGGTGCGGCTGGCGCCGGGCCTGGGGCTGACCAACCGCTTCATCATCGACCAGCATTTCCGCCAGCGCGACCGCCTCGGCCGGCTGGGCACGGCGCTGGCCTACAACCCGTTCGCCGTGGGCATCGGCCTGGACGAGGACACCGCGGCGTTCATCTCGCCCGACAACACCGTCGAGGTGCTGGGCAGCGGCGGCGTGACCGTGGTCGACGCCGCAGGGCTGCAGTTCTCGTCGATGGCCCAGGTCGACGAGGGCCAGCCGGTGTGCCTGCTCGGCCTGAGCTTCCACATCCTCGTCGCCGGTGCTACGTTCAACCTGCACACGCGCAAGGCTTCGGCGGGCGCCCTGCTGGCGCCGAAGGAATAGATCGCCGGAAGGATCGCCGACCGTCGGGGGACGGTCGCGCGCGTGTCCCGGGTCCGCGCAGGCGCGCGGCCCGGTCCCATCGACCGCACAGGAGTCAGTCCAGGTATGCGCATTCTCGATCGTTCGGTGTTCGTCGGCCCGTCGCTGTACGCGCATTTCCCGGTGATCCGGCTGGAACTGGACCTCGAACGGCTCGAAGACTGGCCCACCGGACGGCTCGGGCCGGCGTTCGTCGATGCGCTGGTCGAGGCGGTGCCGGGGCTGGCCGAGCACGGTTGCTCGTACCGCACGCCGGGCGGGCTGATCCGGCGCATGAAGGAAGGCGAGGGCACCTGGCTCGGCCACGTGCTGGAGCACGTCGCGATCGAGCTGCAGAACATGGCCGGCGAGGACGTGACGTTCGGGAAAACGCGCAGCATCGACGGCCGCCCGGGCGTGTATTCGGTGATCTACGAGTACGCGCAGCGCGAGGAAGGCATCGAGGCCGGCGAACTCGCGCTGAAGCTGCTGCGTTCGCTGGTGCCGGCGGAGCTGCGTTCGGCCGACGCGGTGCCCGACGACTGGAACTGGCCGGAAGCGCGCGACACCTTCATCCGCTACGCGCAGCGCCGCGCGTTGGGGCCGTCGACGATGTCGCTGGTCAAGGCCGCGGAAGAGCGCAACATCCCGTGGCTGCGCCTCAACGAACAGTCGCTGGTGCAGCTCGGCCACGGCCGCTACCAGCAGCGCATCCAGGCGACGGTCACCGGCAAGACCTCGCACATCGCCGTGGAACTGGCGAGCGACAAGGAAGAGACGAACAAGATCCTCGTCTCGCTGGGCTTGCCCGCGCCGCGCCAGGAACTGGTGCAGAGCGAGGGCGGCGCGAAGCGCGCGGCGGCGCGCATCGGCTATCCCGTCGTCACCAAGCCCTACAACGGCAACCACGGTCGCGGCATCTCGATCCGCCTCACCAACGAGGCGGAAGTCGTCGAAGGCTTCCTCAAGGCGCAGGCGATCTCGCGCTCGGTCATCGTCGAGACCTACCTCGAAGGCGACGACCACCGCCTGCTGGTCGTCAACGGCGAACTGGTCGCCGCGACCAAGCGCACGCCCGGCCATGTGGTCGGCGACGGCACGCACACCATCCGCGAACTGGTCGAGATCGTGAATCGCGATCCGCGCCGGGGTGTCGGCCACGAGAAGGTGCTCACGCGCATCGAACTCGACGCGCAGGCCGAGATGATGATGGCGCGCGAAGGCGTGGACGCCGACACCGTGCCCGAGGCCGGTCGCATCATCTATCTGCGTTCGACCGCGAACCTGTCCACCGGCGGCACCGCCACCGACGTGACCGACATCATCCATCCCGACAACCGCGAGATGGCGGTGCGCGCGATCAAGGCGATCGGCCTCGACGTCGGCGGTGTGGATTTCCTCAGCACGAACATCGCCGAGAGCTACAAGACCATCGGCGGCGGCATCTGCGAAGTGAACGCCGCGCCGGGCTTCCGCATGCACGTGGCGCCGAGCGAAGGCAAGTCGCGCGACGTCGCCGGTCCGGTGATCGACATGCTGTTCCCGTCGGGCGCGCCGTCGCGCGTGCCGATCGCCGCGATCACCGGCACCAACGGCAAGACGACGACGTCGCGCATGCTGGCGCACATCGCGAAGATGACCGGCTACACGCCGGGCCTGACCTCCACCGACGGCGTCTACATCGACGGTCAGCGCACGGTCGAAGGCGACATGACCGGGCCGGTGTCCGCACGCATGGTACTGGCCGATCCGCAGATCGATTTCGCCGTGCTGGAGACCGCGCGCGGCGGTCTGCTGCGCGCCGGCATGGGCGTGTCGAAGGTCGACGTCGGCGCGGTGCTGAACGTGCAGTCCGACCATCTCGGCATGAAGGGCATCGACACGCTCGAACAACTGGCCGAGGTCAAGCGCATCGTCGCCGAGGTCGCGGAAGAATGCGCGGTGCTCAACGCCGACGATCCGAACGTGCTGAAGATGGGCGGCTACACCGACGCCAAGGTCATCTGCTACGTCACCATGAACCCGTCGCACGGCCTCGTGCGCGAGCACATCCGCGCCGGCGGTCGCGCCTGCGCGCTGGAGGCGGGTGTCAACGGCCAGATGATCACGCTGTACGACCGCGGCAGCCACATCCCGCTGCTGTGGACGCACCTGATCCCGGCGACGCTGGAAGGCAAGGCGCTGCACAACGTGCAGAACGCGATGTTCGCCGCGGCCATGGCGTTCTCGATGGGCATCAAGCTGGACGCCATCCGCCAGGGCCTGCGCACGTTCGACAGCACGTTCTTCCAGGCGCCGGGCCGCATGAACGTGTTCAACGAGCATCCGTTCAAGGTGCTGTTCGACTACGGCCACAACGCGCATGCGGTCGCCGCGATGGCCGACCTGGCGCAGCGCCTCGACGTCGCTGGTCGCCGCATTGTCGTCGTGGCCGGCCCCGGGGACCGTCGCGACGAGGACCTGCGCGAGATCGCGAAGGCGGTCGCGGGCGGTTTCGACCACTACATCTGCCGCCGCGACGACGGCCTGCGTGGCCGCGCACCGGACGAAGTGCCGAAGCTCATCGCCGCCACGCTGCGCGAACACGGCGTGTCGGACGATCGCATCAGCCTCATTCCCGACGAGCAGGCGGCGATCGACGCCGGCCTGCGCATGGCGCAGCCGGGCGACGTGCTGCTGATCTTCGCCGATGCGCTGGTGCGCTCGTGGAAGCAGGTGATCAAGTTCAAGCCCGAAGGCGCGCCGGAGAAGGCGCCGGTCGCCGCCGCGGCGCCCGCCGACACCGGCGAGGCCGCCGCGGAACCCGCATTCTCGCCGGAGCAGTGGGAAGGCGTGAGCCGCGACGAGCGCGGGATCTTCATCTCGCGGGAGAGCGACGACTGAGCACCGTGTCCGTGTCGCAAGCCATCCCCGGCAGCGAACCTCCGTTCGACGATTCCCGCCGCCTCACCGGCGCCAACCCCTACTTCGCCGGCTGCGGCGCGGCGATGGAGGCGCTGGGGCCGCGCGCGCAGGATCCCGAGGCGCTGCGCACGTGGCGCATGTGCGTGAACGCGATGCGCGTGCTGCTGTGTTGGCCACCCGCGGAGGCGCAGGCGCGCAGCCACGCCAGCGGTGCGACGCTGGCGTTTCCCGCGCCGGTCGACCAATTGTTCGCCGCGACCGAACTGAACGAGTGGGCGTGGTGCGTGGCCGCCGGCTACGCCGGGTTCCACGCGCCGGGTCACCCGGCCGCGTTCGACGAAGTGCGCGCGCTGGACACGCTGCGCCGTTTCGCCAGCGCCGAGGCGCGACCGGACGTGGTCGCGCTGCTCGACGCAGCGGCCGAACGAGACGTACCGACGCTGCTGGACGACGACGCGCTGAGCGTCGGCCTCGGCGTGCGCGGCGTCACGTACCCGCTCGACGCGCTGCCGGCCTCGCCCGATGCGCTGCCGTGGCCGACGCTCGGTGCGATCCCCGCCGTGCTGGTCACCGGCTCCAACGGCAAGACCACGACCGTGCGCCTGATCGCGGCGATGCTGCGCGCCCACGGCCTGCGCACCGCGCATTCCTGTACCGATGGACTGTTCGTCGGCGACACCGCGCAGATCGAACGACTGGAGGCCGGCGACTATTCCGGTCCAGCCGGTGCGCGCCAACTCCTGCGTCGCACCGACGTCGAAGCTGCGGTGCTCGAAACCGCGCGCGGCGGGCTCCTGCGCCGCGGTCTCGCGCTGGCGAAGGCCGACGTCGCCGTCGTCACCAACATCAGCGAGGATCACTTCGGCGAATACGGTGTGCATTCGGTCGAGGACCTCGCGTCGGTGAAACTGACGGTCGCGCGCGCGGTGGCGGGCGAGGGGGGCGGCACGCTCGTGCTCAACGCCGAGGACCCGCTGCTGCGGCGGCGAGGGCCGTCCGCGGCGCCGCGCGTGGCGTGGTTCGCGGTCGACGCGCTGGCGGTGCCCGACACGTCCGTGCCGCACTGTGTCGGCCGCGACGGCCGGCTGTGGCTGCACGACGGCGACCGAACCCACGACCTCGGCGAGATCGCGGCCATGCCGGTCACGCTCGGCGGCCATGCGCGCTACAACGTCGCGAATGCAGCCGGCGCGTCGCTGGCCGCGTCGCAGCTCGGCGTGCCGCCGGCGACGATCCGCGAGGTGCTCGCCACGTTCGGGCGCGATCATGCCGACAATCCGGGACGGCTGCAGCGGTGGTCGTTCGCCGGACTCGAGATCTTCCTCGACTACGCCCACAACCCCGAAGGGCTCGCCGGGTTGCTCGCCATCGCGCAGGCCTGGCGCGGGCAGGGGCGCCTCGCGCTGCTGCTCGGTCAGGCCGGCAATCGCGAGGATGCGCAGATCCGCGACCTCGCCGCGATCGCCGCGCAGTACGCGCCGGACCTCGTGGTGGTGAAGGACATCGACGGCTACCTGCGCGGCCGCGTCGCGGGCGAGGTCGCGCAGGTCATCCGCGACGAACTTCTGCGTCGCGGCTTGCCCGAAACCGCGCTGCCTGTCCGCCTGCGCGAGGCCGACGCCGCGCGCGAGGCGCTGGCCTGGGCGCGCGCCGGCGACGTGCTGGTGCTGCCGGTGCACAGCCTGAGCGCGAAGGCCGAGGTCGCCGCGCTGCTGGACACCCTGCAGGCGGGCGGCTGGTGCGCAGGCGACGCTCTGCCGGCGCCGGCTTGAGGCGGGCTCGGTCTCAGTCAGCCTTCGCGTCCCACGCGCGCAGCGCGGCCTCGATCGCGTCGATACCCCGGGCCGCCGCCGCGGGATCGATGTGTTCGACGGTGTCGTTCGGCGAGTGGATCACCGCCATCACCTTCGGCATCGGGTCGGGCGACTGGCCGGCGAACTCGGCGAGGATGCCGTCGATCTCGTCCCCGCCGACCAACGAATAGGACACCGCCGGCCAGCCCGCCTTGAGGAAGGCGAGGTGGTCGCTGGGCGGATAGCGGTCGCCGGCGGTGATCGCCAGGCCGGTCGCCTGCGCCGCCGTGCGGCTGGCGGCGACGAGCGGGTCGTTCGCGTCCGGACTCATCATCCACAGGCGGTCGCCCCAGCCGAACACGTCGAAGTTGACGTACAGCGCCGGCTTCTCGCCGTGCTGCGCGATGTAGGCGGCTGAGCCGCGCAGGCCGCGCTCCTCGAGGTCCCAGAACGCCACCGCCACCCGATGGTGGCGCAGCGGCGCGCGATGGAAGCGTTCGGCCAGCGCCAGCACCGCGGCGCTGCCGGAGGCGTTGTCGGTGGCGCCGCGACCGACGTCGACGCGATCGGAATGCGCGCCGATCAGCAGCAGGGGCAGGCCGGCGTCGCCGGAGACCTCGGCGATCAGGTTCTCGCCCGGCCGTGCCTTGTATTCGAACGCTTGCACAGTGGCCGGCATGCCGGCGGCCGACAGGCGCTGGCGCAGCCGCGCGCGACGACCTGTGCCGTCCTCGGCGTCGGCCATCGCCGCGACATCGGCGCGCCAGGCCGCGGCGGTCGCGTCGACCGGCGCGGGGATACGTTCCTTCGCGGTCGCGGAGAGGGCGAGGGAGCAGGCCAGTGCGGCGACGGCGAATGGGGCAGGGCGGCGGAACGGGGGCATCGCGGTCTCCGGCGGGATCGGTGCCCGGAAGATGCCTGAGGCGCGGCCGCAGCGCCTTGGCCGGAGGTCATGGCGTGTCGGAATTTTCCGACCCCGGGCTGCGGGAAACGCCGATTGTCGCCGGCCTCGCCGCTGCCTAGTCTGTGCGCATCGCAACGGCGCATGCCGACAGGGAGCAAGGGAATGACGATCCGGGTGTTTCTGCTCGACGACCACGCGCTGGTGCGCGTCGGCCTGCGCATGGTGCTGTCGGCCGAGACCGACATCGAGGTGGTCGGCGAAGCCGACAGCGGCGAAACCGGGCTGCCGATGATCCGCAAGCTGAAGCCCGACGTGGTGCTGTGCGACCTGCACCTGCCCGGCATCAGCGGGCTGGAGGTCACCGAGCGCCTGGTCAGGGGCGACCTCGGCTGCAAGGTGGTCGTGGTGTCGGTGCTGGAGGACGGGCCGATGCCGAAGCGGCTGATCGAGGCCGGCGCGTCCGGCTACGTCGGCAAGGCAGGCGATGCGGCCGAGCTGCTGCGCGCCATCCGCGACGTGGCCCGTGGCAAGCGCTATCTGGCGAACGGCATCGCGCAGCACCTCGCCCTGTCCGGCCTCGGCGGCAGCGACACGCCGTTCGACGCGCTCTCGCCGCGCGAACTTGAAGTGGCGATGCTGCTGGTGCAGGGCCTGCGCCAGGAAGACATCGCGCGCAAGCTCAGCCTGAGCGCGAAGACGGTGAACACCCACAAGTCGCGGCTGTTCGAGAAGCTGGGGATCCAGGACACCATCGCACTGGCGCGGCTGTCGTCGCAGTACGGCCTGAGCGATCCCGCGCGCGTGCTCTGACGCGGGGTGCGCGTCCGGCAGGGCCGGACGCGCTTGTGGAGGGCCGGCGCGTCGTCCTCGACCGCCGGCGGACCTTGGCGCGGGCGATCAGCCCGCGCGCGGTGCCTCGCCGGTCGCGTCGCCTTCGCCGCGTGCGGCGACTTCGGAGACGTCGGCGTCCGGCTGGACGTCGAACAGCGGCAGGCCGATGCCGTACTGCGGCGCGGCGACCGGAGGTTCGACAGCCGCGACCACGGCCATCGCGGCGGCGGGCGCGGGTTCCTGCTTGGCCGGCAGCGCCTCGACGGCGGCCGGCGTTTCCGCGGCCACGGTCGTTTCGACCGGCGTCTCGTCCACGGCCGGGCTTGCCGGCAAGGTCTCGTCCGTCACTTCGACGCCCGCGGTTTCGGCAGATGCCTGTTCGACCGTCGCGGTTTCGATCGCCGTCGTCTCGACGACAGGCTGCTCGATGGCAGGCTGTTCGACGGCGGGCGCTTCCGCGAGGGTCGTTTCGACGATGGTCGGCTCGATGACGACTTCTTCGACGACGGCTTGTTCGACCGCCGCGACGCCGGCCACGCTCGTTCCGGTCGCGTTCGCTTCGACGGCCGCTGCTTCGACGGCCTTCGGTGCCTCTGCAGACGACAGGTCGGCGACCACCTCGGCCCTGGTCTCCACCAGCGGGGCGGCGATGTTCGCCGCGGCCGGTGCGGCACGCGGCGGCGTCGGTAGATCGTCGAACTCGAATTCCGGCTGGCTGCGGTCCAGTGTCGGCTCCGCGTCGTCGGCGGCGGTCAGGCTGTCGGTATCGGCGTCTTCGCCGATGCCCTCGCCGGCGACGCCTGCGGCATCCGCGTTGCGACGACGACGGCGGCCACCGCGGCGGCCGCGGCGGCGGCGGCTCGCGCCACCGCGCTGGTAGCTCGGCTTCGCGGTTTCCTCGCCCAGCTCGTTCTCGCGCAGGCGGGTGACTTCGTAGTGCGGGGTGTGCAACGACTCGTCGGCGACGATCACGATCGGCGCGTCGTGGCGCTTCTCGATCTCGCTCAGCGCGCGGCGCTTCTCGTTGAGCAGGTAGTTGGCGATCTCGACCGGCGCCTGCACCAGCACCTGGCCGGTGTTGTCCTTCATCGCGTGCTCTTCGGCGATGCGGATGATCGACAGCGACAGCGACTCGATGCTGCGCATGCGGCCGTGGCCGTCGCAGCGCGGGCAGACCAGTTGGGTGGATTCGCCCAGCGACGGACGCAGGCGCTGGCGCGACATCTCCATCAGGCCGAACTTGGAGATGCGGCCGAGCTGGACGCGGGCGCGATCGTGCTTGAGCGCCTGCGCGAGCCGGTTCTCGACCTCGCGCTGGTGCTTGTTCGAGGTCATGTCGATGAAGTCGATCACCACCAGGCCGCCAAGGTCGCGCAGGCGCATCTGGCGGGCCACTTCGTCGGCGGCTTCCAGATTGGTGTTGAACGCGGTCTCCTCGATGTCGCCGCCCTTGGTGGCGCGTGCCGAGTTGACGTCGACCGCGGTCAGCGCCTCGGTCTGGTCGATCACCAGCGAGCCGCCGGACGGCAGGCGCACCGAACGCTCGTAGGCGTTCTCGATCTGCGACTCGATCTGGAAGCGGTTGAACAGCGGGGTGTCGTCGGTGTAGTGCTTGAGCTTGCGCAGGTTGTGCGGCATCACCTGCTCGACGAATTCCTTCGCCTCTTCGTACATTTCCGGCGTGTCGACCAGGATCTCGCCGATGTCGGCGCGCATGTAGTCGCGCAGGGCACGGATGATCAGGCGCGATTCCTGGTAGATCAGGAACGGCGAGGTCTTCTTCAGCGCGGCCTCGGCGATCGCGCGCCAGACGCTGAGCAGGTAGTCGAGGTCCCACTGCAGCTCTTCGGCGTCGCGGCCGACGCCGGCGGTGCGGATGATCACCCCCATCTCGTCGGGGATGTCCAGCTTGTCCATCGCTTCCTTCAGTGCGGCGCGGTCGTCGCCCTCGATCCGGCGCGAGACGCCGCCGGCGGTGGGCGAGTTCGGCATCAGCACCATGTAGCGGCCGGCCAGCGAGATGAACGTGGTCAGGGCGGCGCCCTTGTTGCCGCGCTCCTCCTTGTCGACCTGGACCACGACTTCCTGGCCCTCTCGCAGCAGCTCGCGGATGCCGGCCTTGTGGTGGTCGACGCCGGACTGGAAGTAGTCGCGGGAGATTTCCTTCAGCGGCAGGAAGCCGTGGCGCTCGGCGCCGTATTCGACGAAAGCGGCCTCGAGCGACGGCTCGAGCCGGGTGATGCGGCCCTTGTAGATGTTGGACTTCTTCTGTTCCTTGGCCGGGATTTCGATATCGATGTCGTAGAGCGTCTGGCCATCGACGATCGCGACGCGCAGTTCTTCTGCCTGCGTCGCGTTGATCAGCATGCGTTTCATGGACTTGCGTTCCTTGGCGCCTTGCCCGTCGTGGGACGGGCGCGCGGAACGCCGGGGCGTCTTCGCCTCTGGAGACTCCTGCGGTCGCATCGCGCGCCGGACGCCTCGGGGGCGGGCGCGCGGCCGGGGCCGCTTCGTTGTTTCCAGCGCTGCAACACCACGGCGGGCCGCGGGAGCGCTTCTTTCTGGTGTGTTGCCGGGCCGGCTGCCTGCGGTGCGGCGCTTGGGAGGCGCGACATCGCGGCGGCGCGGGACGTGTTCGTTGCCCGGGCGCCAGGCGCCCGGCGATACGCCGGCCTGCCGACGAGCCGCTAACATGGCCGCCCCGGGGGCGGTGGCCGCGCACTGCATCGGAATCGCGGGGGAGCTGGGCTTTCGGCCCGAGGGGTGCCGACGTTGCCGTCGCCCCCGGACTCCCTGCGAAATCAAACCCTTATATCGCCCAGCGAGTGTAGCAGATCAGGACCCCGGATGACCGCAAACGCCCCCAGTGCCCCATCGTCCGCCCAGGTCCGCTTGGTCCGCGTTCCCGACGACCGCGGTGGCCAGCGGCTCGACAATTTCCTACTCGGCCAGCTGAAGGGCGCGCCCAAGTCGTTGATCTACAAGATCGTCCGCAGCGGGCAGGTGCGGGTGAACGGGGGACGGGCCAAGCCCGAGACCCGGCTGGAGGGAGGCGACGAAGTCCGCATCCCGCCGGTCCGCCTGGGCGAGACCGGGGAGAAGGGCGCCCCGCCCAAAGGCCTGCTGGCCGCGCTAGACGCCAGCATCGTGTTCGAGGACGCCCGGTTGCTGGCGATCAGCAAGCCGTCCGGGATCGCCAGCCACGGCGGGTCCGGGATCGGCTTCGGGGTGATCGAGACCCTGCGAGCCCTGCGCCCGAACGAGTCGCTGGAGCTGGTGCATCGCCTGGACCGCGACACTTCCGGGCTGATGGTGATCGCCAAGAAGCGTTCGGCGCTGATCGAACTGCAGGCGCTGATGCGCGAGTCCGACACCGACGACGGCCGTGGCATCGCCAAGCGCTACCTCGCGCTGCTGGCCGGCCGGATGCCCAACGGCGTGATGACCGTCGATGCGCCGCTGCACATCGGCCTGCGCCAGGGCGGGGAACGCCACGTCCAGGTGAATGCGGCCGGCAAGCCCTCGCTCAGCCATTTCCGCACACTGGAGCGCCGCGGCGGCCATTCCTACTGCGAGGTGCGGATCGAGACCGGCCGCACCCACCAGATCCGCGTCCACGCCCAGCACATCGGCCATCCGGTCGCCGGCGACGACAAGTACGGCGATGTCGAGGTCAACAAGCGCCTGCGCGAACAGGCCGGCCTCAAGCGCCTGTTCCTGCATGCCGCGTCGCTGGAATTCGCGCTGGACGGCGGCCGCGCGGACTACGTGCTCACCGCGCCGTTGGCGCCGGAGCTGGTGGAGGTGCTGGATCGGTTGGGGTAGGCGGATCCATGCCAAGGGGGGGGCGTTCAGGCGACTTCGCTACGGCATCCCTGTGGCGGGCCCTGCCTGTTATCGCGGGAGTCCGGTCGGCCTTCCCTCGAGACGTTCTTTCTGGCGCATCGCCCAGGCCTCCCATTTGCCGAACGCGATTTTCACGAGGAAATCGAAGGCCAGCACCAGCAGAAGTCCGCATCCGAGGTTGAGCAGGAAGTCCCGGGGCCATCCTTGGAATTGCGACGCGGCCGCAAGGCACAGCGCGACCGATGCGGCCACGAACAGAAGAAACGACGTTTTCCGCCACCAGTCGCACAGCATCGTCGCCGTCGCGAAACCGATCAGCAGCAGGGCCGCCAGGAGATTGATCGCGGCCGATCTCGCGAACGATCCTTCCGTCGACGCGATGGCGACGTACAGCGAGGCGGCGACGCATAGCGACCAGGCCACGGCGATCGTGATGGTGACGAAAATGCCGCCCCAGAGGTTTCGCAATCCGGTCAGCGCCTTTTCTTCGGCCGTCACGGAACCATGATCGTCTCGATCCTCAACTCGCACGCTATGCGCCTCCTGTCAGGGGATGCGGAGCTTCATTCCGCCAACGCCTCCGCCTTCGCCGCGCAGATGAAGTCGTTCTCGCTGAGGCCGCCGACGTCGTGGGTCGAGAAGCGGACGACGCAGCGGTCGTAGTGCACGCCGAGGTCCGGGTCCGCGAGTTCCCAGCCGGGCAGCTGCGGCATGAGTTCGGCGATCTGCGCCGGCGGCAGGCGATGTTCGTGGCCGCGGCGGGGGACGCAATGCGCCTGGGCGAGGGGGACGAGGTCGGACACGGGCGACTCCTTGCGGTGCGGGGAAGCTGAACACTGTTCCGCCGGCGTAACGAAAGCCTGACGAGCGCGCGCCGGGCGGGCCGCTAGAATAGCTGGATGATCCAGATTTCCGAATCCGCGCAGTCGCACTTCCGCCGTCTGATCGAACGCGAGGCCCTGCCCGGACTGGGGGTGCGCCTCAGCGCGGTCCACCCCGGCACGCCGCGCGCCGACGTGCGCCTGGAGTTCGCCGAACCCGGCGACCTCCAGGGCGACGAATGGGCGGTGGACTGCGAGGGCTTCACGCTGTGGCTCGACGCTGGCAGTGTGCGCTTCCTCGACGGGGCGGAGATCGACTACACCCAGCAGACGACGGGCGGACAGCTTCAGATCCGCGCACCGAAGATCAAGGGCGCCGCCCCGGATGCCGCGGCTTCGCTGGTCGAGCGTGTGCAGTGGGTGGTGGAGCAGGAGATCAATCCCCAGCTCGCGCAGCATCGCGGCCATGTCAGCGTCCACGAGGTCACGGCTGAGGGCGTGGTGATCCTCGGGTTCGGCGGCGGCTGCCACGGCTGCGGCATGGCCGACGTGACCCTCAAGCAGGGCATCGAGAAGACCCTTCTGGAGAAGGTGCCGGGCGTGACCGCGGTGCGGGACGCGACCGATCATGCCAGCGGAACGGCGCCCTACATCGCACGTTCGTCGTCCTGACCGCGCCGGCCCGCGCGTGTTCTCGGCCGCGGAACTGATCGACGCCCTCCGGTGGTCCTCGCGGTGGGCGATGAAGGCCAGCGCGTTCACGAAGGCCATCGTCCGGTGGTAGTCGGGGAAGGGGAAGGTCTTGACCAGCGCGTGGCCGTTTTCCGCGAGTTCCCAGCCGGGCAGCTGCGGCATGAGTTCGGCGATCTGCGCCGGCGGCAGGCGATGTTCGTGGCCGCGGCGGGGGACGCAATGCGCCCCGGGCGAGGGGGACGAGGTCGGACACGGGCGACTCCTTGCGGTGCGGGGAAGCTGAACACTGTTCCGCCGGCGTAACGAAAGCCTGACGAGCGCGCGCCGGGCGGGCCGCTAGAATAGCTGGATGATCCAGATTTCCGAATCCGCGCAGTCGCACTTCCGCCGTCTGATCGAACGCGAGGCCCTGCCCGGACTGGGGGTGCGCCTCAGCGCGGTCCACCCCGGCACGCCGCGCGCCGACGTGCGCCTGGAGTTCGCCGAACCCGGCGACCTCCAGGGCGACGAATGGGCGGTGGACTGCGAGGGCTTCACGCTGTGGCTCGACGCTGGCAGTGTGCGCTTCCTCGACGGGGCGGAGATCGATTACACCCAGCAGACGACGGGCGGACAGCTTCAGATCCGCGCACCGAAGATCAAGGGCGCCGCCCCGGATGCCGCGGCTTCGCTGGTCGAGCGTGTGCAGTGGGTGGTGGAGCAGGAGATCAATCCCCAGCTCGCCCAGCATCGCGGCCATGTCAGCGTCCACGAGGTCACGGCTGAGGGCGTGGTGATCCTCGGGTTCGGCGGCGGCTGCCACGGTTGCGGCATGGCCGACGTGACCCTCAAGCAGGGCATCGAGAAGACCCTCCTGGAGAAGGTGCCGGGCGTGACCGCGGTGCGGGACGCGACCGATCATGCCAGCGGAACGGCGCCCTACATCGCACGTTCGTCGTCCTGACCGCGCCGGCCCGCGCGTGTTCTCGGCCGCGGAACTGATCGACGCCCTCCAGGCCCGCCATCGGCGGCGATTCCCGTTGCAGCCCGAGCGACCGTTCGGCGAATTCCCGCCGACCTGGCGCACCTGGTTCCTGTCCATGCGCGAACGCGCCGATGCGGTGGTCGGCGCCGCGTCCGCCGACTTCGTCACGCTGCTCGGTGCGCGCCCTCCCAGACCCCGGCCCAAGGCGCCCTTGCCGCTGACGCGCTGGCAGGCCCTGCGTCGGATGGGTCGCCAGCAATGGGAAGCGCCGCCGCCGGACCAGCGCCGTACGCGGCGATTTGCGGCGGCGTTTTCCGGGGCATTGCACCTGGTGTTCCTGGTCCTGCTGCTGTGGCTGGGCGATGTGCTGGGCGACCGGCCGCCACCGCCTCAGGAGGAGGACGAGGCCATGCTGGTGGAGTTCATCGGCGAGGGTACGCCCGACGACGAGACCGGCGGCGCGCCGGCAGAGGGCGCGGCTCCGGATGCCGCCACCGCGACCACGACCAGAACGGCCTCCGAAGCCGCCGTCTCCGCCGCATCGCGAACCGATGCCGCGCAGGACACGACGTCGCCGGAATCCGCGTCGCCGCCGGCGGAACCCGAAATGACCGTCCAGACGGAAGCCTCGCCACCGACGCTGACGGTACCGCCGACCGATGTCCCGGTGTCGGCGGTGCGGCTGCCCGAGCTGCGCGCGCCCGAGATCGTGCTGACGCCGCCGCCCCCGCCGGTGCCGACCCCGCCGCCGGTCGTCGAGCCGACGCCGGCCCCTCCGACGAAGGTCGAACAGCCGCTCGCGGTCACGCAGACACCGAAACCCGACAACGCGTTCCGCTTGCCACCACCGTCGCCGCCGACCCCCGTCCAGGTGGTGACGCCGCCGACGCCGGAGGTCCGCACGATCGCCGTCGTTCCGCCGCCGATGCCGCAACCGGTGCCGCGTGCCGAGGCTGCCCCGCCGACGCCGGAGCCGCCCAAGCCGGCGGTGCCGGTGCCCCCGGCTCCACCCCAGCCCCAACCCAAGCCACCGACGGCCCCGGCCCCGAAACCGGCCGCCCCCACGCCGCCGCCCCCGGTGCCGCCCGCTCCGAAGCCGCCTGCGCCGAAACCGCCCGAACCGGTGCCACCGACGCCTGCGCCGCCCGTGCCCAAGCCGCCGGTTCCGAAGCCGCCGGCAGCGCCTGCTGCGACGCCGACCGTGTCGAAGCCGGCCCCGAGCCCGGCGTCGAAGCCGCCGGCCGCGCCGGCGCCTTCGAAGCCGAACCCCGCGCCCGCACCGAAACCCGCTGGCGAAGGGCCCGTGCGCGTCGCGCCCGCGGGCCCCGCGCGGCCGTCGCCCGCGACGGCGCCCGGCGGCCGGCCGGCATCGTCGTCGGGAGCCGCCCGGCCGGTCGCGACCGCACCGGGCGGCGCGGGACCGTCGCCGTCGCCGCGTCCCGGCGCCGCGCCGGCCAAGGTCCGCGACGACGATTGGGGCGCTTCCAGCCGCAATGTGCCCGGCAACGCCACGGCCGGCCGCTCGGACGGCCTGTTCGACGGCAGCGGCCGGGTGCGCCTGCCGGGCAACGGCGGCAACGTCGGCGGCGGCCTGCCGCCGGGCACGGTCATCGAGGACTTCGAGAAGATCGACCGCATGGGCACGTGGCTGAAGCGGCCGCCGCTGGATTACACGCCCAGCCGATTCGACAAGTTCTGGGTGCCGCACGAGAACCTGCTGGAGGAATGGGTGCGGCGCGGCATCAAGAAGGTCGCGATCCCGCTGCCGGGCTCGACCAAGCGCATCGTCTGCACCGTGTCGCTGCTGCAGGCCGGCGGCGGCTGCACCATCGACGACCCGAACCTGCAGGATCAGGAAGCCATCGCCCGTCCGCCGCCGGACGTGCCGTTCAAGCCTGAGCTGCAGCAGGACCAGGGCAGCCTGGCGAAGCCGGTGACCTCGCCGCCCAAAACGCCCTGACCGGGGGCGCCGGGTGGCGACGGCCCGGGTCGGGACCGATGTCGCGCGCCAAACGAAAACGGGAGCCTCGCGGCTCCCGTTCCTGCGTGCGGCGATGGTCGATCCGGTCAGGGGTGCGACAGGTCGCCCAGCGGGCCCGGCTGCGCCGCGAAGTAGGCGGCGAGGTCGGCGATGCCCTGGTCGTCCAGCTTGCCGGCCTTGACTGCGCCCTGGATTTGCAGCGACATCAGCGCGTGCGTGCGTTCGCCGTCGCGATACTCGTGGATGGCCTGGAACAGGTAGTCCTGGTACTGGCCGGCGAGGACGGGGTAGGTCGGATCGATGGGCTTGGCGCCGGCCGGGCCATGGCAGTCGACGCAGGCCTGGCCGTTGCCGGCGAGCTGCTTGTCGGCGGCGATGCGCTCGCCGCGGGCCGCGTCGCCGTCGAACGCGCCGATGTGCTGGGCGGCGTGCTCGGTGGCTTCGCCTTCGGCGGCGGGCTCGGACTTGCTGCAGGCGGCGAGCGAGGCGCCGAGGGTCAGGGCGATGGCGAGAGTGGTGATGCGCTTCGTCATGAGGGCGTCGCTCAATTCTTCTTCAGGCTCGAAAGGTAGGCGGCGATGTCGGCGATGTCCTGCTCCGAGAAGCTCTGCGCCTGGGCCCGCATGGTCGGATGCTTGCGCGCGCCGCTGCGGTACTCGTTCAGCGCGCTGGTGATGTAGTCGGCGCTCTGGCCGGTGATCTTCGGCACGCTGTAGGCCGGGTAGGCGTTCTTGTAGCCGGTCACGCCGTGGCAGCCGCGGCAGGTGTAGGTCAGCTCCTTGCCGCGTTCGGCGGAACCTGCCGTCGTGGCGGCCGGCGTCTGGGCCAGCGCGGGCAGGGCGGCGAGGAGGGCGAGACCACCGGCGAGCAGCGGGGTACGAATCGTCGATCGGGTCATGTCGGGCGTCGTGGCGTCGGTCAGATGGCGAAGTGAGCGGCGACGCGTGGACGGAGCCGGTCTTTCCCCGGGCCGGGCGGTCGCGCAATCCGGACAGTATAGCCCGACCCCGCCATTCGACGCAGGCCGCCGTGGTCGCGATCCCGAGCGATGTAACGGCCGCGGGTCACTATGACCTCTGGCGGATGGCGGACATGAATGGGTGATATACCTTGATACAACACCTAACCCCCTCGGCCTTCCGACCATGCCCAGCCCTTCCCGTCGCCGCCTTCCTGCCGTCCCGCTGCCCTCCGCCCGTACCGCGGGACTGGCGGTGCTCCTGGGCTGCCTCGTGCTGACCGGCTGCCATGGCGGCAGCGGCGACAGCCAGGCCGCCGAGAAGGACAAGCCGCAGGCCGAGGAAGCCGTCCCGGTCGAGGCCGTTCCCGTGGCCCGGCGGCCGGTCGCCGCCAGCTACGCCGGTACCGCGCCGCTGGAAGCCCGCGCCGAATCGCAGGTGGTCGCCAAGACCTCCGGCGTGGCGCTGCAGGTGATGGTGGAGGTCGGCCAGCAGGTGCATGCCGGCCAGGTGCTGGTGCGCCTGGATTCCGCCCGCGCCGAGCTGCAGGCCGCGCAGTCGGAGGCGCAGTTGCGCAAGCTGGAGGCGAACTACAACCGCTCGCGGCAGCTCGCCTCGCAGCAGTTGCTCAGCGCCAACGACCTCGACCAGCTGAAGTTCGACCTCGAGAATGCGCGCGCCGTGAACCGCATGGCGCGGCTGGAACTGTCCTATGCCAACGTGGTGGCGCCGATCTCCGGCGTGATCGCCGAGCGCTCGATCAAGCCGGGCAATTTCGTCCAGATCAACACCCCGATCTTCCGGATCGTCGACACCTCGCGGCTGGAAGCCACGCTCAACGTGCCCGAGCGCGAGCTGGCGACGCTGAAGGGCGGCCTGCCGGTGCAGCTGATCGTCGACGCGCTGCCGGGGCAGGTGTTCCAGGGGCGGGTCGACCGGGTCGCGCCGGTGGTCGATTCCGGCAGCGGCACCTTCCGCGTGGTCTGCGCCTTCGAGGGCGGCGGCCTGCTGCAGCCCGGCATGTTCGGGCGCATGAAGATCGACTACGACCAGCGCGCCGACGCGCTGACCGTCCCGCGCAACGCGCTGCTGGAGGACAACGACGATCCGGCGGTGTTCGTGGTGCGCGGCGACAAGGCGGCCCGCGTGTCGGTCAAGCTCGGTTACTACGACGGGCCATGGGTCGAAGTGCGCGAGGGCCTGAAGCCGGGCGACCGCGTGGTGACCGCGGGCAAGGTCGCGCTGCGCGAAGGCAGCAAGGTGCAGGTCATCGGCGATCCCGCGGCGAAGCCCGCGACCGCCGCGGCGAAGCCGGCGGGCAAGCAGTCGTGAGTACTCCCGGCTTCGATCCGCATGCGCCGGTGCCATCGTCCGGCGGGGGGCTGGTCGCGTTCTCGACCCGGCGCCGCGTCACCGTGGCGATGGTCTGGCTGACGATGATCCTGTTCGGCGCCATCGCGCTGTCGAGCCTCAAGGTCAACCTGCTGCCCGACCTCAGTTACCCGACGCTGACCATCCGCACCGAATACACCGGCGCGGCACCGTCGGAGGTCGAGACCCTGATCAGCGAGCCGGTGGAAGAGGCGCTGGGCGTGGTCAAGAACCTGCGCAAGCTGAAATCGGTCTCGCGCACCGGCCAGAGCGACGTGGTGCTGGAATTCGCCTGGGGCACCGACATGGACCAGGCCAGCCTGGAGGTGCGCGACAAGATCGAGACCCTGCAGTTGCCGCTGGAGGCGAAGACGCCGGTGCTGCTGCGCTTCAATCCGTCGACCGCGCCGATCATGCGCCTCGTGCTCTCGTCGAAGGACGCGCCGGCCGGTGCCGAGGACGCGAAGGCCCTGCGCCAGCTCGCCGAACTGCGCCGTTACGCCGACGAGGACCTGAAGAAGAAGCTCGAACCCGTCGACGGCGTCGCCGCGGTCAAGGTCGGCGGCGGCCTCGAGGACGAAGTCCAGGTCGAGATCGACCAGCAGAAGCTGGCGCAGCTGGGCCTGTCGGTCGATACCGTCGTCCAGCGCCTGCAGCAGGAGAACGTCAACATTTCCGGTGGCCGTCTCGAAGAGGGCAGCCAGCGTTACCTGGTGCGCACGGTCAACCAGTTCGCGGACATCGACGAGATGCGCGAGATGCTGGTGACCACGCGCACCGCCGGCAACGATGCCGCTTCCAGCGCGGCGCAGCAGATGATGGCGATCGCCGCGACCACCGGCTCGGCCGAGGCCATCGCCGCCGCCAGTTCGGTGCGCAGCGCGTCCTCCGGCAGCGGCAACACGCCCGCCGGCGGCATGGCCGTGCGCCTGCGCGACGTGGCGAACGTCGTGCAGGGCCACAAGGAGCGCGAGGCGATCATCCGGCTCGACGGCCGCGAGGCGGTCGAACTGGCGATCTACAAGGAAGGCGACGCCAACACCGTCTCCACCGCCGACGCGATCGCGAAGCGGCTGAAGGACCTGCACGACGAGATCCCCGCCGGCTTCGAGCTGACGACCGTCGACGACCAGTCGCAGTTCATCCGCCATGCCATCCGCGACGTGAAGATCGACGCGGTGATCGGCGGCCTGCTCGCGGTGCTGATCATCTTCCTGTTCCTGCGCGACGGCTGGAGCACGTTCGTCATCGCGCTGTCGCTGCCGGTGTCGATCGTCGCCACCTTCTTCTTCATGGACCGCTTCGGGCTGAGCCTCAACGTGATGTCGCTGGGTGGCCTTGCGCTGGCGACCGGCCTGGTGGTGGACGATTCGATCGTGGTGCTGGAGAGCATCGCCAAGGCGCGCGAACGCGGGCTGGGCGTGTTCGATGCGGCGGTGCAGGGCACGCGCGAGGTCGGCATGGCGGTGGTCGCATCGACGCTGACCACGATGGCGGTGTTCCTGCCGCTGGTGTTCGTGGAGGGCATCGCCGGCGAGCTGTTCCGCGACCAGGCGCTGACCGTCGCCACCGCGATCGGCATCTCGCTGCTGGTGTCGATGACCCTGATCCCGATGCTCAGCGGCTGGCGCGATCGCTCGCCGATGGCCTTCGCCGAGGAAGCACCGCATCCGCAGTGGCAACCCGATGCGCGCTGGCAGCAGCCGCTGGCCGTCGCCGGTCGCGGCCTGGGCACCGCCGGTCGCGGCAGCGGTTTCGGCATCGCGTGGCTGGTCGTGCGCCTCTGGCGATTGGCGGCGCGCGTCGTCGGGCCGGTCATGCGTGGCCTCAGCGATATCGTCATGGCGCCCTACCACCGCCTGGAGGCCGCGTACCTGCGGCTCCTGCCGGCGGCGATGGCGCGTCCGGTGCTCGTGCTTGCGCTGGCCGGGGCCGCATTCGGCGGCAGTCTGCTGCTGGTGCCGATGCTCGGCAGCGATCTGATCCCGCAGCTCGCGCAGGATCGTTTCGACATGACGGTGAAGCTGCCGCCGGGCACGCCGCTGCGCGACACCGACCGGATCGTGCGCGAGCTGCAGCAGGCGCATGCGAAGGACGACGGCGTGCGCACGCTGTACGGCGTCAGCGGCAGCGGGACCCGACTCGACGCCAATCCCACCGAAAGCGGCGAGAACATCGGCAAGCTGACCGTGGTGATGGCCGGGAGCGGCGATCGCAAGCGCGAGGCCGCGCTGGTCGAGACGCTGCGCGAAAGCGCTTCCGGTTACGCCGGCGCGCAGGTCGACTTCAGTCGCCCGCAGTTGTTCAGCTTCTCGATGCCGCTGGAGATCGAACTGCAGGGCGACGACCTGCAGGAAATCGAGCGCGCCGGCCGCAAGATGGCGGGCCTGCTGCGTGAGAACCCCCACTACGCCGACGTCAAGTCGACGGTCGAGCAGGGCTTCCCGGAGATCCAGATCCACTTCGACCAGGACCGTGCCGGTGCGCTCGGGCTGACCACGCGACAGATCGCCGACGTGGTGGTGAAGAAGGTGCGCGGCGACGTCGCCACGCGCTACAGCTTCCGTAGCCGCAAGATCGACGTGCTGGTGCGCTCGCAGGCGTCCGATCGCGCAACGGTCGACGACATCCGCCGGCTCATCGTCAATCCCGGCAGCGCCAATCCGGTGACCCTGGATTCCGTCGCCGACGTCGTCGCCACCACCGGCCCCAGCGAAATCCATCGCGCCGACCAGGTGCGGGTGGCGATCGTCTCGGCGAACCTGCGCGACATCGACCTCGGCACCGCCGTGCGCGAGGTCAACCGGATGGTCACGGAGGTGCCTGGCGGCCTTGGTGCGGGCATCGGCCTGCACATCGGCGGCCAGGGCGAGGAATTGTCGCAGTCGCTGCGGTCGCTGCTGTTCGCGTTCGGCCTGGCGATCTTCCTCGTCTACCTGGTGATGGCGTCGCAGTTCGAGTCGCTGCTGCATCCGTTCGTCATCCTGTTCACCATCCCGCTGGCGCTGGTCGGCGCGATCCTCGCGCTGCTGGTCACCCGTTCGACGGTGTCGGTGGTGGTATTCATCGGCCTGATCCTGCTGGTCGGCCTGGTGGTGAAGAACGCGATCATCCTGATCGACAAGGTCAACCAGGCGCGCGAGGCGGGCATGCCCAAGCGCGAGGCGCTGGTGGAGGGCGCGCGTTCCCGCCTGCGGCCGATCATGATGACCACGCTGTGCACGCTCTTCGGCTTCCTGCCGCTGGCGCTGGCCTTCGGTGAGGGCGCGGAAGTACGTTCGCCGATGGCGATCACGGTGATCGGCGGCCTGCTGGTGTCGACGCTGCTGACGTTGGTGGTGATCCCGGTCGTCTACGATCTGCTCGACCGTCGCCCCGATGCGGATTACGTCGCGCGCGCGCGGCGCGCGCGGGCCCGCGACGCGGCCGATCACGACGATCACGACAACCTGTCCAGCGATCCGCAGACCGGAGGCCACACGCCGTGAGCGTCGCCGAGTTCAGCATCAAGCGGCCCGTCACCACGGTGATGGTGTTCGTCTCGCTGGTCGTGATCGGGCTGATCGCCGCGGTCCGGCTGCCGCTGGAGGCGCTGCCGTCGGTCACGTTCCCGGGCATCTTCCTGCAGCTGCCGTATTCCGGATCGACGCCGGAGGAAGTGGAGCGGACGGTGTTGCGGCCGGTCGAGGAAGCGGTGTCGACCATGAGCGGGATCAAGCGCATGGACGGCAATGCGCGCGCCGACGGCGCGACCATGTTCATCCAGTTCTCCGACTGGGAGCGCGATGTATCGATCGCCGCGTCCGAGGCGCGCGAGCGCATCGACGCGATCCGCGACGACCTGCCGGACGACCTGCGCCGCTACTTCGTGATGAAGTTCTCGACCAGCGACGAACCGGTGCTCAAGGTCCGCCTCGCCAGCGAGCGCGACATGACCCGCGCCTACGACATGATCGACCGCGAGTTCAAGCGCAGGCTCGAACGCATCCCGGGCGTGGCGCGCGTCGACATCCTCGGCGCGCCGCCGAACGAAGTGGAGATCGCGGTCTCGCCCGATCGGCTCAGCGCGCACGGGATCGGCCTCAACGATCTCAATACCCGGCTGGCGTCCGCCAACTTCTCCGTGTCCGCGGGCCAGATCGACGACGGCGGACGCCGCTTGCGGGTCCAGCCGGTGGGCGAGATCGACGACCTGCAGCAGTACCGGGACATGATCGTCGACGGCAAGGGCACGCGCCTCGCCGATATCGCCGACGTGCGCCTGCAGCCGGCGCGGATCGATTACGGCCGCCGCCTCGACGGCCAGCCGGCGGTCGGCCTGGACATCTTCAAGGAACGCGGCGCGAACCTGGTGCAGGTCTCGAAGGACGTGCTCGCGGCAGTGAACGACATCGCCGCCGACCCCGCGCTCAACGGCGTGCAGGTCAAGGTGATCGACAACCAGGGCGAGGCGGTGACCGGCTCGCTGCGGGAACTGGCAGAGGCCGGGTTCGTCGGCCTGCTGCTGTCGGTCATCGTGCTGTACTTCTTCCTGCGCCACTGGCCGTCGACGCTGATGGTGGCCGCGGCCATCCCGATCTGCTTCGTGATGACCCTGGGCTTCATGTACTTCGCCGGCGTCACCCTCAACATCCTCACGATGATGGGCCTGCTGCTGGCGGTGGGCATGCTGGTCGACAACGCCGTGGTCGTGGTCGAGAGCATCTACCAGGAACGCGAGCGGCTGCCGAACAAGCCCGAGCTGGCGTCGCTGATCGGCACCCGCAACGTCGCCATCGCGCTCTCGGCCGGCACGCTTTGCCACTGCTTCGTGTTCGTGCCGATCCTGTTCGGCAACACCAACATGATCACCATCTTCATGTCGCAGATCGCGGTGACGATCTCGGTGTCGCTGCTGGCGTCGTGGCTGGTCGCGGTGAGCCTGATCCCGATGTTCTCCGCGCGGCTGAAGACGCCGCCGGCGGTCCGCGACGAACGCGGCCTGATCTCGCGGCTGCAGCGGCGCTACGCCGCCTTCCTGCGCTGGACGCTGGAGCATCGCGGCAAGAGCCTGCTCGGCATCGCGCTGATCGTGCTGGTCAGTTTCGTGCCCGCGAAATTCGTGATGCAGAACACCAACATGTTCGGCGGCGGCGAGGACGGCGAGGCGAACATCTTCTACCAGTGGAACGGCGCCTACACCAAGCAGCAGATGTCGGACGAGATCCTGAAGATCGAGAAGTTCCTCGACGCCAACCGCAAGAAGTTCCACATCGTCCAGGTCTATTCGTTCTACAGCGAACAGGGCTGGGGCGGGACCCAGGTCAAGTTCGACACCCAGCGCGCGGCGGAGACCAAGGCGCTCACCGACGCCCTGCGCGATGCGCTGCCGAAATCGGCGCGGGCCAAGCTCGGCATCGGCAACCAGGGCGGTCCCGGCGGCGGCGACGGCATGCAGCAGAACGTGCAGGTGCAGCTCGTCGGCGACTCTTCCGAGGCGCTCAGGGAGATCGCCGAGGATGTCGTCCCGATCCTGTCCCGGCGTCCCGAACTGCGCGACGTGCGCGTCAACATCGGCGACCAGAACAGCGAACTGGCGATCCGCGTCGATCGCGAACGCGCCGCCTCGTTCGGGTTCAGCGCCCAGCAGGTCTCGCAGTTCGTCGGGCTCGCCCTGCGCGGTGCGCCGCTGCGCGAGTTCCGCCAGGGCACGAACGAGGTGCCGGTCTGGGTGCGCTTCGCCGGGGCGGAGGATTTCGGCATCGAGGACATCGCGACCTTCAGCGTGCGCGCCCCGGACGGCCGCATGGTGCCGCTGCTGGCGATGGTCGATGCGCGTACCGCGGCCGCGGCTTCGGAGATCCAGCGTTCGAACCGGCAGACCACGCTGACCATCCAGGCCAACCTCGCGGACAAGGTGGCGATGCCCGAGGCGCGCAAGGCGATGGAAGACACGCTGAAGGCGATCCCGTTCCCGGCCGGTTATACCTACACCTTCGACGGCAGCGGTTTCCAGGACGACGCCGAGGCGGTCACACAGATGATGACCAGCCTCGTCATCGGCCTGATCATGATCTACATGGTGATGGCGGCGGTGTTCGAATCGCTGCTGTTCCCGGTGGCGATCCTGAGTGGCGTGGTGTTTTCCGTGCTCGGCGTGTTCTGGCTGTTCTGGGCCACCCAGACCCAGTTCAACATCATGGCCTTCATCGGCATCCTGGTGCTGATGGGCGTGGTGGTGAACAACGGCATCGTGATGATCGAACACATCAACAACCTGCGACGGCGCGGGATGTCGCGGACCGATGCGCTGGTCGAGGGCAGCCGCGAGCGCCTGCGTCCGATCATGATGACCATGGGCACGGCGATCCTGGCGATGGTGCCGATCGCGCTGGGCCAGACCAAGCTGGCCGGCGGCGGGCCGCCGTATTTCCCGATGGCGCGGGCGATCGCCGGCGGGCTGGCGTTCTCGACCGTCGTCAGCCTGCTGTTCCTGCCGACGATCTACGCGGTGCTGGACGACCTCAGCGCGGGCATCAGGCATACCGTGCGCAGGGCGCGCGGACTGCCGCCGACGCCCTCGGCCGAGGCGGCCGTGAAGGCGCTGCATGCCGAATGACGCGGGTGGGCCGGGACCTCCGTCCCGGCCCTGATCTTGCCGGTCTCGACCCCGATGGTTCCGGTCTTCAGCCGATGACCTTGCCGACGATCCGCGCGCCGGCGATCCACACGCCGGCCATGCTGCCGAAGTTGGTGAGGATGAAGTTCAGCAGCGTGCGTGCGACCCGGTTGCGGTACCAGCCGCGTACGCTCTGGATGTCGTCGCGCAGGGCCATGAAGTCGGCGTAGGTCGGCTTGCGCAGGCGCGCTTCCATCAGCGCGCTGAAGGTGCCGGTCGGCACGCCCATGCGGAACGGCTTGAGCGGCGCCAGCGCGGCGGCGGTGAGGATGCTCAGCACGTGGCCGCCGGCGAGCAGACAGCCCAGCGCGGCCAGCGACGCGGTGAACATCACCCACTGCCGCAGCAGGTCCGCGCCCATCGAGAACCCGCCGCGCCAGAACCCGAAACCGATGCCGCCGACGATGACGACGCTCATCGCGATCTTGAACCACGGGATATTGCGCGTCTTCTTCAGCGTTTCGAGCGACGTGCGGATGGCGTCCGGGGCCTCGTCCGACTCGCGCAGATGCTTCGCCAGCCCCTGCAGGTGGCCGGCGCCGACCACGGCCAGCACCTCGGTGCCGGCGCCCTGCGCGCGGATCTCGCGCAGGCGCGCAGCCATGTAGGCATCGCGCTCGGCGATCACGGTCTCGTACAGCGCCGGGCTGTCCGCGGCGAACTCGCTGAAGCTGGCCTCCAGCATGTCGCCTTCCTTGAGGCCCTCGATCTGTTCGTCGGTGACTTCCTCGTCGCCGAACAGCGACAGCATGAGGCCGCTGGCGACCTTGATCCGGCCCCACCAGCCCAGGCGCTGCATCGCGCGACGGAAGGTCAGGCCGACGTCGCGGTCGATGAGGTGCAGCGACAGGTCGCGCTCGCGGGCGTCGAGCACCGCGGCCTTGAGTTCGGCGCCGGGGTCGATGCCGAGCTGTTCGGCGAGCCGCCGCTGGTAGGCGGCGAGGGCGAGGTTCGCGGCGAACACCGCGGTCTTGCCTTCCCTGATGACCTTGACCAGGTCCAGCCGCGCCAGCGCGTCGGGATCGGTCAGCGCCTGTGCGCGCTGCGCGTCGAGCTCCACCGCCACGGTGTCGTAGCCGCCGCCCACGATGGCGGCACGCACCGCCTCGACGCTGGCCTTGGAGACGTGCGCCGTGCCGAGCAGGGTGTAGCGCACGCCGTCGCGTTCGACGATGACGTGGGGCTGGTCCTGTAGGAAGGCGGGCGCGGGAGCGTCGACGGAAGCGGGCAGATCGGGGGAGTCGGTCATCGGGACAGCGCTGGCAACGTGGCTACGGGCCGGCTCCGCCGGTCGGTCGCGCAGGATAGCAGGCGCGGTTCCGGTTCCATCGCTGGTTTCATCGCTGGTTCCCGGGCCGGTTCCGGCGTCGCCGGATCACCCCTGCAGGCGCAGCATCACGATCCCGATCGCGTACAGGACGCCCGCCAGCATCACGCCGCGGAACGGCGTTCGGAACCAGTAGCGCCGGGCGAGCGCCGCCATCGTGGCGAGATAACCGGCGCCGAGCAGGGCGAGGAAGGTCGAGTCGCGCAACACTTCGGGCCGGATCAGCGCCAGGTGCAGATAGAGCGCGCCGAACAGCATCGCGCCGAGGCCGTGGCTGGCGTTGAAGCCGATCCAGGCGCGCCAGACCGTGGTTTGCCTCGTCAGCACGAGCGGCACGACGTCCATGGCCTGGCGCAGGCCGTAGTCGCGGGGATGCAGCCGCTCGCCGACGAAGGTCAGGTACAGATGCAATGCGCCGAGCGCAGTGACGATACCGGCGCCGGCGGCGATGGACAGGCGGGCGAGGGTCGGGGTGATGGCCATCGCCTCAGGCCAGTCCGAACGGCAGGTTCGGCGAGGACACGACCCGTTCGCCCACCGCTTCGCCGCGCAGGAAGCGCAGCGAAGCGGCGATCACCCCGGGATCGTCGGCGATGCGGTTGTGGCCGCAGCCGCGGGTGCTGATCATGCGCGCGCCCGGCCACAGCCGCGCGTAGCGCTCGCCCTCGTGCCAGGGCACCTCGCGGTCCTCGAGGTCGTGGACGATCAGCGCGGGATGGCCGATCACCGGGGCGTTCCGATGCGCCTGCAGGCTGTCGATAGGCACCCGGGTCTGCCGCTCGAAGAAGTCGGCGAGACGCGGCCCGAACGCCGCGCCGAGCCCCACGATGCGGCTGAAACGCTCCATCGCCGCCACCGGATCGGCCGCCGGCGCGATCAGCACGGCGCGGTCGGCGGCCAGCCCGCGCGCCAGCGCCACGGCGGTCGCGGCACCGCCCAGCGAATGTCCGATGACGGCTGCTGCCGAGCCGAACCGGTGCGCCACGGCCATCAGGTGACGGGCGAAGTCGGGCAGGGTGGTGCGGTCGCCGCCGCTCTTGCCGTGGCCGGCCTGGTCGAAGGCGACCACCGCATAACCGGCCTCGCGCAGCGGCGTTACCCAAGGTGCGATCCGCGTGCCGTGGCTGGACCAGCCGTGGCTGAACAGGATGTACGGCGTCGTGGCGGGATCGCCCCAGCGGTAGACGGCGAGATCGAGGCCGTCAACCGTGATCCGTTCCTCTGCCGCACCGGTGTCCGGCGCGCTGAGTGCGCGTTGCCGGCTGGACGAGAACGGTGTGCAGAACAACCGCGCGGCC
>JBGAFR010000135.1:0-4665 GCA_044227145.1 Lysobacteraceae bacterium
TGCCGACAGCGGCTCGAACGGCACGAACCGCATCGCCGTCCGGATCAGCACCTGACGCCAGGTCGGGCGTCCGCCCTGTTCGTCGACGACGCGCGTGCCGGTGACGAGCTTGCCGATCGTGAAGCCGAACAGGCCTTCCAGGAGGAGGTAGTACGCCACGTACGTGGCCAGCGCGTAGAGATAGACGAACCAGGGCGATGCATGCGCATATCGTGTCGCGGCCTGCCCGGGATCATCGCCCCGGGACGCATGCCAGATCAGGAGGAGCACGGCGACAAGCGTCCAGAAGCACTTGAGCGCCGCGTAGTCGATGACGAGGTTGAAGCATCGCCGCCACCGACCTGCCGCCTCGATCGGCAGCCATTCCGCCGGCGTCTGCGCCTCGATCCGGGCCCCGGGCGCGCGATAGGGATCGGACTCGTGCATCGCGTCGCCCCGGGTTCGATCAGCCCTCGACGGACGCGTTCAGCGCATACGTCCCGTAGGTCGCCGCTTCCGCCAGCACGTGGCCGTGCATGGCGCGGAACACGTCGGCGGCGGTGAAGCGCTCGGGCAGATCCAGCCGCGCCACGTCCAGCGCGAACACGCGGAAGAAGTAGCGATGCAGGCGCAGGTCGTGCGCCGGCGGGTACGGGCCGTCGTAACCGCGGTAGTCGCCGCCCATCTCCGCGTCGTCGGCGAACCAGCCGGTGTAGTCGTTGAGGCCGTGGCGCGCGCCCGCGGGGCCGCCGGGGGCCGGCTTGCCCTTCGCGCTGACGCCATCGCTGGCGCTGCCGGCGGCGATCTCGCGCACGTCGGCGGGGATGTCGGCCATCGCCCAGTGCACGAACTCGCCGCGCGGGTGCTCGACCGGGATGGGCGTCGCCGCGTCGGCGACCAGCGCGCCGTCGGTGGGCACGTCGGTGTCGATGCACAGCAGCGCGAACGAACGCGTCGCTTCCGGCACGTCGTCCCAGCGCAGGTGCGGATTGCGGTTGCCGCCGAAGCCTTCCGGCGCGCCCATGGCGAATTCGGTGGGGATGCGCTTGCCGTGTTCGAAACTCTCGCTGGCGATCTTCATGCGTCTGCTCCCTCGATGCGGTCTGCGGTCATTCCGCCGGATAGCCCAATGCCACCGCCACGTCCTGCAGCAGCGCGAACGGTTCGGCCAGCGCGGTCGCGTAGTGCCGCCAGTGGCCTGCCGGGACGCGCTCTGCGCCGCCCAGCACGGCCGGGTGCGGCATCCGGATCTCGCTCATGCCGAGGCTGCGCCCGATCTGCCGGGCGAACTCCGACGTGTCGCTCGCGGCGTGGTCGGTGCGGACGATCGCGCAGGGCCGGACGGGATCGCGGCTCAGCGCGACGACGTGTTCCAGCATCGCCGCCATCCAGCGCGCGGCTTCCGCAGCGCGACGGCACCATGCTTGTTCCATCGCGTCGCGCATCAGCGCGCGGCATCGCCGCCATCCAGCGCGCGGCTTCCGCGGGAGAAGGCAGGCAGAACGGCACCATGCTTCCGAATGCCATCCAGTCGATGAGCGCGTCGCGCGGATCGCGCACGGCCATCACGACGATCGATTGCGGCAGCAAGGGCCTGAGCACCTGCAGGAGCGTGTTGTCCCAGAACGGCAACCAATCGATCACGCTGCCGTTCGAGGCCTGCCGGCCATCCAGCGCTGCGCCCCACTCGGCCAGCACGGTGTCGGGTGCGACGGTGCCGCGGCGCAATTCGGCGAACGTATCGGGCCGCTGCAGGGCGTCCTTCGGCGGATTCGCTTCGAAGCGGTCGGCGCGCAGGGGAAGGCCGGCGTATCCGATCACCGAAGCGACCTTCTCGACGCCCGAACCGGGCAGGCCCGAGAGGAACGCCACGGCCGGCGCGTCGGGCCGGGTCGCCGCCGGCGCGGGCCACGGGCCCTCGGCCGGGCCCGGTTCGGTCAGCGGCCAGCGCGACGACGCTTCCGCCGCGTTGAACGCGGTCCACGTCGCCACCGCTTCGGGATACCGCTCAGCGCGGTCCTGGGCGTAGCCCAGCCACGGCAGCAGTTCCTGCCGGGTCACGTCGTCCGGCGCGTTCTCGACCATCTGGCCGATCGTGGCGTGGGCCATGTCGGGACGATCGCGGATCAGGCGGTCCAGCAGGCGCTTCTTCGCGCCGGCGTGCCCGGGATCGACCTCCAGCAGCCGCCGCGCAAGCGCAAGCGTCGCCTCGTCGTCCCGGTGCGCCTCGTGGAAATTCATCGCCGCTTCCAGCGCGGCGCGGTCGTTCGGCGCCGCGACGAGCCAGCGCTCGACGATCGCCCGCGACCCATCGCCCACGTCCTGTTCGATCGCCAGGCGCAGGCGCCACAGGTCGACGAAATCCGGACAACGCGCCAGCGCCTCGTCGATGGTCCTGCGCGCATCGTCGAGGTCGCCGGAACGGCGCCACACGTCGGTGACGAGGCTCCAGGCCTCGGCGTCGCGCGGATCCTCGGCCAGGCGCTGGCGCAGGAGCGCCATCGCGCTGTCGTTCCGCTTCAGCGCCAGGTCCATGCGCACCGCCAGGCGCACGATCCCGGGGGTCGTCGCCGCGGGATCGTCGAGCAGCTTCTGCAGGGTCGCCCGCGCGTCCTCGTGACGTCCCTGGCGGATCTGGACGCTGGACAGCAGCCCGCGAACGCCTTCCGCCGTCGGCGCCATCTCGACGATCCGCGTCAGCGCCTGCTCGGCGAAGGCGGTCTGGCCCTGCTGCAGGTGCGCGAACGCGAGCGCGTGCAACACCTGCGGGTCGTTCGCGAGTTCCTTCGACGCGAACGTCAGCAGCGTCTGCGCGCGCGCACCGTCGCCGCGATGGAGGGCGATCATGCCCTCCAGCACCGCCACCCACGGATGGTCCGGCGAGACCCGGGACGCCAGCCGGCACAGCCGTTCTGCTTCCTCGAAGTCGTCGTGGTCCAGCGCCAGCTGCGCCCGCAGGACGTAAGCCTCGAACGAATTCGGGTCGAGGTCGGTGCTGCGCTTGAGGGCGGCTTCCGCGGCGGTGAAGCTGCGCTTGCGCAGGAGATGCCAGGCGCGCTCGAAGTGGACGCGGGGGTCTTCCGGGATCAGCAGGGCGGCGCGATTGATCGACGACAGGGCTTCTTCGTATTCGCCGGCCGCGCGCTCGACGCGGGCGAGCAAGACGTGGGCCTTGCCGTCGTGGGGCGCATCCGCCACGAATTGCCTCGCGAGGCGCAGCGCCTCCTGGTGGTCTCCGCGCTGGAGCGCCTCGGTAATCTCGTTGTGCATGATCATCAGGTGCGGATCAGGCTTGATCCGGGAACCCCGACATTCTACTGCCGAACGGCCGGGACACCGCGGGCCGCGCCGGCACGGCCGCCGATGCGGATGCGTGCGCCGGATGTCAGCCGGACGGCAGCGCCGCCGACAACCGCGCCGTCACCCAGCGCTCGGCGTACCCGTCCAGTCGCGTACCGTCGAGGAACCCGCAGTGGCCGCCGCGACCCGCGATCTCGATCGCCGCGTGCGCGGGCAACTGCAGCGCATGGAACTCCTCGACCGGGATCACCGGATCGTCGGCCGCCGTCAGCAGGTCGGCGGGCAGCTGCAGCGCGGACAGGCGGTCGCCGGCGATCGAATAGCCGTTGAAGTAGTCGTCGAGCGTGTCGAAATCGGTGTGCCGCTCCACCAGCCAGCGGGTGAGTTCGCGCATGCGCAGGCGCAGGATGCGGTCGTCGAAGTCGTAATACTCGGGAAAGGTGTCGCGCTTGCGTCGCAGCGATTGCCGCCAGCTGCGTTCGAAATAGCGCATGTAGAACGGCATGACCTGCTCCATGCGGGTCATGGTCACGCCCGGGTCGAGCAATGGACACACCGCCGCCGCCCGCGCCAGCGGCAGGCCCGCGGCCGGTGCGCGCAGCGCCACCCGCAGCGCGAAGTTTCCGCCCAGCGAATAGCCCGCGACCACCATCGGCCGCACGCCGTCGGACAGGAAACGGTTCGCGATGTCGACCGCCGCGTGCACCACCTCGTCGATGCGGTTGGAGTGGAACAGCGCCTGGTTGAGGTGATGGGTATCGCCGTGGTCGCGGAAGTTGAGCCGGAACACCTCGAAGCCGGCGCGCAACAGGTGCGCCGCGGTCATCCGCATGTAGCTCGATTCGATGCTGCCTTCCCAGCCGTGCAGCAGCAGCGCCAGTCCGCGCGGCTCCGTGCCCGGCATGCGGCTGTGCACGCCTTCCAGCCGCACGCCGTCGCCGCCGTCGACGATGTACGGCGCATGCACCGCACCGCAGCGCTTGAGCAGCAGCGCACCGCGCGCGCGGCGCAGCGGGCTCGTCGCCAGGATCGACTGGACGTGCGGGCTGCGCAGCCAGAACGGCGGGCGATAAGGGGACCGGGTGATCGTCGGCGGGGACATGTCGGGGAGGATACGGTGTCCGCGATCGGAAGGATTCGGCGCACACCGCGGGAACGCACTTCCCCGCTCTCGCAGGAGCGAATAACCGCGGCGGCGCGTCAGTCGTCCGCCTGCCCCATCGCCGCGGCGATCCGGCTGCGCGCGGTTTCGGCGAGGCGACGGCGGCCTTCGGCATCGCCGGGCAGGATCGGCTCAAGGAAGATCACGTCGGCGACGCGCGCGGGCTCGCCCAGCAGGCGCAGGAAATTCTCTGCGAAATTCTCGGTCGGGCCGAACGCGACCAC
>JBGAFR010000024.1:0-40601 GCA_044227145.1 Lysobacteraceae bacterium
CGCCATCGCGGCGCTCCTCGTGGGCAGGAAGCCCGATTCTGGCACGCGCTCCCGATGCAGGATGACTATTCGTCGAATCGCGGTGCCGGATCGCCTGCATGCCTGCCGATGCATTGGCGTTTCGATCGTCGCGACGGTGGACCAGGGCCCGCTTTACTCGTCGAACCGCAAATGCCGCACCGACTTGCCGTGCCGGCGGATCAGCTTCAGCGCTTCGATCCCGATGTTGATGTGGCGCTCGACGTACTCGGCGCTGACCTTGGCGTCGCTGGCTTCGGTCTTCACGCCTTCCGGGATCATCGGCTGGTCGCTGACCAGCAGCAGCGCGCCGCAGGGGATGCGGTTGGCGAAGCCGGCGGCGAAGACGGTGGCGGTCTCCATGTCGATCGCCATGCAGCGCATCGCGCGCAGCTTTTCCTTGAATTCTTCGTCGTGTTCCCAGACGCGGCGGTTGGTGGTGTAGACGGTGCCGGTCCAGTAGTCGTGGTCGAGGTCGCGGATCATCGTCGAGACCGCGCGCTGCAGGGCGAACGCGGGCAGCGCGGGCACCTGCGGCGGCAGGTAGTCGTTGCTGGTGCCCTCGCCGCGGATGGCGGCGATCGGCAGGATCAGGTCGCCGAGCTGGTTCTTCTTCTTCAGGCCGCCGCACTTGCCGAGGAACAGCACTGCGTCGGGCATCACCGCGGACAGCAGGTCCATCAGGGTGGCGGCGTTGGGGCTGCCCATGCCGAAGTTGATCAGGGTGATGCCGTCGACGGTGGCGCTGGGCATCGGGCGGTCGCGGCCGACGACTTCGGCGCCGGTCATGCGCGCGAACAGGTCCAGGTAGCCGCCGAAATTGGTGAGGAGGATGTGCCGTCCGAAGCCGTCCAGCGGCACGCCGGTGTAGCGCGGCAGCCAGTTGTCGACGATGTCCTGCTTGGTCTTCATTCTTGTTGTTCTCCGGTGGTGCGGGTGCGGCGTGCGGGTGCGCCTGCCCGTCGGCCGCGCGCACGCGGAGGGCGGGCACGGGCGGGGGCGGGGAGGGATGGCGGCATTGTGTCATGCCGCGCCGGTCCCATGACCAAGGTCATGTTGGCAGGGGCCGGCGCGCGGGCTAGGGTGGGGCGATCCGTGAGTCGGCTCGCCGGGGGCACATCGCCATGTTCCGAACGTCCATCGTCGCGCTGGTCGCGACCCTGTTGCCTGCGCTCGCGCTCGCGCCCGCCCACGCCGCCGACGGGTCGGCCGGCCGGCCCGCGTCGCGCTTCGTGCAGGACCCTTATCCAAGTACCTACCACCGCATTCCGTCGCCGCCGGTGCTGATCCAGGGCGCGACCGTGCTGACCGGGACGGGCGCCCGCCTGGACGCCGCCGACGTGCTGATGCGCGACGGCGCCATCGTCGCGGTCGGACAGCATCTCGACGCGCCGGCGGACGCCATCCGCGTCGACGGCCGCGGCAAATGGGTGACGCCCGGCCTGATCGACGTGCACTCGCACCTCGGCGTGTATCCCAGCCCCGGCGTGCGTGCGCACTCCGACGGCAACGAGGCGACTTCGCCGACCACGCCGAATGTCTGGGCCGAGCACTCGATCTGGCCGCAGGATCCCGGTTTCGACACCGCGCTGGCAGGCGGCGTGACCGCGATGCAGATCTTGCCCGGGTCCGCCAACCTGATCGGCGGCCGTGGCGTGACCGTGAAGAACGTGCGCTCGACGAGCTACCAGGGCATGAAATTCCCGGGCGCGCCCTGGGGCCTGAAGATGGCCTGCGGCGAGAATCCCAAGCGCGTCTACGGCGAGCGCGGCGGCCCGTCCACGCGCATGGCGAACGTGGCCGGCTACCGCGCCGCGTTCATCGACGCCACCGAATACCTGAAGAAGAACCGGCCCCGGGCGCCGGCGGCGCAGAAGCGCCACTGGTGGCAGAGCGATTCGGCGCCCAAGGACAGCAACAACGACAGCGGCGGCAAGCGCGACCTGAAGATGGACACGCTGGCCGGCGCGATCAACGGCGACATCCTCGTCCACATCCACTGCTATCGCGCCGACGAGATGCAGACGATGATCGACCTCGCCAAGGAATTCGGCTTCAGGATCAGCGCCTTCCACCACGGTGTCGAGGCGTACAAGATCGCCGACCGGCTGGCCGCGGAGAACATCTGCGGTGCGCTCTGGGCCGACTGGTGGGGCTTCAAGATGGAAGCGTTCGACGGCATCCAGGAGAACATCCTGCTGGTCGACCGGGCGAAGAACGGCTGCGCGATCGTCCACTCGGATTCCGAGGAAGGCATCCAGCGACTCAACCAGGAAGCTGCGAAGGTGATGGCGCAGGGGGCGCGGATCAACATGCCGATCGCGCCGGAGCATGCGATCCGCTGGATCACCGCAAACCCGGCCAAGGCGATGGGCATCCTCAACAGGACCGGCACGCTGGAGCCGGGCAAGATGGCCGACGTGGTGGTCTGGAACGGCACGCCGTTCAGCGTCTACGCGCACGCCGAGCAGGTCTACATCGACGGCGCCCGCGTCTACGACCGCAACGATGCTTCGCGGCAGCCGGTGTCCGACTTCATGCTGGGTCAGAGCGTGCTCGGCCAGCGCGTGCAGGGAGGTGTGCGATGAGCCGCCGCATCCATGCCTCTCGTATCAGTGTCTCGCTGCTGGCCGCCGGCCTGTCGCTGCTGGCGGTGCCCGTGCTCTCCCGGAGCGCGTTCGCCCAGAACCTGCTGATCCGTGACGCCACCGTGCACACCGCCGGCGCGCAGGGCACGCTGGACCACACCGACGTGCTGGTGCGCAACGGCACCATCGCCGCGATCGGCAAGGGCCTGTCGGCACCGGGCGTCGACGTGGTCGACGCCGCCGGCCGGCCGCTGACTCCGGCGCTGTTCGGAGGCATCGGCGCGATGGGCCTGGAGGAGATCTCGCTCGGCGCCGACACCAACGACCACGCGCTCGCCCTCGGCGACCGCAAGGAGATGGTGGTCCGCCCGGAATTCGACGTCACGCTGGCCTACAACCCGGAGTCGATCCTGATTCCGGTGGCGCGGGTGGAAGGCATCGGTTTCGCCGCGCTGCGCGCCGACAGCGTCAGCGGCGGTTCGATCATCGGCGGCCAGGGCGGCGTGGTGCGGCTGGACGGCAGCCCCGATCCGATCGGCCCGAAGACGCTGTTCGTGGCACTCGGCAGCGACGGCGCCGGGCTCACCGGCAACTCGCGCGCGGCGCAGTGGATGATCCTCGACCAGCTGGCCGACGAGGCCCGCGGCCGCATCCCGGCCGATGCGCCGGGCGCGCTGCTGACGCCGGCCGGCCGGCGCACGCTGGCGCGCTACCTCGACGGCGGCGGCCGGGTGGTGGTCGCGGTGCATCGCGCCGCCGACATCCGCCAGCTCGTGCGCTGGGCGCAGCGCCAGAACGTGCGCATCGCCATCCTCGGCGGCGCCGAGGCGTGGAAGGTCGCGCCGTTGCTGGCCTCGGCGAAGGTGCCGGTGTTCCTCGATCCGCTGGCCGACCTGCCGGCGGACTTCGACCAGATCGGCGCGACCCTCGAGAACGCCGCGCGCCTCAACGCCGCCGGCGTCACCGTGAGCTTCAGCCGCTTTGACGACCCGTCGCACTACGCACGCAAACTGCGCCAGGCCGCCGGCAACGCGGTCGCCAACGGCCTGCCCTGGGAAGCCGGGTTGGAAGGCCTGACCCGCATCCCGGCCGAGGTGTTCGGCGTGGGCGACCGGCTGGGCACGATCGCGGTCGGCAAGCGCGCCGACCTGGTGCTGTGGACCGGCGATCCGCTGGAAGTCACCACGACCGCGGTGCAGGTGTGGTTCGACGGCCGTGCGACGCCGATGAAGAGCCGCCAGACCGAGCTGCGCGACCGCTACCTGTCCCCCGCCGGCGCGCTACCGCGCGCCTACCCGGCCAGCGGAAGCGAGTGACGTCGTGCTCGACCTCGCGCTCGTGGTCGCGCTGGCGGCCGCTGCCGCCCCCTCCCCTGGGCTGCAGCTGCCCGGTCTGTTCCATGGCGACGAGACCGTGGCCGGCGACGGCGAGCGCTGGCTGGCGCTGGTCGACGGCACCGAGGGCGTCCGCCTGCAGGCCGTCCGGGTCTCGGTGCAGCCGGCGCACGACCCGGTACTCGACGACGAGGACGGGCGCAGCGGGCGCATCGTCGAGAGCGCATCGGGGCTCGGCGGCGCGGTCGTGGCCTACCTTCGCGGTCCGGGCCTGCGGGCCCGCGCGGTGACCCGGGCGGCGATCGAGGACCTGCCGGGACAGGACGGCCAGAGCGCGTCCGTGCTGCGCCTCGGCGCGCGGAGCTACCGCCTCGAAACGCAGTGCACGCCGGATCCGGCGATTCGCGATGCCTATCGCTGCACGATCCAGCTGACCGAGGGCGACCGGCGCCAGACCCTGGCGGAGATGGCCGGCACGCGCGAGCAGGACGGCAGCCTCCTGCTCGGCGACGAGGCCTCGCCGCACCTGATCTTCGCCGGCGATCTCGACGGCGACGGCGCGCTCGACCTGCTCTACGATCGCAGCGATCACTACAACGTCGCCGCACCGACGCTGTTCCTCTCCGGCGCCGCAGCGGCCGACGAACTCGTCCATCCCGTCGCCGAGCAGCGCACCACCGGCTGCTGAGCCGACGTGCTGCAATCGCGCTTCGATCTTCCGGGAAAAACACCATGGCCGACGCCACCAACCGCTGGTACTTCGATTTCATCTCGCCCTTCGCCTACCTGCAGTGGCCGAAGGTGCGCGCGCTGATGGCCGAACACGCCCTCCTGCCGGTACCGATCCTGCTCGCCGCGGTGCTCGATGCGCGCGGCCAGAAGGGCCCCGCGGAGATCCCGACCAAGCGCGAATTCACGTATCGCCACGTCCTGTGGCAGGCGCGCGAAGCCGGCGTGCCGCTGCGCTTCCCGCCGCGGCATCCGTTCAATCCGCTGCCGGCGCTGCGGTTGTGCATCGCAGCAGGCGGATCGATCGCGTCGATCGATGCACTGTTCGACTGGATCTGGGCGCAGGGCAACGCCGCTGACAGCGCCGAAGCGCTCGAGCCCGTGCGCGAGGCGCTGGGCGTGCCCGCGGAGGCGATCGCTTCCGCCGAGACGAAGGCGATGCTGCGCAACTGCACCGAGATCGCGCTGAGCGCGGGCGTGTTCGGCGTGCCGACGCTGGCACTTGGCAACGCCCTGTTCTGGGGCAATGATGCGCATGCGTTCGCGGTTGCGGTCCTGCGCGACCCGGCCCTGCTGGACGAGGCCGAGATGCGCAGGGTCGCCGGATTGCCCGTCGGGGTACAGCGCGGCTGAACAGGGGCGGCCGGTTGGCGCCTTCGGGCACGTTGGGTGGAAAACAGGCGTCGCGCTCCCGAACCATGACGGGAATCGCACGACGTCGCTCCTCCCCGCTGTTATCGTCGCGCCCCCTTCGGAAGCCGCCAACATGCGCATAGGTCTTGTCGTCGATTCGGCATGCGACCTGCCAGGGAGCTTCATCGAACGGAATCACGTCGAAATCCTCCCGATCACGGTAAAGATCGGGGACGCGGTGCTCGCCGACCACCGCAACGAGCAGGCCACGCTCGAATTCCTGCATTCCCACGTCGCCGATCGCGGCGCCGAAGCCGAGACGATGCCGTTCTCGGTCGAGCAGATCCGCGACGTGTTCCTGAAGAAACTGGTCATCGACTACGACTACGTCTTCTGTCTGACCATCACCCGCACGCGCAGTCCGATCCACGACAACGCGATGCAGGCCAGCTTCGTGATCCTCAACGATTACCGGCCGATGCGTACCGCGGCGGGCCACACGTCGCCGTTCGCGCTGCGCGTGATCGACACCCAGCAATTGTTCGCCGGGCAAGGCGTCACCGCGGTCGAGGCGATCCGCATGATCCGCGAGGGCGACGGCGTCGCGAAGATCCGCGCGCGGCTGGAGAACCTCGCGATCAACACCCACGCCTACATGGTGCCGAGCGATCTGATGTACCTGCGCTCGCGGGCCAGGACCAAGGGCGACAAGAGCGTGGGCCTGCTCAGCGCGACCCTGGGCTCTGCGCTCGACATCAAGCCGATGCTGTACTGCAATCGTGGCGAAACCCGGCCGGTGGCGAAGATCCGTGGCTGGGACGCCGCGGTGCGGCGCCTGTTCGGGTTCGGCGTCGAGCGCGTGCGCGCCGGGCTGATGACGCCCACGATCTGCCTCAGCTACGGCGGCGACCTCGAGGAGATGCGCAACCTGCCCGGTTACGCCTCGCTCATCGACGGTTGCCGCGATGCCGGCGTCGAGGTCTTCGAAAGCGTGATGAGCCTCACCGGCATGGTCAACGTCGGCAAGGGCTCGCTGGTGATGGGCTTCGCGTCCGAGCCGCACACCTTTACCGCCTGACGATCGTGCGGATTGCAGCGTCGTGCCGCCATGCGGACGGCACGGTATGCTGGCCACTCCTTCCGCGAGTGGCCAGCATGCGCAACCGCTATTACATCAGCCTCCCCGAACCCGCCGCGCTCGCCGCCGCGGGCGCGTTCGCGTTCCGTTCGCACGGCGCCGCCGGCATCGCCGACGAACTGCAGGCGGCGCTGCGCACCGACGCGCTGTTCCGGCGCTGGGCCGCGACCCAGGACGATCCGGACGAGATCGAGAACGCGCTCGGCGCGGTCGACCCCGAGGCGACGGTGACCGGCGAGCAGAACGACCTGCGCATCGACCTGGTCGTGACCACCGGACTGTCGAGCACCGTGTTCAAGCACCGCCTGCAACTGCTGGCCGGTCGCGGTTGGCAGCTGAGGGACGTCACCGCGGCATGACCCGGCCGCTCCTGCTGTCCTGGAGCGGCGGCAAGGACGCGGCCTGGACGCTGCACACGCTGCGGCAACGTGCCGCCGCAGGCGAAGCGGAGGTCGCAGTCGTCGGTCTCGTCACCACCCTGACCGAAGGCTACGACCGCATCGCGATGCAGGGCATCCGCCGCGCGCTGCTGCAGGCGCAGGCCGCGGCCTGCGGCCTGCCGGTGATCGAGGCGTGGATGCCGCAGCGCGCGGACAACGCGACCTATCGCGCCGCCTTCGCGGATGCGCTCGCACGCGCACAGGCGCGCTGGCCCGGGCTGTGCGACATCGCGTTCGGCGACCTGTTCCTGGCCGACATCCGCGCCTGGCGCGAAGCGCAGTGCGCCGAGCTCGGCTGGACCCCGCATTTCCCGATCTTCGACGCCGCGCCCGGGCACACCGCGCGCGTCGCCCGGGCGATGCTCGACGCCGGCCTGCGCGCGTCGCTGACCTGCGTCGATACCACGCAGCTCGATGGGGGATTCAGCGGCCGCGACTTCGATGACGCGCTGCTGCGCGACCTGCCACCGACCTGCGATCCCTGCGGCGAGAACGGCGAATTCCACACGCTGGTCCACGCCGGGCCGATGTTCGCCGCGCCGATCGCGGTCGCGCGGGGCGAGCGCATCCTGCGCGAGGACCGCTTCGCCTACACCGATTTCCTGCCGGCATAGTCGCTGTAGAGCGGCCTTCAGGCCGCTCTACAGGAGCGATGGCGACACAGGGCTCAGCGCGTGCGGCTGAGTTGGCGCATGTGGAAGATGAAGTGCTCGCCGATGAAGCTGGCGATGAAGTAGTAGCTGTGGTCGTAGCCAGGGCGGATGCGCAGGTCCAGCGGGTGATCGACCCCGTCGCAGGCTTCCAGCAGGCGGTGCGGCTGCAGCTGGGTGTCGAGGAATTCGTCGTCGCCGCCCTGGTCGATCAGCAGCGGCAACCGTTCCTGCGCCGTCGCGATGAGTTCGCAGGCGTCCCAGGCCTTCCACGTCTCGCGGTCCTCACCGAGGTAGGCGGCGAACGCCTTCCGCCCCCAGGGCACCTGCGAGGGCGCGACGATCGGCGCGAAGGCCGACACGCTCTGGTAGCGTCCGGGATTGCGCAGTGCCGTGACGAGCGCGCCGTGGCCGCCCATCGAATGTCCGCTGATGGCCCGCGCACCGTTGTTAGGGAAATGCGCGTCCACCCACGCCGGCAACTCGTTGGCGATGTAGTGCTGCATGCGGTAGTGGGACGACCACGGCGCCTGTGTGGCGTCGACGTAGAAGCCGGCGCCCTTGCCGAGGTCGTAGCCATCGGCATCCGCCACGTGGTCGCCGCGCGGACTCGTGTCCGCGGCGACCACGATCACGCCGTGCTCTGCTGCGTAGCGCTGCGCGCCGGCCTTGGTGATGAAATTCTGCTCGGTGCAGGTGAGGCCCGACAGCCAGTACAGCACCGGGCAGCGCCGCTGCTCGGCCTGCGGCGGCAGGTACACCGCCGCCTGCATCGCGCACTCCAGCGCATCGGAATGGTGGCGGTAGACGTCCTGCCAGCCGCCGAAGCAGGCGCGATGTTCGATGCGTTCCAGACTCAAGCGGCGATCTCCGGTGCTGCCGTGACGTTCGCGGAGGGTGCGCGGATCGCGCGGCCCCCCGCCGCGGATGGGGTCAGTAGTGGATCACCGTCCGGATCGACTTGCCTTCGTGCATGAGGTCGAAGGCCTCGTTGATCCGGTCCAGCGGCAGGGTGTGGGTCACGAACGGGTCGAGTTCGATCTCGCCCCGCATCGCCTGTTCGACCATCCCCGGCAGTTGCGTACGCCCCTTCACTCCCCCGAACGCAGTTCCCTTCCAGGTCCGGCCAGTCACCAGCTGGAACGGCCGGGTGCTGATCTCCTGCCCCGCGCCGGCGACGCCGATGATCACCGACTGGCCCCAGCCGCGGTGCGCGCATTCCAGCGCCGCGCGCATGACGTTGACGTTGCCGATGCACTCGAAGCTGTGGTCCACGCCCCAGCCGGTCATCTCCACGATCACCTGCTGGATCGGCTTGTCGTGGTCCTTCGGGTTGACGCAGTCGGTGGCGCCCATCGAGCGCGCCAGGTCGAACTTCGCCGGGTTGGTGTCGATCGCGATGATCCGCCCGGCCTGCGCCTGGCGCGCGCCCTGGATCACCGCCAGGCCAATTCCGCCGAGGCCGAACACCGCCACACTGTCGCCCGTCTGCACCTTCGCGGTGTTGTGGACGGCGCCGATGCCGGTGGTCACGCCGCAGCCGAGCAGACAGACGTGCTCGTGGTTGGCCTCGGGGTTGATCTTCGCCAGCGAGACCTCGGCGACAATGGTGTACTCGCTGAAGGTCGAGCAGCCCATGTAGTGGTACACCGGCTGGTCGTCGTACGAGAACCGCGACGTGCCGTCGGGCATCACGCCCTTGCCCTGGGTCGCGCGCACCGCCACGCACAGGTTGGTCTTGCCGCTCTTGCAGAACAGGCATTCGCCGCATTCGGCGGTGTACAGCGGGATCACGTGGTCGCCCGGCTTCACGCTGGTCACGCCTTCGCCGACCTCGACCACCACGCCCGCGCCCTCGTGGCCCAGCACGCAGGGAAACAGGCCTTCCGGGTCGTCGCCGCTCAGCGTGAAGGCGTCGGTGTGGCAGACGCCGGTGTGGGTGATCTTCACCAGCACTTCGCCGGCCTTCGGCGGGGCGACGTCGAGTTCGACGATCTGCAGCGGCTGGCCGGGCCCGAAGGCGACGGCGGCGCGGGATTTCATGGCGTGACTCCTTGGGTGGTCGTGTGTCGGGTGGTCATTTGAGGTAGGACCGGACCAGCGTGATCGCCTGCCGGATGCCGGTGTCGTTGTCGGCGAGTTCGCCGAACTCCTCGCGCAGGTGGCTTTCGAGGACTTCGGCCATCAGCCCGTTCACCGCGCCGCGGATCGCCGCGAGCTGCTGCAGTACCGCGCCGCAGTCGCTGCCGGCTTCGAGCGCGCGCTCCAGCGCCTCGGTCTGGCCCTGGATGCGGCGCAGGCGGGTGAGCGCCTTTTTCTTCTCGGCGGGAGTGTACGGCATAGTGGGGGGGAGTATATCCCTTCCGCGAGGCGCGTCCATCGCAGGTGCCACTCCGCCGGGCGCGACGGCATGGGGCGGCTCCACGTCGGCGCGTCGCGATCCCGCATCTGCGGGATGCCGTCCGCGGTCGGGGGCTGCGACCCTGCGCGTCGGTCCCGTCGGGGCCACGGCGGAGGAAGCGCGGCGGAGGGAGCACGCCGCATGACGCGCTTTCCCGTGCGACGTCCACACGACCCAAGGAGGGTTTCCATGAAGAAGAAAGCCATGCTGGCCTTGACCAGCCTCGCGATGCTGGCGACCGCCACCGTCGCTGCCGCGCCCGCGCCGCCGCTGTCGTACGTCCAGGTGCGCTACGTCGGTTCGTCGAACCAGGGCTGGGAGCCGATCTCCGACGCCATGGCCTCGACCACGCTGGACCATGGCGGCGCGCAGCTGCGCGTGCTGACGGTGGAAGTCGGCTACGGCACCGTCCGCATCGCGAAGATCAACGGCACCACGCTGCCGTCGACCGCGAACTACCAGACCATCGCGTTCTGCGGCAGCAACTTCCTGACCCCGTGCAGCCCCGGCCAGACCATCGTCGGGTACACGCGCTACTGGAACGTCGACGGCTACCAGGGCGGCACGTTCTCGTACCAGACCACGTCGATCAACTCGCCGTTCAACACGATGATCGACACGCTCAACATCCTCTGAGGCATGCGCGCCGGGCGGCGGCCGCGATCCGGTGCCGTCCGGCGTCCATCACGGCGGCCGTTGCCTCAGGGCAGGCGTTCGCACCAGTACTGCAGTTCGCTGCCCTTGGTGGGCTCGTAGACGAAGTGCAGCCCGGTGAAGCCATGGTCGGTGCCGTTGGCGGGGAACGGCGGCCGGAACTTCAGCTGGTGGATCGGCACCGCATCGCCGGTGGCGACGCCGGACACGTAGAGGTTGATCGCCGCGGCCGGCTCGGTGGCGGGCACGTACACCGCGCGGAATTCGAAGTAACGGCCGATCTTCTGTCCGGCGACGCGATACGGCGCGGTGGTCGGCGTGGCGTCGACGGTGAAGTCCTCGCCGCCGTAGACGATGTGGCAGCGCACGCTGTCGGCATGCGCCTGCGCGGTGCAGGCGAGCAGCGTCGTCATGGCGAGCGCGGGGAGTCGGCGATCACGGGCCATGGCACAGCCTCGGTTGCGTGTCGCCGCGACGCCCGCAGGGGCTTTCTGCGGTGGGATCGGGATGCGGCACGCCGTCGTCGTCCAGCCGCACCACGCGCGTGCGCCACGCGGCCACGCCGCGCGCGTCGAGCGTCGCCTCCAGCGTCCAACCGGTGCGTGTGGCCTCGGTGTCGAAGCCGTTGAACAGGAAATTGCCGAGGCTGTAGACGATCGGCTTGCCGTCGTGGAGGTCCGCGCCCTGCGTGACGTGCGGGTGCGCGCCGACCACCATGTCCGCGCCCGCGTCGAGCATTGCCCGGGCGAACGCGCGCTGGCGCGCGCTGGGCGCACCTTCTTCCTCCCAGCCCCAGTGCATGAACGGGATGACGAGGTCGGCGTGGGACTGCGTGCGCGCCGCGGCGATGTCCGCGAGCACCTGTTCGTCCTCGCTGCTCCAGGCCACGCCGGGACGGCCGACGCCGGCCTCGAACGACCGCGGCTTGAACTCGACGTAGCCGAGGAACGCGATGCGCAGGCCGTTGCGTTCGACGATCCACGGCCGGTGCGCGGCTTCGAGATCGTCGCCGCCGCCGAACCAGGGCATGCCGGCCTGGCGCATCAGCGCCAGCTGTTCGGCGAACGCGGCCTCGCCGAAATCGCCGGAGTGGTTGTTGGCCACGGTGAAGCCGTCGAAATGTCGCGCCAGCACAGGCAGCGTGCGCGGGTCGGCGCGGAAGGTATAGGGCTTGTCCAGTGCGGTGCCGCCGGTGGCGACCACGCATTCGAGGTTGCCGACACGCAGGTCCGCGCGCTTGAGCCAGGCGGCCATCCGCGCGAACGGATCGGTGCCGCGGGCGATCAGTTCGCCCGGCGTCTCCGCGACCATGATGTCGCCGACGAAGGCGATCTCGACGCGGCGCTCGGCGGCGTGCGCCGCGGAGGCGAGGGCGAGGCAGAGCAGGGCGGCGGCAGGTCGGCGCATCGCCGGAGTCTCGCACCGGGCCGTGTGGGCAGCCAATGGTCCGAAGGTCAGGTAGGGATTCCGTCGGAAGGCTCGTACGCCGCGCGGCGATGCGAATGCGATTTCATAACACCGCCCCGAGCGGCTACCTTGCGCGCATGCCTCACCGTTCCCGCAGCCGCGTGCTCGACCGCCTGCGCCGCTCCGCGCGGCTGGCGGCGCTCGTGCTGCTGGTGTTCGCGATGAAGCTCGCTTCGACCACTGCCTGCGTGGCCCACGACTACGCCTCCGTCGGCGGTGCCGACGACCATGCCGCCGTCGTGCAGGCGCTCGAGGCCGGCGATCACACGGCACCCGCGCTGCCCTCCGCCGCGGTCTGCACCGATTGCGGATGCCATCAGGCGTCCGCCCTGCCGGCGCGGCTGGCGATCATGCCGGATAAGTCGGCCCGCGATCGCGTCGCGTATCGGTCGCCACCGCCGCCGCCCGCTGCCCCGAGCGAAACGCTCCGCCCGCCGATCGTCTGAGTGACGCGCCTGCTCCCGCGGCCCGAGGCCGCGGGCGTCCGTCCACCCAGAGGATCCTTCCATGCAAGGCCTGCATCCGTCGCGACGACCCGTCGTCGCGCGCCATGCGGCCATGGTCGTCGTCGCGTGCGTGTTCGCGACGTCGGCCTGCGCCGCGGCGTCACCGTTTTCGATTCCTTCCGATCCCCCATCGTCCGGGGCCGCATCCGCATCCGCGCGGGCGGCCGATCCCGGCGTGCTCGCGCCTGCGCCGCTGCCGCTGCGTGCGGCGATCGCGGCCGCATGGCGCGCGCATCCCGAGCAGCGCGCCGTCGAGGCGCGGCTCGCCGCGTGGCGCGCCCGGCGCGAGGCCGGGGGCCGGCCGCTGTACAACCCCGAGATCGACGTCGCCCGCGAGGACGGCGGTGCCGAGACCACCACCAGCGTCGGCCTGCGCATGGCGCTGGACATCGCCGACAAGCGCGGCGCCCGCCGCGACATCGCCGAGGCCCGGGTCGATCTCGCCGAGGCCGAGGCCCGCGTGCGTCGCCGCACGTTCGTGAGCACGTGGCTGGCAGGCTGGGCCGACACGCGCGCCGCGCGTGAACGTGTCGCCGCCGGCGCGGAGCGACTGGCGCTGACCACGCGCTTCGCCGGTCTGGCCGAGCGCCAGTTCGCTGCCGGCGACATCTCCGGCCTTGAGCGCGACCTCGCGCTGCTGGCACGCGACGAGGCCGGCGCCGAGCAGTCGCAGCTGCTGGCCGAGCAGGCCGAGGCCGAGGCGCGATTCCGCAGCGTCGGCGGTCAGCCGGAGAGCGATGTCGACCTGCCAACAAACGGCCTGTCGACCGACGGCCTGCCGCCGGCGTCCGCGATCGACGGCGACGTGGAGGCCCTGCCGGACTGGCAGCTCGCGCAGGCCGCGACCGTCGTCGCCGAGCGTGAAGTCGTCGGCGTCCGCCGCGATCGCATCGCCGATCCCGTGCTGGGCGCGTACGGCGGCCGCAAGCGCTACGACCTCGGCGGTCCCGACGATACCGTCTTCGGCGTGACCGTCACCGTGCCGCTGTTCGTGCGCAATGCGTACCGCGCCGAAGTCGTGGCCGCGGAAGCGGAGGCCGACGCCGCGCGGGCCGAGCAGTCGCGCGTGCGCCTGGCGCTGGAGGCGGACCGTCGCCGCGCCGTCGACAGTTACGCCGCCGCGCGCACGGCCTGGGCGGGCTGGCGCGCCAGCCGCGGCACCGACGTGTCGCGGCGCACGGCGCTGCTGGAGCGCCTGTGGCGCGAAGGCGAACTGTCGACCGCCGACACCCTTCTGCAACTGAAGCAGACCACGGACACCCGCCTCGCCGGGGCCGAACTGCAGGCGCGCCTGTGGCGCACCTGGACCGATTCCCTCGCCGCCACCGGCCGCCTCGAGGCGTGGACCGGATTGGAGGCCATGCCATGAGAACGCTTTCGATGCCGAAGATCCGGATTCCCGCCGTGTTCGCCGCGGCACCCGCCGCCGTACTGCTGCTCGCGTTGCTGCTCGTCCTGAGCGCCTGCACCGACGCGACCGAACCCGAGGCGAAGGCTGCGCCGCCTTCCACTGCCGCGAAGGCGACGGAAAGCGGCCAGGCCGCCGCCGACGGCGACCACGCCGAAGCTGGCGACGAACCGCAGGAAGCCCGCACGCTGGAGATGGACGACGCGGCGCTGCGGGCCGCGGGCGTGCGCCTTGAAGTGCTGAAGCCGACCGTGGCCGGCGAACGACTGCGCGCGCCGGGCGAGGTGCTCGACAGCGCCTACGGCACCACGCTGATCACGCCGCGCGTCGAAGCGCTGGTTGTGCGTCGGCATGCGAGGCTCGGCGACGACGTGCGCGCCGGCGCGCCGCTGGCGACGCTGGCCAGCGTCGAGGTCTCCGATGCGCAGGCCGACCTGCGCATCGCCGAGCAGGAGTGGGAGCGCGTGTCCGCGCTCGGTCGCGAGGCCGTTTCCGGCCGCCGCATCGCCGAGGCACGGGTGGCGGTGGATCGCGCGCGCGCCAAGGCGCGTGCCTACGGGCTGCCGGGAACGGCGTCGGGCGGCCTCGACGGCACGTTCACGCTCACCGCGCCGCACGCAGGACGCATCACCGAGGACGACTTCGTGGTCGGCGAACGCATCGAGCCCGGCCGCGCGCTCTTCCGACTCGTCGACGAATCGGTGGTCTGGATCGACGCCAAGCTGCCGGCCGGCAGCGTGCCGCGGGTCGCGGCCGGCGGCACCGCCACGGTCGTCGCCGGTAGCGAACGCCTCGCCGGCAAGGTGATGCGCGCCGCGCACCGCACGTCCGAAACCACGCGCAACGCGGTGGTCCGCATCGAGGTGCCGAACCCCGGCGACCGCCTGCACGGCGGCGACTTCGTCGACGTCTACCTCGACGCCGCGCCGGGCGCGGGCGGCATCGCGCCGCTGGCGGTGCCGACCACCGCGCTGGTGCAGTTCGAGGGCGACACGGTGGTGTTCCGCCGCGGCGACGGCGACGTGCTGACCGCGGTGCCGGTGCGCACCGGGCCGACGATCGGCGACGCCACCACGATCGAGGAAGGCCTCGCTGCCGGCGACACCGTGGTCGTCGAGGGCGCGTTCGCGCTGAAGGCGCAATTGCTCAAGGCGCAATTGGGAGAAGGTCATGGACATTGAAGTCATGCACATCGACCGCATGCGCATCCGGGCCCGCATCGCCGACGGAGGTGCGCCATGCTGAACCGCCTCGTCGAAGCGTCGCTGCGCTACCGCGTGCTGGTGCTCATCCTGTTTGCGGTGGTCGCCTTCCTCGGCTTCCGCGCCGTGGGAAACGTGCCAATCGATGCCTTCCCGGATGTCACCCCGAGCCAGGTGAACGTCTACACCGAATCGCCGGGGCTCGCCGCCGAGGACGTGGAGCAGCTGCTGACCACGCCGGTGGAATCGGCGCTGGCCGGCCTCCCCAAGGTGCAGGAGATCCGTTCGGTCAGTCTGTTCGGGCTGTCGTATGTCGCCGTCTATTTCGAGGACGACATGGACACCTACTTCGCGCGCCAGCTGGTCAACGAACGCCTGCAGGAAATCGGCGATCGCCTGCCCGAAGGCTACGGCAAGCCGAGCATGGGGCCGAACACCTCCGGCCTCGGACAGGTGTACTGGTACACCGTCGAGCGCGCGCCGGGCGTGACCCGCGAGCAGGTCTCCGACATGGACCTGCGTACGTGGCAGGAGTGGACGGTGCGGTTGATCCTGCGCACCGCGCCGGGCGTCGACGACGTGACTTCGTGGGGCGGCGGTGAGCGCGAGTTCCAGGTGCGCGTCGATCCGCAGCGGCTGTACGCCCGTGGCCTCGGTTTCGGCGACCTCATCGCGGCGATCCCCGCGAACAACGGCCAGGTCGGCGGCAACGTCATGGACGTCGGCCGCGAGCAGTTCCTCGTGCGCGGCATCGGCCTGCTGCGTTCGGCCACGGACATCGGCGCGATCGTGCTCAAGTCCGAGGACGGCGTGCCGGTCTACGTGCGCGATGTCGCGACCGTGACCGAGGCGCCGGCGCCCCGTTTCGGCGCCGTGACCCGCGACGGCGAGGAAGTCGTGCTGGGCATGGCGCTGGCGCGCATCGGCGAGAACGCGAAGGACGTGGTCGAGGCGATCGAGGCGAAGCTCGACGTGGTCCGCGCGGCGCTGCCGCAGACGATGGTGCTGAAGCCGGTCTACGCCCGCACCGGGCTCGTCGACCAGGCCGTCGGCACCGCCGTGCGCGCGCTGGTCGAGGGCTCGCTGCTGGTCGCGGTGATCCTGTTCCTGTTCCTCGGCGAACTGCGCTCGGCGCTCGTGGTCATCGTCACCCTGCCGCTGGCGATGCTGATCGCCTTCATCGGCATGGGGCAGTTCGGCCTGTCGGCGAACCTGATGTCGCTCGCGGGGCTGGCGATCGGCATCGGCATGATGGTCGACGGCGCGGTGGTGATGGTGGAAAACGCGTTCCGGATCATGGCCGAACGCAAGGCGCACGGCGACGTCGTCGACCGCGTGTCCGCGGTGCTGGCGGCGGCACGCGAGGTCGCCAATCCGGTCGCCTTCGCGATCCTGATCATCATCGTCGTGTTCCTGCCGTTGTTCTCGCTGGAAGGGCTGGAAGGCAAGATGTTCAAGCCGATGGCCTTCAACATCGCCTTCGCGATGGCCGGCTCGCTGCTGCTCAGCCTGACCCTGATCCCGGTGCTGGCGTCTCTGATCCTCAAGCCGCGGGAAGAGCGCGACACATGGCTGGTCGCGCGGCTCAAGCGCGCCTACCGGCCGCTGCTGGCGCTGGCGCTGGCGCGGAAGAAGACGGTGGTGGTCGCCGCGGTCGCCGCGCTGGCGGCGAGCCTCGCGCTGTTCCCGTTCCTGGGCAAGGAATTCATGCCGCAGCTGCAGGAAGGCTCGATCATGTGGCGCGTCACCGGCATCCCGTCGACCTCTCTGGACGAATCGATCCGCACCAGCCGGACCATCGCGCAGGCCTTCCGGAAATTCCCGGAAGTCGAGACCACGCTCGCGATGATCGGCCGCGCCGAGAAGGGCGAGACCGCCGACGTGAACTACATGGAGATCTACACCGCGCTGAAGCCGCAGGACACGTGGACGACCGGACGTGATCTGAAAGGACTCGAAGAGGCGATGCAGGAAACGCTGGAGCAGGTCGTGCCGAACGTCGTGCCCGGCTATACCCAGCCGATCCAGATGCGCGTGGAGGAGCTGATCTCCGGCGTGCGCGCGACGCTGGCGCTGAAGCTGTACGGCCAGGACCTCGCGCAGCTGGACCGGCTCAGCGGCCGGATCAAGACCGTGCTCGGCCAGGTGCCGGGCGTGGCCGATCTCTCGCTGGAGGCCAACGTCGGCAAGCCGCAGATCCGCATCGCGGTCGATCGCGACGAACTGGCGCGCCACGGCATGAACGCCGAAGAGGTGCTCACGATCGTGCGCAACGGCCTGGGCGGCGAGCCGGTGAGCGTGCTGCTCGACGGTGTGCGCCGCTTCGACATCGCGGTGCGGCTGGACGATCGCGATCGTGCGTCGGTCGAGGTGCTGCGGCGCATTCCGCTGCGCACCGCGGGGGGCGCGGTGATCCCGCTGTCGGAAGTGGCGGATGTCGACGTCGCCGAAGGCTACTCGTTCGTGCGTCGCGAGCAGTTGCAGCGCCATGCGGTGATCCAGATGGACGTGCGCGGGCGCGACGTCGACGGTTTCGTGCGCGATGCGAATGCGGCACTGCGCCGCGAGGTCGCGTTGCCGCCCGGCTACTGGGTCGAATGGGGCGGTGCGTTCGAGAACCAGCAGCGGGCGCTGGCTCGGCTGGCGGTGATCGTGCCGGTGACCATCTTCGTGATCTTCGTGCTGCTGTACACCGCGTTCAACTCGGTGAAGTACGCCACGCTGATCATCGCCAACGTGCCGTTCGCCACCATCGGCGGCCTGTTCGCGCTGTTCGTCACCGGGCAATACCTGTCGGTGCCGTCGGCGATCGGCTTCATCGCCGTGTTCGGCGTTGCGATGCTCAACGGCATCGTGCTGGTGAGCTTCCTCAACGAACTGCGGGCCAAGGGCCTGTCGGTGCGCGAGGCGGTCGAGCAGGGCACGGCGCTGCGCCTGCGACCGGTGCTGATGACCGCGAGCGTGGCGATCCTCGGCCTGGTGCCGATGCTGCTGTCGCGCGGTGTCGGTGCCGAGACCCAGCGGCCGCTGGCGACGGTGGTGGTGGGCGGCCTGATCAGCGCCACGCTGCTGACGCTGGTGCTGCTGCCGGTGCTGTACGAATGGCTGGAACTGCGTGCCGAACGCCGCAGGCAGGAGGTCTCGGTCACGTGAGGCAAGGCCGGCGCGGCGCCGCGTGCGCCGCGCCAACGACCAGGACGTGCATCAGCCGGTGTTCTGGATGCCCGCCGCGATGCCGTTGATCGTGGTCACCAGCGCTTCGAGCAGCGGACCTTCCTCACGGCCGGCGTCGCGCCAGCGGCGAAGCAGTTCCACCTGCAGCAGACTGATCGGATCGACGTAGGGATTGCGCAGGCGGATCGACAGCCGCAGGCGGTAGTCGTCCTGCAGCAGCTGCGGGCGATCGCGCAGTGCGAGCAGGGTGTCGACGGTGCGCTCGAACTCCTCGGCGATGCCGGGGAAGAATGCGTCGTGCTGCACGCCGGCGAGCTGCGAATAACGCTCGAAGATGGCGAGGTCGGACTTCGCCAGCAGCATCTCGAGATCGTCCAGCATCGCCGCGAAGAACGGCCAGTCTCGGGCCATGTCGGCGAGCGTCTCGCGGCCATGCGTCTCGATGCCATGGGCCAGTGCGGTGCCGACGCCGTACCAGCCGGTCAGGCCGCTGCGGTTCTGTGACCAGGCGAACACCCACGGGATCGCACGCAGCGCCTCGATGCCGCCCTCGCGCCGCTTCGACGGCCGCGAGCCCAAGCGCAGGCGTTCGATCACGTCGATCGGCGTCGCCGTACGGAAATACGCCGGGAAGTCGTCGCGCTCGTGCACCAGCGCGCGGTAGTGCGCGCGCGACACCTGCGCGAGTTCGGCCGCGATCGCACGCCAGCGGTCTTCGCGCGGCTCGGGCGGGCGCGGGCGCAGGCTGGCGCGCAGCACCGCGCCGGTCGCCTGTTCCAGGTTGCGCAGCGCCAGCGCGCGGATGCCGTACTTGCGGTGGATCACCTCGCCCTGCTCGGTCACCCGCAGCACGCCGTCGACCGTGCCGCGCGGCGCGGCGATGATCGCGCGCTCGGTCTTGCCGCCGCCGCGACTGACCGAGCCGCCGCGGCCGTGGAAGAACACGATGCGCACGCCGGCCTGCTGCGACAACTCGTGCAACTCGACCTGGGTGCGCTGCAGCGACCAGCGCGAGGCCAGTAGGCCGCCGTCCTTCGCGCTGTCGGAATAGCCGAGCATCACCGTCTGCTGCCCGCCGCGGGCGTCGAGATGGCGGCGGTACACGGGATCATCGAACAGCGCGCGCATCACCTCCGGCGCGGCGCGCAGGTCGTCGATGGTCTCGAACAGCGGCGCGACGTCGAGCGGCACCTGGCCGTCCTCGACGCAGCCGGCGACCCGCGCCAGCGCCAGCACCGCCAGCGCGTCGGCGGCACTGCGGCTCATGCTGATGATGTAGGGCCCGAACGCATGCGCGCCGTGGCTGACGCGCAGCTCGCGCACCGTGCGCAGTACCGCCAGTGTCGGTTGCGCGCCGGTGGCATCAGCATCGGCGATGGCCGGATCGGCGATGAGCGCATGCAGGCGGTCGACGCGTTCGGCGACCGGACGCGCGGCCCAGGCGTCGTCGTGCAGCAGCGCCGCCAGTGCGGCGTCGTGGGTGCCGGAATCCTGGCGCAGGTCGAGCGTGGCGAGGTGGAAACCGAAGGTACGCACACGCCACAGCACGCGCTGCAGCGCGAACCGGCCGGCATGCTCGCCGCGATGATGGCGCAGGCTGGCGTCGATCGTGTGCAGGTCGGCGACGAGTTCGTCGACCGTCGTGTAGGCGCCGGCTTCGCCCGAGAGCGCCGCCGCGAGACGGCCGCGCATCAGGTTGATCAACTGCCGGTAGGGCATGTCGGTGAGCCGCGGGCTCAGCCGCGACGCGACCTCGGGCAGCAAGGCCGTGTACGCGGCGATCCGCGCCTCGACCGCGTCGTCGACGCCGATCCGGCCGCGACTCTGGGTGAGGATCTCGGCCAGCGCCTGCAGGTCGGCGCGATGGCTGTGCAGCACGCTCGTGCGCTGTGCGGACAGCGCTGCGCGGATGGTGTCGGCGCCGACGTTCGGGTTGCCGTCCATGTCGCCGCCGACCCAGGTGCCGAAGCGCAACAGCGGCGGCAGCTCGAGGCGTTCGCCGTAGACCGTTTCGATCGCCTCGGCGAACGCTTCGTAGAACACCGGCAGCGCGCGGAACAGCACCGAATGCAGGTAGAAGCCGATGTGGTCGACCTCGTCGGCCACCGTCGGCCGCTGCGGCGGCGCGTCGGCGGTCTGCCAGGTCGCGGTCAGCGCCTGGCGGATGCGTGCGGTGTCGGCACCGCGTTCGGCCGGCGTGCGCTGGCGATCGATGTCGGCGATCAGGCGCTCGACGATCGTGCGTTCCTTCAGCAGCAGCGCGCGACGCATGGCCTCGGTCGGGTGCGCGGTGAACACCGGCTCGATCCGCAATCGCGGCAGCAGCGCCTGCAGGTCGTCCAGCGTCACGCCGTCGTCGCGCAGCGAGCGCAGCACCGCGCACAGCCCGCCGGGCTGCGGGGCGTCGGTGTGGCGCTGGTAGTCGCGGCGGCGGCGGATGCGATGCACGCGTTCCGCAAGGTTCACTGCACCGAAATAGGCGGTGAAGGCGCGGACCAGCGCCGCGGCATCGGTCAGCGGGACGGCGGCGAGCCGGTCGGCGAGGGCGTCGATTCCTTCGCCCTGCTCGCGGCGGGCGATCGCGGCGCGGCGGACGGATTCGACCTGTTCGAGCAGATCGGCCGACACCTGTTCGGCCAGCATCTCGCCGACCATCGCGCCCAGCCGGCGCACGTCGTCGCGCAGCAGGGTGTCGGTCCCGGCGAATTCGAGAGTCTCGCGGATACGCATCGTGGGGCTCGCAGTGGGGGTGCGAACCTCCGAGAGTACACAAAGCGGGGTGGCCGCGGCGATGTATTCGTGTGCAGGACGGTAGGGCGTCGGAAGCAGCGGTCGCGTGCCGGACGGGCTTCCGGGTCGCGACTCACGTCGCTCCTACGAAGAGCGGGCATGCCTGTTCTGTAGGAGCGACGTGAGTCGCGACCCCGCGTCCCATCGGAAATTTCACACGCCCCGACGCGGCTCTTTCCGATACCGATGCCTCTCCCGCCCCGCCACATTGCCGTCATGACCAGCCTGCCACCGCCTTCTGGGCATCGCGCACTCCGCCGCGGACGCCACTCCGTCCCCGGTGGTCTCTACTTCATCACCGTCGTCTGCGCGGACCGCGAGCGACGGTTCGTGCCCGGGCCGATCGCGTCCGCGGTCGCGTCAACGCTCGAGAGCACCGCACTGTGGGGACGGTCCATCCCCCTGTGTTGGGTCCTGATGCCCGATCATGCCCATCTGCTCGTCGAACTCGGGAGTGATCGATCACTCGGACGATTGATGCAGCGGGTGAAAGCGGTGACGAGCGGCGTCGCCCGCCGTGTCGACATCGACGAACCGCCGCTCTGGGCGCCGGCGTACCACGATCGTGCGTTGCGCGCCGAGGAGGACCGACGCGAGGTGGCGCGCTATCTGCTGAACAATCCCGTGCGGGCGGGGCTGGAGGAGCGAGTGCAGGCGTATCCGTACTGGTATTGCGCGTGGGACATCGCGGGCGACTGGGGGTGATACGGTCGCTGGACACGCTTCCGGGTCGGGGGGGGCACCGGAACCAACCAAAAAACTAGCACCCGCAGGGCGGAGGGGACACGTCGCGCCTACAGAACAGGCATGCCCGCTCTTCGTAGGAGCGACGTGAGTCGCGACCCCACAGTCATTCGCCGATCGAAGCTGCGCTCGTCCTCGATGTACGTCTCCCCGGAGGCAAGTCCCCGCGGACAAATCGTGGGCGACAATTCCTTCAGTACGCGAACTCGCGGAATACGCGGTCGATGTCGCCGCCCCAGGCGCCGCGGTAGAGCGCGAGCTTGCGCTCGGCGGCTGTCTCGTTCGCCTCGACGACTTCGATCAGTGGGTCGAGGAAGCGGGATTCGTCGACGCCCTTGCCGTTGAGGCGTGCGCGGCGGCGCAGGCCTTCGGCCGCGATCTTCAGCGCTTCGTGCGCGAGGTCGCGGGCGGTGCCGCCGCGGAACGGCAGTTTCAGCGCGTGCTTCGGCACGCCGTCGCGCAGCGCGTGGCGCTCCGCGAGGCTGAAGTCCTTGACCAGGTCCCAGGCGGCGTCGAGCGCAGTGTCGTCGTACAGCAGGCCGACCCAGAACGCCGGCAGCGCGCAGATGCGGTTCCACGGGCCGCTGTCGGCGCCGCGCATCTCGAGGTATTTCTTCAGCCGCACTTCCGGGAAGGCGGTGGTCGTGTGGTCCGACCAGTCGCGCAGGGTCGGCAGTGCGCCGGGCAGGGCGGGCAGCTTGCCCGCGAGGAAGTCGCGGAAGCTCTGGCCGCTGGCATCGACGTACTCGCCGTCGCGGTAGGAGAAGTACATCGGCACGTCGAGCAGGTAGTCGACGTAGCGCTCGTAGCCGAAGCCGTCGTCGAACACGAAGTCGAGCATGCCGGTGCGGTCGGGATCGGTGTCGGTCCAGATGTGCGAGCGGTAGCTCTGGTAGCCGTTGGGCTTGCCTTCGGTGAATGGCGAATCGGCGAACAGCGCGGTGGCGATCGGCTGCAGCGCCAGCGAGACGCGGAACTTCTTCACCATGTCGGCCTCGCTCGCGTAGTCGAGGTTGACCTGCACGGTGCACGTGCGCGTCATCATGTCGAGGCCGAGGCCACCCACCTTCGGCATGTAGGCGCGCATGATCCTGTAGCGGCCCTTCGGCATCCACGGCATCTCGTCGCGCCGCCATTTCGGCTGGAAGCCCATGCCAAGGAAGCCGAGGCCGAGTTCGTCCGCGACCGCCTTCACTTCCTCGAGATGGGAACCGACCTCGACGCAGGTGTCGTGGATGGTCTCCAGCGGCGCGCCGGAGAGTTCCAGCTGGCCGGCGGGTTCGAGCGTCACCGAGGCGCCGTCGCGGACCAGCGCGATGGTATGGCCGTGTTCCTGCACGGCCTCCCAGCCGAACCGGGTCAGGCCAACGAGCAGCGCCTCGATGCCGCGCTCGCCGTCGAACGTCGGCGGACGCAGGTCGTCGAGGCGGAAGCCGAACTTCTCGTGCTCGGTGCCGATGCGCCAGGCGTCCTTCGGCTTCTCGCCGGAGGCGATCGACGCCACCAGCTGGTCGCGGTCGGTGATGGGCGTATCGGCGACATGGCTGGGACTGGACATCGCGACTTCCGGAAGGTGACCCGCAAGGGAGGCGCCGGAGGCGGCGTCTGTTGCACGGCGGATGCGCGAGATGGGGCCGGTGCCCTACCATCGCAAGGTCCCGCACTATAGCCGTCCCGGTGCCCGCCGCCCCATGCGCATTGTCGCCCTGCTGCTCTGTCTGTGTTCCATCGACGCCGTGGCGCAGGGGCCGGTCGCGCGTCTCGAGCGAGGGAACGGCCCGGAGCCAGCGACGCTGGATGCGCATCGCTGCCAGGAGGTCGCCTGCGGCAACATCCTGCGCGATCTGTACGAAGGCCTGGTGACCGAGGATGCCGCGGGTCGCCTGATCCCCGGCATGGCCGAGCGCTGGGATACCTCCGCCGACGGCCGCACGTGGACGTTCCACCTGCGCGCGGGGCTGCGCTGGAGCAACGGCGAGCCGCTGGACGCGCCGCAGATCGTCGCCAGCTTCCGCCGCGCGTTCGCGCCGGAGACCGCGGCGCCGTTCGCCGAGCAGTTCGACGCGCTGGTCGGCGCGAAGGACGTGCAGGCCGGGCGCGCCCCGCCGCAGACGCTGGGCATCGATGCGCCCGACGTGCGCACCGTGCGTTTCCGCACCACGCGCGCGGTCGCCCTCCCAGCGCTGCTCACGCTGCCGATCGCGTTCCCGGTGTACCTGCCGGCGGTCGCGCGGTACGGCGCGCAGCACACGCGGCCGGGGCATCTCGTCGGCAACGGTGCGTACCGGCTCGCGGCGTGGACACCGCAGGCGAATCTCGTGGTCGAGAAGAATCCGCGTTTCCACGACGCCGCAGCGGTGCGCATCCCGCAGGTGCGCTTCCACGTCACCGAGGATGCGGCCGCCGAGCTGCAGCGCTTCGCCGCGGGCGATCTCGACGTCACCGAGACCGTGCCGCCGCAGCCGCTGGCGGCGTTGCGCGAACGCTTCGGCGCGCGGCTGCGCATCGCGCCGTACCTCGGCGCGTTCTGGCTGGGCCTGAACCTCACGAAGCCGCCGCTGCGCGACGATCCGCGGCTGCGCGAGGCGCTGTCGCTGGCGGTGGATCGCGACCGGCTGACGCGTTCGATCACCGGCTTGGGCGAGACCCCCGCCTACGGCATCGTGCCGCCGGGCATTCCGGGCTACGCGCAGGCGTCGCTGTACTGGTCGACGTGGGACCAGGCGCGACGCGAGGCGCGGGCGAAGGCGCTGTACCGCGCCGCGGGCTACTCCGACGCGCACCCGCTGACGATCGAGCTGCGTTACAACACCTCGACCCCGCATCGCCGGCTGGCGCTGGCGGTGGCGGCGATGTGGCGCGAGACGCTGGGCGTGCGTGTGCGGCTGCGCAACGAGGAATGGAAGGTGTTCGTGCAGAACCGGCGCCAGCGCGCGATCACCCAGGTGTTTCGCGGCGGCTGGATCGGCGACGTCGCCGACGCGCGGAACTTCCTGGTCGGTTTCGCCGAGGACGGTCCGCTGAACTGGCCCGGCTACGACGACGCGCATTTCCGGACATTGATGGCGAAGGCCGACGCCGCGCGCAGCGAGCCTTCGCGCGAAGCCTGGCTGCGCGCCGCCGAAACCCGGCTGCTGCACGCGCATGCCGTGGTGCCGCTGTACTTCTACACGTCAAAGCATCTGGTGTCGCCGCGGGTGGCGGACTACGAGGCGAATCCGCTCGATCACCACGCATCGCGCTGGCTGCGCCTGCGCGAGTGAGCCCCGCGCGCGCCGCGCCGGAATGAGAACCGTCCGCGGCGACGCGCGAACCGATCGCAGTACACTGCGCGGCATGCGGCGGACTGCGCCATCGTCGCGCCGACACCGCGCCGCCAAGCCACCGCAGGAGACCTCGATGCGCCGCACCCACCGGGAAACCCATCGCACCGAGCATGTCGGCTGGCTGCGCGCGGCCGTGCTCGGCGCCAACGACGGCATCATCTCGATCGCCGGCCTGGTGGTGGGCGTCGCGGCCACCGGTGCGGGCCCGGGCGCGGTGCTCGGCAGCGGCATCGCCGGGATCGTGGCCGGCGCGATGTCGATGGCGGCGGGCGAATACGTCTCGGTGCAGTCGCAGGCCGATACCGAGGCCGCCGACATCGCCAAGGAGACGCGCGAGCTGGCCGAAGAGCCCGAGCACGAACTGCACGAGCTCACCCACATCTACATCGGCCGCGGCCTGACGCCCGAACTGGCGGCGCAGGTCGCGAAGCAGCTGACCTCGCACGACGCGCTCGCCTCGCACCTGCGCGACGAACTGGGCATCACCGAAGCGCTGCGCGCGCGGCCGCTGCAGGCGGCGATGGCTTCCGCGGCGGCGTTCGCCGCCGGCGCGCTGCTGCCGATCCTCGCGGTGCTGCTGTCGCCGGCGGGGCGTATCGAACTGGTCACCGCGGGGGTGTCGCTGCTGGCGCTGCTGGTGTCGGGCGGCCTGGCGGCCTGGGTCGGCGGCGCCTCGATCCCGCGCGGCGCGCTGCGCGTCGCGTTCTGGGGCGTCGCGGCGATGGGCGCGGCGGCGTTGATCGGCCGCCTGTTCCACGTCCAGGTCGGATGACCGTCGCCGGGTTCCGGCGTTTCGGCGCGCGGACGCTCGAGGCGCTGCTGACCCTGTGGCTGCTGGCCACGCTGTGCTTCGTGCTGCTGCGCGCGGCGCCCGGCGGGCCGTTCGACACCGAGAAGGCGGCGCCGCCCGAAGTGCAGGCCGCACTCGAGGCGCGCTATCGACTTGACCGGCCGCTGCCGGCGCAGTACGTCGCGTGGCTGGGCGACGTGGCCCACGGCGATCTCGGGCCGTCGTTCCAGTATCCCGACTACACCGTCAACCAGCTGATCGGGCAGGCGCTGCCGGTGTCGGCGCTCAACGGCGCGCTGGCGCTGCTGCTGGCGCTCGGCCTGGGCATCCCGCTGGGCGTGTGGGCGGCGCTGCGGGCCGGTTCGTGGGCCGATCGCGGGCTGATGCTGCTGGCCGGCCTCGGCCTGGCGGTACCGAAATACGTGGTCGCGCCGCTGCTGGTGCTGCTGTTCGCGGTGACCCTGCACTGGCTGCCGGCCGGCGGCTGGGGCGAGGCGGACAACGTCGTGCTGCCGGCGATCGCGCTGGCGCTGCCCAACCTCGCCTACTGCGCGCGCCTCACCCGCGCCTCGATGCTCGACGTGCTCGGCGCCGAATACCTCGCCGCCGCCCGCGCCCGCGGCCTGTCCGAAGCGCGGCTGCTGTTCGCGCACGCACTGCGCCCGGCGCTGGTGCCGGTGGCGGCATGGCTGTCGCCGGCGCTGATCAACATCGTGACCGGCTCGGCGGTGGTGGAGCAGGTGTTCGGCGTGCCCGGCATGGGCCGGTTCTTCGTCCAGGGCGCGCTCAACCGCGACTACACGCTGGTGCTGGGCGTGGTGCTGGTGGTCGGCGCGCTGATCGTGCTGATCAACGCGCTGGTCGACGCGCTGCGGGCGTGGATGGATCCGCGATTGCGGGTCGCGAGCTAGGGTGAGACGGTATCCGGACGCCGGCCATGCAGGCAGTCGGCGTAGCTGCGGACGCTGGCGGAATCGCGGGGTTGAGCGCGCCGCGGCGCGTCCTCCGCCTCAGCGCTTCTCGCGCAGCTGGCGGATGTATTCCAGTTCGTTCTTCGCGCCGGCGTCGTCGGGGTCGATGCGCAGGCATTCGCGGAACTTGGCCTCGGCCTCGTCGAGCCGGCCCAGTTCGATCAGGGCATAGCCGACGCCGCGCTTGGCGCGCCCGAACAGGCGGTCCTGCGCCTGCTCGGGGGCGAAGGCCGCCGCCGTCTCGGCGTCGGTGAAGGTACGCAGCATCGCGTTCCAGTCCTGCTGCACCTGCAGGAGATGGCCGAGTTCGATCAACATCTGCGCGTGGTAGGGCTCCAGCGACAGGCCCCGTTCCAGAGTGTCGCGCGCCCGGGCGAGGTAGACCGGATCGCTCTCGGGGGTGCCGCCCTTGTTGGTCTTGTAGGCGCCGCTGCCGGCGCTCAGTTCGATCAGGGCGTAGCCCTTCAGGAAGTAGGCGTCGGCCCAGTCCACGTCGAGCACGGTGGCGCCGTGGTGCCCGTCCTCGGTCGAGGCGGCGGCGCGGGCGGTGTAGGCCAGCGTCTCCGGCAAGGTCCGCGCCACGTACCAGCGGGTGTCGCCCTCGGGATACTGCTGCGCGTAGTCGGCCAGAACCGCGTCGATCAGCGGGATGGCGCCTGCGGGGTCGCCGTCGCGGATCATCCGTTCCGCCTCGCCGAGGCGACGGCTGCGGTCGGTTTCCCGCGCGTCGCCCGCCGGGGTCGCCTCGGTGGCGACCGGTGCGTCGGCGTGTGCCCGGGGCGATACCGCGGCCAGCAGGGCGAGGCAGAGCAGGCAACGTGCGGCCTGGATCATCAGATAGTCCCCTCGGGCGTGCCCGGCCATCTTCATGCCCGCGCCGGGCATCGGCAACGCTCGCGCTACAGCCCCAGCCATCCGGCCACTACCTTTCGCAGCTCCTCCACGCCCGCCTTCGACTCGGCCGAGAAGGTCTGGGCGCTGACGGTGTCGCCGAACGCCGAGGCGAGGTCCCGGCGCACCGCCAGCAGGGTGTTGCCGGCGGCGCCGCGGCCGAGCTTGTCGGCCTTGGTCAGCAGGGCGTGGACGGGCAGGCCGTTTTCGACCGCGAAGCCGATGATCTGCCGGTCGTAGTCCTTCAGCGGATGGCGGATGTCCATCACCACGACCAGGCCCTTGAGCGCCTGGCGGGTGCGGAAGTACTGGTCGATGAAGGCTTGCCAGTGGGCCTGGAGGTCCTTCGGGACCTTGGCGTAGCCGTAGCCGGGGAGATCGACGAGATACCTGCCCTCGTGCGGCGGCAGGCCGAAGAACACCAGCTGCTGGGTGCGCCCCGGCGTCTTGGAGACGCGGGCGAGGGCGTTCTGCTGGCACAGGGCGTTGAGCGCGCTGGACTTGCCGGCGTTGGAACGGCCGGCGAAGGCGACTTCGGCGCCGTCGTCGGGCGGCAGCTGGCGCGGCGTGTGCGCGGCGAGCAGGTAGTCGGCGCGGGCGAAGGGGTTGGGGAGGGTGGCCATGCGCATAGGATCGCACGGCCGGCGCGCGGGCCCGGTTTGACCCACCCCGGCGCCGCGACGATAATTTCACGGTTTCGGCCCGCGACCGGCAGCCGCCGGGCCCGCGCCCCGTCTCTTGGAGTGTTGAGCATGCGTCACGCCCGTGCCTACGGTCTCGCCGGTCTCGCGGTCTTCGCGGTGGCGGCGGCCGCCCTCGCCCAGACCACCGTCACCCCCGCACCCGATGCCGCGCCGGTCGAGACCGCGCCGCTGGATGCCGCGGCGGCGGCGGCGGAACTGGCCAAGGCCAGCGGCGGTGACCCGCAGGCCGGCGCCACCAAGGCCGGCGCCTGCGCCGCCTGCCACGGCCTCGACGGCAATTCGACCGACCCGGCCACCTATCCGCGGCTGGCCGGCCAGAGCGAGCGCTACATCGCCCAGCAGCTGACGATGTTCAAGAGCGGCCAGCGCGTGAACCCGATCATGCAGCCGTTCGCGGCCGCGCTCAGCGCCCAGGACATGCGCGACATCGGCGCCTACTTCGCCACCAAGGCCTCGGGCGCCGGCATCGCCGACGACACCGTCATCGCCGACCCGAAGAGCCCGTACAACGGCATGAAGTTCTACGAAGTCGGCCAGAAGATCTTCCGCGGCGGCGACGCCGCCCGCGGTGTCCCGGCCTGCATGGCCTGCCACGGCGCCGCCGGTACCGGCAATCCGGGCCCGGCCTACCCGCACGTCGGCGGGCAGTCGGCCTGGTACACCGCGCGCCGGCTGCAGGAATACCGCGCCCTGCAGGTGTCGGACCAGGACAAGAGCCTGCCCGCCGTGATGGCCGGCGTGGCCGCGCCGCTCACCGACGAGGAGATCCAGGCGCTCGCCAGCTACATGCAGGGCCTGCACCCGCGCGCCGCGGGGACCGCGAAGGCCGGCGGCGAGGGCTGAACGGTCGCGACGGCCGGTCCGTCCTCGCGCTTGAACCCGAACGCCGGCACGGACATGCTCTGGGCCGGCGTTCTGTTTTCCTGATCCGCCCTTTTCTTTCCCCCCATCCGTCCGGGACACCGTCGATGCCGCGTTTCTTCGCCTGGTTGCTGCTGCTGATCCTTCCCCTGACCGCCTGCGCCCAGACGCCGGCCGGTCCGCCGCAGGCCGGGGTCGACTACGACGTGCTGAAGGAAGGCCAGCGCTGGCAGCGTGCGCCCGACGGCCGCATCGAGGTCGCGGAGGTCTTCGCCTACTGGTGCCCGCACTGCGCCCACTTCCAGCCGATGGTCGATGCCTGGAAGCGCACCAAGCCGGCCGATGTCGACCTGGTCTACATCGCGGCCTCCTACGACCCCGACGACACCTACGCCAAGGCGTTCTTCGCCGCCGACCTCGCCAAGGCGGTGCCGACGGTGCACCAGCCGCTGTTCGACGCCATCCACGAGGAAGGCGCGCTGCCGCGCAGCAACGCCAGCGTCGGCGAACTGGCGACCTGGTTCGGCCAGCACGGCCTGAACCCCGCGAAGATGACCACGCTGATGCAGTCGAAGGACGTCGCCGACCGCATGGCCCGCGCCAAGGCCTTCATGGTCGCCAACCACGTCAGCGGCACGCCGACCCTCGTGGTCAACGGCAAGTACGTCGTGCGCAGCCCGCGCCTGGAAGACCGCATGCGGGTGGTCGACGCGCTGATCGCCATGGAACGCGCCGCCGCCGCGCCGCGCTGAGGCCGCCCCGGATCCCGACTGGAGAAACACCCCGATGAAGAGCCCCCTGATCCTCGCCCTGCTGGCCGCCCTCGCGCTCACCGCCTGCGGTGGCGACAAGCCGGCTGCCGATGCGACGCCCGCAACCGATGCGGCCACTGCCGCGCCGGCCGCCGCACCCGCCGACGATGCCGCGCTGATGAAGGCCGCCGAGGCCGCGGCCCAGGCCGCCGCGAATCCCGATGCCGCCGCGGCGACCCCGGCCGCGTCCGCCGATCCCGCCGCGGCGCCGGTCGCGCCGTCGGCCTCGGGCGAGGCGATCCCCGGCCTCAAGCTCGGCACCGACTACACGCTGGTCAAGAACGGCCAGCCGTTCGACCCGCTCGACGGCAAGGTCGAGGTGATCGAGGTCTTCAACTTCGTCTGCCCGGCCTGCTTCCAGTTCCAGCCGGGGCTGACGACCTGGGAGAAGACCAAGCCCGCCAACGTCCGCTTCACCTACGTGCCCGCCGCGTTCGGCCCGAAGTGGGACCAGTACGTCCGCGCCTTCTACACCGCGCAGACCATGGGCATCGAGGAAAAAACCCACGCCGGCATCTACAACGCCATCCACCTCGAGAACAAGCTGCAGGGCGAGCGCGGCGACGACAGCGACGAGGCCATCGCCAAGGTCTACGGCGCGCTGGGCGGCGTGAACCCGGCCCAGTTCGCCGCGAACATGAAGAGCTTCGCGGTGATGGCCAAGTTCAACAAGGCCTCGCAGTACATCCGCCAGCAGCAGGTGGACAGCACCCCGTCCCTGATCGTCAACGGCAGGTACCGCGTGATCGGCGGCCGCTCGCCGGCCGACCGCATGCGCATCGTCGACGCGATCGTCGCGTACGAAACCGCCCAGGGCGGCGCGCGCTGATCCACGGCGCACCGGTCGTGATGGAGTCGTCGGCAGCCATGGACGCAGCCGTGGACCGGATCGCCGCCGCACCCGACGTGCGGCGGCTGCGGTTGCTCAGCGCCAACATCCAGGCCGGCAACACCACCCGCAGTTACGCCGAGTACGCGACCCGCAGCTGGTCGCACGTGCTGCCGCTGGGCAAGCGCGCGTCGCTGGACGCGATCGCCGACCTCGCGGCGCGGCACGACATCGTCGGCCTGCAGGAAAGCGACCCGGGCAGTTGGCGGTCCGGGTTCACCAACCAGACCCACTACCTCGCCGAACGCGCCGGCTTCGATTTCTGGAGCCACCAGCCCAACCGCCGGGTCGGCAAGGTCGCCTCCAGCGCCAACGCGCTGCTGTCGCGGATCGAGCCGGTCGAGGTCGAGGACCACCCGCTCCCGGGGCGGATCTCCGGCCGCGGCGTGCTCATCGCCCGCTTCGGCCGCGCCGCGGACAGCCTCACCATCGCGGTGGCGCACCTGTCGCTGGGCGCCGGCTCGCGTCGCTCGCAGCTGGCCTTCATCGGCGAACTGCTGCAGGACCACCCGCATTCGGTGCTGATGGGCGACTTCAACTGCACCGTGGAGCAACCCGAGATGTCGGTGCTGTTCCAGCGCACGCGGCTGCAGCCGCCGGCCTGCACCGTGCACACCTTCCCGAGCTGGCGCCCGCAGCGCGCCATCGACCACATCCTGCTCGGCGAGGGGCTGGCCTGCGCGGGCATGGAGGCGGTCCCGGCGGCGGGCTCGGACCACCTGGCGCTGTCGGTGGAGCTGCAGGTCCCGGCCGGGCTGCTGGGCTGACCGCGCCGGCGCGATGTTGACTTCGGTCAAGGCGGCGCCCCGGCGGCCGGCCTAGCCTGTCGCGCATGATCCCCGCACTTGCCTTCGATGCCGACCTCCTGCGCCGCTACGACCGGCCGGGGCCGCGCTACACCTCCTATCCGACCGCGCCGCAGTTCGACGCCGGCTTCGGCCCGGAGGCCCTGCAACGCGCGATCCGCGACAGCAACGGCGACCCGATCCCGCGCCGGCTGTCGCTGTACGTGCACGTGCCGTTCTGCCTCAGCCCGTGCTTCTACTGCGGCTGCAACCGGGTGATCACCCGCGACAAGTCCCGCGCCGATACCTATCTCACCCACCTGTGCCGCGAGATCGCGGCGGTGGCGCCGCTGTTCGACCGCGACCGCGAGGTGATCCAGCTGCATTTCGGCGGCGGCACCCCGAACTTCCTCAGCCCGACCCAGCTGCGCTGCACCGTCGACGTGCTCAAGCGCCACTTCCGCTTCAGCGACGCCGACGACCGCGACATCTCGATCGAGCTGGATCCGCGCACGGTGCTGCCGGCCGACATCGGCGAACTGTCGCTGGCCGGTTTCAACCGCGCCAGCCTCGGCGTGCAGGATTTCGACCCTGCGGTACAGGAGGCGGTGAATCGCATCCAGGGCGTCGAGCAGACCCGCGCCATCGTCGACGCCTGCCGCAGCCACGGCTTCCGTTCGGTCAACATCGACCTGATCTACGGCCTGCCGAACCAGACCCTCGCCGGTTTCGGACGCACGCTGGAGACGGTGATCGCGATGCGCCCGGACCGGCTCGCGGTCTACAGCTACGCGCACCTGCCGGACCTGTTCAAGGCGCAGCGCCAGCTCGACGCCAGCCTGCTGCCCGACGCCGAGACCAAGCTCGCCCTGCTGGCGCTGGCGATCGAGCGCCTGACCGACGCCGGCTACGTCTACATCGGCATGGACCACTTCGCGCTGCCCGACGACGAACTGGCGCAGGCGCAGGCGCGCGGCGGGCTGCACCGCAACTTCATGGGCTACACCACGCATGCCGACAGCGACCTGATCGGCTTCGGCGTGAGCGCGATCAGCCACATCGGCGAGAGCTACAGCCAGAACCCGCGCGACCTGCCCAGCTGGCAGGCCGCGCTGGATGAAGGACGCCTGCCGGTGTTCCGCGGCATGTTCCTCAGCGACGACGACGCCCTGCGCGCCGACCTGATCCAGAGCCTGATGTGCCAGGGCGAGATCCCGGTGTCGGCGCTGGAGCGGCGCTACGGCATCGAGTTCCGCGCGTACTTCGCCGACGCGCTGGAACGGCTGGCGCCGCTGCAGGACGACGGTCTGGTCACGCTCGGTCCCGAGCGTATCGAAGCCACCGCCCGCGGCCGCCTGCTGCTGCGCAACATCGCGATGTGCTTCGACGCCTACCTGCAGCGACCGACGGAGGCGCCGCGGTTCTCGAAGGCGATCTGATGCCGCATCTTCGGTGACCCGGGCGCCGGCGGTTGCTACCATCCCCGCGTGCCGATCGTCCGCCTGCCCTCGTCGTTGCCCTCGATCGCGATCGCCCGGTGCCCGGACCTCGCCACGGAGGGCCGATGACCCGGCCGCCGTTCCCGCGACAGGATGCCCGCACGTTCTCGAACGATGGCGACGAGTTCACCTTCTGCACCACCTGCGCGTTTTCCCGCGCCTGCCTGTCCGAAGGCATGGACAAGCGCTCGCTCCAGGACCTGCACGTGCTGGTCGAACACGTCGGCCCGTTCCACGCCGGCGACCACGTGTTCCGCGAGGGCGACCCTTTCGAGGCCATCGCCGCGGTGCGCGCGGGCACGGTCAAGACCTACGTCACCGATCGCGACGGCCGCGAGCACGTCCTCGGCTTCCATCTGCCCGGCGAGGTGATCGGCCTCGATGGCATCGACGGCGACCAGTATCCGTGCAGCGCCGTCGCGCTGGACACGGTGATGCTGTGCCGGTTCTCGTTCCCGAAGATCGCGGTGCTGGCCGCGCGCCTGCCGGGCGTGCAGAAACAGCTGTTCCGGCTGCTGAGCCGCGACATCGGCCGGGTCGCGCTGCTGGCCGGCGACTGGCCCGCGGACCAGCGCATGGCGGCGTTCCTGATCGGCCTGTCGCGGCGGCTCTCCGAACGCGGCTTCTCGCCCAGCCGTTTCCAGCTGACCATGGCGCGCACCGACATCGCCAATTACCTGCGCCTCGCCCCGGAGACGGTCAGCCGCGTGCTGCGCCGGCTCGAGGACGATGGCCTGCTGCGGATCGAACGGCGCGACGTCGAAGTGCTCGACATGCCGGCGCTGGGCGCGCTGGCGGCGCCCGTATTGCGCGAGTGACGCCGCGCGACGCGGATCTCCGCATCGTGTTTCCGCAGGGTGCTTGACCTGCGTCATCGCTCCTCCGGCCCCGGCTCGCGACCATCTCCTCCACTTTCCGGAGGAGCACATCCATGTCCATCACCCGCAGACTCTGGTGGGGCCTCGCGGCCCTGCTCACGGTCGGCTTCGGCACGCTGCTGTGGATGGGCGGCGAAGTGTATCGGCAGGCGCCGCCGATGCCCGAGGCCGTCGTCACCGAGCACGGCACCATGGTCTTCACCCGCGCCGACATCGAACGCGGCCGCCAGGTGTGGCAAAGCATCGGCGGCCAGCAGTTGGGTTCTGTCTGGGGCCACGGCGCCTTGGTCGCGCCCGACTGGAGCGCCGACTGGCTGCATCGGGAAACCGAGGCCTGGCTCGATCTTCGCGCGCAGGCCGCCTACGGCAACGCCGCCGCCGCCCTGGGCGCCGGCGATCGCGCGAAGCTGCAGGCGGAACTGCAGCCGTTGATCCGCGCCAATACCTACGACGCCGACGACGGCCGCATCGTCGTCAGCGACGAACGCGCGCAGGCGATGGCGGCAGTGGCGGCGCACTACGACAGTTTGTTCTCCGCCGATCCGGCGACGCACGCGCTGCGCGAGACCTACGCCATGCGCGAGGACACCGTGCCGGATGCCGCGCATCGTCGCGCGCTGGGCGCCTTCTTCTGGTGGACCAGCTGGGCCGCGGTCACCGATCGTCCCGGTGCGACGGTCAGCTACACGCAGAACTGGCCCTACGATCCGCTGTCGGGCAACGTGCCGCCGCCGTCCATGCTCATCTGGACCGTGTTCAGCGTGCTGTTCATGATCGCCGGCATCGGCCTGCTGGGCTGGCACTACGCGGTGTGGCACGGCAAGGAAGCGCCGGTCGTTCCGCCCGCCGCCGATCCGCTGCGCGCGCTGGTGCCGACGCCGTCGATGCGCGCCACCGCGAAGTATTTCTGGGTGGTGCTCGCGCTGTTTCTGGTGCAGATCTTCCTCGGCGCCGCCACCGCGCATTACCAGGTGGAAGGCCAGCAGGCGTACGGCTTCGCGCTGGCGGACGTGCTGCCGTATGCGCTGACGCGCAGCTGGCACACGCAGCTCGCGGTGCTGTGGATCGCAGTGGCGTGGTTGGGCACCGGCCTGTACATCGGCCCGGCGGTGTCGGGCCGTGAACCGAAGTTCCAGCGGCTCGGCGTGAACGTGCTGTTCGTGTGCCTGCTGGCGATCGTGGTCGGCGCGTTCTCGGGGCAATGGCTGGCGGTGATGCAGAAGCTCGGCCTCGAGCGCAATTTCTGGTTCGGCCACCAGGGCTGGGAGTACACCGACATCGGTCGGTTCTGGCAGTGGTTCCTGTTCATCGGCCTGCTGCTGTGGCTGTTCCTGGTCGGTCGCGCGCTGTGGCCGGCACTCAGGCGCCGCGACGAAACCTCGTCGATCATCGGCCTGCTGTTCCTGTCGACCCTAGCCATCGGCCTGCTGTTCGGCGCCGGACTGATGTGGAACGAGCACACGTCGCTGTCGATGGTCGAATACTGGCGCTGGTGGGTGGTGCACCTGTGGGTCGAGGGCTTCTTCGAGGTCTTCGCCGCGGCGGTGATCAGCTTCCTGTTCGTCAAGCTCGGCCTCATCCGCGGGCGCACCGCGACGGTGAACGTGCTGTTCGCGACGATCGTGTTCATGGCCGGCGGCATCCTCGGCACGTTCCACCACCTGTACTTCGCCGGCACGACCACCGCGGTGATCGCGCTCGGCGCCAGTTTCTCGGCGCTGGAAGTGGTGCCGCTGGCGCTGATCGGCCTGGAAGCCTACGACACCTACCGCCACAGCCAGGCCACGCCATGGATGCAGCGTTACCGCTGGCCGATCCTGTTCTTCCTCGCGGTGAGCTTCTGGAACCTGGTCGGCGCCGGCCTGTTCGGCTTCCTGATCAACACGCCACTGGCGCTGTACTACATGCAGGGACTCAACCTCACGCCGCTGCATGGACATACCGCGCTGTTCGGCGTCTACGGCATGCTCGGCATCGGCCTGCTGCTGTTCTGCGTGCGCGGCCTCAAGCCCGATGCGGCGTGGAACGAGCGGATGCTATCCACCGCGTTCTGGACGCTCAACATAGGCCTCGGCCTGATGGCGGCGTTGACGCTGCTGCCGATGGGCCTGCTGCAACTGCAGGCTACGCTGGAGCACGGCTACTGGTATGCGCGTTCGGCCGAGTTCATGGGCAAGCCGGTGTTCGACCTGCTGGTGTGGATGCGGGTGCCGGGCGACACGATCTTCAGCGTCGGCGCGGTGACGGTGGCGGTGTTCGTGTTCCGGCTGTGGTGGACGCCGTGGCGCCAACGGGTGCGTGCCGCCTGATCGCCTCCGGAACGCAGGACCGGGCGGCCATCGCCGCCCCGGTCGCCGGTGCCCTCCACATCGTCTCGAACCCGCCTCTGCCTCGCATGATCGAGTTCTACCCGCAGATCAAGCTCGTCCACGTCGTCTGCGTGCTGCTCAGCGGTACGCTGTTCCTGCTCCGCGGCACGGGCGTGCTGGCCGGCGCGCGCTGGCCGATGCGGCTGCCGGTGCGCCTGGCGAGCTACGCCATCGACACCGCGCTGCTGACCGCGGCGCTGATGCTGTTCACGCTGCTCCCGGGCGGGATGTTCGCGAACGGCTGGTTGACCGCGAAGCTGTGCCTGCTGGTGGTCTACGTCGTGCTCGGGTCCTTCGCGCTGAGGCGCGGCCGGACGCGCGGCGTGCGCGCCGGCAGTTTCGTCGCGGCGGTCGCGGTGTTCGTCTTCATGCTGTCGATCGCGAGGCTGCATCATCCGCTGGGCGTGTTCGCGCTGTTCGCCGGTTGACGCGCCGCTCAGAACCGCAGCCGCACCCCCGCCACCACCCGCGTCTCGCCGGTCGCTTCGCCGTCGGCGCGGCGCAGGTCGGCGGTCTCGCCGAAATTGCGCACGCGCACCACGCCGAGATACGGCGCGAAGCGACGGTCGATCTCGTAGCGCAGGCGCAGCCCGGTTTCGAGCGAGGACAGCCCGGCGCCGAGCCCGCGGTCGCGGTCCTCGCGCGCCTGCCAGCCCGCTTCGATGCGCGGCTCCAGGATCAGGCGGTTCGTGAGCAGCAGCGTGTACGCCGCTTCGGCGCGCGCGGAGACGCGGCCATCCGTGTCGAGATAGCCGGTCGCCTCGATCTCGAACTTGCCCGGCGCGATCCCGCTGACGCCCAGCGCCGCGGCGGTGCGCGTTGGCCCCGGGCCGAACGTGCGGCGCACGCCGGCCTGCAGATCCCACCAGTGTGCGACGGGACGGCCGTAGAGCACTTCGAGGTCGGCGTCGGCGAGCTTGCCGCCCTCGCGTTCGCCTTCACTGCGCAGCCACAGGCGGTGTTCGTCGCTGCCGACCCAGCCTTTCACGCCCCAGGCTTCGCCGCCGGCGCCGTCGTTCCAGCGTTCGAGGCGATCGACCATCAGGAACGCGAACACGCGGCGTCCGTGGTCGTGCGCATGCGCCGGCGGCGCAGCGGCTTCTCGATCTTCGTCGGTGATCGGCGGGATGGGCGTCTTCGGCAACTGCGAGTCGGTGGTCGGCGGCGCGGCGTCCACGGCGTCGGGTTTCGGCGCATCGGTCGGCGGCATCGCATGCATGGCGTGGCCCGCATGCGCGTCGTGCGCCTGTGCGTGCACGTGCGCGGGCAGCGCGGCGGCGAGCGCGAGCGCGCAGGCGAGGCGGAGGCATCGGGACACGTTCGTCGATGCGTTCGCGGCGGTCTTCATGCGCGACGCTCCTCGACGCGCACTTCGCGCATCATCCCGGCTTCCATGTGGTAGAGCAGGTGGCAGTGGTAGGCCCAGCGGCCGAGCGCGTCGGCGCGCACGCGGTAGCTGCGCTTCGTGCCGGGCGGCATGTCGACGGTGTGCTTGCGCACCATGAAATCGCCGCGTTCGTCCTCCAGGTCGCTCCACAGCCCGTGCAGGTGGATCGGGTGGGTCATCATCGTGTCGTTGACCAGCACGATGCGCAGGCGCTCGCCGTAGTTCATGCGCAGCGGCTCGGCCTTCGCGAACGGTTCGCCATCGAAGCTCCAGGCGAAGCGCTCCATGTGCCCGGTGAGGTGCAATTCGACCGTGCGACCGGGATCGCGGCCGTCGGGGTCGTCGAAACGGCTGCACAGCATCGAATAACTCAGCGTCTTGCGGCCGTTGCCGCGCAGGCCGATGCCCGGATCGTCGAGCTTCGGCGTCGGCATCATCGTCTGCATGTCGACCAGCGGATTGCCGCGCTCGCTGGCGGGATGCGATTGCATGCCGCCGCTGCCGTGGTCCATGCCGGCGTGATTCATTGCCGCATGGCCCATGCCCGGCATCGACCCCTGCATGTTCGCGCCGCAGCCGCCTTCCATGCCCTTCATCGACGCCATGGCGTGACCGCCGCCCATGCCGCCGTGCTGCATGCCGCCGTGGCCCATGTCGGCCATCGACAGGATCGGGCGCGGGTCGATCGGCGGCAGCGGCGCGCGCAGGCCCTCGCGGACCGCCAGCGTGCCGGCGACGCAGCCGGTGCGGCCGATGTCCTGGGCGAAGATCGCGAACGCGTCCTGCCCCGACGGCGTCACCAGCACGTCGAAGGTTTCCGCGGGTGCGATCCGGAATTCATCGATCGTCACCGGATGCACCGGCTGGCCATCGGCGGCGATCACGCGCATCGACAGCCCCGGAATGCGCACGTCGAAATGCGTCATCGATGCGCCGTTGATGAAACGCAGGCGCACCGTCTCGCCCGGCGCGAACAGGCCGGTCCAGTTGTCCAGCGTGGTCGCGCCGTTGAGCAGGTAGGTGTAGGTCTGCGTGTTCACGTCGGACAGGTCGGTCGGCGTCATCCGCATCGCGCCCCAGGCGCGGCGGTCGCGCAGCGTCGCGGCGAGACCGTCGCGTCGCGCGTCGCGGGCGAAATCGCCGACCGTGCGCCGGTAGAGGTTGTCGTGGCCCGGCATCGTCTTCAATCGCGCGAACAGCGCGTCCGGCGACAGGTCGGTCCAGTCGCTGAGCAGCACGACGTGGTCGCGCTCGTACGCGAACGGCTCGGGTTCGGCGGGATCGACGATCAGCGCGCCGTACAGCCCGGCCTGTTCCTGGAAGCCGGAATGGCTGTGGTACCAGTACGTGCCCGATTGCCGCAGCGTGAACCGGTAGCGGTACGTCTCGCCCGGCGCGATGCCGTCGAAACTCATGCCCGGTACGCCGTCCATGTTCGCCGGCAGCAGGATGCCGTGCCAGTGGATCGACGTGGCGCGGGCGTGCGGGCCGGCGGCGGGCAGCGCGTTGCGCACGCGCAGTTCGACCGTGGTGCCCTCGCGCAGGCGCAGCATCGGGCCGGGGATCGAACCGTTCACCGCGATGCCGGGACGGATGCGGCCGGTGAAGTTCACGGGCAGCTCGCCGATGGCGAGGTCGAAGTCGGTGCCGGTCAGCACCGGCATGCGCGGCGCGGCGAAGCCGGCGCGCGGCCAGCCGCAGGCGGCGAGCACGCCGCCGCCGGCGAGGCCCTGGACGAAACGGCGACGCGACGGGTCGCCGGGAAATCGGGAAGACATGGGAAACGCTCCGGATCGGCCGCAGGCGCGGCTTCGGGTCGGACAAGGCGCGAAGACGCGCCGCGGGGCGGAATCGGTCAGCCCGCGTGGATCGGAGGTCGGAGGGGATGCGGCAGCGGCGGCGCGGCGCGGGTGTGCGCGGCGAAGGCGATCGTCGCGGCGTGCAAGGGCGCGAACGCCAGGGACGGCAGCGCCGGCAACAGGGTCGTCGCGTGCAGGCTGCAGGTGCAACCGCAGCCTGCGCCGGTGTGGTCGTGGCTGCAGCCATCGTCGTGGGCGGACGTCGGTGCGGCGGCATGCCCGGCGTGGTGCTTCGTCGCGGTCGCTGCGGCCTCGGCCGTGTCGTGGCAGGGCATCGAGGTCGACGATGCGGTGGCAGCCGCGACGCGTTCGGTCTTCGCGCAGCAGCCGTGTGTCGATGCCAGTGCCGGGCCGGCCGTGTTCGCCGCCACGGCGAGGGCGAGCAGCAGGTGCAGCAGGCGGCGGAACGGATGCATGGGCCGAGTGTAGCGCCGAAGTCCGCTCAGACCGCGGTCACGGTGTAACCCTCGGCCGCGATCGCCGCCGCGACGCGCTCCTCGGGCAGGTCGGCATCGACCGCGACCGTCTTTGCGTCGAGATCGACGTCGACCCGCGCGGCGGGGGCCAGCGCCTGCACGGCGCGGGTGATGGCGCGGACGCAGTGGCCGCAGGTCATGCCGTCGACGGTGAATTTCATGGCGGACTCCGGAGGGCCATGGGAGGTCGACGATCAGTCTCGGGCTTCCCCCTGCGGGAAGGTCAAG
>JBGAFR010000025.1:0-40071 GCA_044227145.1 Lysobacteraceae bacterium
CTCGTTGACCTCGGCGAGCCGGACCGCCTCGGCGCCGCGGCGCTCGGCCAGGGCCTCGGTCGCGCGCATCTGCAGGCGCAGCTGGTGGGTGAGGGTGGCGATCGCGAGGAAGCTGACCGTGAACATCATCAGTTCGGCCATCGGCCGCGGCGTCTGCTGTTCGATCAACAGGGTCCAGAGGTAGGCGGTACCGAGCCCCGCCGCAGCCGAGACCGCGACCCCGAGGCCCAGGCGCAGCGGCAGCAGCAGCGCGGCCGAGCCGACGTTGAACAGCAGCATCAGCGCCACGCCCGAGGCGGCCGGCGGCACCGCGTGGGCGACGATCGAGGCCACCAGGATGTCCACGCCGACCCCGACCAGCGTCGGCACGAGGGTGGTCCGCGCCCGCCGTGCCTGCAGGAGGAGGACGACGGCGGCGGCCAGATAGCCGCCGGTGACCACGCCGACCAGGGCCTCGTGATCGTCCCTGGGCTGGAGCGCAGCGACCGGCCCGAAGACCAGCAGCGCCAGCAGCCCGGCTTCCAGCACCCGGTACAGCGCGAACAAGTAGAGCTCGCGCCTGGCGTAATCCTGGGCCGGCGTGGCGGAGGCGAGGGCTGGGCTCAAACCCGGATTCCGTGGGGGAAAGTGCCCGGAGTATAGGGGGCGCAGGCACCCGCGCGCCGGTTCGACCATGGTCCGGGCTGGCCCGGACCCGGCGCATCGGCGAGAATGGCGCGCTGTCCGCGCCCTTTTCCGCCGTTTGCCGGCGCCCGTGGCCGCGCGGCCGGCCGCACTGCGGTGCGGCTCGTCCTTCCCCGCATGGAACCGACATGAACTTCCACGAATATCAGGCGAAGCAGTTGTTTGCCGAATACGGCATCACAGTCCCGGCCGGGCGCGTCGCGCGCACCCCGGAGGAGGCCGTCGATGCGGCCAAGGCCATCGGCGGCGACTTCTGGGTGGTCAAGGCCCAGATCCACGCCGGCGGCCGCGGCAAGGCCGGCGGCGTCAAGCTCGCCAAGACCTACGACGAGGTCCGCGACTACGCCAAGGGCATGCTCGGCACGAAGATGTCGACCTACCAGTCCGCCGGCGTCGCCCTGCCGGTCGACAGCGTGCTGGTGACGCAGGCCACCGACATCGCGCAGGAGCTGTACCTGTCGGTGCTGGTCGACCGCAGCAGCAAGGCCGTCACCTTCATCGCCTCCGCCGACGGCGGCGTCGAGATCGAGAAGACCGCGGTCGAGAACCCCGACGCGATCAAGACCCTGCACGTGAACTACGTCCAGGGCCTGCAGCCGTACCAGTGCCGCGACATGGGCTTCGCCCTCGGCCTCAACGCCAAGCAGGTCGGCCAGCTGACGAAGATCATGCTGGGCCTGTACCGCCTGTTCAACGAGAAGGACCTGGCGCTGGTCGAACTGAACCCGCTCGCCATCCTCACCAGCGGCGATCTTGCGGTGCTCGACGGCAAGATCAACTCCGACGACAACGCGACCTTCCGCCATCCGGAACTGGCCGCGATGCGCGACATCCGCCAGGAAGACGAGACCGAGGTGCTGGCCAGCCAGCACGACCTCAATTACGTCACGATGGAAGGCAACATCGGCTGCATGGTGAATGGTGCCGGCCTCGCGATGGCGACGATGGACGTGATCAAGCTCAACGGCGGCGAACCGGCGAACTTCCTCGACGTCGGCGGCGGCGCCAACAAGGAGCGCGTGACCGAGGCGTTCAAGCTCATCTTGCGCGATCCCGACGTGAAGGCGATCTTCGTCAACATCTTCGGTGGCATCGTCCGCTGCGACATGATCGCCGAGGGCATCATCGCCGCGGTGAAGGAAGTCGACGTGAAGGTGCCGGTGATCGTGCGCCTGGAAGGCACCAACGTCGAGAAGGGCAAGGAAATCCTCAAGAATTCCGGCCTCGCCATCATTCCGGCCGACGACATCAACGACGGCGCGAAGAAGGCCGTCGCGGCCGTCGCCGCCTGATTTCAGATGTCCTCGCGGACGAAAGGAAAGAAAACGTGAGCGTTCTCGTCAACAAGAACACCAAGGTCATCGTCCAGGGCTTCACCGGCCAGCAGGGCACCTTCCACGCGCAGCAGATGCTCGACTACGGCACGAAAGTGGTCGGCGGCGTCACCCCGGGCAAGGGCGGCACCGAGCACATCGGCCTGCCGGTCTTCAACACCGTCGCCGAAGCCGTGAAGGCCACCGGCGCCGACGCCTCGGTCATCTACGTGCCGCCGCCGTTCGCGGCCGACGCGATCATGGAAGCGGCCGACGCCGGCATCAAGGTGATCGTCGCGATCACCGAAGGCATCCCGGTGCTCGACATGCTGCGCGCCAAGAACGCGCTGAAGGGCTACCCGGACACCGTGCTGATCGGTCCGAACTGCCCGGGCGTGATCACCCCCGGCGAATGCAAGATCGGCATCATGCCGGGCCACATCCACATGCCGGGCAAGATCGGCATCGTCTCGCGCTCCGGCACGCTGACCTACGAAGCGGTCAAGCAGACCACCGACGCCGGCCTCGGCCAGTCGACCTGCATCGGCATCGGCGGCGACCCGATCAACGGCACCAACTTCATCGATGCGCTCAAGCTCTTCCAGGACGATCCGCAGACCGAAGGCATCATCATGGTCGGCGAGATCGGTGGTTCGGCCGAAGAAGAAGCCGCCGAGTACATCTCGAAGCACGTGACGAAGCCGGTGGTCGGTTTCATCGCCGGCGCCTCGGCCCCGAAGGGCAAGCGCATGGGCCACGCCGGCGCGATCGCTTCCGGCGGCACCGGCACCGCCGAGGGCAAGTTCGCCGCGCTGGAAGCGGCGGGCGTGACCACGGTGAAGTCGCCGGGCGACCTCGGCGCCGCCATCGCGAAGCGCCTGGCGAAGTAAACTGCCACCGCACGCGTTCCCGGAAGGCCGCCGCGTGCGGCCTTCCGTCTTTCCGGAGCCCGCATGACCACGTTGCGCATCGCCCTCGCCCAGTTCGATTTCCCCGTCGGCGCCGTCGCCCGCAACGCCGAGCGCATCGCGGCGATGATCGCCGAGGCGCGCGACGAGTACGGTGCCGACATCGTGCTGTTTCCCGAACTGGCGCTGTCGGGCTATCCGCCGGAAGACCTGCTGATGCGCCCGGGCTTCCTGCGCGATTGCGCGACCGCGATCGAGACCGTGGCGAAAGCCGCCACCGGCATCGTCGCCGTGGTCGGTTGGCCGCAGGCGGCCGGCAGCGTGGTCTACAACGCCGCCAGCGTACTGCGCGATGGCCGTGTCGAGCACACCTATCGCAAGCGCGAGTTGCCGAACTACGCGGTGTTCGACGAGCGTCGTTACTTCGACGTCGATCCCGACCGCGAGGACTGCGTGTTCGAGGTCAAGGGCGTGCCTGTCGGGCTGGTCATCTGCGAAGACCTCTGGTTCGCCGAGCCCATCGCGAGCACCGTGCAGAGTGGCGCGCAACTGGTGCTGGTGCCGAATGCCTCGCCGTTCGAGCGCGACAAGCATGCGCAGCGCGACGCGCTGCTGGCCCAGCGCACGACCGAGACCGGTGCGGCGATCGCCTATCTCAACGTCGTCGGCGGGCAGGACGCGCTGGTCTTCGATGGTGCATCGGTGGTCGCCGACGGCGACGGCACCGTGCATCCGGCCGCGGCCGCGTTCACCGACCAGTGGCTGGTGGTCGATCACGACGCCGGGACGCGCCGGTTCGCGCCGGTGCAGTGGATGGACGATGCCGATGAAGGCCGCGATGCGCTGGCGTGGCGCGCGATCGTGCGCGGCATCCGCGACTACTGCGGCAAGAACGGCTTCACCGACGTATGGCTGGGCCTGTCCGGCGGCATCGATTCGGCGCTGGTGCTGGCGCTGGCGGTCGACGCGCTGGGCGCCGACCACGTCACCGCGGTGCGCCTGCCCTCGCGTTACACCGCCGGGTTGTCGAACGACCTTGCCGACGAGCAGTGCAGGGCGCTGGGCGTGAAGCTGCTGACGGTGCCGGTCGAGAAGCCGTTCCAGGGCTATCTCGACGCGCTGGCGGAGACGTTCGCCGGCAAACCGGTGGACGTGACCGAGGAGAACCTGCAGTCGCGCTGCCGCGGCGCGATCCTGATGGCGCTGTCCAACAAGTTCGGCGGGCTGCTGCTGACCACCGGCAACAAGAGCGAGTACGCGGTCGGCTACGCCACGATCTACGGCGACATGTGCGGCGGCTACGCGCCGATCAAGGACCTGTACAAGACCGAGGTGTTCGCGCTGTCGAAATGGCGCAACACCGTGGGCGGCGCGCCCGCCGGATCTTCGGGCGGGGTGATCCCGCCGGCGGTGATCACGCGGCCGCCCACCGCGGAGCTGCGCGAGAACCAGAAGGATGAGGATTCGCTGCCGCCGTACGACGTGCTGGACGCGATCCTGCTGCGCCACGTCGACCAGGAGCAGTCGCGCGACGAGATCGTCCGTGCCGGCTTCGACGCCGCGACCGTCGATCGCGTGCTGCGGCTGGTGCGGATCAGCGAGTGGAAGCGGCACCAGGCCGCGCCGGGGCCGAAGATCTCGCGCCGCGCCTTCGGCCGCGAGCGTCGCTATCCGATCACCAACGGCTACTCGGCCTGACCGGCGCTCGCCGGCCCGCATGCGCTGGTACACCGCCGACTTCGATGCACTGCGCTGGCACGACGCCAGCGTCCACGGTTTCCGGATCGTCGAAGGGGCGAACGGCAGCGCGGAACTGCAACTCGACATCGACTTCGTCCTCGAAGCGATCGATACCGGGGCGGGCGGCCTCCGCTTCAGCGTCGCCCAGGCGATGCTGCAGTTCCACGAGGTCTTCGGCCTGCGGCTGGCGCTGGACTACGTCGCCTGCAGCGCGGGCACCACGCCCTTCTCGATCGGCGCGATCCGGCGCGAATCGCTGCGGCCACCGGCGGACGACGCAGGCGAGGTCGACGACCACGGCCCGTGGCGCTGGCGCATCGAGGTGAACTGGCCGGAAGGGTTCCTCGAATTCGAGGCGTCCGGCTTCACCCAGTGGCTGGTCTGCGATCCGCGGGAACAGGACACGCCCACCCTTGCGTCGCCGGAGCGGCTCTGATCGCCGTCACGGGCATGAAAAAGCCGCCTTCCGGCGGCTTTTTCACGCAAACCGCCGGAGCGGTCAGTCGCGGTGCTCGTTGTCGAGCGCCGACTTTTCCCGGGCGAACGGATTGAGCTTGCGCACCAGCCAGGGGTAGTCCGGCCAGCTTTTCTCGTCGGCCAGCCACGGATGCTGCGGGTCGCGCTGGCGCAAGGCGTTGCGGGCGCCGTCGGCGAGGGCCGTGTTGCCGAGTTTCGTGTAGGCCTCGGCCATTACCGCGATGCCGTCGCTGTCGTAGAGGCTGTCCGGATAGGTCTCGCGCATGTACTGGGCGCGCTCGATCGCCGCCACCCAGGCGGTCCGGCGCAGGTAATAGAGGGCCGTCTCGATCTCGTGGCGGGCGAACAGGTCGCGCAGCGCCTTCATGCGCGCGGCGGAGTCCTCGGCGTAGCGCGAGTTCGGGTAGCGCTCGGTGATGATCTTGAAGTCGTTGTAGGCCTGCTGCGGCGTGGCGAGGTCGCGGCGACTGGCGTCCAGCTTCCACACCCGCTGCAGGAAGACCGTGTCGCGGCTGGAGTTGACCAGCCCGCGCAGGTAGTAGAGGTAGGCCGCGTTGCGGTGGGTCGGGTAGGTGCGCAGGAAGCGGTCGATGGTCGAGATCGCGTCGTCGTTGGCGCCCTGCTTGAACTGGGCGTAGGCGGTTTCCATCAGCGCCTGCTCGGTGTACGCGCCGTACGGGTACTGCGCGACCAGGCGCTTGAAGGTCGCCACGGCATTGTCGTAGTTGCCGTTGCGCATCGACTTCTGGCCCTTGGCGTAGAGCTCGGCGACCGGTGTGCCCTCCTCGATCTTGTCGCCCTTGAGGCCGTTCTTGAGCCGTGCGCAGCCGGAGGTGCCGAACGCGAGCAGGACCACCAGCAGCAGGACAGGACGCAGGAGGGCGGGGAACGACGGGAGGCGAAGGAGCATGCGGGCTGCTGCGGTGCGGGACGAGCGGGCGATAATAGCAGCCCGGGCCGTCGCGCCCCCTTAACCGGGCGAAACCGCGCCCGCTGGAGCCTCCATGTCCGCATCCACGCCCCCGACGCCCCCGGAGACGCGCACCGCGCAGGTGCCGGATGCCGCCGCCGGGCGCCGGTTCGACGCCGTGCTCGCGGAACTGTTCCCCGAATACTCCCGCTCCCGGCTGGCGGAGTGGATCAAGTCCGGCGACGCCCGCCTGGACGGCCGCGAGGTGCGGCCGCGCGACCCCGTCCGCGGCGGCGAGACGGTCAGCCTGGCCGTGGTGCTGGAGATCCAGACGCATTCCGAGCCCGAGGACATCGCGCTGGACATCCTCCACGAGGACGAACACGTCTTCGTGCTGGACAAGCCGGCCGGGCTGGTCGTCCACCCCGGCGCCGGCAATCCGGCCGGGACGCTGGTCAACGCCCTGCTGCACCGCGACGCCGCGCTGGCGGCGCTGCCGCGGGCGGGCATCGTCCATCGCCTCGACAAGGACACCTCGGGCGTGATGGTCGTCGCCCGGACCCTGCCGGCGCACACCGCACTGGTCGAACAGCTGTCGGCGCGCGAAGTCCATCGCCAGTACCTCGCGGTGGTGGTCGGCGCGCTGGTCTCCGGCGGGACGGTCAATGCGCCGATCGATCGCCACCCGCGCGACCGCCTCCGCCAGGCCGTGCGCGAGGACGGGCGCGAGGCCGTCACCCACTACCGCCTGCGCGAACGCTTCCGCGCCCACACCCTGCTGGAGTGCCGGCTGGAGACCGGTCGCACCCACCAGATCCGTGTGCACATGGCGCACATCAAGCATCCGATCATCGGCGACCCGCTGTACGGCGGGCCGCTGAGGCTGCCGAAGCAGGCCACGGAGGATCTGGTCGCCGCGCTGCGCGGCTTCCGCCGGCAGGCGCTGCACGCCGAGGTGCTGGAGTTCGTCCACCCGGTCAGCGGCGAGCCGATCCGCTGCGCCGCGCCGATGCCCGCCGACATGCAGGCGCTGGTCACGACCCTGCGCGAGGACACCCGCGAGGCCGAGGAACGCGCCCGGTGAGCGGTACGCCGACCACCGGCCCCTTCCTGCCCGCCGACTGGCCGGCGCCGCCGGGTGTCCACGCCTTCACGACCCTGCGCCACGGCGCGGGCGTCTCGTCAGCGCCGTTCGACACCTTCAACCTCGGCAACCGCACCGCCGCGGACGGCGACGACCCGGCCACGGTCGAGGCCAACCGCGCCGAGCTGGTCCGTCTGGCCGGCCTGCCCGCGGTACCGCACTGGCTGAAGCAAGTGCACGGCACCGATGTCGTGCGCGTGGAAGGCCCGGGCGATGGCACCGAACCGACGGCCGATGCGTCGGTCACGTCCGTCCCCGGCACCGTGCTGGCGATCCTGACCGCCGACTGCCTGCCGGTGCTCTTCGCTTCCGAGGACGGCGACGAGATCGCCGCCGCCCACGCCGGTTGGCCGGGGCTGTCGGCCGGCATGCTGGAGGCGACCGTCGCCGCCATGCGCACGCCGCCGGATCGGCTGATCGCCTGGATCGGCCCGTGCGCGGGCCCGCAGCGCTACGAGATCGGCGCCGAAGTCCGCGACCGGTTCCTCGCACACGACGCCGAGGCCGCGCGCGCGTTCATACCGACCCGGCCGGGCCACTGGCGGGTCGACCTGCCGGCGATCGCGCGGATGCGGCTGGCGCAGGTCGGCGTGACCCGCGTCCACGGCGGCGACCTCTGCACGCTGTCCGATCCGGCGCGCTTCTTCTCGCATCGCCGCGACGCCCGCACCGGGCGGATGGCGACGCTGGCGTGGATCGACGGGTGACCGACCCGGCGGTGCCGCTGTTTCCGCGGGTGCTGGGGCCGGGCTTCGCGACCCTGCCGCCGACCGTGCAGCGGCTGCACGAGGCCCCCGGCGCGGCGCGCTGGCAGGGCGAAGTCGTGGTCGAACGCGGCCGGCATCCGCTGGCCCGCCTCTTCGCGTGGGTCACCCACCTGCCGCCGGCGGGCGCGGGGCCGGTGGTCGTGGAGATCGACGCCGTGGACGGTCGCGAACGCTGGGTCCGCCGGATCGGTGGCCGCGCCATGCCGTCGCGGCTGTGGGCCGGGCAGGGCGCGATGGCCGGCCTGCTGTGCGAATGCCTGGGTGCGGTGCTGTTCGGGTTCGCGATGGGCATCGAGGAGGGCGCGATCGTGTGGCGGGTCGCGCGGGTGCGCGTGCTCGGCTGGCTGCCGCTGCCCGCGCGCGGGTTCGCCGGCGTGATCGCGCGCGAGTCCGAGCGCGACGGCCGCTACCGCTTCGACGTGCGCGCCGAACTGCCGGTCGCCGGCCTGCTGGTGCATTACCGCGGCTGGCTGGACGTGCCATGACGATGCCGCTTCCTCCCGATGCCGCCGGCCACGCGCCGACCGGCGCGATCATCGTCTTCGATGGCGTTTGCGTGTTGTGCAACGGCTGGGTCGATTTCCTGCTGAAGCACGATCACCGCGAACGCTATCGCTTCGCCGCGATGCAGGGCGACACCGGCCGTGTGCTGCTGGCGGCGCATGGCCTCGATCCCGACGATCCGGTGTCGTTCCTGCTGATCGAACACGACCGCGGCCCGGCGCCGCGGGTGTCGACCGACACCGTCGCGATCCGCCGCGTGCTGGCCGGGCTGGGCGGCGCGTGGCGGCTCGCCGCGTTGTCGGCGCTGGTGCCGCCGTTCCTGCGCGATCCGCTGTATCGCTTCGTCGCGCGGCATCGCTACCGCTGGTTCGGCCGGCACGACGCCTGCCGCTTGCCCGACCCCGCGCAGGCGCATCGCTTCCTGTAATCGTTCCCCGACGGCGGCGCGAGGCGCACCTTGGAAACGTGGGCGCGGCCCCAATCTCCGGAAGATCGCGGCACCGCCGCCCCCCTTCTTCCGGAGTCCCCGCCATGCGCATGGACAAACTCACCTCGCGGTTCCAGCAGGCCCTCGCCGACGCGCAGTCGCTGGCGGTCGGTCGCGACCACAACGTCATCGAACCCGCGCACCTGCTGGTCGCCTTGCTCGACCAGCAGGGCGGCGGCACGCGGCCGCTGCTGGCGCAGGCCGGCGTCAACGTGCCGGCACTGCGCGAACGCCTCGGCGAAGCGCTGGAGAAGCTGCCGAAGGTCTCCGGCCAGGCTGGCAGCGTGAACGTCGGCAACGATCTCGCGCGCCTGCTCAACGTCACCGACAAGCTGGCGCAGCAGCGCGGCGACGCGTTCATCGCCAGCGAACTGTTCGTGCTGGCCGCGCTGGAGGACGGCGGCGACGCCGGCCGCGCGCTGAAGGCCGCGGGCGCCGACAAGCGGAAACTCGAAGCCGCGATCGACGCGATGCGTGGTGGCGAGAAAGTCCAGAGCGAGAACGCCGAGGACCAGCGCCAGGCGCTGGAAAAATACTGCATCGACCTCACCGCGCGCGCCGAGTCGGGCAAGCTCGATCCGGTGATCGGCCGCGACGAGGAGATCCGCCGCACCATCCAGGTGCTGCAGCGGCGCACGAAGAACAATCCGGTGCTGATCGGCGAGCCCGGCGTGGGCAAGACCGCGATCGTCGAAGGCCTCGCGCAGCGCATCGTCAACGGCGAAGTGCCCGAAGGGCTGCGCGGCAAGCGCGTGCTGTCGCTGGACATGGGCGCGCTGATCGCCGGCGCCAAGTTCCGCGGCGAGTTCGAGGAGCGGCTGAAGGCGGTGCTCAACGACCTCTCGAAGAACGAGGGCCAGATCATCCTGTTCATCGACGAACTGCACACGATGGTCGGCGCCGGCAAGGCCGAAGGCTCGATGGATGCCGGCAACATGCTCAAGCCCGCGCTCGCGCGCGGCGAGCTGCACTGCATCGGCGCGACCACGCTGGATGAGTACCGCAAGTACGTCGAGAAGGACGCCGCGCTGGAGCGCCGCTTCCAGAAGGTGTTCGTCGGCGAGCCGAGCGTGGAGGACACGATCGCGATCTTGCGCGGCCTGAAGGAAAAGTACGCGGTGCACCACGGTGTCGAGATCACCGACCCGGCGATCGTCGCCGCGGCGACGCTGTCGCACCGCTACATCGCCGATCGCCAGCTCCCCGACAAGGCCATCGACCTGATGGACGAGGCCGCGTCGCGCATCCGCATGGAGATCGACAGCAAGCCCGAGGAACTCGACCGCAAGGAGCGCCGCCTCATCCAGCTCAAGATCCAGCGCGAGGCGCTGAAGAAGGAGAAGGACGACGCGTCGAAGCAGCGTCTGGCCGATCTCGAAGGCGAGATCGCGAAGCTCGAGCGCGAGTTCAACGATCTCGAGGAAATCTGGAAGGCCGAGAAGGCCGCGGTGCACGGCACGACCAGGGTCAAGGAGCAGATCGAGGCCGCGAAGCTCGAACTCGAAGCCGCGCAGCGCCGCCAGGACTACGCGAAGATGAGCGAGATCCAGTACGGCCGCATCCCCGAGCTGGAGAAGCAGTTGCAGGCCGCGCAGGCGGCCGAGACGCAGGGCTTCCAGCTGCTGCAGGACAAGGTGACCGACGAGGAGATCGCCGAGGTCGTGTCGCGCTGGACCGGCATCCCGGTGTCGAAGATGCTGGAAGGCGAACGCGAGAAGCTGCTGAAGATGGAAGATGCGCTGCACGGCCGCGTGGTCGGGCAGGAAGAGGCGATCAAGGTCGTCTCCGACGCCGTGCGCCGTTCGCGCGCCGGCCTGAGCGATCCGAACCGGCCGAGCGGCTCGTTCCTGTTCCTTGGTCCGACCGGCGTGGGCAAGACCGAACTGTGCAAGGCGCTGGCCGAATTCCTGTTCGATTCGACCGACGCGATGGTGCGCATCGACATGAGCGAGTTCATGGAGAAGCACGCGGTGTCGCGGCTGGTCGGCGCGCCTCCGGGCTACGTCGGCTACGAGGAAGGCGGCTATCTCACAGAAGCCGTGCGTCGCCGTCCGTACAGCGTGATCCTGCTCGACGAAGTCGAGAAGGCGCATCCGGACGTGTTCAACATCCTGCTGCAGGTGCTGGACGACGGTCGCCTCACCGACGGCCAGGGCCGCACGGTCGACTTCCGCAACACCGTGATCGTGATGACGTCCAACCTCGGCTCGCAGATGATCCAGGAGCTGTCGTCGGACGACACGCCCGAGAGCTACACCAAGATGAAGGCGATGGTGATGGGCGTGGTGCAGGCGCACTTCCGGCCCGAGTTCATCAACCGGCTCGACGACATCGTCGTGTTTCATCCGCTGGACAAGGCGCAGATCCGGCAGATCGCGAAGATCCAGCTGCGCGGGCTGGAGAAGCGGCTGGCCGAGCGCGGCATCCGCCTCGAACTGGCGGAGAAGGCGCTGGATTTCCTCGGCAACGTCGGGTTCGACCCGGTCTACGGCGCGCGGCCGCTGAAGCGCGCGATCCAGCAGCAGATCGAGAACCCGCTGGCGCAGAAGATCCTCGGCGGCGACTACGGCAACGGCGACGTGGTGCGCGTGGATGCCGAAGGCGGGCGGCTGGTGTTCGGCAGGTCGTGAGGCGGCACCATCGCATGCCGGAAACGAACAGGGGCCGCATTGCGGCCCCTGTGGGTATCGGGAACAGGGAAGATCACTGCTTCGGCACGAACTTCAGCGGGCCGGTGTAGTTCGGCCAGATGATCGAATGCTCGTGGCGATCGTTGAGCGCCACCGGTTCGGTGGTGGCGGTGCCGTCGCTCACGCTCGTCAGCATCGAGGGCATCCAGAAATTCACCGCGAACGTCCGGTCGATCATGATCTGCGGAACGATCGACAGCGTCGTGGTCTTGCCCGGCTCGATCCGGAACACGACGATGTTCTCGTTCACGTATGCGCCCTTCTCCAGCACCTTCTCGACGCTGAAGGCGGTGTTCATCTCCAGGCCGATGCCGGTGATGCGGTATTCGCCGGCGGGCAGGGTCAGCGTCTTGCTGGTGCCGTAACGGGTCAGGTGCGAGATCGGGAAGTCGACGTACTGCTTGGCGACCATCGTGAACACGAGGTCGTTGTCGCGGATGCCCCATTCGAGGCCTCCGTTCTGCAATTGCCGCACGACCTTCTTCGGCAGGTCATTCTCGCTCTGGAACGGTTTGACATCGACCACGAGCGTGCCGGTTGCGGCCTGGGCCGGCGTCGTTTCGGTCGGTGCTTCCGGCGACTGCGCCTGAGCGGCGGAAGCGAAGGCGAGCAGCGAGAGCAGGCCGGCCCAGACGCCGGGCCGGGCGAAGATCTTCAACATGCGGATATCCCCTGTGGATGGAAAAGACGGGCCCCCGGGCCCGCCGGCGGGCAGGATAACAGCGCGGCGGGTGCCCCGACCGGGGACGGCCTCATTCCGGGGACGACGCGCCTTCCAGCGCCGCCACCCGCGCTTCCAGCGCATCGATCCGCGCCAGCAATGCATCGAGTCGATCGTCGGAGATGGCGGTTGCGGCCGGCGCCGAGGCCGGTGCCGTATCGGCGAGTCGCTCCGGCATCGCCGGTTCGCCGCAGAGCAGGTGGGCGTAGCGATCCTCGCGCTGGCCGTGTGCGCGCGGGAGCAGGCGCACCAGCGGCGCGTCGCGCTCGGCCAGGCGTTCGAGCGCGTGGCGCACGTCGTCCGCACCCGCGAACCGGTGCAGGCGTTCGCTGCGCGCGAGCAGTTCGTGCAGGGTCTGCGGGCCGCGCAGCAACAGCAGCGCGACCAGTGCGGTCTGCGCCGGCGTCAGGTCGTAGACGCGTTCGAGCTTGTGCTGGTAGCGCTCGGCGCGGGCGCCGTATTCGGACTTCACCAGTCCGCGCGGCTCCATCTGGCGCAGGGCATGGCCGACCTCGCCGGTGTCGAACTGGGTGACCGGGTCGCGTGCGGTCTTCTGGTTGCAGGCCAGCACGATGTTGTTGACGGTGAGCGGATACACGTCCGGCGTGGTCGCGGCCTTCTCGACCAGGCTGCCGAGGATGCGCGCCTCGACCGGCGTGAGCTGCGGTGGCAGGGGCGCGGTGGCGTCGGCGTCGGCGGGAGTCTGCATGGTCGCGTCGTGGGGATCGGGCGAAGTCCCCGATTCTAGCCGCATCAAGCACGGCATCGCCCCGTCGGAGGCTGCTCGGGCTTCGTTCATGCGTGCCGCCGCAGCCTGTGCCCACCCGATCCACCCGATCCACCCGATCCACCCGATCCACCCGATCCACCCGATCCACCCGATCCACCCGTGGCATCAACCCGCTGCCCTCGCAGCAAGGAGTCTCCCATGCGCAACGTCCGTTTCGGCGCTCTGGCCCTGTGCCTCGCCCTCGCGTCCGCGCCGGCCATGGCCGCCGGCGACACCACCTGCAAGATGCGTTACCAGCTTTCGGGCTGGTCCGCGTTCTACAAGACTTCCAGCGGCACCGGCACCGTCACCTGCAGCAACGGCCAGAGCATGAACGTGAAGATCGTCGCCAAGGGCGGCGGCCTGACCGTCGGCAAGTACCGCATCGACGATGGCTTCGGCGAATTCGCCAACGTCTCCGACATTCGCGAGATCCTCGGCAGCTACGCCACCGCCGAGGCCCATGCCGCCGCCGAGAAGAGCGCCTCGGCGCAGGCCATGACCAACGGCGACGTGTCGCTGGCGCTGTCCGGCAAGGGCGAAGGCTGGTCGCTGGGCGTGGCCTTCAGCAAGTTCACGATCTCGCGCCGCTGAGCCTCCGCGTCGCCGGTTCCAGTCCCCGCTCTCGATCCCCCATCGGTTCGCGACGCCGACCGTCCCCCACCGGTTTCCCCCACGGCATCGCGATCCCCGCCCCGGCTCCGGCCGGGGCTTTTTTTCGCCTGCGCCGGCCTGCCGGAGATCGACCGCGCGTGCTCAGCCGGCCGGCGGCAACTGGCCGCGGCGATACGCGGGCATCGCCGCGATCATCTCGCCCAGCGAATGCGCGAGTGCGTGCTCGGCGAGCAGGGCGGCATCGGCGCCGCGCTGCAGCAGATGCTTCACCGCGGCCTCGCTGTGGGCACGCGCCAGCACCGGGACCGGATGCGGCCCGGCCTTCAGCCGCTGCACCACCTTGCCGGCTTCCAGCGCATCGGGAATCGTCAATACCGCCAGCGAGGCGTCCAGCGGCATCGCCTCGGCCAGCACCTCGTCGTCGGCGGCGTTGCCGCGGATCGCGGCGTAGCCGGCGGCACGGGCGTTGATCACGCGGTCGCCGTCGGTGTCGATCACCAGGAACGGGATCTCGGCACGCTGCAGCACCTCGGCCAGCTTGGTGCCGACCTGGCCGTAGCCGACCAGCAGCACGTGGCCTTTCGGCGGGCGCCGCGCGGTGGTGCCCGAGGTTTCCACTTGCGTCGTCCGTCGCGCCATGGCCGCGATCAGGAACGGGTTGAGCACGATCGAGAGGATCGCGCCGGCCAGGATCAGGTCGCGGGCATGCTCGGACAGCACGCCGAGCGTTACGCCCAGCCCGGCGAGGATGAAGGAGAACTCGCCGATCTGCGCCAGGCTGGCGGCGATGGTCAGCGCCACCTGGTTCGGCCGGCCGAGCAGGCGCACCACGGCCCAGGCGGCGATCGACTTGCCGACGATGATGATCCCCAGCGTCTCCAGCACCTGTAGTGGATGTTCCAGCAGGATGCGCGGGTCGAACAGCATGCCGACCGAGACGAAGAACAGCACCGCGAACGCGTCGCGCAGCGGCAGCGAGTCCTCGGCCGCCTTGTGCCCGAACGGCGATTCGTTGAGCAGCATGCCGGCAAAGAACGCGCCGAGCGCGAACGACACGCCGAACAGCGAGGCCGCGCCGAACGCCACGCCGGTCGCGCTCGCGAGCACGAACAGCGTGAACAGCTCGCGCGAGCCGGTGCCGGCGACGCGCTCCAGCAGCCACGGCAGGACGCGGCGGCCGACGAGCAGCATCAGCGCGACGAACGCGCCGACCTTGGCGAAGGTGACCAGCAGCGCGCCGACCAGGCCGCCGCCATCGGCATCGCCGCCCCCGGCGAACGCGGGCACCAGCACCAGCGCCAGCACCATCGCCAGGTCCTCGACCACCAGCCAGCCGACGGCGATCCGGCCGCGGTCGGTGTCGAGCAGCCGCACCGACTCCAGCGCGCGCAGCAGCACCACGGTGCTGGCGACCGACAGCGACAGCCCGAACAGCAGGCCCTCGGCGTTGGACCAGCCCAGCCGGGTGCCGAGGAACCAGCCCATCGCGGTCGCGGCGGCCATCTGCACCAGCGCGCCGGGCAGCGCGATCCGGCGCACCGACATCAGGTCGCCGAAGGAGAAGTGCAGGCCGACGCCGAACATCAGCAGGATCACGCCGATCTCGGCCAGCTGCGGCGCCAGCGTCTGGTCGCCGACGAAGCCGGGCGTGTACGGACCGGCGATCACGCCGGCCAGCAGGTAGCCGACGATCGGCGACAGTCGCAGCCGATGCGCGAGGAGGCCGAAGAAGCAAGCGAGCACGAAGCCCGCGCACAGCATGGCGATGAGCGAGGTGTGATGGGGCATGCCTGCACTATACGGAACGCGCCCCGGGCGACCTGTCTGCCCGTTCAGGCGTCACCGGCGTCTACCGCGGGTGCGGATTTGCTGCTGTGCAGAATGACAGGCCCCGGGTGGCTGCCTACAGTCCGATCGCCATTCGGTGCCGTATTGAAACAGGCTGGAAACGGCCGGGCGCGGCCCGAAGCGGCATTCCCTTTCATTTTCATTGATCGAAATCGACTCCCAGGAGGGGCGGATGAATCGTCGGACGTGGGCTCGCCTGTTGGCGACCCTGATGCTGTGCCTGAGCGCGATGGTGGCCAACGCGCAATCGACCTACACCCAGACCAAGTACCCGATCGTGCTGGTGCACGGACTGCTCGGGTTCGATTCGATCCTCGGCGTCTACGACTACTGGTACGGCATCGGCGACGAGCTGAAGGCCGGCGGCGCGAAGGTCTACACCGCCAGCGTGTCGGCCAGCAATTACACCGAAGTCCGCGGCGAACAGTTGATCCACGACCTGGACACGCTGCGCGCCGTCACCGGCAAGCAGAAGTTCAACCTGATCGGCCACAGCCACGGCGGCCCGACCATCCGCTACGTCGCTTCGGTGCGTCCCGACCTGGTCGCTTCCGTCACCGAAATCGGTGCCCCGAACACCGGCGCGCCGATGGCCGACCTGCTCAACACCACGCTGCCGGCCGGTTCGGTGCAGCGGGCCTGGGTGGCGGGCTTCGTCGACGCGCTCAGCGGCTTCCTCGGCGCGCTGTCCGGCAACAGCGATCCCCAGAACGCGCTCGGTGCGCTGTCGTCGCTGAGCACCGCCGGCGCGACGCAGTTCAACAAGCTGCACCCGCAGGGCAAGCCGACCACCAGCTGCGGCAGTGGCGCGGCCAGCGTCAACGGTGTCCGCTACTACTCGATGGGCGGCACCTCGGTGCTCACCAACGTGTTCGACATCGGCGACCCGGTGCTGGGCGCGGGCAGCCTGGTGTTCGGGTTCGAGCAGAACGACGGCCTGGTCGGACGCTGTTCCTCGCACTGGGGCACGGTGCTGCGCGACGACTATCCGTGGAACCATCTCGACGAGGTCAACCAGGTCTTCGGCCTGCGCGGGCTGTTCTCCTCCAGCCCGGCCAGCGTGCTGCGGGCGCAGGCGAACCGCCTGAAATCGCTGGGCCTGTGAGCGGAGCCCGTCGCGCGGGCGCGGTCGTCGCGGTGCTCGGCATCGCGGCGGTCGTCGGCGGCTGGCGAATCATGTCTCCGACATCGGGCATGACTGACGCCGTGCCCGATGCCGCTGCGGGCGGATCGTCCGGCGAGATCGCGTCCTCCGCCTCCGCGGCGGAGGATGCGGCCGGTTTCTCGATGGCGCAGAGCTCGCTGCGCGGGAGCGAGGTCGACGGCGGACTGGCGTTCGACGCCGCCGGCCGGGTCGTGCCCGACGCCGGCATGCGCCGCCTGTTCGACTACTACCTCAGCCTGATCGGCGAACGCGATCCGGCGCAGATCCGGCAGCTGCTGCAGGCGTCTCTCGTCCAGCGCCACGGCGCGGCGCGTGCGGCCGAGGCGTTGGCGTACTTCGATCGCTACGTCGCCTACCTGCAGCGGCTCGCGGACGCGCGCATCGACGCGCTGCCGCGGCTGCAGGACCGGTTCGACCGCACCGTCGCGCTGCGCCGCGACACGCTCGGCGAGGCGATGGCGACCGCCTTCTTCGCCGAGGACGAGGCTCGCGCCCGGTTGACCCTGCGACGGATGGCCATCGCCGCCGATGTCTCCCTGGATCGCGACGAGAAGGCGCGACGTCTGGCGGCGCTCGATGCCGAAGCGGGCTATGCGCAGCGGCAGGAGGCCGACACCGCGGCGCTCGCCGCCGCCCAGGACGACGAACTCGCGCGCAGCCATGCCGACGCGGCGCAGCGCGCGGAGGCCCGCGAGGCGCTGTGGGGCAAGGCGGCCGCCGGACGGCTGGCGCAGCTCGACGCCGAGCGCGCGCGCTGGGACGCCCGCGTCGCCGACTATCTCGCCGCCCGGGCCGGCATCGAGGCCGATCCGCGGCTGTCGCCGGCGGATCGGGCGCGGGCGCTGGCGGCGCTGCGTGCGCAGCGATTCGATGCGGCCGAACAGCGCCGGATCGTGTCGCTCGAGGCGATCGGCCAACTGAAACCCGGCGGCTGATCGGTTCCCAGAAATCGGTTCCCAGAAACACGAAGCCCCCGCAGTGCGCGGGGGCTTCGTCGTCTTGCGGTCATGCCGGGACGCTCACCACTTGAAGCCGACGCGCCCGTAGACGTAGGCGCCGTTGAAGCCGTTCGGCGAGGTGCTGCTGTAGGGCAACTGGCCGTTGGTGGCGTTGGCGAACAGCACTTCGTCCGGGTACGCATCCAGCACGTTGTCCGCGCCGAGGGTGAAGTCCCAGTTCTTCAGACGCCAGGTGCCGGCGAGATCCAGCGTCCACTGCGGGTCGAAGGTCTGGTCGCGCGAGGTATCGGCGGGGTTGTTGCCGAACAGCACGCTGAACCTGCCGTAGCGGGTCGCGTTCGCCGACCACTTCCAGTTGCCCAGCGTGTACACGCCGCCGAGCTGGAACTTGTCGCGCGGCGCGCCGACCGTCAGCCGGCCCACTTCCACGCGGCCGATGCGCACGGCGGTCGGGTCGATCGCGGTGAGCGCGGCCGGGTTCGGCGCGATCCGCTCGACCGTGGTCTTGTTCCAGTTGTAGCCGGCGGTGAAGTCGAGGCTGCCGTCGCCGACCAGCCAGCGATAGGTGCCGACCAGGTCGACGCCGCGGGTGCGGGTGTCGATGGCATTGGTGAAGTAGCGGCCGCCGCCCAGCGCGGGATCGACGTTGGCGTTGAGGTAGGCGCGCACCGCGGTGGAGGTGAGATTCTCCGACAGCATGATCCGGTCGTCGATCGAGATCTGGTAGGCGTCGAGGGTGACGTACAGGTTGGAGATCGGCTTGAGCACGAGGCCGAGGCTGAGGTTGCGCGACTTCTCCGGCTTCAGCGGCTCGGCGCCGAGGGCGATCGCCGCCGGGTCGTTGACGCGGAAGGTGCGGATGTCGAACGGCACGCCGCCGATGAAGTTGGTGGCGGTGGAGCGGAAGTACTGCTGCTGCAACGACGGCGCGCGGAAGCCGGTGGACACCGTGCCGCGCAGGGCGACGGCGTCGCTGAAGTCGAAGCGGGCCGACAGCTTGCCCGAGGTGGTGCTGCCGAAGTCGCTGTAGTCCTCCGCGCGTGCGGCGAAGCCGAGGTTGAAGCGGTCGGTGATGTTGGATTCGAGGTCGAGGTAGACCGAGTAGCTCTCGCGGCTGAAGTCGCCGGCATCCGACGGGCGGAAGCCCGGGAACACCTGCGAGCCCGACGGCGCCGGCACGCCGCCCGGCAGCAGCACGCCGCCGTTGACGTACGACGACGGTTCGCCGGCGCGCTGGCGGAAGCCTTCGCCGCGCCATTCGAAGCCCCAGGCGACGTTGAGCGGGGTCGCCAGCCAGCCGACGTCGAAGGCACGGGTCACGTCGATGTTGAACAGGTGCTGGGTGATCGCGAGGTCGCCGGCGTCGAACTTGGTGGGCGAGGTCGGGCCCAGGCTGCGGTTGAGGCTGTGCTCGACGCCGAAGCTCAGGTCGTTGCGGCCGTAGTTCAGGCTGATGTCGACGTCCCAGTCGAGCACGGTGAGGCCGCGCAGGCCCAGCACCGCGGCGCGGTCCTCGGCGATGTTGCGGATCTGCGGCAGGAAGCCGTCCGGATAGATCTCCGGGATGTTGCGGGTGTCGGCGGCGGTGCGGAAGAAGCCGTTGGACAGCGCGTTGCGGCGGGCCGCGTTGGCGAAGCCGTAGAAGGTCAGCGCATCGTTGACCGGCAGTTCGGCGTTGGCCGAGAAGGCGTACTGCGTGATCTCGGGATCGCCGTAGCGCTGCACCACGACGCCCGGCGGCGGCGCGGTCGCCGGCCAGGTGGTGACGCCGGGGGCGAGGGTGTACGGACGCGCGCGATCGGTCTGGTCCTGGTCGCGGCCTTCGGCGGCGAGGTGCACGAAGCCTTCGGCGCCGAGCTTGAAGCCGACGTCGCCGGCCAGCTGCACGGAACGGCCATCGCCGGCGCTGTACTGGCCGGCGACCAGCTGCGCGCTGCCGCCCTCGTCGGTGTTCTTCAGCACGATGTTGATGACGCCGGCGATGGCGTCGGAGCCGTATTGCGCGGAGGCGCCGTCGCGCAGCACTTCGACGCGCTGGATCGCGGAAATCGGGATGGCGTTGAGGTCGACCGGCGACGAGCCGCGGCCCTGGCTGCCGTTGAGGTTGATCAGCGCGGTGGTGTGGCGGCGCTTGCCGTTGACCAGCACCAGCACCTGGTCGGGGGCGAGGCCGCGCAGCTGCGCCGGGCGCACGGCGTCGGTGCCGTCGGTGATGGCCGGGCGCGGGAAGTTCAGCGAGGGCAGGGCGCGGGACAGCGCCGCCGCCAGTTCGGTCGTGCCGGTGGCTTCCAGCGCGGCCGGGGTGATCACGTCGATCGGCGACGGCGAGGAGGCGACGGTGCGGGTCGCGGTGCGGGTGCCGGTGACGACCACGGTCTCCAGACTGTTGTCGTCCGTGGTCTTTTCCTGGGTTTCGGCAGGCGACTGGGCGAGGGCGGGCGAGGCGGCCAGGGCGAGCCACAGGCCGAACGCGAGGGGGTGGCGGTTCATGCGCATTCCTTGTGGGGGACGGATCAGGGCGTCATGCGGGTGTAACACGCGTCCGGAGGGTGGTCAAATGCATCCATCGGCATGAAGCGATATCCGACCCGCCCGGCGGCGGCACAGCGTACAATCGCCGACCTTCCGTCGCGGCATCCCTCCCCGCATCCCCATGATTTCCTTCCGCAATTTCGCCCTGCGCCGCGGCGAGCGCCTGCTGCTGTCCGACGTCGACCTGACCCTGCATGCCGGCTGGCGCGTCGGCGTGGTCGGCCGCAACGGCACCGGCAAATCCTCGCTGTTCGCCGTGCTGATGGGCGATGTGGAGCCGGACAAGGGCGACCTGGACCTGCCCGGCAAGGCGCGCATCGCCAGCGTGGCCCAGGAAACGCCGTCGCTGCCCGACCCCGCGCTCGACTTCGTGCTCAGCGGCGACGCTGCCGTGCATGCGGCGGTGCAGGCCGAGGCGAACGCCTTCGCCGCCGAGGACTGGGAAGCCGTCGCCGAAGCCCACCACCGGCTGGAGGAGCTCAACGGATACGACGCCAGCGCCCGCGCCGGCAAACTGCTGCATGGCCTGGGCTTCCCGGCCGAGACCCACCCCAAGCCCGTCTCCGACTTTTCCGGCGGCTGGCGCGTGCGCCTGAACGTGGCGCGGGCGCTGATGACGCCCAGCGACCTGCTGCTGCTCGACGAACCGACCAACCACCTCGATCTCGACGCCGTCGTGTGGATGGAAGAGTGGCTGCGGCGCTATCCCGGCACCCTGCTGGTGATCTCGCATGACCGCGAGTTCCTCGACAACGTCACCACCCACACCCTGCACCTCCACGACGGCAAGGCGAAGCTGTACGCCGGCAACTACACCCAGTTCGAGCGCCAGCGTGCCGAGCATCTGCGCCAGCAGGCCATCGCGTTCGAGAAGGAACAGGTCGAGCGCGCCCACCTGCAGAAGTTCATCGACCGTTTCAAGGCCAAGGCCAGCAAGGCGAAACAGGCGCAGTCGCGCATGAAGCGCCTGGAGAAGCTGGCCGGCACCGAGGCGGTACGCGCCGAGCGCGAGTTCCGCATCGAGTTCCCGGCGCCGGCGAAGATGCCGTTCGCGCTGATGCGCCTGAACGATGCGGGCTGCGGCTACGGTGTCGCGCTATCACCCGGCCCCGCGCAGCGTGCGGGGCATTCGGACATGCGCGAGCCACTGGCTCGCGAGCAGCATGCCCTCATCCTCCACGACGTCGGCTTCGGCCTGGAGGCCGGTGATCGTATCGGCCTGCTCGGCCCCAACGGCGCCGGCAAGTCGACGCTGGTGAAGTCGCTGGTCGGCGAGCTGCCGCTGCTGTCGGGCGAACGCTACGCCCACCCGGACCTGCGCATCGGCTATTTCGCCCAGCACACGGTCGAATCGCTGGTCGCCGGCACTTCGCCGATCGACCACCTGCGCGACCTGTCGCCGGACATGCCCACCCAGGCGTTCCGGGACTTCCTCGGCAAGTGGTATTTCCCCGGCGATCGTGCGTTCGAAAGCATCGACGGCTTCTCCGGCGGCGAGAAGGCGCGGCTGGCGCTCGCACTGATCGCGTGGCGCCAGCCGAACGTGCTGCTGCTCGACGAGCCGACCAACCACCTCGACCTCGACATGCGCGAGGCGCTGGCCGAGGCGCTGAGCGATTTCGACGGCGCGATCGTGATGGTCTCGCACGATCGTCATCTCATCGGCCTGGTCTGCGACAAGTTCGTGCGCGTGGCCGACGGCGTGGTCGAGCCGTTCGACGGCGACCTCGACGAATACGCGGCCTGGCTGCGCACCCGCGCTGCGTCGGAGCCGAAGAAGGGCGAGGCGAAGCTTTCCCGCGACAAGCAGGCGGAGGCGAAGTCGGTCGCGCCTGCACCGGCCCCGGCGGCCGTTCCCGCGGCGCCGGCGAAGAAGATCAACCCGCACAGGCTGGCGAAGCTGGAGACCCGCGTCGCCGAGCTGGAGGCGCGGCTGGCGGCGATCGAGGTGGAACTCGGTGAGCCCGAAGCCTATGCCGACGGCGGCAAGCGGGCCGCCGACCTCGGCCGCGAGCAGCAGACGCTGCGTGTCGAACTGGACGCGGCCGAATCCGAACTGCTGGCGCTGTACGGCTGAGCGGCGACGCCGTCGCGCCTCAGCCGACGGCGCGCAGCGGCAAAGCGGATGCGGAGGCGTCGTTCGTCCGCGCGTAGAGCGTGTACAGCGACATCTCTTCCAGTTCGATGCGGTCGGCCAGCAGCGAGGCGACCACGTCGAGGTCGCGCAGGAACGCCTCCCGGGTCGACGCGGTCATCTCGACCCCATCGTCGTAGTGCTTCACGAACAGCAGCGCGAGGCGCGCGATCCCGGCCATGCGCGCGTGGGCGCGCTCGAGCCGCTGCCGCTCGGGATCGTCGTGCCGGAGCGCGCGCAGCACCGGCATGTAGAAGTACCTGTCCTCTTCCTCGATATGCCGCACCAATTCGTCGCGCAGCCGCAGCAGCGTCTCCGGGATCCGCTGGTATTGCCGATGGATCGCGAGGTCCTCGAGCCGCCCCAGGAGGTCCTTCAGCAGCGCGTGGTCGGCGACCAGGTGCGGGATCAGGGCGGGATCGTGGCCGTGCGGCGACGCGGCCTCCGCCGGAGGCGGGGCGTCGCTGCCGACGGTGCATGCTTCGGTGGAGCGGCGGTTGAACGTGAACATCAAGGCGACCTCGTGGGCGCTGGCGCCCGATGGACCTGCATGCCTGCAATTGCGATCGTCGATCGCGGACACGTTGCGGCTCGTCCACGTCTTCGATCTCCCGGGCGAGGCCGATCGGTTGGCGTCGTGTTCCCTTGGTCCGGTAAACAGCAAGCGCGGTGCCAGCGCGCGCCTGGTTTTCGCGCACTTCGTTGCAGTTCGTGCATTGCAGTCTGCACGTTCGCCTCATCGCGGGCGTGAACATGGCCGTCATCGCCACTGTGCGCGGCGCCAGCGCGGGGGCGAAAGCCGGTGCGCTGCGTCCCGGGCGCGCGCGTTGCGTGCGGGATACGCGTCGCACCGCGCGCAGGCCATGCATGCCATGCATCGGTGTGACGCGTCGCGGCAGTTCGTTCGAAATGCCGGATTTGCCGCATCCGCGCGCGGCACACTCGGTCGGTTTGCGTCGGTTCGATACGTGCGACGGATCGTCTTCATGCGGAAGATCGATCGCGCCTCGCCATTGCGGCGGGCGGAACGCGATCGCGGGCGCGGCATCGGCCACGCCCGCGATGCGGGGACTCACTTCGCGATCAACACCAGCAGCGAACGGCCCTGCAGTCCATAGACGGTGTATTCGCCGCCGATGTAGGCCTCCGCGCCGGGCGTCGCGACGGTGTTCGCGCCTTCGTTCCAGGTCGCGGTATCGGTCACGCGGTACCACTGCTTGCCGGTGCCCGGCCACGGCAGGGTGAAGTTCACGTTGCCAGACCAGCCGTTATAGGCGACATAGATCGCGCTGGCCGAATCGCCGAACTCGCTGCCGTCGACGCGCCAGGCGATCGCGTGGTTGCTGGTGCCGTTGAAGTAGGTCGCATCCGCGACGCCGCCGTCCGGCTTGAACCAGCGCAGTTGCTCCATCACGTTGCCGTTGGTGTCCGAGGCCGAGTAGAAATTGACCGGACGCAGCGACGGGTGCGCCTTGCGGAAGGCGATCAGCCGGGTGGTGAAGGTCTGGAAGTCGGCCTCGACGCCGCTGCGCGTCCAGTACAGCCAGTTCGCCGGTGAGTCGAGGTTGTAGGCGTTGTTGTTGCCGAACTGCGTGCGCAGCGCCTCGTCGCCGCCGGTGAACATCGGCACGCCGGCGCTGAGCAGCATGAAGCCCATGCCGGTGCGCGCCGCGCGGCGCTGGTCGGTCGCGACCCCGCCCTGGTCCCAGCTGTTGTTGTTGTCCTCGCCGCCGTCGGACGGGCCGTAGGGCCACGCCTGGTTGTTCTGCTTGCTGTTGTAGGCGTAGAGGTCGTTCAGGGTGAAGCCGTCGTGGGCGACCATGAAGTTGACCGAATGCCACGGCTTGCGGCCGTCGTCGGCATACAGGTCGGAGGAGCCGGCGAAACGCGAGGCCATCGTGCCGGGCGTGACCACCTCGACGCCCATCTTGTTCTGCTTCTTGCGCATGGCGTCGCGGAAGGCGCCGTTCCACTCGGCCCAGCCCGACGGGAAGCCGCCGACCTGGTAGGAGTTGCCGCCGATGGCCCACGGCTCGGCGATCAGGTCCAGGCCGCTGCCGCCGCCGGCCGCGCGCGGCGGCAGTTCGCTGACGATGCGGTTCAGCGCGTTGCCGCTGTCCATCTTGTCGAAGTTGTAGCAGCCGTGTTCGCAGGTGTTGCCGAGCACCGAGGCCAGGTCGAAGCGGAAGCCGTCCACGCCGAGGCCGTCGCGCCAGTACGCCAGAGAGTCGACGATCAGGTTCTGCGCGATCGTGTTGCGGGTGTTGTAGTTGCCGCCGACGCCGGTGTTGTCCCACGAATACTGCAGGTTGCTGGTGAGCGAGTAGTAGGTCGGGTTGTCCAGGCCGCGCCACGACAGCAGGTTGTAGACGGTGAGCCCGTCGGTGCCGCCCCAGGCGCCGCCTTCGCCGGTGTGGTTGTAGACCACGTCGATGTAGACCTTGATCCCGGCGTCGTGGAAGGCCTTGACCATCGCCTTCCATTCGCGGGTCGGGCCGCCGGCGGTCTTGTCGGACGCATAGCGGCGGTCGGGCGCGAAGTAGTTGAGGGTCATGTACCCCCAGTAGTTGTCGCCGTCGTCGGAGTTGGGGTTGATGTCGTTCTGGTCGTTCTGGGTTTCCTGCACCGGCAGGAATTCGACCGCGGTCACGCCCAGCGAGGCGAGGTACGCCGCCTTCTGCGCGGCGCCGGCGTAGGTGCCGCGCTGCGCCAGCGGGATCGAGGTGTCGTTCATGGTCAGGCCGCGCACGTGTACTTCGTAGACGATGTCGTCCTTGAACGCGCGGGTGGGCTTGGTGCCGATCGAGGTGGTGTCGGTCGCCAGCACGACGCCCTTCGGCGCGCAGGCGCCGCTGTCCTTGTTGCGATGCGTGGCGCCGCTGGCGTAGATCGTGCCGTCGGTGCAGGTCGACGTGTTCGGGTCCTGGCTCATCTCCCGGGCGTACGGGTCGAGCAGCAGCTTGTTCGGGTTGAAACGGTTGCCGCTGGCGTCGATGTCGGTCACGAAGCCGGTGCCGCTGCCCTTGGTCCAGCTGCTGCTGTAGGTCCAGTTCGGGCCCCAGGCGCGGTAGCCGTAGTAGACCGGGCCGGTGATGCCGTAGGTGCTCTGCAGGGTGGCGACGGAAACGGTCTTGGACCAGACGTTCGCCGCGTCCTTGGTCATCACGTAGCGCACCTTCTCCTGCGCGCCCGAGGCGGTCTTGTAGATCCAGACCTCGATCCGCGTCGCCCGCGAGGAGTACACGCGGAAGGTGATGTTGCTGTTCGTGGCGTCGTACTTCGCGCCGAGGTTCTGGGCGTTGATCGCGGCGCGCGCGGTGTGCGTCGGCAGCGTCGCCAGCAGGGCGGCCAGCAGCAGCGCGGCGAGGGGGCGGGTCCAATCCAGCATCTTGCGTCCTCCGAATCGATGGGGGCGCGCGTCGCGGCGCGCGCCGGCACTATCGCCGGATGTGCGAACGCACATGGCGCCGATGGTCGACCGGTGCCGCATCTGCAAACGTATTCAGCACGATGCACGCAGGATGCGGCCCGGATCGCGGGCGTTGCGCGTGTTCGGAGGCGTCGGGACGGCGGTCGATCCTGCGCGCGGACTTGATTCGCGGGCCGCGGCCCCCAGACTATCCGCGGTTTCGAGCACAGCCCCGCCTCCATGCCCATCTATGCCTTCGCCTGCGCCGCCTGCGGCCACGCCTTCGACCGCCTGCAGAAGATGTCCGACCCCGATCCCGAGACCTGCCCGGCCTGCGGCGCACCGCAGGTGCGACGCCAGCTGACGGCGCCGTCGTTCCGGCTCTCGGGCAGCGGCTGGTACGAGACCGACTTCAAGAAGGACGGCGATCGCAAGCGCAACCTGGCCGGCGGCGGCGATGCGCCGAAGCTCGAAGGCAAGGCCGAATCGAAGCCCGACACGGCCGCGAAGCCGGCCGAGACGAAACCCGCTGTCAAGCCCGCCGCCGGCGGCGCCGGCGACTGAGGCACGGCGGCCACTGATTTCCGATGGCGACGAAAAGCCCCGCGATCGCGGGGCTTTTCGTTTGCGCGCGAGGCCGGGGCTCAGCGCACGCCGAAGCGGGCGCGGCAGCCGCGATCGACCCAGAGGCCGCCGCGCAGGGTGTAGCCCCAGGTGCGGCCCTCGACGCAGGGCTGGCTGGACAATTGCTGGAGCAGTCGCGGCATGCCGTTCCCGGAGGCCCAGGCGCAGGTCGTGCGGCGGTTGTTCTGGCTGGAGCAGGTGACGTTGTAGCCGCCGTCGCCGTAGCCATCGCCGTAGCCGCTGCCGACCCGGAACACGCCACGGCAGCCGCCATTGACCCACAGCGCGCCGTTGGTCAGCCCCCAGTTGACGTTGCGGACGCAGCGCGTGCCGGAGAGCTGCTGCACGAGGCTCGCCTCGCCGTAGCGCCCGTTGCCGCACTGCCGGTAGCGTCCGTTGTCGCTCTCGCAGCGGATCTGTTCGCCGATCCCGCCGCCGTTCCAGGCGCCTTCCGCGAAATCGGCGCGGCAGCCGCCGCGGACCCACACCTGGCCGGGCGTGCTCGACCAGTTCTGGCCCTCGATGCAACGCGTGTTGGACAGCTGCCGCACCAGGCGCGAGGTCCCGCGCCACGGCGTGGGGCAGGTCCGCTGGCGACTGTCGTTGCTCTCGCAGCGTACGCTGCCGCTGTCGATCGGCGGGTTCCAGCCGCTGCCGCTCAGCGACTGCGCGATGTCGGTCTTGATCCGGCTGAACGTCCAGTGCGACAGCCGCACCTGGTCCAGGTAGAAGCGCATCTGGTCCTCGGGGATGGCGCGTCCCCGGGACTGTTCGGAATATTCCAGCCCGATGACCCGGCGCTGTTCCGCGGGGGTGAGCTGCCACAACTGCTCCGGCGCGTAGGCGCGGGTCTGCGCCTGCGCCGCGGCGGGCGGGGCCGCGACGATGCCGAGCGCGGAAGCGGCGGCGAAGAGGGCGAAGGGGAGTGCGTTGCGAAGCGCGGTCGTCCTGCAGCGGTCCATGGCGATCTCCGGAAGGGCATCGGATGGCGGAACACCGGGGCGCGGTCGTCCCGCGCCCACAGCCTACGCCCAAACGCCCGCGCAGGCGCGGACCGTCGTCGCGGACGGCCTCAGCGCAGGCCGAACCGGCCGCGGCAGCCTTCGTCCACCCAGACCGCGCCCTTGCCGTCGTAGCCCCAGCTGCGGCCCTGGGTGCAGGCCGACTTGGAGAGCGTTTCCAGCAGCACCGGGCGACCGCGGCGCGCGTCCCAGGGGCAGGTGTGGCGGCGTCCGTTCTCGCTGCCGCAGGTGGTGCTGTAGCGCCCGCTGCTCTCGCCGACGCGGAACACGCCGCGGCAGCCCTTGTCGACCCAGATCGAGCCGCCGCTCTGGCCCCAGGTGCTGCCTTCGCGGCAAGGCGCGTCGGACAACTGGCGGATCAGGTCGGCGTTGCCGTAGAGATCGCGGCCGCAGGTCTCGTGGTGGCCGTCCGCGCTCTCGCAGCGGATTTCCTTACCGGTGAAGCGTGGCCCGAACTCGCCGCGGCAGCCGCCCGACACCCAGACCTTGCCGGGTGTCGCGCCCCAGGTGCGGCCCTGGACGCAGTCCGTGGCGGAGAGCTGCCGCACCAGCCGGGTCTGGCCGGGCCAGGACACCTGGCAGGTCTCGCGGCGGGTGTCCTTGCTCTCGCACTTCACGCTGTCCCGGTCGAAGGGGTTGGCGGCGTGCGCGATGGGCGCGGTCGGGCAGGCGGCGAAGGCGACGAGCAGGGCGAGCAGGCAGCGGAAGCGGGTCATGGCGGGTTCCATCGGAGGAAATCGGGAAGGTGTGCCGCTCAGCGCGGCACGAAGACCGCGCGGCAGCCGTAGTTCACCCACAGGTTGGCGCGACGGTTGTAGCCCCAGGAATATCCCTGCTGGCAGGCGCGGTCGGACAGCTTCTGCTGCAGGCGCGGCGGTCCGCGGCTGTGGTCCCAGGTGCATTCGTTGAACTTGCCGTTGGCGCTTTCGCAGGTGACCTTGTAGCCGTCGCTGGCGCCGTCGGTGACCTTGAAGATCGCGCGGCAGCCGAGGTTCACCCACAGCTTGCCATTGCGCAGGCCGAAGTTGCGGTCGAGAACGCAGTGCGTGCTCGACAGCGGCTGCACCACCTGCGGCGTGCCATACAGCTTGTTGCCGCACTCGTGGTACTTGCCGTCGACGCTTTCGCAGCGCAGCTGCGCGCCCGCCAGTTCGCCGTCCACCGATGCGAACAGGGCGCGGCAACCGCCGCCGACCCGCACCTGGCCCGGGGTCGTCCACCAGTTCTGGTTGGCGACACAGCGCGCGCCGGAGAGCTGGCGCATGATCTTCGAGTTGCCCGACCATGGCATCTGGCAGGTCTCGGTCTTGCCGCCGGAGCTCTCGCAGGGGACGCCGCCGCCGGAGGTGTCGAGCACTTCGGTGAACTCGGCCCGGCAGCCGCCGCTCACCTGGATCCGGCCCGGCGAGGACGACCAGTTCTGGCCCTCCGTGCAGGTCGTGTTCGACAGCTGGCGCACCAGTCGCGAGCGTCCTGCCCAGGTCGGCGTGCAGGTCTTCGCGCGGCCGTCGGCACTCTCGCAGCGGACGGTGTTGGCCGACACCGGATCGCTGACGCCGTGCCCGGCCAGCGACTCGGTGATGTCGCTGCGCACCCGGCTGAACGGCCAGCGCGAGAAACGCACCTGGTCGAGGTAGAAGCGCAACTGGTCGTCGGGGATGGTGCGGCCGTCGGACTGGTCGCTGTATTCCTGGGCGATGACCCGGCGCTGGGTGTCCTCGTCCAGTTCCCACAGTCGCTCCGGCGCGTAGGCCTTGGCGGCGGCCGGCCCCATCGTCTGGTCGGTGGCGCCGGGTTCGCCCGGCTCCTGCCCGAAGGCGGGCCCGGCGAGTGCGACGAACGCCAGGGCGGCGGTCAGGCCCGCGGCGCGGAGGGCGCGTGGGAACGGTCGGTGGATCTGGGCGGGCATGCAGGCGTCTCCTTGACGGCGGGATGGCGCGCCGTGCCGCGCGCGCCGGTCCTGCGGACCGCGTGCGGGCGCCGCAACCGCTAGAATGCGCGGCCCGGCTGACGCCGGACGATCCTACACCCGGAGTTCCCCCATGCGTACCCATTTCTGCGGCCTCGTCGACGAGGCGCTGATCGGCCAGACCGTGACCGTGTGCGGCTGGGTCAACAAGGCCCGTGCCCAGAGCCACCAGGCCTTCGTCGACCTGCGCGACCACGAAGGCATCGTGCAGGTGCTGGTCGAGAGCGATCAGCCGGACCTGTTCGCGATCGCCGGTGCGCTGGGCGCCGAGGATGCGGTGCGCGTCACCGGCACCGTGCGTGCGCGCTACGCGGTCAACGACAAGATCCGCACCGGCAAGGTCGAGATCGTGCCGACCTCGATCGAGGTGCTGAACAAGGCCGAGGCGCTGCCGTTCCACGCGCACGAGAACCCGGGCGAGGACGTGCGCCTGAAGTACCGCTACCTCGACCTGCGCCGCCCCGAGATGCAGCACGCGATGCGCACCCGCATCCGCCTGGTGCAGGCGCTGCGCCGCTGGCTGGACGAACGCGGCTTCCAGGACATCGAGACGCCGATCCTGACCAAGGCCACGCCCGAGGGCGCGCGCGACTTCCTCGTGCCGGCGCGCATGCATCCGGGCGAGTTCTACGCGCTGCCGCAGTCGCCGCAGCTGTTCAAGCAGATCCTGATGATGGCGGGCTTCGACCGCTACTACCAGATCGCGCGCTGCTTCCGCGACGAGGCGCTGCGCGCCGACCGCCAGCTCGAATTCACCCAGCTCGACATGGAGTTCGCGTGGGTGTCCGAGCGCGACGTGCAGGACACCACCGAAGGCATGATCCGCACCGTCTTCAAGGAGGTGATGGACGTCGACCTGGCCGATCCCTTCCCGCGCATGACCTACGCCGAGGCGATGCGCCGCTACGGCTCCGACAAGCCGGACCTGCGCATCGCGCTGGAGTTCGTCGACATTGCCGAGCTCGTGAAGACCTGCGAATTCAAGGTGTTCACCGACTGGGCGAACCATGCCGAAGGCCGCGTGGTCGCGCTGCGCGCGCCGGGCGGCGCAGCGCTCAGCCGCAAGCAGATCGACGACTGCGGCGCGCATGCGGCGAAGTACGGCGCCAAGGGCCTGGCGTGGATGAAGATCGAGGACGCGGCGAAGGGCCGCGAGGGCATCGCCTCGCCGATCGCCAAGTTCCTCGACGACGCCACGCTGGCCGCGATCGTGCAGGCGACCGGCGCACAGACCGGCGACGCGATCTTCTTCGGCGCCGCGGATTACAAGACCGCCAGCGACTTCATGGGCGCGCTGCGCCTGAAGCTCGGCAAGGACCTGAACCTGGTCGAGGCCGGCTGGAAGCCGCTGTGGGTCACCGATTTCCCGATGTTCGAGTGGGACGCGGAGGAACAGCGCTACGTCGCCCTGCATCATCCGTTCACCGCGCCGGCGGTCGACGACATCGCCGACCTGCGCGCCAACGCGAAGACCGCGGTCTCGCGCGGCTACGACATGGTGCTCAACGGCAACGAGATCGGCGGCGGCTCGATCCGTATCCACAATTCGCAGATGCAGAGCGTGGTGTTCGAGCTGCTGGGCATCGGCGCCGAGGAGGCGGAACTGAAGTTCGGCTTCCTGCTCGACGCGCTGAAGTACGGCGCGCCGCCGCACGGCGGCATCGCCTTCGGCATCGACCGCATTGCCGCGCTGATGGCCGGCAGCGAGTCGATCCGCGACGTCATCGCCTTCCCCAAGACCACCACCGCGCAGTGCCTGATGACCGGTGCGCCGTCGCCGATCCCGGACGCGCAGCTGGCCGAGGTGCATGTGCAGGTGCGTCCGCGTCCGACGGAGGCGTGACCCACCGCTCGGTAGAGCGGCCTTCAGGCCGCTCTACCGGTCCCGGAAAGAGGAGTTCGCGATGTCCTACGCCATCCGCCGCGCCGTGCCCGCCGACGCCGAGCGCGTCGCCGACCTCGCGCGCCGCAACTTCACCGAGACCTTCGGCCATCTCTATCCGCCGGAAGACCTCGCGTACTTCCTCGACACCAGCTACATCCCGGCGACGCAGCGCGAACTGCTCGAGGATCCGCTCTGCGCGGTGTGGCTGCTGGAGGACGGCGACGAGGTGATCGGCCACATCCTCGTCGGTCCGTGCGGCCTGCCGCATCCCGAGGCGCGCGAGGCGGACGGCGAGATCAAGCGGCTGTACATCCTCGCCCGCGCCCACAACGGTGGCTGGGGCGCGAAGTTGATGCAGACCGCGATGGACTGGCTGCTGCGCGACGGCCCGCGCACGCTGTGGGTGGGCGTGTGGAGCGAGAACCTCGGCGCGCAGCGGTTCTACGCGCGCTACGGCTTCGGCCGGGTCGGCGAATACCTGTTCCCGGTCGGCCAGACCAACGACCACGAGTTCATCTTCCGGCGCGACGCGTGAGCGTGGACGCCCGCCCGCTGCGGGTCGCGCTGGTCGGCGATTCGATCCGCATGGGCGCCGAGTCGTACGTGCGCGCCGCGTTGCCGTCGGCGTGGCGGGTGTGGTCGCCGGCCGAGAACGGCGAGTCCTCGCACAAGCTGCGCGCGCAGCTCGATGCCTGGTTGCCGGCCGGCGCGTTCGACCTGATCCACCTCAACTGCGGGCTGCACGACCTGCGGTACGACCCCGGCCGCGATCGCCCGGTCGCCACACCGGAGGAATATGCCGGCAACCTGCGCGCGATCTTCGCCGCGCTGGCCGATCGCGGCGCGACCGTGATCTGGGCGACGACCACGCCGATCGACGAGGCCGCGCACAACGCGACGAAGGCCTCGCGCCGGTACGCCGCCGACGTGCTGGCGTACAACCGCATCGCGGTCGAGCTGGCACAGGCTGCGGGCTTTCGCATCAACGACCTGCATGCCGCGCTGTCGCAGGCGCCGCTCGACGATCTGTTGCTGCCCGACGGGGTGCATTTCACTGCGGACGGCTATGCGCGGATCGGGATGCTGGTCGCCGACGCCTTGCGGGCCGCCGCGCCGCCGCCCTGACCGCGACGGCCTTTCCCTTCCGGCACGGTTGCGTCCCCGCCGGACCGGGCCCATGTCCGGACGAACTCCCCCGCCAACGCCGAGCTTCGACCCGATGTCGATGTCCGCTGCCCGCCTCGATCCGGCTCCCGATCCCGCCGAAACGCCTTCGGTCATGCTGGTCCACGGCATCTGGAACGCCCGCGCCTGGTTGATGCCGTTCGCGCTGCGACTGCGCCGCGAGGGGCTGGCGCCGACGGTGTTCGGCTACGACAGCGTCTGGCGCGATCCCGAGACGGCGGGCGATCGCCTGATTGCACTGCTGCGCCGGCTGCCGGTCGAGGCGCTGGTCGGCCACAGCCTGGGCGGGCTGGTCATCCTCGAAGCCCTCCGCCGGGCGCCGGACTTGCCGGTGAAGCGGGTGGTCTGCCTCGGTTCGCCGTTGCGCGGCAGCGCCGCCGCCGCCGGGCTGGCGGCGCGGCCGCCGCTGGGGCTGGCACTGGGCCGCAGCCGGGCGTTGCTGGAGCGGGGCTGCCCGCCGTGGGCCGGCGCGGCCGAGGTCGGGGTGATCGCCGGCGACCGCGCCAAGGGCCTTGGTGGCCTGTTCGCGACCCTGGACGGGGCCTCCGACGGCACCGTGACCGTGGCCGAGACCCGGCTGGACGGGCTGGCCGACCACTGCGTGCTGCCGGCCAGCCACAGCGGGCTGGTGCTGTCGGCCGAGGTCGCCGCACAGACGGCCCATTTCCTGCGCCACGGGCATTTCGCCCGCTGAGCGGCAGCCGGACCGGCCGGTTGGGGTAAAATCTCCGGCTTGGCATTCAGATCAGGTGCAGGACTCCATGGGCAGAGGGCCTTCCATCGAGGCGCGCAAGAACGCGGTCGACGCACAGCGCGGCAAGATCTTCACCAAGATCGTGCGCGAGATCGGCGTCGCGGCGCGCGCCGGCGGCGGCGATCCGAACGGCAATCCGCGCCTGCGAAGCGCCGTCGACAAGGCGCTCGCGGTCAACATGTCGAAGGACGCGATCGAACGCGCGATCAAGAAGGCCACCGGCGAGCTGGAAGGCGTCGAATACGAGGAAGTGCGCTACGAGGGCTACGCGCCCGGCGGCGTCGCGGTGATCGTCGACTGCCTCACCGACAACAAGGTCCGCACCGTCGCCGACGTGCGCCACGCCTTCAGCAAGTTCGGCGGCAACCTCGGCACCGAAGGCTCGGTGTCGTTCATGTTCCGCAAGACCGGCGTGCTGTCCTTCGCCGGCGGCACCGACGAGGAGAAGGTGACGGAAGCGGCGATCGAAGCCGGCGCAGACGACGTGGTGGTATATCCCGAGGACGGCGCGATCGACGTGCTGACCGCGCCCGAGGCCTTCGCCGACGTGAAGGCCGCGATGGACGCCGCCGGCCTGACCGCCGACATCGCCGAAGTGACCTACCGCGCCGACAACGACAGCCCCGTCGCCGGCGAGACCGCGCAGCAAGTGGTCAAGCTGCTGCGCTGGCTGGAGGACCTGGACGACGTGCAGAACGTCTATTCCAACGCCGAGCTCGGCGCGGATGCGTACGCGTAACCGACTCCTCGGGGTCCTGGCGCTGTCGCTCGTCACGGGAATGACCGGGGTGAGCTCGGCGGCTTCGATCATTGCGAAAGAGTGCCGGCTCGAGATGCCGAGATTTTCGCGTGAATTCGCCGATCGCGACGTCGTCATCAAGCGGATCGTCGTGGATGCCAGCTGCGCAGGGGTAGGCTCTGTGGAAGGTGTTCCGGACGGATGGTTCGCATCCATCGCCCCGCGTGGCGAGGACACCCGAGTCGAGATTCATGGACCCGAGCGCTCCCTCGACTTCTCCGAAACGAAGGCGCAGGCGCTGGCACTCGCGAAGGCGTTGGAAGAGCTCCGGGTCGGTCTCATTTTCAGGGGGCAGTGGTCCGACTGCGCGAACGTGCATCTTTTCGTGGAGGCAGAACACCGGGGCGAGGGTGGGGCCATGTCTTCGGAAAGCGCTCCTGTGGTCGGGCTGGCGTGCAATGGCGAAGAATTCTTCGAGCGCTGGCATTGCGAGCCTGCACTTGGGAAGGTGATGTGACTCGCATCCTCGGCATCGACCCCGGTTCGCAGCGGACCGGCGTGGGCATCATCGACGTCGACGACGCCGGGAAGACGACGCACGTGTTCCATGCGCCGCTCAATCTGCTGGTCGCGGACGACGACGACAGCGAGGGCCGCGGCGGCTTCCCGGCCAGATTGAAGCGATTGCTCGAAGGCCTCGGGGCTATCCTCGACGCCCATCGCCCCGACGAAGTGGCGATTGAAAAGGTATTCATGGCCCGCAACCCCGACTCGGCGCTCAAACTCGGCCACGCCCGCGGCGCGGCGCTGTGCGCCGTGGTCCAGCGCGATCTCCCGGTGCACGAATACGCCGCGAAGGAGATCAAGCTTGCGGTGGTCGGCACCGGCGGCGCGGAGAAGGCCCAGATCCAGCACATGGTCGGACTCATGCTCAACCTGAAGGGCAAGCTGCAGGCCGACGCCGCCGATGCGCTCGCCGTCGCCATCACCCACGCCCACGTGCGCGCGACCGCGCGCAGGCTCGGCGTCGGCACCCGCGCCGCCTGGGGCAAGCGCTGACCGCGCCTCCCGATCCCCATCCTCCCGCATCCCCTCTCCCACGGAAACGCCATGCATCCAGCACTGCGCCAGAATCTTTTCCTGATCAAGGAACACGCCGGCATCTTCAAGGCAGCGAACAACTACGACGTGTTCGATCCGGCCGGTGGCGCGAAGCTGCTCGAATGCCGCGAGCCCAACCTCGGCTTCTTCACCAAGCTGCTGCGCTTCACCGACTACAAGCGGATGACACCGTTCGAGGTGGTGCTGACCGGCACCGACGGCCGCAAGGCGCTGACCGTGCGCCGCGGCGTGTCGATCTTCCTGTCGAAGGTCGAGGTGCTGGACGAGAGCGGCCGCGTGGTCGGCGGGTTCAAGCAGAAGTTCTTCTCGATCGGCGGCGCGTTCCGCGTGCTCGACGCCCGCGACAACGAGGTCTGCATGCTCAAGGGCAAGTGGACCAGCTGGGACTTCCAGTTCCTCAAGGGCGAGAAGGAGCTGGCGCGGGTCACCAAGAAGTGGGCCGGGCTGGGCAAGGAGCTGTTCACCAGCGCCGACAACTACGTGCTTTCGGTGTCCGATGCGGTCGGCGAGGACGACGACGTGCGCATCCTGATCATGGCCGCGGTCATGTGCATCGACATGGTGCTGAAGGAGTAACCTGCGCGCTGCGCGGGAGACGAGCATGATCGGTCGACTCAGAGGCACGCTGGTACACAAGCAGCCGCCCTGGCTGGTGATCGACGTCCACGGCGTCGGTTACGAGCTGGAGGCGCCGATGAGCACGTTCTACGACCTGCCGGACGTGGGCCGCGAGGTGGCGCTGTTCACCCACTACGCGCAGAAGGAGGACAGCGTCTCGCTGTACGGCTTCCTGCGCGAGGCCGAGCGCAGGCTGTTCCGCGACGTGCAGAAGGTCAGCGGCATCGGCGCGAAGATCGCGCTGGCGGTGCTGTCCGGGGTCAGCGTCGACGAATTCGCGCGGCTGGTGCAGGCCGGCGACGTGACCGCGCTGACCCGCATCCCCGGCATCGGCAAGAAGACCGCCGAGCGCATGGTCGTCGAATTGCGCGACCGCGCCGCCGACTTCGCCGGCGCCGGCATGACCCTGAACGCCGCGGCGGCCGCGGGCGACGCGCAGTCCGAAGCGACCATCGCCCTGCAGCAACTGGGCTACAAGCCCGCCGAAGCCGCGCGCATGGCGCGCGACGCCGCGGCGGCCGGCGACGATGCCGCCGGGATCATCCGCAAGGCGCTGCAGTCCGCGCTGCGCTGACATCGGCACACTCCACGAGGGCCTTCCGGCATTCCCGCGATGAGCGATACCTCCCAGCACGACGCGTCCACCCATCATCCGACCCCGCACGGCAAGGCCGGGCTCGCCGCGCTGGTCGTGGCCGCCGTCGGCGTCGTGTTCGGCGACATCGGCACCAGCCCGCTCTACACGATCCAGGAGATGTTCAGCCAGCACTACGGGCTCACTCCGGATCCGCACACGGTCAAGGGCCTGCTCTCGCTCGGCTTCTGGTCGCTGCTGCTGGTGGTCACGCTGAAGTACGTCATCGTGATCATGCGCGCGGACAACGAAGGCGAGGGCGGCATCATGGCGCTCACCGCGCTGGCCCAGCGCAGCCTCAAGCCCGGGTCGCGGCTGAACTACGCGGTCGGCATCCTCGGCATCTTCGGCGCGGCGCTGTTCTTCGGCGACGGCATGATCACCCCGCCGATCACCGTGCTCGGCGCCATCGCCGGCCTGGAAGTCATCTCGCCGGTGTTCAAGACCTGGGTGGTGCCGATCAGCCTGGTGATCCTCACCGGCCTGTTCGCGCTGCAGCGCTTCGGCACCGCGAAAGTCGGCAAGGCCTTCGGTCCGGTGATGATCACCTGGTTCGTCGTGATCGCGGTCATCGGCGTCTACAACATCGCCCACCATCCGACGGTGCTGACCGCGCTGAACCCTTACTGGGCGATCGACTTCTTCCTCACCCACAACTGGCATGCCGTGTTCGTGCTCGGCGCGGTGGTGCTGACCGTGACCGGCGGCGAGGCGCTGTACGCCGACCTCGGCCACTTCGGCAAGACGCCGATCCGCTGGGGCTGGTTCGGGTTCGTGCTGCCGGCGCTGGTGCTGAACTACTTCGGCCAGGGGGCGCTGCTGCTGGCGCATCCGGAGGCGATCGCCAACCCGTTCTTCATGTCGACCCCGGACTGGGCGCAGATCCCGATGCTGATCCTCGCGACCGTGGCCGCGACGGTGGCCTCGCAGGCGGTGATCACCGGCGCGTTCTCGGTGACCCGCCAGGCCATCCAGCTCGGCTATCTGCCGCGGCTGGCGATCCGCTACACCTCGAAGGACACGATCGGCCAGATCTACGTGCCGTCGATCAACTGGACCCTGTACGCGGCCGTCGTCGTGCTCACCCTGAGCTTCAAGAGCGCCACCGCGCTCGCCACGGCCTACGGTCTGTCGGTCACCGGCACGATGCTGATCGACACCCTGCTGCTGGCGATCGTCGCCTACACCCGCTGGCCCGACACCCGCCGCTGGGTGCTGCCGCTGTGCGGGCTGTTCCTGTTCGTGGACATCGCGTTCCTGTTCGCCAACGGCGCCAAGCTGGTGACCGGCATCGGCGCCTGGGTGCCGCTGTTCATCGGCATCACCGCGTTCACGATGATGCGCACCTGGCGCCGCGGCCGCGAGCTGCTGCGCGGCGAGATCCGCAAGGAAGGCATCCAGGTCGACACCTTCCTGTCCGGCCTGATGCTGGCGCCGCCGGTGCGCGTGCCCGGCACCGCGGTGTTCCTGACCGCCGACAAGACCGTGGTTCCGCACGCGTTGCTGCACAACCTCAAGCACAACAAGGTGCTGCACGAGCGCAACGTCTTCCTCACGGTCGACACGCTCAATGTGCCGTACGCGCCGAAGGAAAAGTGCCTGAAGATCGAATCGATCGGCGACGACTTCTATCGCGTCGTCATCAAGTTCGGCTTCATGGAGACGCCGGACGTGCCGCTGGCGCTGATGCGCAGCTGCGACAAGGGCGGCATCCATTTCGACCCGATGGACACGACATATTTCTCGAGCCGCGAAACCATCGTCGCCAGCGCCCACCGCGGCATGCCGGTCTGGCGCGACAAGCTGTTCGCGCTGATGCACCGCAATGCCGCCTCGGCCACCGGCTTCTTCCGCATCCCGGCCAACCGCCTGGTGGAACTGGGCGCGCAGGTGCAGATCTGACGCCGCGCCGCGATCCCGGGGATGGCCTGCGGGTCGCCCCGTCGGCGGGCGATGCATAATGCGCGGATGACCACCGACCGCCTCATCGCCGCCGACGCCACCCGCGAGGACGACCTCGCCGACGCCGGCCTGCGCCCGAAACGGCTGGACGAATACCTCGGCCAGCAGCCGGTCCGCGAGCAGATGGCGATCTACATCGAGGCGGCGAAGCGCCGCGGCGAAGCGCTCGACCACGTGCTGATCTTCGGCCCGCCGGGCCTGGGCAAGACCACGCTCAGCCACGTCATCGCCAACGAACTCGGGGTCAACCTGCGGGTCACGTCGGGGCCGGTGATCGAGAAGGCCGGCGACCTCGCCGCGCTGCTCACCAACCTGCAGCCGCACGACGTGCTGTTCATCGACGAGATCCACCGCCTCTCGCCGGTGGTCGAGGAAGTGCTGTACCCGGCGATGGAGGATTTCCAGATCGACATCATGATCGGCGAGGGCCCCGCGGCGCGCTCGATCAAGCTCGACCTGCCGCCGTTCACGCTGGTTGGCGCCACGACCCGTGCCGGCCTGCTGACCGCGCCGCTGCGCGACCGGTTCGGCATCGTCCAGCGCCTGGAGTTCTATTCCGCCGACGAGCTGACCCGGATCGTGCGCCGCTCCGCGCAGATCCTCGGCATCGGCTGCGCGCCCGACGGCGCCGTCGAGATCGCCCGCCGTTCGCGCGGCACGCCGCGCATCGCCAACCGCCTGCTGCGCCGGGTACGCGATTACGCACAGGTCAAGGCCGACGGCCGCATCGACCGCGACGTCGCCGATGCCGCGATGAAGATGCTGAAGGTCGACCCGGAAGGCTTCGACGAGCTGGATCGCCGGATGCTGCAGCTGATCCTCGAGAACTTCGACGGCGGCCCGGTCGGCGTGGAGTCGCTGGCCGCGGCGCTGAGCGAGGAGCGCGGCACGCTGGAGGACGTGATCGAACCGTACCTGATCCAGCAGGGCTTCCTCGTGCGCACCGCGCGCGGGCGCATGGTCACGCAGAAGGCCTGGCGTCATTTCGGCCTGAAGCCGAAGACGCCGGCGCGCGACCTGTTCGCGGAGGGCGGCGATGGCGGGTGATCGCGATCCGGTCGCCGGCGCTTCGGCGGCAAGTTCCCCGGGCGCGGGCGCCGAGTTCAGCTGGCCGACACGGGTCTACTGGGAGGATACCGACGCCGGCGGCGTGGTCTACCACGCGCAGTACCTGGCCTTCCTCGAACGCGCGCGCACCGAATGGCTGCGGGCCCGGGGATGGGGCCAGGAGCGCCTGCGGCGCGAGCACGGACTGGTGTTCGCGGTGCGGGCGATGACGATCGACTTCCGCCTGCCGGCGCGGCTGGACGACGCTCTCGCGGTCGGCGTGCGGCTGCACGATTGCCGGCGCGCGAGCCTGGTGATCGCGCAGACCATCGATCGCGACGGCGTCCGGCTGCTCGATGCGGAGGTGCGGGTCGCGGCGCTGGATGCCGAGCGTTTCCGGCCGATGCCCATTCCCGCCGCGTTGTTGCCGATGCTGCAATCCCTCGAATCCCCGCCCGCGGGCGGTCCGGCGCACGCGCCGGGCGCGTCCGGGGCCGACGAACCGAATCCGGAGCGAGTTTCCCGATGAATGTGCTGCCCATGGCCCTGCAGGCCACCGCCGTCGAACCGTTGCCGGCGCAGGCGACGACCGCCACCACGCTCCAGTCCGCCGCGCCCGAGGCAGGCCTGAACTACCTCAAGCTCGTCGCCGACGCCAGCCTGCCGGTGCAGGCGGTGATGGCCCTGCTGCTGCTGGCGTCGGTGGCGTCGTGGGTGATCATCTTCCGCAAGAA
>JBGAFR010000026.1:0-40598 GCA_044227145.1 Lysobacteraceae bacterium
GACCATGCCGACGGCCGCAAGACCGCGGTGGAGATCGACCCGCGGCTGGGCCGGGTGCGCACGCTGCCGGTGCCCGACGCGGTGCCGGTGCATCTGTCCTGGCACCCGGATCCCGGCCGCCTGCTGGTGGTGGCCGAACGCGGGCAGGGCCGGCTCGGCCTCACGCTGTACGACCGCACCGTCGAACCCTGGCGGCCGCTGGCGCGGATCGAGGACGTGATGCTGGCCTTCGCCGACCCGGCCGCGAAGCGGATCGTGTTCGTGCGGCCATTCAAGCCGGAGCTCTGGCAGGCGGACCTGGACCTCGGCCATGCCCGGCCGGTGGATCGGGTCGCGGCGCAGTGGCGGATCCGGACGCTGGTACCGCAGGCGGACGGGATCCGCGTGCTGGACAGTACGCCCGACTGCGGTTGGCGCTGGCGTCGGGTGGCCGGCGGTGCCGGGCCGGAGGATGCCCGTTGCGTGGGCGACGAACCGCGATCGACCTCGGGCGTGAGCTTTCTTCCCGACGGCCCCCTCCCCAACGGCGGCCGGGTGCTGGTGGCGACCACGGACACGGCGGGCATGGACATCGGCCAGTTGCCGCTGTCGGCGCTGCCGCTGCCGCCGCCGGCGAAGGCGGCGCCGGTGAAGGTGTCGTCGCCGGAATAGGCAAGCCGTTGATTGCGAAGGGTTCGGAACGATTTCGGACCCGTTTCGCGCCAATTTAGGCCAAATCTCGGCACGATTTCCTGAGTCCGCACCGGATCCGCGCCACACCGGAGCCAGTCCCCACAGGAGTGGCGCCATGCAGATCGAAGCCCGGGGCCAGGCCCCCCGTCCGTTCTCCCGATTCCCCGTCGTCGCCGCCCGCGCGGACCGCGGAGCCGGCCCCGAACCATCGCAGCAGGCCGCCGTGCACTGGCCGGCGGTGGCCCGCCTGGGCAGCCTGCGGCTCGGCCCCGGCGCCTTCTCGATCTGGCTGCAATTGCGTGGCGAAGCCCGGGTGCAGGCGCGCGAGGGCCAGTTCGTGCTCGCCGCCGGCGAGTGGCTGGCGCTGGAGCGCGATTCCGCGCCCGAGCTGGTCGGGGGCCGTCACGGGATCACCCTCGGCATGGTGCTGCCGATCGCGCCTGGCGGGCACCGCTGCGAACTCCTGCCCGGCCGCGGGCGCATGGCCGCGCACGACCTGCGCATCGCGCTGCGCCTGTGGCGCAACGGCCGCGACGCCAGCGCAGGTCGCGACGATGCGGCCGCGCGCGCCCTGTGCGCGATGCTCCGGCATCTCGCGACCCAGCAGCGCGATCTGGACCGCGGCATCGAACGCTGCCCCGGGCGGTCGATGCGGCGCAAGCGCCAGGTCTTCGGCCGGCTGCAGTGCGCGCGGCTGTTCCTGGAAGGGCATCGCCATCGCGTCGTGCGGCTGACCGAGCTTGCCGAACTCACCAGTTTCTCCAGCTGGTACCTGTCCAAGACCTTCCACGGGCTCTACGACGAGAGTCCGCAGGCGGCGTCGGTGCGGCTGCGCCTGGAGCGCGCCTGCGAACTGCTGGCGCGCACCGACGATGCGATCGGCGAGATCGGCGCCGCCTGCGGCTTCGACAACAGCTGCAGCTTCGCGCGGGCCTTCCGCGCGCGCTTCCGCACCACCGCGAGCGCGTGGCGCGAGGCCTCGCGGCGCGATCCGATGCCGGGCAGGGTCCAAGGCAGAGGCGCTGAAGGCCAGCCGAGGCCCGCGGGCGCTGCCGGCGCTTCCGCGGGTTGAATCCGCAGCCATCCCGCCCCCACGCGCGCCGCCGCGGTCATCGCGCGGTGCGCGCGGGCGCGCGCGACCGGGTCTCGACGCGGAACGACCTATAATCGACCGCTCCCCACGCACGGGCACGACCTTGAAACTCCCGGTCCCCTTCATCCAGCTGCCCCTGTCCTTCGACGCCGCCGCCCTGTCGGCGGAAATCGAGCAAATCGGCGAATCCGAGTGGCGGCCGCATCCGGAGGGCTTCGCGGGCAACTCGATGCTGCCGCTGCTGGCGACCGATGGCGATCCCGCCAACGAGGCCTTCTCGGGGCGCATGCGGCCGACGCCGGCCTTGCAGCGCTGCCGTTACCTGCGCCAGGTGATCGCCAGCTTCGGCGCCACCGCCGGCCGCACCCGGCTGATGCGGCTGGCCGGGCAGGCGGAAGTCAACCGCCACGCCGACCAGGGCTACTACTGGACCGAGCGCGTGCGCGTGCACGTGCCGATCGTGACCCAGCCCACCGTGCGCTTCGAATGCGACGGGCAGGGGATCCACATGGCCGCCGGCGACTGTTGGATCTTCGACACCTGGCGCCAGCATCGCGTGATCAACGACGCCTCGCGCGCGCGCATCCACCTGGTCTGCGACACGGTCGGCGGCAGCGGGTTCTGGGACCTGGCGGCGCAGGGACGTCCGCACGACGCGCCGGCCTCCGACTGGCGGCCGCGGCTGCTGCCGCCGGGCACCGATGCGCCGGACACCTTCGCCTGCGAGTCGTACAACCTGCCGCAGGTGATGACGCCGTGGGAGCTGAACCAGCACCTGGCGTTCCTGTTCGGCGAATGCGTGCCGCACCCCGCGCTGCCCATGCTCCAGCAGCACGCTGGGCGGCTGATGCGGCACTGGAAGGGGCTGTGGGCCCAGTACGGCGATGCGCCGGAAGGGCGCGGCGCCTTCCGCGGTGCGTTCGACGCCTTCGCGCAGGCGGCGCATCCGGTCGCGCAGGGCGTGGTCCTGCGCAACGAGATCCCGTGGTCGCAGGTGATGACGGTGATGCTCTCGCGGATCGTCGTCGCCCCGGCGGACGGGGCCGCGGCCGGGCCCACGGGCGAATACGCCTGACACGAAAAAGCCCGCGCACTGCGCGGGCTTTTTCGTTCGGGTCGCGAAGCGGCGACTCAGAAGTTCGGCTTCTCGCCTTCGGGCGTGGTGTTGTAGCGTTCGATCGACTCCAGGATGATCCGCTTCGCCTCTTCGGCGCCGCCCCAGCCGTCGAGCTTCACCCACTTGCCCTTCTCCAGGTCCTTGTAGTGCTCGAAGAAGTGGCCGATGCGCTCCAGCCAGTGCTCGCTGACCTTGTCGATGTCGTGGATGTGGGCGTAGCCGGCGAAGACCTTGTCCACCGGCACCGCCAGCAGCTTCTCGTCGCTGCCGGCCTCGTCCTTCATGCGCAGCACGCCCACCGGGCGCACGCGGATCACCGAGCCGGGCACCAGCGGCAGCGGCAGGATCACCAGCACGTCGGCCGGGTCGCCGTCGCCGCAGACGGTGTGCGGGATGTAGCCGTAGTTGCACGGATAGCGCATCGGCGTGGACAGGATGCGGTCCACGAAGATCGCGCCGGTCTCCTTGTCGACCTCGTACTTGACCGGCTCGGCGTCCTTGGGGATCTCGATGATGACGTTGACTTCGTGCGGCGGGTTCTTGCCGGTGGGAACCAGATCCAGGCCCATGGGGCGCTCCGAGGCATGCAAAAGAGGCGGGCATTCTACGCTGGGGGATGCTGCGGCGCAGCATGCGGCGATGCCTTGGGCTGTATGCCCCCGGCCACGACAGGCGCGCACGGACCCGGCCGACGGCGCCTGTCGTCGAATCCACGAGGACTCAGCCCGCGGGTGCCGTCTGCGCGACCTCGCGAGGCTTGCTGGGCCAGGTCAGCAGCCAGAGCAGGACGAGGATGCCGCCGACCGGCGCCAGGCTGATCAACTGCCACCAGGGGTTCAGGCCGGCATCACGCAGTCGGCGGGTGCAGGCGGCGATCCACGGGACCAGCACCACCAGCGAAGCGATCCCGACTGGCAGCGGCCCCATTGCCTCGCCGAGGACCTGGCCGAAGGCGAGCACCATCGCCACCGCCAACGCGAACCACCAGAACGCGGCGCGCGGGGTCGTGCCGCCGAAGTCGAGGCCGCGCACCACCCCGTCGCGCATGGCCGCCAGCGCCGGCTGGCTGGGCGAAGGCGGACGGACCAGCAGGGTTTCGGCCGGCACCTCGAACACCGCGGCGAGGGCGCGGAGCGATTCGGTCGAGATCTTCGCGCCGGCTTCCAGCCGCTGGATGGTGCGGAGGTTCAGGCCGGACAGCTCGGCCAGCTGCTCCTGGGACCACTGGCGGGCGCTTCGCAGTTCGCGAAGGCGGGCGCTGTCGATGTGCTGGCTGTCGAGCGGCATGTGCATCTCCCGTGCGAAGGGCCCGCCGACATGGCCGGCCCGTGGCAGGCGATCATGGTGACGCAGGGCGGCCGGCGTGACGACAACCCCCCGGCACGGAGCCGCCACGGGGACGACAGGACCTGGCCGACAGCCTCTGTCGTGCCTCTGGCGGCCCTGGCGTCGGGCCGTGTCGGGTCGACGCCGTCGCGCTGGCGGCCGGAAACGCGAACGGCGGCCCGGAGGCCGCCGTTCGGGTCGAGCGCCTGGATCGCGCCGCGGCGCGGGGCGTCACTCCACCGTGACTTCCACCCGGCGGGCTTCGTCGGCGTCGGTGCCGCCGGTGGTCGCCTGCGGCTTGCGCAGGTCGATCCGGTCCGCGGCGATGCCGGCGTCGATCAGCGCCTGCTTCACCGCCTCGGCGCGCTGCTTCGACAACGCGGCGTTCTTCGCCGCATCGCCGCTGGCGTCGTGGAAGCCCGAGATCACCGCCTTGGCCTCCGTGCTGCCCTGCAGGGTCATCAGCACGTGGGACAGTGTGTCGGCGGCATCGGCCGGCAGCGCGGCCGAGCCGCTGGCGAAGTACAGCCTGGCGGTCTTCGCAGCGTCGGCCATGTCGCCGGCGGCAGCGTGCGCCGCGTCGGCCGGCATCGCATCGGGCTTGGCGCTGGCGTTCGCCGCAGCGGCGGCGGCTTCGGCCGCTGCAGCCGCGGCGGCGGCCGCGGCGGCGACCGCGTCTTCATGGCCTCCGGCCATCGCGGCGTCGGACGCCTTGCCCATGTCCATCGGCAGCAGCGGCACCAGCAGCAGCGCGACGATGTTGATGATCTTGATCAGCGGGTTGATCGCCGGGCCGGCGGTGTCCTTGTAGGGGTCGCCGACGGTGTCGCCGGTCACCGCGGCCTTGTGGGCCTCGCTGCCCTTGCCGCCGTGGTGGCCTTCCTCGATGTACTTCTTGGCGTTGTCCCAGGCGCCGCCGCCGGTGCACATGGAGATGGCGACGAACAGGCCGGTGACGATCGTGCCCATCAGCAGGCCGCCCAGCGCCGCCGGGCCGAGGAACCAGCCGACCAGGATCGGGATGATCAGCGGCAGCAGCGACGGGAAGATCATTTCCTTGATCGCGGCGCGGGTCAGCAGGTCGACCGCCTTGTCGTACTCCGGCTTGCCGGTGCCTTCCATGATCCCCTTGATCTCGCGGAACTGGCGGCGCACTTCCTCCACCACTGCGCCGGCGGCACGGCCGACGGCCTGCATGGCGTAGGCGCCGAACAGGAACGGGATCATGCCGCCGATCAGCAGGCCGATCAGCACCTTCGGGTCGTTGATGGCGAAGATCGCATCGCTGTAGGCATCGCCCATGCGCTCGTGCAGCTTGTGCGCGTAGTCGGCGAACAGCACCAGCGCGGCCAGGCCGGCCGAACCGATGGCGTAGCCCTTGGTGACCGCCTTGGTGGTGTTGCCCACGGCGTCGAGGGCGTCGGTGGTCTTGCGGATCTCCTTGCCCAGCTCCGACATTTCGGCGATGCCGCCGGCGTTGTCGGTGATCGGGCCGTAGGCGTCCAGCGCGACGATCACGCCGGCCATCGACAGCATCGACACCGCGGCGACCGCGATGCCGAACAGGCCGGCGAGCGTGTAGCAGCCGTAGATCGCGGCGGCCACCGCGAGCACCGGCAGCGCGGTCGACTTCATCGACACGGCGAGGCCGGCGATGACGTTGGTGCCGTGGCCGGTTTCGGAGGCCTTCGCGACCTGCTGCACCGGCGCGTACTCGGTGGCGGTGTAGTACTCGGTGATCACCACCATCGCCGCGGTCAGCGCCAGGCCGATCAGCGCGCAATAGAACACCGGCATGGCGTTGGCGACGATCATCTGCTGGGTGACGAAGTAGAAGCCGATCGCGGACAGCACGCCCGCGACGATCAGCCCCTTGTAGAGCGCCTTCATGATCTTGCCGTCGCTGCCGACCTTCACGAAGAAGGTGCCGACGATCGAAGCGACGATCGACACCGCGCCCAGCACCAGCGGGTAGAGCACGCCGCCGTTGCCGTAGGTGGCGAACGAGATGCCCGCGATCAGCATCGAGGCGACGATGGTCACCGCGTAGGTCTCGAACAGGTCGGCGGCCATGCCGGCGCAGTCGCCGACGTTGTCGCCCACGTTGTCGGCGATCACCGCCGGGTTGCGCGGGTCGTCCTCGGGGATGCCGGCCTCGACCTTGCCCACGAGGTCGGCGCCGACGTCGGCGCCCTTGGTGAAGATGCCGCCGCCGAGGCGGGCGAAGATCGAGATCAGCGATGAGCCGAAGGCCAGACCGATCATCGGCTGCAGCGCGGCCTTGATGCCGGCCTCGTCCGTCGCGCCCTTGCCGACGAACCAGTAGTAGCCGGCCACGCCGAGCAGGCCGAGGCCGACCACGAGCATGCCGGTGATCGCGCCGCCGCGGAAACTCACACGCCCGAGAGCACCGCGCCGATGGCGAAGCCGATCGCGGTCGGCCAGCCCAGGCCCGGGGCCAGGCCGATGATGAAGAACAACACGGCGCCGACGATGGCGATGGTGGTGTACTGCCGGCGCAGATAGGCGCCTGCGCCCTCCTGGATCGCCGCAGCGATCTTCTGCATGCGTTCGTTGCCGGCGGGCTGCGCCATGATCCAGCGCGCGGACAGGATGCCGTACAGGATCGCCACGGCCGCCGCGGCCAATGCGATCCAGATTGCGTGTTGCTCGAGCATGAAACCCTCCCCAGAGTCGGAAATCGATGCGAAAGCGGGCGACGGCACCGGCCATCGGCCCGAACGATGCCGCAGGGCACTCCGGCCGCCACGGACAACCGCTCGACTATGGCACAGCCTCCGGCCCGGGTGGAACCGGAAGCGACGGACACTGCGCGCGTTTCGCGATTGGTGCGCCGCAGCATGCAGGGCATCGCCGATCCGGGATTTGATCCAGCCCAAATTCACGGGCATTCGGGCACTGTCCCCGACCTCGCCCCACGTCCGGACCGCCATGCCGAATCGCCGCTCCCGCCGCCCCTCACCGCTCGCCGCCATGCTGTCGGTCGCCCTCGCGGGCACGGCGCTGCTGCCCGGTGGGGCCGCATTCGCCGCCGAGACACCCGAAGTCCATCGCGATCCGTTCCCGCCGCAGAAGACTGGCGCGGTGCACACCCTGCGGATCATTCCCGAGACCTGCGCCTACCTGCAGGGCAGCTTCACCGCGGATCCGGCGAAACCCTACCGCTTCGGCGCCGCGCGCACCTCGCCCCGCTGCCAGGCGCGGGCGCGACTGGTCGATCCGGCGAAGGCGGCGCCTTCCGCCGCGCACGGCTGGATCCTCAACGACGTGCTGCGGGTTCCCAATGCCGACTGCCCAGCACAGCAGGCCGTGGTCCGGGTCTGGCGCAAGCCCGCTGCCGGCGCGCCCCTGCGGCCCGATGCCCAGGGTCGTCCGCGCATCTACCTCGAAGACGCGAAGCGCCAGGCCGAGGCCGGCAAACTCGACGCGCTGCCGCAGTACGCGGCGGTGCTGACGGTCGAGGGCAAGGCGTGCCGCTGAACCCGGACCGGCGGCCGGTTCAGCGCATCCCCTTGCGTTGCGCACGCTGCGTGCGCATCCACTCGCGACGCTGCTCCGGCGTCATCGCCTTCCATTGCGCCCGCAGCGCGTCCTGCTGGTCGGGTGGCAGGGTCTCGAACTCGCTGCGCAGGCGCCCGCGTTCGCCCGATGGCGGATGCGGCCGGTCGCCCGGCGGGCGTCCGTGCGCCTGTTCGTAGGCAGCGCGCGCGCGTTCGCGCTGCTCGGGCGTCATCTGTTCCCAGCGGCGCTGGCCCTGCATCGCCTGCCGGCGCTGGTCGGGCGTCATCTGCCGCCAGCGTTCGGCGTGCTGCAGCATGCGCTGGCGCTGGCCCGGATCGCGATTCCAGCGTTCGCGCACCACGCCGATGATCGCCTCGCGCTGGGCCGGCGAGAGGTGGTCCCAGTCGGGCAGGGCGGCCGGCGCGGTCGCGGCGGGCGAGGCCGGTCGTGCCGTCTGGGCGAGCGCGATCCCGGTCGGCGCCAGCGACGACAGGCACAGCGCCAGAAACACGAGCAGGCGGTTCATAGCGTCTCCGTGAGATCGGCCTGGCCCTCGTTCGCGGCCAGCCACAGGTAGAAGTCGGGGCTCTCGTCGATCGCGGCGATGCCGTCGGCGGTCTGCGCCGCTTCGTAGTCGTCGGCCGTCCAGTCGGCGGGGAGCGCGCCCGCCGTCGGAGCGGCCGTGCGCGGCGTCCGGTCGACATGGGCGACCTCGACCGGCGCGATGGTCGGCGCGATGTTCGGCGCAGCCGTGTCGGCGTTCGTCGGCGCGGGGGCGGCCTGGGGCGCTTCCGCGACCGCCGGTGCGGGGGCATCGGTCGCCTCCTGCACCGGCGCTCGCAGGAACAGCACGCCGGCGATCAGCGCGACCGCCGCGCTGCCGCCGATCGCCAGCAGCGGCCACGCGCGCACCTCTGCCGGGGCGCGGGCGCTGGTGGCCGCGCGCCGGCGTTGCGCGAGCTGCGCCCGTACCCGTGGCGACAGGCCCTCGAGCGAGGCGGCGTGGGCGCGGCGCGCAGCGGCGTCGAAGGTGCCGTCATCCGGCGCGGAGCGCGCATCGGCACGACGGTCCGGCGTCGTCGGCGTGGTCATCGGAAATCCTCCAGTCGTTTCTGCAGTGCATCGCGGGCGCGGGAGAGATGGGTCTTCACCGACCCCTCGCTGCAGCCCATGATCCGCGCGGTGGTGGCGACATCGCAGTCTTCCAGCACGCGCAGGGTGAAGGCCTCGCGCTGGCGCGCGGGCAGCGCGCGCAGGGCGGTGGCCAGGGTGTCGTAGGCCTCGCGGTGCTCGTGGGCCTGCGACGGGCCGGGACCTTCGTCCGCGGCCAGGTCGATCCAGTCGACGCCGTCCTCGTCGTTCCGCGTCTTCGTCGGCGCCAGCCAGCGCATGCGGAACAGGCCTCGCCGCTGGATGTCGACGATCCGGCTGCGCAGGATGCTCCAGAACAGCGGCGTCCATTCCTCGGAAGGCCGATCGCGATAACCCAGCATCCGGATCATCGCGTCCTGCACTGCGTCCAGCGCGTCCTCGCGATGGCGCAGACCGAGTTCGGCGAACCGGAACGCGCGCGCCGAGATGCCTTCGAGGAAGGCATCGAAAGAAAGGCCCCGCGCCGTCCCCGGAGACGGAACGGCGGGGGCAACGGGCTGTCCTGCGTCCGGGCTCACGCGCCAGAGCTTATGCGCGGAGGCCGTGGCGACGCGAGCCGGGCGCGAACCGTCCGCCATCGCACGTGCTCAATGGCGGCGATCCCAGCGACGCTCGGCGCGGTCGCCGCGACGGTCCCAGCGCTGTTCGGCCTGGTCGCCCTTGCGGTCGAAGCGGGCGTCGGCGCGGTCGCCCGCGTGTTCCAGCCGGTCGGCGCGCTGTTCGTGGCCGTTGGCCTCGGCGTGCGCGGCGCGCTGGTCGAAACGCCGTTCGAGATGGTCGCCGCGGCGGTCGAGGCGCGCCTCGGCGTGATCGCCGCGGCGATCGAAGCGGTGGTCGATGCGGTCGCCGCGATCGTTGGCGAAGGCGTGGCCGGCAGCCAGCAGCGCAGCCAGGGCGAGGGGAAGGGCGAGGAAGGATTTCATGGGCGGGTCCTGTCGAAGAGGGTCGGGGGCTTGCCGGCCGGCGGGACAGGGAACGCCCCGTCGCCGCGCCGGTTGACAGCCCCGCCGCATTCATCCCGCGGTTATGATGCGGCCAGGCCCTGGGGAAGAGAGGACATCGTCCGTGGATGGTTTCGTAGCGCTCTACATCTTCATGCTGGCGGCCATCGCCGGCCATGTGATCATCTCGCGGGTGCCGGTGATCCTGCACACCCCGCTGATGTCCGGCAGCAACTTCATCCACGGGATCGTCCTGATCGGCGCGATGGTGGTGCTGGGCCACGCCGAGACCCCGCTGGAGAAGGCGGTCGGCTTCCTCGCGGTGCTGCTCGGCGCCGGCAACGCCGCCGGCGGCTACGTCGTCACCGAACGCATGCTCGACATGTTCAAGTCCTCGAAGAAGGGGGACAAGGCATGAGCGCCGCCGATCTGCTCTCCCTGCTGGTCAAGGCCAGCTACTTCGTCGCCGCCACCCTCTTCCTGCTCGGCCTGCAGCGCATGGCCTCGCCGAAGACCGCGCGCAGCGGCATCCAGTGGGCCGGCGTGGGCATGGTGCTGGCCACCATCGCCACGTTCTTCCTGCCCGGTCTGCACAACCTGCCGCTGATCGCCGTCGCCATCGTGCTGGGCGTCGCGGTCAACTGGATCTGGGGCAAGAAGGTCGCCATCACCGACATGCCGCAGATGGTCGCGCTGTTCAACGGCATGGGAGGCGGCTCGGCCGCGGCCATCGGCGCGGTGGAACTGCTGAAGTTCTCGGCCGGCGGCGAATCGCCGAACAACGTCACGCTGGCGCTGGCCGTCATCGGCGCGCTGATCGGCGCCGTCTCGCTGACCGGCTCGATCATCGCCTGGGCCAAGCTCGACGGCCGCATGGACAAGCGCTACACCTTCCCCGGCCAGCAGGTGTTCAACGCGCTGGTCGCGATCGCCGCGGTCGTGCTCGGCGCGATGGCGCTGTACACGCTGCAACTGCCGTACATCCTCGGCTTCTTCGCCGCCGCGCTCGCGCTGGGGGTGCTGATGACCCTGCCCATCGGCGGCGCCGACATGCCGGTGGTCATCTCGCTCTACAACGCCTTCACCGGCCTCGCGGTCGCGTTCGAAGGCTACGTGCTGGGCAACGAGGCGCTGATCATCGCCGGCATGATGGTGGGCGCCGCGGGCATCCTGCTGACCCGCCTGATGGCGAAGGCGATGAACCGCTCGATCAAGTCGGTGCTGTTCTCCAACTTCGGCGCCACCGGCGAAGCGCAGGCCATCGAAGGCAGCCAGAAGCCCATCGACGCCAGCGACGTCGCCGCGATGATGGCCTTCGCCGAACGCGTGGTGATCGTGCCCGGCTACGGCCTGGCCGTCGCCCAGGCCCAGCACAAGATCTGGGAACTCACCCAGCGCCTGATCGAGCGCGGCGTGAAGGTGAAGTTCGCCATCCACCCCGTCGCCGGCCGCATGCCCGGCCACATGAACGTGCTGCTCGCCGAAGCCGGCGTGCCGTACGACCTCATCGCCGACATGGACGACATCAACCCCGAGTTCGCCAACACCGACGTGTCGCTGGTCATCGGCGCCAACGACGTGGTCAACCCCGTCGCCAAGACCGACCCCGCCTCGCCGATCTACGGCATGCCGATCCTCGACGTCGTCAACAGCAAGAACACCATCGTCATCAAGCGCGGCAAGGGTACCGGCTTCGCCGGCATCGAGAATGCCCTGTTCTATGCCGACAACACGCGGATGCTGTATGGCGATGGCGCGGAGATGGCGAATCAGCTCGTGAGCGAGTTGAAGGCGTTGGATGGGGGGCATTGAGGCCTGTATTTATTAACAAGGCATGGAAGCCACAGGTGTCGATCGTCAGTCAATGAAAAAACCTCGGGTTGCCGACGATGAGAGTGGACAGGGGCTGGACTGGGGGCCAGTTAAAGTTGTTGCTGGGCGGCACAAGAATAGAATCGGTTACTTGGATGATTCTGAAGGACGCACTGGATATGTTTACTTCGGAGATTTCTTTCGGGCGTTGAAATATCACCGAATACAACTTCGATTTCTCACGCCAATCACTACGGCGGACTTGGTGCAAAGGCATGAAGACCTTTCTAGGGCTGTGTATATGCCTAGCAATGTGCGGCCCTATGGTGATCTTGAGAGTGCGGAAGAGTTCATCGGCCATCTGCTTGAGCTTTCTTATGTGCAAGAGCAATTAATGGAAAGAATGTTCGTGGCTAGACTGGCCCAATCTAACGGAAAGCGGGTTTTCATTTCCCATTCTTCTAAAGACAAGCAATTTGCGAGATGGCTTTCCGTAGATTTGGCTAATCACGGTCATCAGCCATGGCTCGACGAGTGGAAAATTAAGGCGGGACAATCCATTGTTAAGGCCATCGCTGATGGCCTAGATAGTTGCGATTTTGTGATCGTTGTCTTGTCTGAAAATTCCACGCAATCTAAATGGGTTGAGAAAGAGTGGCATGAGAAGTATTGGGACGAGGTATCGAGTGGAAGAATAGTGGTTATTCCTGTGCTACTTAGGGAGTGTGAAATTCCGCGATTTCTTAAGACAAAGAAATACGCTGATTTCAGCAATAGCTATAACGACGGACTTGAAGATCTTTTGGTGGCGTTATCAGATAACCCTTAAACTCGCAAAACTCGTAAGGCGGGCTTGAGCCCGCCCTACGGTTGAGCAGGAATGTGTGTTTCGTAGGGCGGGCCCCGGGCCCGCCGATGCCGAAGCGGAACAGGACGGCAGGCGCGACGAAATCAAAGGCGACTGGCTGGTTGACGGGTGTAGGTGCCCACCGTTGTCGTCCCAGCCCCGCACCGTGCTCGGCGCGTCAAGGTCGGGGCGAGTTGCTGCGCAAACCTTGACGCGCCTGCGCGCGATTCGGTTCGGTTTTGCCAACGGCGCTCACTCCGGGCGTCGGGCGAAACGGAGTTCCGCCATGTCCAAGCCGCAGTTCCAGCCGTCCAACGTCCTCATCGTCGAAGTCCCGCCGCAGTTCATCGCCCTGTGCGCAGCCAGCGGCGCCAGCCCGCAGGCCACCCTCCGCGGCATGGCCGCCATGCTCTGCGGCCTGCGCTACGATGCCGACAGCCGCCTGGTGCCGCTCGACGGCGCCGGGGGAGGTGTCCCGGGCGCGGGCATTGCTCGCGCCCGATGCGCCGGGGCGAATCTGCGGCCGACGCTGGCATCGTGCTGCGGATGCTGTTTGAAGGACATGATCCGGTGGCATCCGAAGATGCCGCCGCAGACCGGAGGATTGCGTGGAATCATCGGCCGTCTATGCGACTTACCCCGTGATGATGGCGTTCCTGCTGGGCGTCGCGTTCCTTCACGTCGGTCTCCGCAGCAGGTCGAGCCTCACGGCGCTGGTGTCCCTCGTGCTCCTCCTGGCATGGGCGAACCTCGCACATTGGGCGGTGCATCGATACTTCATCGCCCCCGATGACGTCATGTTCGAGCGGCTGGGCCAGTATTCCGCGCATCCCGTCCTCGACGTGGTCAATGTGGGGGTGACGATGGTGCTGATGCTGGTCTTCGTCGCTGCGTTCCTGCTCTCGGCCCTTCAGGTGTCGGTGCGCCTGCCGAAGTTATCGGTCCCGCCATCGGCGACACCAGGTGGTGACCGCCCGGCCACGATGGTCCTGTGGATGGCCGCCGCAGCGTCGACGGTGATCGCACTGGCCGCGTTCGGGGTGTTTCACCATCTCGCGGCAATCGGCCCCGAAGACGCCCGCTCGATCCTTGCCGCCGCCATCGCCTTGACGGGCGCTTTCTGTGGCCTGTTGCTCTCCACGATCGCGATCCGTCGGAGCTTGTTGCAAACTGGCACATCACCGTAAGGCGGGTCTTGACCGCCGAGTCAGCAAGCAGGGGGGCTCCAAGCCCGCCCCCGTGCAATCGAATCGCAGCAATGGTGGGCCAGGGCCCACCCTACGACTTCGGCGGTTTGTGTCTGCTTCGATGAAGGAGGCCATCACGTGACGAACCCTATGCACCCGATCAGTGGCATTCCGCTGGAACATGCGTCGTTGTTCGACTCGGTCCCCGCTTCATCGGGATCGGACGGCAGCGATGGCGGCGCAAGTGCTTCGCAGTGCATTCTGCCTGCTTCCGAGACGGCGGCGCTGACGAACAGGGAGCAGGCATGCCTCCGCTGGGCCGCCCAGGGCAAGGCGCGTCCGGAAATCGCTCGCCTGCTGGAGATCAGCGAGGCTTCGACGATCTTCCATCTCCATAATGCGATGCGGAAACTCGGCGCCCGCAGCCTGGAGGCCGCCGTGCAATGGGCTTTCCTGCGAGGCCTGGTTTGAAAGCCATGCCGTAAGGCGGGTCAAGACCCGCCCTACAACCCATCGCTTTTGTAGGGCGGGTCTCGACCCGCCATGGCATGCAGCCGGGACGCGAGGGTCTCCGTCGCTCCGCGAACCGTGAGCCAAACACGGCACCTTTTCCCTCGACACCGCACGCCCAGTCTCCAACCGCGAGACGCCCTCCGCGCATGATGTCCTTCGCCCGGCGGACGCACCGCCGGTGCGGTGATCCCCCATCAGACAAGGAGCTTTCATGAAGCGTGTGTGCCTCGCCGTGTTCGCGGCGTTGCTGTTCTCCGGTTCCGCTTCCGCCGCTGGCTGGCAGTCGCTCGGGCGCCTCAATGCCCTGACCGCCACGCCCGATCCCGTGCTGTGCCAGCAGCGCGTGATCAACCACTACTGGAGCTCCAAGCCCACGTACTACCCGACCGCGGTCAATGCCTACTGGACCAACAACATCCAGTTCGTGTTCGATCTCGACGTCAGTGCGCTGAGCAAGCTCGTCAGCAATTCGCCGGCCAACTCGCGGTTCCCCACCGCCGTCAACGCCTACAACGCCCAGACCGGCGCCAAGAGCCTCTACGGCACGGTCTCGGTGGGGCAGTACCCCGGCGTCGGCATCAACGCCTCGTACGTCGACGCCAGCGGCCTCGTGCAGGGCCTGGGCTGGAGCGTGGTCGCTTCCGAGCTGCAGTACTACGAAGTGCAGCAGTTCTGCCCGCAGTAATCTCGCCTCAGAACGTTCTCTCGCCCTTCCCATGGGCGCCGGGCACCGCATCGCGGTGCCCGGGTTCGTTTTGCGAGGACGTTTCGATCGCGATTCGACCATCGATCACGATCGTCAATCGAAAACGCCGAAAGCATCGGGATTCCGCTCGAAAATCGCGTGCGCCGCGTGCATTGAAATTACGAATCGCGCTCATCGCGATTTGCCTTGACAGCGACGAAAGCGCGGACCTAGATTGGCCGCGGGAAGCTTGAACGGTTGCGTCGCTGCATGCGACCACGCATGGCGCCACGGAGACGGTGCAGGCTTCTTCAGGGGGCGGTCGACGTCGTGTGTCGGTGATCCGGCGCGTGCGGTGCTTCGCTCCCCGTCCTGTGCAGTTCCTTCTTCGGCATGGACCGGCCCTCACTGCACGCATCCGGGTACGCTCCGGTTACGGAAACCTCACGCTAGACAAGGAACTGGTGAATTCCTTCTTGTCCTTCAACGACGGAGAACGCCAATGTCAACCCCGACGCCCCACATGATTCCCCTGTACGCGGTCGCGATGCAGGACGCACTCAAGAGCGGCGCGCTCGCCGATCTGCAGAAGGCGCGCGACGCGGCGATCCAGCACCTTTCGGATGCCGCGGAGATCGCCCGCCTGCTGCCGCAGGTCGAGAAAGCGCTCGCGACCCAGGGCGGACCGGTCCGTCCGCTGTACGCGGTCACGATCCAGGACGCGCTGGCGCGCGGCGACCAGGCGGAAATCTCGCGCATCAAGGGCGAGATCGCCGCCTACGCGCAGCTGATCGCCAATCCGGAAACCGCGCCGATGCCGGTGACGCCGTACGGCGTCGCGATCCAGCAGGCGAAGGACCGCGGCGACCAGGCCGAGGTGGAGCGCCTGACCAAGGTCGCCGAAGGCCTGCTGGCGCAGTTGAACGCCGGCAAGTCCTGATCGACGCGCGGACCGGCTGATCGCACGCGGCATGCCGCGTGCGACACGCCGCGATCACTCCGGAGAATGGCCGCCCGCGGCCGTTCTCCCGCCTGCATGGAATCGCCCGGGAGTCGAGATGGAACAGCATGCTGCCCCGCAGCCGGCGCGCGCGCGCAACCTCAACGACCTGAACCGGCACGTGCCGGTGCACGTCGTCTGGGAAATCACGCTGTCGTGCAACCTCAAGTGCCAGCATTGCGGATCGCGCGCCGGCAAACGGCGTCCGAACGAGCTGAATACCGAGGAAGCGTTCTCGGTGATCGACCAGCTCGCGGCGCTCGGCACGCGCGAGATCACGCTCATCGGCGGCGAAGCCTACCTGCGCCGGGACTGGCTGCAGCTCGTCGAACGCATCGCCGGCCACGGCATCCGTTGCGGCATGCAGACCGGCGCCCGCGCGCTGACGCGCAAGCGGCTGGAGGACGGCAAGCGTGCCGGCCTGTTCGGCATTGGCGTGTCGCTGGACGGCATGGAAGAACTGCATGATCGCGTCCGCGGCGTGAAGGGCGCGTGGCAGGAGGGCGTGCGTGCGATCGAGACCGCGAAGGAGATCGGCCTCGGTGCGAGCTGCAACACGCAGATCGGGGCCGAGACCATCGATCAGCTGGAGCCGCTGTTCCACAAGCTCATCCAGGTCGGCGCCAGCCACTGGCAGCTGCAGATCACGGTGGCGATGGGCAACGCGGTCGAGAACGACCACCTGCTGCTGCAGCCGTATCGCATCCTCGAATTGATGCCGCTGCTCGCGCGCCTCTACACCGAGGGCGTTGGACGCGATTTCCTGCTGACGTTCGGCAACAACCTCGGCTATTTCGGTCCTTACGAGCACCTGTGGCGCGGATTCGGCGACGACCGCCTGCACTGGACCGGCTGCGCCGCCGGACAGAACGTCATCGGGCTGGAGGCCGACGGCACCATCAAGGGCTGCCCGTCGCTGGCGACCGAAGGTTACGGCGGCGGCAACGTGCGCGAGGCGACCGTGGCCGACCTGTGGAACCACTCGCCGGAACTGCACTTCGGCCGTCTGCGCGACATCGACTCGCTGTGGGGTTTCTGCCGCAGTTGCTACTACGCGGATGTCTGCCGCGGCGGCTGCACCTGGACCTCGGATTCGCTGTTCGGCAAGCCGGGCAACAACCCGTACTGCCACTATCGCGCGCTGGAACTGGAGAAGCGCGGCGTACGCGAAACCATCCGCAAGGTCGCGCCCGCGCCGGACAAGCCGTTCGCCATCGGGCGGTTCGAGCTGGTCGAGACGCCGATCCCGGGACGCGAGGTCGTGCCTGCCGTGCCGAAGCCCGAGCCGTTCCAGCCGCTGCGCGGGATCGGCGAGCCGCTGCCGCAGATGGCGATCTGCCGCGCCTGTTCGCAATACGTCTGGCCGCACGAGCGCACCTGTCCGCACTGCGCGGCCGACATCGCCGCGGCGCAGGCGGCTTACGCGAGCGAGGTCGTGCGGCAGCAGGCGGTGCTGGACGAGCTGCGTACGGTGCTCGATCGCCTCAAGCAGCTGACGGCGCCCTGAGCGGCGCGCGGCTGTCCGCACATGTTTCCTCCGGTCCGCAGCGATGTGGCCCGGGGACGCCGTCACTGCAGGCATGACCCACGGGTATCGATCACGTCGACTTCGGAGAATCCGGCCGCGGATCGGTGCACGAGGCGGCTTTTCGCCTTCCCCGGTGTCCGCAACGGCGGCATGATGGCGGCCCGCGAACGCTCGCGATGCCGTGAGGGATGCCGTGTCCGGAATGCCGATGTCGCCGAGCGGCGGTGCGACCGCTCAAGGGTACGCTGCGGCGGGCGCATGGCGCGCCTGGCTGCTGGCCGTGGTGCCGGTGGCGATGTGTATCGCGTTCGCGATGCATGGGCCGATCGCGCAGGACCAGGCCTACCACCATTTCGCCGACGGACGCGCGCTGTTCGGCATTCCGAATGCGTGGAACGTGCTGTCGAATCTGCCGTTCCTGCTGTTCGGCGCGTGGGGCATCGTCGCGCTGCTGCGCGACCCCGACCTCGGCGCGCCGCTGCGCCCGCTGCATGTCGTGTTCTTCGCTGCGGCCTTGCTGGTGTCGGTCGGCTCGGCGTATTACCACGCGGACCCGACCGACGCGACGCTGGTCTGGGACCGGCTGCCGATGACGCTCGCATTCATGGCGTTCTTCGCCGCGGTCATCGGCCGGCATGTGTCGCCGGCCTTCGCGCGCGGTGCGCTCGTGCCGCTCTTGCTGCTCGGCCTGTCCACGGTGCTGTGGTGGCGCTTCGATGGCGACCTGCGGCCCTACCTGCTGGTGCAGTTCGTGCCCGTGCTGACGATCCCCGTCGTCCTGCTGCTGTTCCCGGTGCGCACGCCGGGGAGCCGGTGGCTGTGGTGGGTCCTGGTCGTGTATGCCGCGGCCAAGGGGCTGGAAACATACGATGCCCAGGTCCATGCCGCCATCGGCATCGGCGGCCATGCGCTCAAGCACCTGGCGGCGTCGCTGGGCGTGTATTTCCTGCTGCGCGCACTGCGGGCCGGGTGGTGATCCGGCGGTTGCGGTCGTTCGTGCGCGGCGCGACCGCCGACATGCCGGGCCGATCTGCCGGGAGCCGATCTGCCGGGATACGATGCGGCGATCCGCATCCGCCCGACTAGAGCAGCCGCTGCGTGATCGCCTTCAGCACCGCGTGCGTGCGGTCGCGGCAGTCGAGCTTCACCAGCAGTTCGGAGATGTAGTTCTTCACCGTGCCTTCGGACAGGTGCAGGCTGCGGCCGATCTCCTTGTTCGAATAGCCGCCGGCGACCAGGCGCAGGATCGAACGCTCGCGCTCGGTCAGGCGCAGCGCGCCGGCCGCCGTGTCGTCGGATGGCCAGGCGGCGCGCACCGGCCCCAGGCTCACCGGCTGCAGCAGCGTTTCGCCCGCGGCGACGCGCTGGATCGCCGCACGCAGGTCGTCCGGCGAGGCATCCTTGAGCAGGAAGCCCTGCGCGCCGGCCTCGACTGCGCGCAGCATCAGGTCCGGGTCGTCGAAGGTGGTGAGCAGGATCACCGGCGTGGCGTCGCCGCGCTCGCGCAGCGTGCGCAGCAGGCCGATGCCGCCGAGCCCGGGCATGCGGATGTCGCTGACGATCACGTCCACCGGCCGCTGCGGCAGCGCCGCGAGCAGGCGCTCGGCGTCGGGGCTTTCCAGTGCGATCTCGAAGCCGAGGTCGGTGAGCAGGCTCGACAGCCCGCGCAGCACCAGCGCCTGGTCGTCGCACAACGCGAGGCGCACCGCGCGGGTCGCGGGCGCGCTCATGCGATGCGCTCCGGCAGGCGCACGCGCAGGCGCAGCCCGCGCGGGGGCGTGGGCGCGAGGTCGAGCGTCCCGCCCAGCGCCTCGATGCGCTCGCGCATGCCGGTCAGGCCGTTGCCGGGCGCGATGCTGGTGGGGGCGAGTCCGTCGTTGTCGACGACGAGCACGGTCGCGTCGCCGTCGCTGTGCAGGCGCAGGCCGATGCGCTGGGCGCGTCCGTGGCGCAGCGCGTTGGTGATCGCCTCCTGCGCGCTGCGCAGCAGGGTTTCGGCCTGGTCGATGTCGTCCACGCGCAGGCCGTCGTCGATGTCGATGTCGATGCGCACGCCGGGCATCGGTCGCGCCAGCGCCTCGAACGCCGCGCGCAGGTCCAGGCCATCGTGGGCGCGCAGTGCGCCGACGACCTGGCGGATCTGCGCCAGCAGCTCGTCGGCCAGCGCCGCGGAGGTGGTGAGCTCCTCGCGGCCGGCCAGCGCCGGGTCGCGGGCGAGGCGTCCGAGGTTGAGCTTGAGCGCGGTCAGGCTGTGGCCGGCAACATCGTGCAGCTCGCGCGAGAGCTTGAGCCGCTCGCCGGCGCGTGCGGATTCTTCCAGCAGGAGGCGCGTCGCCATCAGTTCGGCGTTGACCCGGGCGAGGTGTTCGCGTGCCTGCTCGCGGCTGACGGCGTAGTGGCCGGTCAGCGCGGCGAACACTTCGAAGCCGACGATCGACGTCAGCGACAGGACCGTATTCAAGACCGGAGACCCGTGGAGCAGCCAGATGCCGGCGATCGCCGCGTTCACCACGACGAGGCAGGCGATGGCGGCGCGGACCGGCAGGACCACCGCCATCTGCACGGCGACGATGATCAGCAGCACCGCGGTCTGGCCGCCAGTGAGGCAGGCTTCCGCGAGCACGACGAGCACGGCCTGAAGCAGCACTCGCGCGATCACGCTCCGGCCCGGGATGCCCGTTGCGGCGGTGCACGACAGGAACACGCCGATGAACGCGAGCAGGCAGGCGACACCCGCCCATTCGCGCGGCTCGCCACGGGTCAGCGCCGCGGGATCGACGACGGACAGGCTCACCACCAGCCAGGTGGCGTAAGCCGCGAGGTTCATCGGCGTGAACAGGCGCTCGCGCAGCGTGCCGGCGTGCGTCTGCACGAAACCGGGCGGGGCGGCGTCGGGGCTCGGGAGGCGTGGCATGCGGCAAGGATGGCAGCGGGCGCGCGGCGGTGGAAGGCGTCGGCGGCAGAAGGTGACTTTTCTCACCCCTCGCGGGTGACCACGCGCAGGTACCGGCCGCGGGGCGCGATCCGGAGACTGTCCGCATTCCCGATGGAGACCGCCATGGACACCCTGTATCGCATCCTGCTCGCCGGACACGGCCTCTCGGGCCTGGTCGCGCTCGTCACCTTCTGGATGGCCGCGTTCGCGAAGAAGGGCTCGCCGCTGCACCTGCGTGTCGGCAAGCTGTACATGCTCGCGATGATCGCGATCATCGTCACGGCGGCGCCGATGGCCGCGATCATCGCCGCCCGCGGCCACCTGCAGAACGCGGTGTTCCTCGCCTATCTGGTCGTGATCACCGCGAATGGCGTGTGGCTCGGCTGGCGCGCGGTGAAGCGCAAGCGCGACCAGGCCGGCTATCGCGGCGGCGCGTATGCCGCGATGGCGGTGGCGAGCCTCGCGTCGGCGGCGGTCGTGTTCGCGGTCGGCCAGCGCGCCGGCAGCCCGCTGCTGATGGGCTTCAGCGCGGTCGGTGCGCTGACGGGTCTGCAGATGCTGGTCCGCCTGGCCCGTCCGCTCGCGTCCCCACGCTGGTGGCTGAAGGAACATTTCAGCGCGATGATCGGCTGCGGCGTCGCCACCCACATCGCGTTCCTGTCGATCGGCCTGAATCGCCTGATCCGGATGGTGGGCCTGCAACCGCCGTCGTGGTACGGCCTGATCGCCTGGTTCCTGCCGCTGGTGCTGGCGCTGGTGGCCGGCGCGTGGCTCAACCGCAAGTACTACGTCGCGAAACCGGTCGCGCGCGCTGCCGCGGCGGCGAGCGCCTGACCGTCAGCACCCGAGCCGGGCTTTCACCAGCGCCACCACCCGCGCCTCGGCGATGCCGGGGCGCAGCGCATCGACGAAACGGGCCGGCGTGAGCCCCGCGTCGCCGCGCAGTACGCGATCCAGCGCCTCCGGGATCTCGCGCGGGTGACGCAGGCGCAGCGCCACGCCCGCGGCTGCCAGCCGTGCGGCATGGTCGAACTGGTCGTAGTCGTGCGGCAGCACCAGCGCCGGCACGCCCGCACGCAGGCATTCCCACATCACTCCGGCGCCGCCGTGGTGCAGGACCGCCCACATCCGCGGGATCCAGCCCGGATAGTCGATCCAGGCATGCCGGCGCAGACGCGCATGCGATGCGTCCGCGCCGGCATCGAGGCGACCGTCGCTGAAATGCACTGCGATCTCCGGCCGCGAAGCGGCGAAAGCCTCCAGTCGCGACGCCAGCGAATCCTTGGCGAAGCCGAGGTGCGTCCCGAGCGTGGCGAGCACGTGGATACGCTCGTCGTCCGGCGACGGCGCCCCGCGATCGGGCGGGCTCCACAGCAGCGGCCCGACGAACTGCAGCGACGACGGCCAGGCGCGCTCGAATTCCAGATCGCGCAGGCCCAGCCCGAGGATGCATTCGTCGGAGTACGCCGCTTCGCTGCCGTCGTCGCGATACAGCGACGGAAAGCCGAGCGCTGCCAGGCGCCGGCGATGCAGGTCATGCACGCCGCGCTTGAAGCCGCGGACCATCGTCGCGGCGAGGGCGTCGCGCGTGCGTCCGAGCGCGCCGACGCCCGGTCGCCAGCCGCCGAGATAGGCCGGCGGGCCGCCGCGTGCTTCGATCACGCAGGGCGAGGGATGCGAGGTCCACCACGGGATGGCGTGGCGCCGCGCGATCGGTCCTGCGACCGGCAGCGTGAAATCGGCGATCAGCAGATCCGGACGCTGCCGCGCATAGCGCTCGACGAGTGCGCCGGCGAACGCTTCGAGCAGGTCGAGGCTGCGTTCGAACTGGGCATGCAGGCGCAGCGGATGCGCGCCGACGGGATGCGGCGGGTCGGTGATCGCGCGCAGCGCCGCATCGGCGCCCGGCACCACGGCGATGCCGTCGAGCCCGGCGGCGCGGATCCGCGCCTGCGCGCCTTCGGTGCTGACGACGGTGACCTCGGCGATGGCGCGCAGCGCGCGACCGATCGCGAGTACCGGATGCAGGTGGCCCGCGAACGGCGGTGCGAGCAGCTCGATCCGCGGCCGGTTCACGCGAAACCCCGCAGCCAGGCGAACTGCGCGCGGGCGGCGTCGACGACGGCGTCGTGATCGAGATAGTCGAGGTGCCCGCAGGCGAGCGACTGCGGTGCCGGGCCATCATCGGGCCCGAACCAGCGCGCGATGCGGTCGCGGTCGCCGCGCAGTGCAGTGCCGTCGATGCCCTGCGGCCAGCGCGGCGCGACCGCACCGTAGGCGACGACGCGCACCCGCGCGCGCTCGGCATCGTCGAACGCCGCGATTAGCGCGTCGAGCAGGCTCAATCCGCAGCTGCCGGCCAGCAGCAGGGTGCGCGGGGCGTCGCGCAGGCGCGACTGCGCCATCGCGATCGCGTCGGCGCCGAAGGGCGACAGCGAACCGCGCCGCGCCGCCCGCCATTGCCGGCCGTTGGCGAGGCTCGCGCGCAGCAACGGCACCGCGCGCCAGGGCGGCGTTTCCACAGGCCACGGGAAATTGTGCGGGGCGCAATCGAGGTCCGGTGCCGCTTCCGCGAGCTGGTCGAGCATACGCCGCTGCGCCGGCGACAGCGCGCAGCGGCCGGGATCGCTCTGCCCGGTGAGGAAGGCGATGCGCGGTCGCGCCGACGCGTTCACGGACGTCCGCTCACGGCAGCGCCTCGAAGCGATCGTTCGCATGGACGCGATAGCGGTGTTCGCGCCAGCGGATGCGCGGCACCAGCGCGGCGTGCAGCAGATGCAGTGGCAGCAGCCAGGCGACCAGCAGCGAGGTCGCGGGCTCTGCCTTTGTTGTCGCGCCTGCGCAGCCGCGCTGCAGTGCGCGTCGCCCGAGCACGTGCGCGAGCGCACCGCAGGCGAACGCGGCCGCGCCCGCCCATGTGGGTGCGGCCGCAAGCGCGAGCGTCGACGCCAGCGGCAGCAGCGACGGCAGGCCCTGGCCGAGCAGCACGCGGAGGCGCGCCGGCCACGGCTGCGCCCGAGCCAGCAGCAGGCCGAACAGCATCCAGCGATGCATCTGCGCGACATAGGCAGCGCGATCCGGCAACGCCGTGCGCATCCACACCGGCTCGCGGCGCTGGTCGATGCGGCCGCCCGCGTCGAGTACGGCCTGCGCCATCGCCAGGTCGTCGGTGAGATGGTGCAGTCGCGGCGCGAAGCCGCCGATGGCGTCCAGCGCATCGCGACGCATCGCCCAGCACATGCCGTTGAGCGTGGGCGAGCCGCCGGCCAGCCGTGGCGGCAGGTAGGTGATCGGCGCGTGGTCGTTGACGAAGCGCGCCAGCAGCCGCGAACCGCTGCCGGGCGCCGGCAGATAGGCGGGCAAGGCGGTGCCGACGACGGGTGCTGCGCCGGGTGCGAGCGCGGCGAGCAGTGCATCCAGCGTCGCCGGCGGCAGGCGTGCGTCGTCGTCGAGCACCAGCACCGTGTCCCCGTCGCACGTCGCGAGCGCGCGATCGAGCTTGAACAGCTTGGGATTGACGCCGGCGGGGCAGGGCGGATGCAGGCTCACCCGCACCTGCGGCGCCAGGTCCGGCTGTCGCGCCAGCACGCTTCGCACCGCGCCGGCGGCGGCCGGGTCGTCCTCGTCGATCAGCCAGTGCAGCGTCGCGCCGCGGGCGCCGAGCGCACGCAGGCTCGCGCCGAGCGCTTCACCCAGCGTCGGGTCGCCGCTGCGGATCGGCTGCAGCACGTCGACGCGGGCGAAGCGATCCTGTGCGTCGTCGCCGGGCGGCACGTCCGGCATCGCGCGCAGCGCACGCCATGCGACGAGCTGGCGCCACGCCTCGACCAGCGGCCAGGCGAGGCACAGCGCGAAGGCCAGGAGCTGTGCGTGGTTCACAGCAGCGGTCTCTGCCAGGCGACGAAGTCGGCGACGCCTTCGGCCAGCGTCTTCGACGGCGGGCCGAGCACGGCACGCGCCTTCGCGATGTCGAAGGTCTTGCTGAAGGCGAGCACGTCCACGCCGAAGCGCGTCACGGGGGGCTCGCCGCGCAGCGGCAGCAGCGTCCACGCCAGCTCCGCGGTGTGTGCGGCCAGGTGCGCGACGCGATACGGCACCGTGCTCGACGGCGTCGGCAGCCCGAGACGCGCGAACACGTCGGCGAGGAAATCCTGCATCACCACCGGTTCGCCTTGGCTGAGGTTGAACGCACCGACGGCCTCGGGTCGCTGCGCGGCGCGCAGCATGTAGTCGACCAGCGCATCGACGCCGATCAGGTCGCCGACCGCCGGTTTGCCGTTGCGCACGATCTTCGGCAGCTTGCCGCGCTTCGCCGCGGCCAGCAGGCGCGGGAACAGCACGGTGTCGCCCGGTCCGAACACCGCGCGCGGGCGCAGGATCGTCCACGCGCCGTCGTAGCCGCGCACCAGCGTCTCGCTGGCGGCCTTGGTTTCGGCGTAGGTATTGGCGAAGCGCGGGCCGATCGGATCGTCCTCGCGGATGCCGAGCTGGTCGCGCGGCTGGTAGTGCACGGAACTGGAGGAAATGTAGACCAGCTTCGGCCGGCCGTGCGCGCGGCACCAGTCGATCACGTGCCGGGTCGCGTCGACGTTGTGGCGCAGGTACTCGCGCCGCGGCGCGAACGGCGACGACAACGCGGCGGCATGGATGACGACATCGGGCGCGAAATCGAGGTCGAACGGCCGAGACAGGTCGATCGCACGATAGTCGGCATCGGGCAGCGCGCGGCGACCGATGCCGAGCAGTTCGATGCCCGGCGTGTCGCGTACGCGCTGCATGAAGCGACCGCCGATGAAGCCCGAGGCGCCGGTGAGCAGCAGTTTCATGGCGTGCCTCGCATCGCGGCCGGTAATCGCGCATAGCTCTCGGCGCAGTGCGAGGGCAGGACGACGCGATCGTCGTCGCCGGTGTCGAGCACGGCCTGCAGTTTCGCCAGCGTGGCGTGTTGCGCGGCCCAGTCGTCACTGAGCGAGCGCGTCGCGGCCGATGGCGCATGCGCATGCCGCGCGTCGTCGATGCGCCAGGTCGCGTCGCCGGCGAGCAGCACCTCGCGATCGTCCTCGTGGCGTAGCAGCAGGCCGTGGTGGCCGCGCGCGTGGCCCGGCAGCGACACCGCGCGCAGACTGCCGTCGCCGAGCAGGTCAACGCCGTCACCCAGTGCCTGCCAGCCGGTCGGCAACGGGATGCGCGGCAGCGACTCGATCGTCGACAGACGCGTGTCGGCATCGTCCGGCAGAAGATCGAGCAGCGTGGCCTTGCGCAGGCGCGCGAGGCGCCCGTGTCCGCGCGCGAAGCGCAGCGCGGCATCGCCACACCAGATCCTGGCGCGCGTCAGGTCGCGCAGGCCGGCGATGTGGTCGGCGTGCAGGTGCGAGGCGAACACGCCGGCGATCTCGTGCGCCGCGAGGCCGTGGCGCGCGAGCTGCGGCAGCAGGCATTCCTCCGGCGGCAACGTCACCGGCGTCGCCCAGCGATACAGGCGTTCGGGGAAGGCATCGGTGGCGCGCAGGAAGTGGTCGGCGTAACCGGTGTCGAACAGCAGCGCGCCTGCGTCGGGATGGCGGATCAGGCCGACCAGCGCCGGAAAGGTCGTGCTGCGCAGACCGCCGCCGCGCAGCGCGAGGCATTCGGGATGCGTGCAATGGCCGACGCGCAGCACGGTCAGCGACGTGCGCGGGAACGCGCCGGTGTTCGACGATGCGGGCACCATGACACTCACAGCCGCAGCACCGCACCGCCGAGGGTGACACCGGCGGCGGTGCCGATCAGAAGCGCGGTGTCGCCACGTCGCAGTCGCCCCCCGGCGAGCGCATGGTGCAGCGCGGTCGGCAGCGAGGCCGAGACCTGGTTGCCGCGCGTCGCGAAGATGTCCTCGATGCGATCTCGCGGCAGCCCGAGGCGCTTGAACACGTGCTCCATGCCCAGACGCGAGGCCTGGTGCGGGATCACGCGATCGATCGATTCGATGTCGGTGCCAGCCTCCGTGAGCAGGCCGTCGACGAAGCCCGCGAAATGCTCGGCGGCGATGCGGTACAGCCGCTTGCCGTCCATGCGGAACGTGCACACCTCGCGGTAATCACCCTCGTGGCGCGAGGGCGGCAGTCGCGAACCACCGCCGGGGATCTCGCAGGCATGTGCGCCTTCGGACCAGGTCTCGAAACGTGCGGCGAGCAAGACGGGGCCGTCACTGGCCTCGCCTGCGTCGAGCACCGCCGCCGCCGCGCCGTCGCCGAACAGGCCGATGGTGTCAAGGTCGCGCGGGTCGAGCGCGCGCGAGGCGAGATCGCAGGAGACCAGCAGCACGCGGCGATGGCGTCCGGTCGCGAACAGCGACGCGATCACGTCGAGCCCCATCACGAAGCCGATGCAGCTGGCGTTGATGTCGAAGGCGGCCGCGCCGCGCAGCCCGAGTTCGCGATGCAGCAGCGCGGCATTGCAGGGCATGGCCTGGTCGTGGCTGGCATTGGCGCAGACAACGGCATCGAGATCGTCGATCGTCAGCCCTGCGGCGTCGAGGGCGACGCGCGCGGCTTCAGCGGAGACCTGCGCGGCGTTGCGCTCGGGCTCGACGCCGCGGCGGGCGACGCCGGTGCGCGCTTCGATCGTACCCGGCGCGAGGCTGAGGCGGGCGTCGAGCGCCGCGCTGTCCAGCCACTGCGCGGGCGTGGAAATGCCGGTACCGAGGAGTCGCAGCGGGCGGGGCGGGAGAGGCAGCATGGACGGGCGCGGGGAACGAGTGCACGCACTGTAGCGTGCGGCGTCGCCCTGCGCCCGCTCGCGGTGCGGGTCGCGCACGACGCGACCGCCGGGCGCATCGATCGCGACCGCGGCGCCTCAGAAATTGCCGTTGAACAGCTCGCGGCCGATCAGCATCCGGCGAATTTCATTCGTGCCGGCGCCGATCGCGTACAGCTTGGCGTCGCGCAAAAGGCGGCCGGTCGGGTATTCGTTGATGTAGCCGTTGCCGCCGAGGGTCTGGATGGCCTCCAGCGTCACCTGCACCGCGGCTTCCGACGCGTGCAGCAGGCAGCTGGCGGCGTCGATGCGCGACTTGTGGCCGGCGTCGTAGTCGCGCGCGACCTGGTAGGCGAAGGCGCGGCTGGACTGCAGCGCGGTGTACATGTCCGCGATCTTGGCCTGCATGATTCCGAACGTGCCGATCGCCGAGCCGAACTGGCGACGCTCGCGGACGTAGGGCAGGGCGACGTCGAGTGCGGCCTGCATCAGCCCGATCGGACCGCCGCTGAGGACCAGTCGTTCGGTGTTCAGGCCGCTCATCAGCACCTTCACGCCGTTGTTGACCTCGCCGAGCACGTTCTCCGCCGGGATCTCGCAGTGCTCGAACACCAGTTCGCAGGTGTTGCTGCCGCGCATGCCGAACTTGTCCAGCTTCTGCGCGGTGCGGAAGCCCTTCATGCCCTTCTCGACGATGAAGGCGGTCATGCACTTGCTGCCCAGCTCGCGGCTGGCGGTGCGCATGTAGACCACCAGTACATCGGCCTCGGGGCCGTTGGTGATCCACATCTTGTTGCCGTTGGCGATCCAGGTGTCGCCCTTCAGCTCGGCGCGGCAGGACATCGAGCCGACCACGTCGGAGCCAGCGCCCGGCTCGCTCATCGCCAGCGCGCCGACCCATTCGCCGCTGCACAGCTTCGGCAGGTACTTGCGGCGCTGCGCGTCGTTGCCGTTCGCGTACAGGTTGTTGACGCAGAGGTTCGAATGCGCGCCGTAGCTCAGGCCGACGGCGCCGGACGCGCGGGAGATTTCCTCCATCGCGACCAGGTGCGACAGGTAGCCCATCTCGCTGCCGCCGAATTCGCCCGGCACGGTGATGCCGAGCAGGCCCAGTTCCCCGAGCTTGGCCCACAGGTCCGCCGGGAAGACGTTGTCTTCGTCGATCTTCGCCGCGCGCGGCGCGATCTCGCTCTCCGCGAAACGTCGCACCGCTTCGCGCAGCGCATCGAGCTCTTCACCCAGCGGATACGGACGCATCAAGACCTCTCCTGATCGAATGCAGCCCCCCTTGAGTCAAGGGGGGCGCCGCGGCAGCGGCAGGGGATGTGGCAGTGGAGCATGGGGCCCACAGGTTCGCGCAGCGAACCTTGGGTGATCTTCCGCTCCGCGGAAGATCAGTGCCCGCGCATGCGCCCCAGGAAACGCGGCGCCGTACGGCCCATGGGCAGCTTCAGCTTGCCGATCGCGGCGATGCGCTCCTCGGCGAGGCGGTCGGCGGCGCGGTAGGTCGGGATGCCGTCGCGGTCGGAGATCTCGTAGATGCGCGCGAGGTTGTGGTAGATCGTGCGCATCATGCGCATCGCGCGTTCGCGGTTGTAGCCGTCGATCTCCAGCGACACGTTCATCACGCCGCCCGCGTTCACCGCGTAGTCCGGCGCGTAGACGATGCCGCGCTTCATCACCTCGTCGCCGATCGCGTTGTTGGCGAGCTGGTTGTTGGCCGCGCCGCAGATGATCTTGGCCTTCAGGCGCGGCAGGGTCAGTTCGTTGACGGTGCCGCCCAGCGCGCACGGCGAATACACGTCGGCCGGCACGTCGTAGATCTCGTCCGGCGCCACGGCCTCGACGCCGTATTCGTCGACCGCGTGCGCGATCAGGTCCTTGTTGATGTCGGTGACGAAGATCTTCGCGCCGCGTTCCTTCAGCAGTTTCACGAACTCCATGCCGACGTGGCCGAGGCCCTGCACCGCGTAGCTGTGGCGGCCGACTTCCTCGTCGCCGTACTTCTTGCTGAGCGTGGCCATCAGGCCCTGCAGCGTGCCGTACGCGGTGAACGGCGAAGGGTCGCCCGAGCCGCCGTGGACCTGGTGCACGCCGGTGACGTACTCGGTCTCGCGGTACACGTATTCCATGTCGTTGACGTCGATGCCGACGTCCTCGGCGGTGATGTAGCGGCCGCCCAGCGAATCGACGAACTTGCCGAACGCGCGGAACAGCGCTTCGGACTTGTCCTTCGACGGATCGCCGATGATCACCGCCTTGCCGCCGCCGATGTTCAGGCCGGCCACCGCGTTCTTGTAGGTCATGCCGCGCGAGAGGCGCAGCACGTCGTTCAGCGCGTCCTGCTCGGTCTTGTACGGCCACATGCGCAGGCCGCCGAGGGCCGGGCCGAGCACCGTGTTGTGGATCGCGATGATGGCCTTCAGGCCCGCGTCCTTGTTGTGGCAGAACACGACCTGCTCATGGCCGTTGTTTTCGATGTGTTCGAAGATCATCCGAAGCTCCCGTGCGCCGTCGACCGCGAGTGAGGATACGGCGCGGTATGTTGCAAGTCGTTGAATGGATGGGGATATGCGGTTTTCGCGTGCGACCGGGGTCGGCCGCAGGGGCGCAAGTGTAATGCAATCGAATACAGCGGTCGCGTGACGTGCGGCATCGGTCGGCGTGCACGATGGCGCCGCGGTCGCGGGGATCGGAACGCGCGACGGCGGCTCTGGTGGATCCACGCTGTCGCCGGCCATTTTTCGCCGACATCCACCGGCGTGGCGACGTGCCGCGAATCCCGCGCCGGCGAGCCGTCGGGAGGGCATGCGGCGAATATCGACGCGCGGCGTGGAAACGGTTTCATGCGTGACGCCGGATCGGCAATCGGGTAGCACCGCCGATTTGCCCTGCGCCGCGCGAAAGCGCGGCGACGCTCACAGCTGCGATTCGATCGGCAGCCACGACACGATGCGCGCGGTGACGCGCTGCCAGCGCGTGGTGTCCGGGGCGACGTCCAGCATCTGCGGCGGCGTGCGCGCGCGATCGAGCCAGCACGCGTCGCCTGCAGCATCCAGCGACACCCAGTAGCTCAGTTCCGGCCCCGACAGGCGACGGTATTCGTCGCGCAGCGCGCTCGCCAGCCCCGCATCGTCGAACATCACGCCCATCTCGGTGTTCAGGTAGGCCGAGCGCGCATCCATGTTGAACGAGCCGATGAAGCCGCGCCGGTCGTCGACGACGTAGGCCTTGGTGTGCAGGCTGGCGCCGCTGCTGCCGAACAGACTGCTGTTCGGAGCGCCCTGGGCACGCAGCTCGTAGACGTGCACGCCGCCGCGCAGCAGGTCGGTGCGGTAGCCGCGATAGCCGCCATAGACCGCCGGTACGTCGTTCGCGGCCAGCGAGTTGGTGATCACGCCCACGGTCGCGCCCCCGCGCACAAGCTGCTTCAGCGCGTCGGCGCCGTCTTCGCCGGGCACGAAGTACGGCGAGATCAGCAGCGCCTTGCGCTTCGCGCCGGCGATGTCGCGGGCGATCCGGCCCACCAGCCAGTCGGTGCTGGCGTCGTCGCGGCCTTTCAGCGGTGGATCGGAATACAGGTGCAGGCGATCGGTCCAGAACGGCACCAGCTGCTGGCGCGCGTAGTCCTGCACCCGACGCGACGCCTCCAGCCGCTTGAGGTAGCGCTGCGCCTCGGGGCCGGCGGCCTCGGTCTCGATCTCCTGCGCCAGGCTGTCGAATCCCGCCTTCGGCGCCCGCGTCAGGGCCGAGAGCGGCACCACCGCCTCGCTGTTCCAGTACGTGTCGAAGATGTCGCTGGCCTCGTGCACCGCCGGGCCGAACAGCACCATGTCGAGGTCGCGGAAATTCACGTCTTCGCCGGCGCCGAAGTACTCCACGCCGATGTTGCGGCCGCCGACCACCGCCACGCGGTTGTCCGCGATCCAGGCCTTGTTGTGCATGCGGTGGTTGACGCTGAAGAACCGCTGCGCGAGTTCGACGATGCGGCCGGCGCCGTTCCGGTTGCGGAACGGGTTGTACAGGCGGATCTCGATGTTCGGATGGGCGTCGAGCAGCAGCAGCTTCGAGTCCATGCCCTTGGCGTTCATGTCGTCGAGCAGCATGCGCACGCGCACGCCGCGTTCGGCGGCGCGCCACACCTCGCGCCCCAGCAGGCGGCCGGCGAGGTCGTCGTGCCAGATGTAGTACTGCAGGTCGAGGCTGCGGCCCGCCCGCTGCGCCGACAGCGCCCGCGCGGCGAACGCATCCAGGCCGTCGTTCACCAGCAGCGCGCCGGTCTGCCCGGGGTGCGCGGCCTGCAGCGGCGCCAGTTCGCGATCGAGGGCGGTCGCGCCCGCCTGCGGCGGCAGCGCGACCGCCGGCTTGCCGGTGGCGGGCGGGGTCAGGTGGTCGGCCAGCAGCAGCCCGCTGCCGGCCAGCGTCGCCAGCGAGAACAGCCCCCAGCCCGCGATCCGCAGGACCCGCCGCAGGGTCATCGCCGCCATTCTCGTCCCCCATCCGAACCGTGCGGCGGAGTATCCACGCGCCCGCCGGGGCCGGGCAAGCCGCGGGTGGGGCGGGCCGGGGCGGCAGGCTAGAATACGAATTCACGTTTCCAGCACGGAGCGCGCATGAGCACGCCAGTCGCCCACACCGCCGAGGGCCACGCCCCGGCCCCGCAATCCGAGGCCACGCCGCTGCGCTTCGTCACCGCCGCCAGCCTGTTCGACGGCCACGATGCCGCGATCAACATCATGCGCCGGCTGATCCAGGCGCAGGGCGCGGAGGTCATCCACCTCGGCCACAACCGCAGCGTCGAGGACGTCGTCCGCGCCGCGCTGCAGGAAGACGCCGACGCCATCGCGCTGTCCAGCTACCAGGGCGGCCACGTCGAATACTTCAAGTACATGGTCGACATGCTGAAGGAGCGCGGTGCCGGCCACATCAAGGTCTTCGGCGGCGGCGGTGGCACCATCACGCCGGAGGAGATCCGCGAACTGCAGGCCTACGGCGTGGAGCGCATCTACCACCCGAACGACGGCATGCACATGGGCCTGGTCGCGATGATCGAGGACGTGGTGCGCCGCGCCGGCGCGGCCCGCCTGCCGGTCGAGAAGCCGCACAAGGTCGCGTTCGACGACGAGATCGAGATCGGCCGCATGCTGTCGGCGATCGAGGAAAGCGCCCTCGACGAATCCGAACTCGCCCACCTGCGCAAGGGATGGCAACTCGCCGGCGGCAAGACACCGGTCGTCGGCATCACCGGCACCGGCGGTGCCGGCAAGTCGTCGGTGACCGACGAACTGCTGAACCGCTTCCTCGCGAACTTCCCGGAGATGCGCATCGCCGTGATCTCCGTCGACCCCACCCGCCGCCGCACCGGCGGCGCGTTGCTGGGCGACCGCATCCGCATGAACTCGCTGCGGTCGAAGCGCGTGTTCATGCGCTCGATGGCGACCCGCCGCCAGCACATGGCGACGAACGTCGTGCTGAAGGACTGCATCGCCTTCCTCAAGTCGCTGGGCTACGACCTCGTCATCGTCGAGACCGCCGGCATCGGCCAGAGCGACTCGGAGATCGTCGACCTGGTCGATTTCCCGATGTACGTGATGACCAGCGACTTCGGCGCGCCCAGCCAGCTCGAGAAGATCGACATGCTCGACTTCGCCGAACTGGTCGTGCTGAACAAGTTCGACAAGCGCGGCGCGGAAGACGCCCTGCGCGACGTGCGCAAGCAGTGGAAGCGCAACCGCGTCGCCTTCAACGTCGCCGACGAGGACGTGCCGGTCTATCCCACCATCGCCAGCCAGTTCAACGACCCCGGCATCAGCTGGATGTTCGCGAACCTCTGCCGCCTGCTGCGCGAGAAACTGTCGCTGCCGGCCGAAAAATGGTCGCCGGCCATCGACACCGCGCTGAAGGAACCGCGCGCCACCGTGCTGATCCCCGGCCACCGCGTCCGCTACCTCGCCGAGATCGCCGAACAGGGCCGCGGCATCAATCGCCGCATCGAATCGCAGGCCGAGATCGCCGACCGCGCGCAGGCGTACTGGCAGTCGCTGGACAGCCTCGGCGACCCGGCGCTGCCGAAGATGCTGGAGTTGTTCGCGCCTGACGCGCTGCTGTTCACCTCTCCCCTCGCGGGAGAGGTCGCCGCGCAAGGCGCGGCGGGAGAGGGGGCTGGAGGGGCTCAAACCGTCGACCGCACCCTCCTCACCCTCCGCCAGCGCTACAACGACGCCGTCCAGTCGCTCGACAGCGAGGCGCTCAAGCTGCTGCGCGAATGGCCCGCGCGGCTGAAGTCGATCGTCGACGAGGTCAACGAATACCAGGTCCGCGACAAGACCATCCGCGTCGAGAACTACCGCGAATCGCTGTCGCACCAGAAGATCCCGAAGATCGCCGCGCCCACCTACAAAAGCTGGGGCGAACTGCTGACCTTCCTGCAGAAGGAAAACCTGCCCGGCTATTACCCCTACACCGGCGGCGTCTACCCGTACCGCCGCACCGGCGAGGACCCGATCCGCATGTTCGCGGGCGAGGGCACGCCGGAGCGCACCAACCGCCGCTTCCACTACCTCAGCGTCGGCCAGCCGGCCGCGCGACTGTCCACCGCGTTCGACAGCGTGACGCTGTACGGCGAGGACCCGGCGCCGCGGCCCGACATCTACGGCAAGATCGGCAACTCCGGCGTCAACATCGCCACGCTGGACGATATGAAGAAGCTGTATTCCGGCTTCGATCTCTGCGCGCCCAGCACCTCGGTGTCGATGACCATCAACGGCCCGGCGCCGATCATCCTCGCGATGTTCATGAACACCGCGATCGACCAGCAGGTCGAGAAGCATCTGCGCGCGGACCAGTCGCGCTGGGACGCCGCCCACGCCACTATCGAGAAGCTCTTCGAAGGCAAGCGTCGCCCCGAATACAGCGGCGCGCTGCCCGAGACCAACGACGGCCTCGGCCTCGGCCTGCTCGGCGTCACCGGCGACCAGGTGGTCGACGCCGAGACCTACGCCAACATCAAGGCGCAGACCCTCGCCAGCGTGCGCGGCACGGTGCAGGCCGACATCCTCAAGGAAGACCAGGCCCAGAACACCTGCATCTTCAGCACCGAATTCGCGATGCGGATGATGGGCGACATCCAGCAGTACTTCGTCGAGAAGAACGTCCGCAATTTCTACTCGGTGTCGATCAGCGGCTACCACATCGCCGAAGCCGGCGCCAACCCGATCAGCCAGCTCGCCTTCACTCTGTCGAACGGCTTCACCATCGTCGAGTACTACCTCGCCCGCGGCATGAAGATCGACGACTTCGCGCCCAACCTGTCGTTCTTCTTCAGCAACGGCATGGACCCGGAATACACCGTCATCGGCCGCGTCGCCCGCCGCATCTGGGCGCGCGCCATGCGCGAACGCTACGGCGCCAGCGCCCGCAGCCAGATGATGAAGTACCACATCCAGACCTCCGGCCGCTCGCTGCACGCCCAGGAAATCCAGTTCAACGACATCCGCACCACGCTGCAGGCCCTGTACGCGCTGTTCGACAACTGCAACAGCCTGCACACCAACGCCTACGACGAAGCCATCACCACGCCCACCGAGGAAAGCGTGCGCCGCGCCGTGGCCATCCAGATGATCATCAACAAGGAACTGGGCCTCAACTTCTGCGAGAACCCGTGGCAGGGCAGCTTCATCGTCGACAAGCTCACCGACCTCGTCGAGGAAGCCGTCTACAAGGAGTTCGAGGCCATCAGCGAACGCGGCGGCGTGCTCGGCGCCATGGACACCATGTACCAGCGCGGCAAGATCCAGGAAGAGTCGCTGTACTACGAACACAAGAAGCACGACGGCAGGCTGCCCCTGATCGGCGTCAACACCTTCCTGCCCAAGGACCACGGCGGCGACATCGTCACCGAGATCGAACTGATCCGGAGTACGGAGGGGGAGAAGGGGCAGCAGATTGCGAATGTGGGCGGCTACCAGCAGAGCCGCAACGGCTACGCCGCCGACGGACTGGCCTCACTGCAGAAGACGGCGCGGGATCGGCAGAACGTGTTCGCCAGCTTGATGGAGGCGGTGAAGACGCATTCGCTGGGGCAGATCAGCCATGCGCTTTATGATGTGGGTGGGGAATATCGGAGAAATATGTGAACACAATTGACACTATTCTCGGTGGCGAAAGCCTAAGGATTTCGTCTGTAAATATGCGCGCCTTTAAGGCTGCTTTTAAGCCTGGTGATGTACCCCTTGGCTGGTTCAATGTGGTTATTGGTAGAAATGGAAGCGGAAAAAGTACTCTGCTTGAAGCTTTGCAGTGGGTTGATACCACATTAAGGCGTGACGCTAGAGAGGCTAGTGATAGAACATATGGAGTCTTGGATCTAATAAATCAGAGGACGCAGGCAATGCAGCCTAGGTTCTCAATAAGCACAGTGTTTTCTGATGAGAATGGGGCGTCTGTCTCTTACTCTATTTCAGTTGGAGAGGATTCCGGTGTTCCTGTTATCCGGTCCGAAGCGCTTTGGGAGAATTTGAGTAAAAGAAGAACTAGGGAGTGGATTCGCACGCTTGAAGAGGGTGCTCGTGCGGTTAGGGTGAGAGAGGTCGATCCTGCGGATTCGCCAGAAAAGGTTACCGAAATCCTTTTCACGGAAAGTGATCGTCTTGCATTGGGTTTGTCGGCGCTGTCTGGAAGTACAAATGCGGGCCTCCGCCTTGGTAAGGTTAATGATTTCTGGTCAAGAGCTGTTTTTCTAAGGTTGAGTCCAAATAAACTAGCAAACGGGTCTCCTGCGCGCCGTCGCTCTTTCGAGCCTTTATTGGATGAAGAGGGTCAGAATCTCCCTGCTCTTCTGAATGAGCTGTCTTCAGATCAGCGCGATTCTCTTGTGCAGAATATAAGCGAAATTTTACCGGGAATTCGAGGCGTTGACATCATAAAGGGGGGGGATGGTCGTGACTCTAAAGTCTATTATCAGCTTAAAGAGCAAATGCCATACCGAGGTCGGGCGGGAAAGTCTCTTGTCCCGATCCCTGCCTGGATGTTGTCGGAGGGGACAAGGCGAATAACTGCAATTCTTGCTCTTCTTGAACGAGAGCCGGCGCCATCTCTACTCTGTATTGAAGAGATTGAGAACGGGCTTGACCCTTGGACGGTGCAGAAGTTACTCCAGCACCTGCAATCAGCTTCTGATCGTGGAATTCAAGTGGTAATAACAACTCATTCGCCGTGGGTGTTGGATCATGTTGCAATGGATAGCATCCTGTATGTGCGAAGAAAAGGTGGGGACACGGAGTACCTAAACTTCAAGGATTTGACTGATAAAGAGGGTTTTTACGAAAACACCCCTGCTGGCACGCGCTACACGCATCTTTCTGGTGAGGCTATTTAAATGAAGGTGGCGCTTTTTGTGGAAGGGGCGTCAGACATTCCTCTTCGAAACGGCCTTACCCCCCTTCAACAGCTATGGGCAATTACGTATCTTCCAGCATTGTCTAAGCTTCAAGATTTTATCGTTATTCCTATCAGCAAGAAGACGATAGTTGCGCTAGATCCTGCTGCTCCAAAGATGAGTGGGGCTTCAGAGTCGTTTGACCAATTGTTCATGCGTACGCTTCGTAACTATGGATTTGATAGAGCGCTGGCCCTTTGGGATATAGTTCCTGCATGGAATCCAAATGGTGATTTTTGTCGGCGAGAAGAGGTGTTAAGTTTTTTTCGACATATGGCTAACTCTTCTGTATTGGGCGTGCCGTGGAAACAAAGCTGTGCCGCCAAGTTGGATGGGCTTTTGAATAGAACAAACGTTCCGTTCCAGCCTTTGGCTGCAGGACAAATCGGCGTAATTGTTATGGAGCCAATGTTTGAGGATCTATTGACTCATGATCAGGGCAGTACAAGGCTTGCATTAAGTATCAAGCGTGGCGCCGCTCCGCCAGCAGGATGGCCACGAAATGGCTGGGATGGTGGATCTATGAGGCCTGATAGTTTGGTGCTCGCGCCTGCAATCGCCGCTGCAAGGAGGTCTTCTCCTAAGAGCCAAGTCTTTCGGTCTATCCGTGGGGATTTCAGGACGGCCAAGAATGAGTGGGCTGACTACTTGTTACGAAATCAGTTGGCGAAAAACGATGCCGTGATTCTCAAGCACCCGCTTTCCGTAAGGCTTTCATCTCTACTTTGAAACCCGTAAGGTGCATTCGTAACTCTTAAAGGCCGTAAAAGGCCGTAAGGCGCATACGTATTTGTAGGGTGCATAAGCAAAGCGTCATGCACCTTTTTTTGGGGTATCCGGCACCAGTAACGTGTGATGACGAATGACGCCTTATGCGCCCTACGCAGGGAAATGCCGGCGCTGATCGAGTGTGAGGTATGCCCACCGTTGTCGTCCCAGCATCGCACCGTGCTCGGCGCGTCAAGGCCGAGGCGAGTTGCTGCGCAAACCTTGACGCGCCTGCGCGCGATGCGATCCGTGATCGCCAACGGTGGTCACAGTGGCTGCCGGGCGAAACGGAGTGCCGTCATGTCCAAGCCCAAGTCGCCGCCCGCTTCCCGAGCCGCGGTGTCGAACGTCCTGCTGGTCGAAGTCCCGCCCCAGTTCATCGCCCTGTGCGAAGCCACCGGCACCCGCCCGCAAGCCGCCCTGCGCGGCATGGCCGCCATGGTTTGCGGCCTGCGCTACGACGACGACAACCGCCTGGTGCCGCTGGAAGGCGCAGCCGCGTAAGCTTCGCTCGGGCGCAGGCGTTGCGTGCGCCCGGTGCATGGGCAGGCACGCCGTGCTCTTGCTTGGACGCTTCCGAGGTTAGATGACGACATGAGCGATCGCCACCAGATTCTCGCGGATACTGACTTCTGGTCCAGGCTGGAGTACGAGCTTTCCGGCTGGTTCCGCACCTGCGGCGAAAACGCGCTTGGGGGTTACTGGTGCGATGGATTCGTGCCGCAGTCCGCCTGCAACACGAAAGAGGGCGTGGAAGTGCAGGGAACAGCGTGGATTGAGGAAGGGCGTAGGTCGCGTGGTCAATTCGCGTTTGTGCTCTCGATACCGCAGAGACTGCTGTTTCGCTATGGAAGCAACGCTGTCTTGACGGTGAAGGATATCGATGTGGAGCACCGCAGCCTTCAACTCGCTTTGGCGCCCGGAACGGGTGTGGACGCTGAGGGACGGGCGCTCTCGTAACTCGCAAGGCGGGTCATTCCTATGGCGGGTCAAGACCCGCCCTACGAGGGTGCGTAAAGCGGGTCTTGACCCACCGAAGGCGACGTGTCGAACCGAATCTAATCGCTGCGGTGAACAGACAAGATTGAAGGTATGCCCACCGTTGTCGTCCCAGCATCGCATCGTGCTCGGCGCGTCAAGGTCGGGGCGAGTTGCTGCGCAAACCTTGACGCGCCTGCGCGCGATGCGGTTTGGACTCACCAACGGCAGCCACAGTGGCCGCCGGGCGAAACGGAGTGCCGTCATGTCTAAGCCCAAGTCACCGCCTGCGTCCCGCGCCGAGGTGTCGAACGTCCTGCTGGTCGAAGTCCCGCCCCAGTTCATCGCCCTGTGCGAAGCCAGCGGCACCCGCCCGCAAGCCGCCCTGCGCGGCATGGCCGCCATGGTCTGCGGCCTGCGCTATGACGACGACAACCGCCTGGTGCCGCTGGAAGGCGCAGCCGCGTAAGCTTCGCTCGGGCGCAGGCGTTGCGTGCGCCCGGGGTTGCTCAGGCTTGTCGCAGGCCACGGTTGGCCGAGCGTGGCGGGCAGGCACATAATCGGCGCAGCGGAGTATCCGAGGGCCACGCAATTCCATGTCCAGACTCGTCGATCAGATTCGGGAAGCCTTGGCTGCCTTCGTGGGCCTCAAGACGCCGCCTGCGCTGATCGGCGGACTCGCGCTGGCATCACACGGTGTTGTCCGCGCCACCCGCGATGTCGATTTCCTGGTCGATGCCGACGACGCCGACCGGTTGCACGAGATCCTGCTCGGGCTGGGCTATCGATGCATTCATCGCAGTGCCGACGCCGCCAATTATCTGCGTGGCCATGAAGGCCTCGATGTGCTGTATGCCCATCGCCCCACGGCTCGCCGTTTGCTCGATGAGGCGCATGAACGTCAGACCGGTTTCGGCCGCCTGCGCGTCATCGGTGCGGAAGGACTCATCGCCTTCAAGTTGCAGGGTTACGTCAACGATCCCGCTCGCGCCCGCGATCTCGACGACCTGCGCGCGCTGTTCAAGGCGAATGCCGGCGCGCTCGACATGGATGAGGTCCGGCGTTACTTTGCGCTCTTCGATCGAGAAGACTTGCTGGAGGCGCTGCAGGATGGCCATTGAGCGACATCCCGAGACCGGCGCGCCCGTGCTGCTCGTGGCAGATGGCGGCGTACAGAATGCGCTGCCGCCGAGTGCGGACCCCATCGCCGATTGGATCGATCTGATGGACACCGTCGAAGCACTCTGTCGGACGTGGCCGGCACCGGAACCGCCACCCCGCGGGTGGGTGTACCGCCTGTGACGAGCCAGCGGTGAAATGCGTAACGCGTAACTCGTAAGGCCGGTCAACCCTAAGGCGGGTCAAGACCCGCCCTACGAGGGTGCGTAAGGCGGTCTTGACTCGCCGATGACGAAGCGTCGAGCCGTATCGAATGGCGGCTGTGAAAAGCCAAGGTGGAGAGTGTGCCCACCCTTGTCGTCCCAGTATCGCACCGTGCTCGGCGCGTCAAGGTCGGGGCGAGTTGCTGCGCAAACCTTGACTCGCCTGCGCGCGATGCAGCTCCGAATCGCCAACGGCGCTCACTCCGGGTGCCGGGCGAAAAGGAGTGCCGTCATGTCCAAGTCGCCGCCTGTGTTCCGCGCCGCGGTGTCGAATGTCCTGCTGGTCGAAGTCCCGCCCCAGTTCATCGCCCGATGCCAGATTCCCCGCGTCGAATCGATGCGAGAATCGCGGGCTCCAATCCACCGTCCATGTGATCACGATGAAATGCCGCTTCCTCCTTCTGGCATCCGTGTGTGGCTTGTTTTCGGCGTGCTCTGTTCCCGGGAACTCGTCCGCGGAGAATGTCTTCCCGATCCAGACGCTTCATGGCGATTGGGGATGGACCGGCCTCGATGAATGCAAGAAGGGCCCGATCAGGTTCCGCTTCACCGACGGTGCGCGAAGGATGCACCTGTCGCACCTGACCGAAGCGCCGGATGGCAGCAAGCAGCTGCCACGGGTCGAGACGTCTTACACCGTGCTTGGCGGATCGTCCGATCGCTTGCACCTGCGCATGGATGGGGATGAAAAGGGCGAAGACGGAAAGCCCGTGACCTGGGATCTCGTCCTCTTCGAGGAGAATGCCTATCGCTGGCACCGCAGCGACTGGCCACCAGACGGCTATACCAGGGCGGTGCGACGCTGCGGGCCATCGCGGCACGGCTAATGAGTCGCCCCTGAAAAACTCACCTCGCCCTTGATTTGAAGCACATTTCTTCAAAATCCGACGTGCGCGAATTGCCAGAAACCGCTATGTTCTCATCGGTTTTCTGGCAATTGCGGAGCAGGGAATGCGGCGAGGCAAGACG
>JBGAFR010000027.1:0-39211 GCA_044227145.1 Lysobacteraceae bacterium
AACGAAAACGGCCCGGCATCGCTGCCGGGCCGTCGCGTTCATGCGGTCGAACGCATCACTTCTTCGCTTCGGCCGGCGGTGTCGCGGGCTGGAAGGCGTTGCCCGGGATCGCCCACGAGAAATCGGTGCGGGTGAACGTGGCGTAGCGCGGGTCGTTCTTGAAGTCGATCGGTTTCTTGTAGGCCGGCGGGTAATCCAGCGTCGGCAGCGACGGCGGCGTGCCGGTCAGCGGCGAGCCCACCGTGGCGGTGCCGTGGCAGCTCATGCAGTTGCTGGTCTGGCCCGCGGGGATGCCGCTGGAGGTCTCCAGGTACGGGTTGAAGCAGACCACCATGTCCTTCGACGCATTGCCCTTGGTCTGGTTCCACGCGGTGCACATCGCGTAGTTGCGCCAGGCGCCGGCGACGTTGTCGGTCATGCCCTGCTTGCTGCCCGGGAAGCCGCCGGGCGTGTCGCCGCCGGGCTGCCACCAGAAGGTCTCCCAGGTCCAGTTCGAGATGGCCTTGGTGTTGACGTGCATCGCGACCAGCACGGTGTAGTCGCCGGCCTGCGCCTTGACGCCCGAATCGTTGCCCGCCTGCGCGTCGTTCCAGGCATCGGCCTCGGCCTGGTCCATCTGGAAACTGTAGATGGTCGACAGCGGCGCGTAGAGGTACTTCTTCGGATCGCAGGCATAGGTGCTGTTCGGCACCGCCTGCGCGACCTGCTCGGCGGTCGCCGCCACCGGCGCGGTGTCGGGCGCGGAGGTGTTCGCCGGGTCGAGCAGCACGCAGGTGAACCACGATTCGGGCACGGCGTTGGCGGGCGAACTCGATTCCGCGGTGCCCTGCCACAGCGGCACCGGCGTCAGCGCCTGGCCTTGCGGCAGGTTCTTCGGCGCCTTCACCAGGAACATCACCGGCTTGGTTTCCATGCCGGTGAAGCCGACCTTGTCCCCCTCGTCGGGCTGGTACGGCGCGTCCTCCAGCGTGCGCGAGGCGATCGGCGTTTCCGCCGGCCACGCGGCGTTGAGGTTGGCGAGGTCCTGCATCGCGTTGTAGGCGTACTCGCCGCCCGGGCCCGGATGCTTGGCCGCGATGTAGGCCGCCATCGACGGATTGAACTTGTTGAACGAGACCACGGCCGTGTCGGTCGGCACGGCGGCGCCCTTGAGCAGGGCCATGTGGCCGATCTGGTGGGGACGCATGAAACCGTGCGCGGGACGCCCCATCGCCTGGCAGCCGGCCGGGGAGAACACTTCCTCGTTGCCGCACCAGGTTTCCCAGACCGGCAGCACGGCGCCGCTCCACTTCTGGCCGGAGTCGCTGGTCATGCCGGCCCAGAGATTCCAGGCGGCGGTGGTGATGTCGCCGATCTGCCAGGCGTCGGCCCAGGCCTGGAATTCGTCGCGGTTGCCGGGATAACCGTAGCCGGCCGGCACATCGACCGGCTTCACGCCTTCGGCCGCGGGGGCCGGTGCGGGCGTGGCGGCGGGTTCGACCGGCTTGGCCTGCTCCGGCGGCTTTTCTTGGGTGCAGGCGGCGAGCAACAGCGCCGCGGTGGACAGCGCGAGCAAACGCGTCTTCATGTGACCTCCTGTGTCGAACGATGATGGACGGGGATGCTTCGCGCCCCTGGATCCTCGCGCCACACCCCCTGTGACGGCAACCGCCCCCGACGCGCAGCCGAGGACCGGGCGAGCATACGCAAGCGGCCTGCGCACCACAATGGCGGCCGCACGATGGCGCACTGCGTCAATCGGGACGAACGATGGGAAGTACAGGCACGATCGAATGCGGCGATGCGCATCCCGCGCGGGCTTCAACCGCCGCGGCCGCGTCCCGACACCTGCGCTACCGCGTCGTGCGGATGCAGGCTTTCGAAGTGGGAAACGCGCGCGTCGTAGCGCAACACGCGCGGATCTTCCGCCAGCGCGGCGGCGACGCGTCGCGCGGCGTCCTCGCAGAACATCAGGTGCTCGGCGTTGAGCCGCGCGAAGGCCTGTTCGTCCTCGCGCTTGACCGCGGTCTGCACCGGCGTGCCGAGCGCGGCCTCGACGCGATCGATCCACTCGGCGGCCGGCAGTTCGTCGAACGTCGGCTGCAGCGTCGCGCGCACTTCGGCGCGGCTGCGCTGCGCGTGCGGCGTGGCGGCGAGGCCGCGCGGCGATGCCAGCCAGTCGCGCACGACCTGCGTCGACAGCGGATGCGCGGCGGCGAAATCCTCGGCGAAGCGTTCGGCGTTGAGCTGCCGGGACAGCGCCGCGGACGCGGGACACGTGCTGGAGTATTCGACCGAGAAGCCCAGCGACAGCGACAGATGGCCGTCGACCAGCGCGGCCTCGAGTTCGATCGGATAGCGCTTCCAGCCGGTGTGCTCGCTGGCGAGCGCGCGACGCTGGAGCATCAGGTCGTAGCGCAGCGTCAGCCGCGCCGACGTCGACAGCGCGCCCTGCGACTCGACGCAGGCCTGCAGCACGCGCCGCAGCCGCGCCGGCGCCAGCGTCTCCGCGGCCAGGCCGCGCTGCAGTTCGAGGTAGAGCCGCGACATGTGGATGCCGCGCGCGTCGGCGTCGCGCAGGTCGACGAACACGTCGACCGCGGCCGGCACCTGCATCTCGCCGTCGGCGCCGCGTAGGCGCAGCGGCAACGCGATCCCGCGCATGCCGACCCAATCCAGCGGACGCGCCGCGGCGGCGGCGTCGCCGGCGACATCGGGCAGGGCGGGCTGGGTGTGCGAGGGAGGCGTCACGGGCGGGGAATCGAAACGGCGGACCGGGCGGGCATTGTACCCAGCCCCGTCCGCGCCACCCCGAATCGGCCCGGAACGATGCGTTTTGCGCGATCCCGCGCGATCCCGCGCATGCCGGCCCGAGTCAGCCCCGGGCGGCGCCCCAGCTCCGCCACAGCGTCGGCAGCGGCGACAGCGGCAGCGGCACGCCGATCGCCCCGAAACACCGCAGCCGCGCGTGCGCCAGCGTGTCGTACACGCGTCGCGGGCGCGTGCCCGCAGGCACGGGTGCCTGCAGCGCGCGCGCCCAGGCGCGAGCCGCGGCCTGCGCGTCCTGGCGCGGCCACAGCGCGTGCGCGGCGAGCCACGGGAAGACATCCCCGGAGACCGCATCCGCATCGCCATCGAACAGCGCGGCCTCGCTGCGCGCCGCCACCTCGGCCAGCGGGCGCAGTGCGGTGCGTGCCGCCTCGGCCTGCATGTCCGCGGCCAGCGGGTCGCGCGCGGCCTGGAGCGCCGGCAGCGCATCGGCGAGGGCGTCCCACGGCACCGGCCGCCTGTGCAGATCGCGGCCCAGCGGATGGCGTCGCAGTCCTCTCGCCCAGCCGCGCAGCTCTTCCTGCCACCACGCCAGCTTGGCGAACCCGGGCGTCGGGTCGGCGCCGGTCCACGCGGCATCGGTCCACTCCTGCAGCAGCGCGAACCAGACCTCGGCGGTCGCCCGCTGCGCCTCGGGCACGAAGACCTGCGCGATGCGCCACTCCGGCCAGCGCCCGCGCCACTTGTCGAGGAGATCGTCGTGGGCGGTGTCGTTGGGGGCGTCGCTCATGGCGTTGCGACGGCGACCGGCCAGACCCCGGGGTCGAGCAGCGTGCGCGGCGCCTCGATCATCGTGTCGCCGCCCCAGGCCTCCGGCGCGTCGCCGGGCAGGCGATACCCCCACAACGCGACGATCGACGGCATGTCGGCGGCACGCGCGGCGACGATGTCGCGCTCGTCGTCGCCGACGTAGACGCAGTCGCCGGGCGCGATGCCCAGCACCTCGGCCGCATGCAGCAACGGCAGCGGGTGCGGCTTGCGCTCGGCCAGGGTGTCGCCGCCGATCAGCACGCCGCAGCGCTCGGTCCAGCCGAGGATCGGCATCAGCTGCTGCGCCAGGTATTCCGGCTTGTTGGTGACGATGCCCCAGCGCACGCCGTCGGCCTCCAGCGCATCGAGCAGCTCCGCGATGCCGTCGAACAGCACGCAGTGCCGGCCGAGCTCGCGTTCGTAGGTGTCGAGGAACGGCTGCACCATCGTCTCACGCACGGCGTCGTCGAAGTGCGGCCACGACGCGCGGATCATCGCCCGCGCGCCCTTGGACACGTGCGGGCGGAGATCGGCCAGCGGCATCGGCGGCTCGCCGCGTTCGACGCGCAGCGCATTCAGCGCCGCCGCCATGTCCGGCGCACTGTCGAGCAGCGTGCCGTCGAGGTCGAACAGCGCGCCGCGCGGGAAACGGGGGCCGCTCACGGCTTCACCGCGCAGGCGATGTAATTCACGTCGGTGCGGCCGCCGACGCGCGCGGTGTGACGCAGCGGGTCGTAGACCAGGCCGCTCACGTCCTCCAGCACGAGATCGACGGCGCGCAGCCACTGCGCCAGTTCCGACGGCTTGATGAAGTCGCGGTACTGGTGCGTGCCCTTCGGCAGCATGCGGGCGACGTATTCGGCGCCGACGATCGCCAGCGCGAATGCGGTCGGGGTGCGGTTCAACGTCGACAGGAACAAACGACCGCCCGGCTTGAGCAGCGTCGCGCAGGCGGCGATCACCGCACCGGGATCGGGCACGTGTTCGAGCATTTCCATGCAGGTGACGACATCGAACGCGCCCGGCAACTCCTCCGCCAGCGCCTCGACCGCGCTCAGGCGGTAGTCGACCTGCACGCCGGACTCGAGACGATGCAGCTTCGCGACCTTGATGAGGTCGGGCGCGAGGTCGATCGCGGTCACGTCGGCGCCTTCGCGCGCCAGCGCCTCGCTCAGCAGCCCGCCGCCGCAGCCGACGTCGAGCGCACGCGCACCGCGCAGGGTCGCGCGGTCGCGCACGTAGCCGAGCCGCGCGGGATTCAGCGCGTGCAGCGGCTTCTGCGGGCCTTCCGGGTCCCACCAGCGATTCGCCAGTGCGTTGAACTTGTCGAGTTCGGCCTGGCTGAAGTTGTTCGATTCCGTGGACATGACATCACTGTTCAATTTTCAATTTCCGAACGCTTGAGGATGGCGTCACGGTATTCGTCCTGCAAGACGCCCTGGTTCACCCACTTCCGCGGATCTGCCCCCCAGTCTTTCATGGTGGATTCGATTGCGTCCTTGGGCGTTTCAAAATGAAAGGATTCTTGCTCTGCGTCGCCGTCGATCCACGCATACACATCGAGGCGATCCGGCGCACCGTGATCAGTGACATCGAACCGATGAGTCTCGAAACCATCATGGACAGGGCGAATTTCCACCCAGATCACCCTGGCGGAATCGCCATCTGTCCGCAGCCTGAGAAACTGCTCTACGGACGCGCCACGGGCGAGCACTGCGATCACATCGTCGATGGGCAGATGCCGAGGCATTTCAGCGACCTACCGTCACCGCCCCGATCCGCTCCTGCCACTGCCGTGCGTTGGCGAGGATGCCGTCGAGGTCCATGTCGACCAGGATGCGGTCGCGCAGCTTCGGCTTGCCGGCGATCCACACGTCGCTGACCTGCTGGCGACCGGTGGCGTAGACGAGCTGCGACAGCACGTGATGCAGCGGCTGGGTCTCCAGCGCGGAGAGGTCGACGCAGGCGAGATCGGCCTGCTTGCCGGGCTCGAGGCTGCCGATCAGGGCATCGAAGCCCATCGCCTTCGCGCTGCCCAGCGTCGCCGCGCGCAGCGCGCTGGCGGCATCGAATGTAGCGGCATCCTGCGCCACAGCCTTGGCCAGCAGCGCGGCGGTGCGCACCTCGCCGAACATGTCGAGGTCGTTGTTGCTGGCGCAGCCGTCGGTGCCGATGGAGACGTTGACGCCCGCGGCGAGCAGCTTCGCCACCGGGCAGAAGCCGGAGGCCAGCTTGAGGTTGGATTCGACGCAATGCACCACGCTGACGCCGCGGGACGCGCACAGGGCGATCTCGGTGTCGGTGAGCTGGGTCATGTGCACCGCGATCAGGCGGTCGTTGACCAGGCCGAGGCGATTGAGCCGCGCGAGCGGGCGCTGCCCGTGCTTGGCCTGCGACTGCTCGACTTCCTGCGCGGTCTCGTGCGTGTGCAGGTGCACGGGGATGTCGAGCTGGTCGGCGAGCATGCGGATGCGCTCGAAGTTGTCGTCCGACACGGTGTACGGCGCATGCGGCGCGAATGCGGTCGCGATCAGCTTGTCGTGGCGCCACTGGTCGTGCACTTCGCCGGCGCGGTCGAAATACTCGTCGTCGCTCTTCGCCCACGCAGTGGGGAAGTCGATCACCGGCAGGCCGACCATCGCGCGGAAGCCGTGGCGCTTGTAGGTCGCGGCCTGCACGTCCGGGAAGAAGTAGTTTTCGTTGCAGCAGGTGGTGCCGCCGCGCAGCATCTCGGCGATCGCGAGCACGACGCCGTCGGCCACGAACTCCGGCCCGATCACCGCGCCCTCGATCGGCCAGATGTGCTCCTGCAGCCAGACCTTCAGCGGCAGGTCGTCGGCGACGCCGCGCATCAGCGTCATCGGGTTGTGGACGTGGGCGTTGACCAGGCCGGGGATCAGCGCGCCTTCGGGGCGGGAGACGGTCTCCCTGGCCTCGAAGCGGGCGCGGGCCTCGGCGATCGGCAGCACGGCGACGATGACCCCGCCGCGGATGGCGACGGCATGGTGTTCGAGCACGACGGCGTGGGGCTCGACCGGCACCACGTGGCGGGCTTCGATCAGCAGGTCGCAGGGTTCGGGGACGGCGGATTCGGCAACGGGCTGGTAGCTCATCGGCCCATTGTCGCATCCCGCGACGTGGCTGGCAGGAGGCCGCGCGTCAGCCTGGCCTCCGTCACGGCGTCAGTGATGCAGGGAGGGATCCGCAAAGGGCGCCTGCAGACACAGGCTGGTCTGCTGGTCGGCGCTGTCGAAGGCGATGTCGGCCGGTTCGAGCCAGACCCGGAAGCGATCCGTCGCTGTCCGCTCGTATCGAACGAGATAGACCTTGCCGGCCTCCAGGACCGCCTCGGCATCGCCGACGCCCTCCCAGGAGGCGAAGACGCTGCTCGCGGTACCCTTGAACTCCAGGGTCAACCGGCGGGCGCCGGGCGCCAGCTCGAGGTAGGTCGGCCATGTGCGCTTCACGCGGATCGGATGCCCGTCCACGTCGAGGAAATGGATGAGCCCCCGCCCTCCGCCGGGACAGAATTCGCGCAGGACCTTGGCGTAGCGCCCGTCGGCCGACGCGGCGATCGCGGGATCGCGATAGTGGTTCGCGGTGGGATAGACGGCCGGATCGGGGCGGGCCGCCCGTACCTGAAACGCTGCCGACGCCATCGCCCCCAGCATCAGGAGCATGCACGCGATTCGATGCATCGGACGGCGCTCATCGGGGCGGAGGCCGGCATCGTCGTGTGATGGCGCCCCGGGCGCAAGTCCAGGGTGAAGGAACGCCGCCGTCAGACGATCGACGACCGCGGATGGCCGCAGGCAGCGCAAAGCCTGGCCCGCGGGGTCCGCAGCGGCTTGCCGCAGGCGGCGCAGGGTGGGCCGTAGAGGGAGAGGCGGTGGTGGTGCAATGCGTTGACGTTGGTTTCGTCGAAACCGGTCAGCTCGCGATAGAACGCCAGCGCCCGGGCGCCGAAGACCCCGGAGGACTGCGCCTCGCCCAGACCGATGCCGGTGACACGATGCTCATCCATGAAGTCGGGGATCGCCGTGCGGAGCAAGGGCGCCAGCTTCGCCCACTCGTCTTCGTCGAGCATGGGCAGGTCCATGTCGCAGCGCCAGCAGTAGAGGATGCGGGGCATGGCGGGCTCCTCGGGAACGACGAAGCCCGCCGTTGCGGGCGGGCTTCGGAAAGCAGATCCCTCGCCTGTGGCTCGGGATGATTGATCGACGACGCAGCCGGCCTTCGGCCGGCTTGCTGTCGATCAATCACTTCACGCGCGAGACGTATTCGCCTGAACGCGTGTCGACCTTGATGGTTTCCTCGTTGGCGACGAACAGCGGCACGCGGACCACGGCGCCGGTCTCGAGGGTCGCCGGCTTGCCGCCGGTGCCGGCGGTGTCGCCCTTCACGCCCGGATCGGTCTGGACGATCTTCAGCTCGACGAAGTTCGGCGGCTGCACGGTGATCGGGCTGCCGTTCCACAGCGTCACCACGCAGGCTTCCTCGCCCTTGAGCCACTTCTCGGCGCCGCCCATGCCGGCCTTGTCGGCCTGCACCTGCTCGAACGACTCCTGGTTCATGAAATGCCAGTACTCGCCGTCGCTGTAGAGGTACTGCATGTCGGTGTCGACGACGTCGGCCACTTCCACCGAGTCGGTCGCCTTCATGGTCATTTCGACCACGCGGCCCGACTTGATGTTGCGGTACTTGATGCGGGTGAAGGCCTGGCCCTTGCCCGGCTTGACGTATTCGGTCTCGGTGATCACGCAGGGGTCGTTGTTGACCAGGATCTTCTGTCCGGTCTTGACGTCGTTCATGCCCAGGCTGGCCATGGGGTGCTCCTGAAAGGTGGCTTCGGATCGCCCGGGCCGGCAGCGGCCACGGACGTTTAGAATGCGGGGCCTGGCCCCGGAACGCCGGTGCGTCCCGAACGAACGGCCCGACCGAACTCCCTATGATACCCGCAGCCCCCCGCCCGACGCAGCCCGCCGCCGGCACCTCCGACTGGAAGCGCCTCTGGCGCGAGGCCGTCCGCGATCCCGCCGAACTGCTGGCCCTGCTCGACCTGGCCGGTCGGGTGCCCGACCTGTCCGCCGACGCGGCGGCCCAGTTTCCGCTGCGGGTGCCGCGGGGGTTCGTCGCCCGCATGCGCCCGGGCAACCCGCACGACCCGCTGCTCCGCCAGGTGCTGCCGCTGGACGCCGAGCTGCGACCGATGCCGGGGTTCTCGCTGGATGCCGTCGGCGACGGTGCGGCGAAGGCCGGGGCCGGGGTCATCCGCAAGTACCGCGGCCGGGCGCTGCTGATCGCCACCGGCAGTTGCGCGGTGCACTGCCGCTACTGCTTCCGACGCCACTTCCCCTACGCCGAGGAAACCGCGGCGGCCGGCCAGTGGGCCGACGCCGTGACGACCATCCGCGACGACGCGACCATCGACGAGGTCCTGCTGTCCGGCGGCGACCCGCTGTCGCTGACCACCGCCAAGCTGGCGGAGCTGACCGACGCGCTGACCGACGTGCCGCACCTGCGCCGGCTGCGGATCCACACCCGGCTGCCGGTGGTGCTGCCGGAACGGGTCGACGCCGAGCTGCTGGCCTGGCTGCGCGCGCTGCCCTGGCCGGTGACGGTGGTGATCCACGCCAACCACGCGAACGAGTTCGACCCGGCGGTGGACGCGGCGCTCGCCGGCCTGCGCGACGCCGGGGCCCTGCTGCTCAACCAGGCCGTCCTGCTGCGCGGCGTGAACGACGACACCGACACGCTGGCCGCGCTGTCCGAGCGGGGCCATGCCGCCGGCGTGCTGCCCTACTACCTGCACCAGCTCGACCGGGTGGCGGGTGCCGCCCACTTCGAGGTCGACGACGACCGTGCCCTCGCCCTGCACGCCGCACTGGTCGCCCGGCTGCCGGGCTATCTGGTCCCGAAGCTGGTCCGCGAGGTCGCCGGGGACCCGGCGAAGCGCCCGCTGTCGGCCCCGGCACCGCATTCGCGGGGGTAGCGTCACGAACCGGGACGACGGGGCGGACGCGGACACGTTCCCGTCGTACCATGAGATTTCCCCTCCCGTCCTCCCCCCGGAGCCACGCATGTCCAAACGCCAAGACCCCGCACTGCGTCTCATGTTGGTGGATGACAGTGTCGAGGAGGCCGAGGGCATCGTCACGGGACTGCGCAACGCCGGGATCGCGGTCCGGCCGCTGCGGCCGACCACGGCCATCGAGCTGACCACGATGCTGGTCGAGCAGCCGGTCGACCTGGTCCTGGCCGCCGACCCCTGCCGCTCGGTGCCGTTCGCCGACGTCGAGCAGCGGGTCTCGACCTGCGGCAAGGACATCCCGCTGATCGCGGTGGTGGAGGAAGTCGACACCGACGGCTTCGCCGAGCGGCTGGCCGGCGGCACCCGCGCCCTGGCCCTGCGCCACAAGCCGCCGCAGCTGCTGTCCACCGTGCGCCGCGAGTGGGAGGACCTCGAGGCCCGTCGCGCGCAGCGCCGGCTGGAGACCCGGGTGCGCGAGACCGAGCGCCGCTGCGACGCGCTGATCGAATCCTCCCGCGACCCGATCGCCTACGTCCACGAGGGCATGCACATCCGCGCCAACGGCGCCTACCTCGAGATGTTCGGCTACGATTCGTTCGAGGACATCGAGGGCATGTCGCTGCTGGACCTGGTAGCGTCGAAGCACGTCGCCGACTTCAAGCAGCTGCTCAAGTCGCTGAGCAAGGGCGAATCGCCACCGCCGCGCTACGAGCTGGAAGCGGTCGACATCGAGGGCAACGCCTTTCCCGCAGTGATGGAATTCGCCCAGGCGCAGTACGAGGGCGAGCCCTGCCAGCAGGTGATCTTCCGCCGCCAGGAACCGACCGTGGATCCGGAGCTGGCGCGCAAGGTCGAGGAGCTGCGCCAGCGCGACCAGGCCACCGGCCTGCTCAACCGCGCGACCTTCCTGCTCGCGCTGGAGGACGCGGTCGGCGACGCCGCCCAGAACGGCAGCCAGCACGGGCTGCTGCTGATCGAACCCGACCACTACCAGCGCCTGCTGCAGGAGATCGGGCTGGATTCGGCCGACGCCGTGATGGCCGCGATCGCCGAGCGCCTGCGCAGCGAGCTGGACGATCGCGCCGTGGCCGCCCGCTTCGCGGAAAACACGCTGGCGGTGCTGCTGCGCGGCGGCGACCACGCCGCCACCCAGACACTCGCCACCCGCATCTGCAACACCTTCGCCGCCGAAGTGTTCGCGATCGGCCCGCGTTCGAGCGTGATCACCGCCAGCATCGGCGGCGTGCAGATCTCGCAGAAGTTCGCCAACCTGAGCCAGATCCTCGCCAAGGCGTCCCAGGGCGTGCAGTCCGCGACCGGCACCGGCGGCAACCGGGTGGAGCTGTTCGACCCCAACGCGGTGGACCGCGCCGAGGCCGAGCGCATCGAGGCCTGGGTGCAGCGCCTGCAGGAGGCGATCGAGCACAAGCGGTTCGTCCTGCATTTCCAGCCGGTGATCAACCTGCAGGGCGACAACCACCCGGTCTACGACACCTTCATGCGACTGGACGCCGGCGACGGCGAACTGATCTCGCCCGGCACCTTCCTGCAGATCGCCGCCGAACACGGGCTGCTGGAGGCGATCGACCGCTGCGTGGTGGAGCAGGCCATCGACCTGATCGCGCAGCGCGCGCACGCCGGCAAGCCGGTGACGCTGCTGGTCAAGATCTCGCAGGAATCGCTGGCCGGCGACGGGCTGGTCACGCTGATCGGCGAACAGCTGGCGGCCCGCGGTGCGTCCGGCGAGTACCTCGCGCTGCAGCTGCAGGAAGCCAAGGTCTTCACCCACCTGCACGCCGTGCAGCAGTTCGCCGCCGCGGTCAACGCCTTCGGTTGCCGCATCGGCCTGGAGCAGTTCGGTGCCGGCCTGGATTCGTTCCAGCTGCTGACCCATGTCCAGCCGCAGTTGCTGAAGATCGACCGCAGCTTCATCGAGGACCTGCCCAAGAACGCCGACAGCCAGCAGCGGGTGCGCGACATCGCGCAGAAGGCGCGCGACCTCGACATCCTCACCATCGCCGAATTCGTGCAGGACGCGGCGAGCATGTCGATCCTGTTTTCGGCCGGCGTGGACTACGTGGAAGGCCACTTCCTCGCCGCCGCCGGGCCGGAGATGAACTACGACTTCGAGTAAGCCGGGCCTCGGCCCGGCATCGCGGCGGCGCGGTGTGCGCCGCCCGATAATCGAGGCGGCCCCGATCCGCGTTCGCGGTGATCGGACATGCCGCGATGTCGGGCCAGGGCCCGACCTACGATCATGGGTGGAAACGTCGCGGGCCGCGCGACCTCACGACACCACGCGCAGCCCCGACGCGACCGCCGTCGGCGCGGCGTTGCGCAGCGCGGCGATGCGCTGTTCCAGCGGCGGATGGCTGCGGAACAGGCCGGTGATGCCGCCGGAGATGCCGAACGCCTGCACCTGCTTGGGCAGCGTGCTTTCGCCGTAGGTCTGCGACAGCCGCTGCAGCGCGGCGATCATCTTGTCGCGACCGGCCAGCTGCGCGCCGCCGGCGTCGGCGCGGAACTCGCGCCAGCGCGAGAACCACATGGCGATGACGCTGGCGACGACGCCGAACACCAGGTCCAGCACGAACACGGTGAGGAAGTAGCCCGGGCCGACGCGACCGTCGTCGCGGTTGCCGAACAGCGCGCCGTCGACGATCCGGCCGACGATGCGCGCGGCGACGATCACGAAGGTGTTCAGCACACCCTGCAGCAGCGCCATCGTCACCATGTCGCCGTTGGCGACGTGGCTGACCTCGTGGGCCAGCACGGCCTCGGCCTCGTCGCGGTTCATCGCCCGCAGCAGGCCGGTGGAGACGGCCACGAGGGCGTTGTTGCGGTTGGCGCCGGTGGCGAAGGCGTTGATCTCGGGCGCGTCGTAGATCGCGACCTCCGGCATGCCGATGCCGGCGGCCTGGGCCTGGCGGCGGACGGTCTCGACCAGCCAGCGCTCCGGTTCGTTGCGGGGCTGCTCGATCACGTAGGCGCCGGTGGTCTTCTTGGCGATCCACTTCGAGGTCAGCAACGAGATGATCGAGCCGCCGAAGCCGAACAGCGCGGCCATGATCAGCAGGCCGGCGTTGCCGCGGGGATCGAGGCCGAAGACCGCCATCACGACGCTGAAGACCAGCAGGACGGCGAGGTTGGTGGCGAGGAAGAGGGCGACGCGCTTGAACATGGCGGGGACTCGGGGTCTCGTCGGGAAAAGGCAGGTCGCGTGTAGAGTGGGGCCCCGCGGCGGCGGTCCAATCGCCCGCGCGCCGCCGCCCCCGCCCGCAGACAGCCGCCAGACAGCTTTCCGTGCCCCCTGCCGCACCCGCCTCCGCCTACCGTGGCCGATTCGCGCCCTCGCCCACCGGCCCGCTGCACTTCGGCTCGCTGGTGGCCGCGCTCGGCAGTTGGCTGATGGCGCGCCATGCCGGCGGCGCGTGGTGGGTGCGGATCGAGGACCTGGACCCGCCGCGCGAAGTGCCCGGCGCGGCGGAGGACCAGCTGCGCACCCTCGCCGGCTTCGGGCTGGTCTCCGATGCGCCGGTCGTGCGCCAGAGCGAACGCCACGACCGCTACCGCGCCGCGCTCGATCGCCTGCTCGCCGACGGCCTCGCCTTCGCATGCGCCTGCAGCCGCAGCGCGCTCGCCGCCAGCGGTGGCGTGCATCGCGCGTGCATGCCCGGCCCGGCACGCGCGGAGACGGCGGTGCGTCTGCGCGTGCCCGACGGCAGCGTGGTCGCGTTCGACGACGGCCTGTGCGGCCGCTGCGTCCAGGACGTGGCGAGAGACGTGGGCGATGTCGTGCTGCTGCGCGCCGACGGCTGCTGGGCCTACCAGTTGGCGGTGGTGGTGGACGACGCCGAGCAGGGCATCACCGACGTGGTCCGCGGCGCCGACCTGCTGGATTCGACCCCGCGACAGATCCTGCTGCAGCGCGCGCTGGGCCTGCCGACCCCGCGCTACGCCCACCTGCCGCTGATCGTCGACACCGACGGCCGCAAGCTCTCGAAGTCGCTGGCGGCGGTCCCGGTCGATGGCGACGACCCGCTGCCGGCGCTGCGTCTGGCGTGGCGGGCGCTGGGACAGCGACCCGGGCCGTTCGACGCGCCGGGCGCGGTCGCAAGCGGCCTCGCGACGGCCACCGCCGCGTTCGACCCGGGCTTGATCCCGCGCAAGCCGGTCCCGCTCGCCGCGGTGCACAATGGCCCGGTCACCGACGACGCATAGAATCGATCGGGACACCGCGGGAACGGATCGCCGCAACGCGCCGCTCCCGCCGGGACACCCCGCACAGGACTTTCATACCGGAGGGTATCCAGCATGACCACACGCGTCGCACTCGTGACCGGCGGCACCGGCGGCATCGGCACCGCCATCTGCAAGCGCCTGGCCGACATGGGCCACAAGGTCGCCACCAACTACCGCAACGAAGAGAAGGCCAGGGCCTGGCAGGCGCAGATGAAGGCCGACGGCTACGACGTCGCGCTGGCGAAGGGCGACGTGACCTCGCCGGACGAGGCCGCGGCGATGGTGAAGGACGTCGAGGCGCAGCTCGGCCCGATCGACATCCTGGTCAACAACGCCGGCATCACCCGCGACGGCACGTTCCACCGCATGAGCGCGCAGCAGTGGACCGACGTCATCAACACCAACCTCAATTCGGTGTTCAACGTCACCCGCCCGGTGATCGAGGGCATGCGCGACCGCAAGTGGGGCCGGATCATCCAGATCAGCTCGATCAACGGCCTGAAGGGCCAGTACGGCCAGGCCAACTACGCCGCCGCGAAGGCCGGCATGCACGGCTTCACCATCTCGCTGGCGCGCGAGAACGCCAAGCTGGGCATCACCGTGAACACGATCTCCCCCGGCTACATCGCCACCGACATGGTGATGGCGGTGCCTGAAGAGGTCCGCGCCAAGATCGTCGCCGACATCCCGACCGGCCGCCTCGGCACCCCGGACGAGATCGCCTACGGGGTGGCCTTCCTGGCCGACGAACGCGCCGGCTGGATCACCGGCTCGAACCTGGACATCAACGGCGGCCACCACATGGGCTGGTGACGCCTCCCGCGCGTCGCGTGACCCGGGCCGTTGTGACCCGGGTCGCGATCCCGCCCGGGCCACGACCCGCCGGGCGGGGCCGTTTTCCCGACGAGTTGCAACCCGGCCCGGGCTGCGCCATGCTCGGGGACCGGCTCCCGTTAGAGTAAAGGCTCCATGCCCGTCACGCGGATCATCAAGAAGTACCCGAACCGCCGCCTCTACGACACCAAGATCTCCAGCTACATAACGATCGAGGACGTCCGCCAGCTGATCGTGGACGGCGAGGATTTCGAGGTGCGCGACGCCAAGTCCGGCGAGGACCTGACCCGCCAGGTGCTGCTGCAGATCATCGCCGAGCACGAACAGGACGGCGAGCCGGTGCTGTCCACGCAGCTGCTGAGCCAGATCATCCGGTTCTACGGCGACTCGCTGCAGGGCTTCATGGGCAACTACCTCGAGCGGTCGATGCAGATCTTCCTCGACCAGCAGCAGCAGTTCCGCCAGCAGATGGGCGGGCTGATCGGGCAGACGCCGTGGACGATGATGAACCAGCTGACCGAGCGCAACCTCGAGATGTGGCGCGAGTTCCAGCACAACCTGATCGGCGCCATGGGCCGGCCGACCGCCGCCAAGCCGAAGGACAAGGCCGCCGCCGGCGGCAAGACGCACGACGACTGATCGCTCCACATCGCGCACCGCGCCGGCGCGCGAGCGCCGCATGCGCGGTCGCGTATGTGCGCCAGATTCGACCATCCAGGGGAATTCCACCATGCAGCAACGTGTGGCCGTCGTGACCGGCGGCATCGGCGGACTCGGCACCGAGATCTGCAAGACCCTCGCCCGCGCCGGGCACACCGTCATCGCCGCCGACCTCGCCGCCCGCGCCGAGCGCATCGCCGAATTCGAGCGCGACGTCGAAGGCATGTCGATCCGCTTCGAGCCGCTGGACGTCACCGACTTCGACGCCTGCGGCGCGCTGGTGCGCAAGGTGGAAGCCGAGCACGGCAGCCTCGACATCCTCGTCAACGCCGCCGGCATCACCCGCGACGGCACGCTGCGCAAGATGGACAAGTCCCAATGGGACGCGGTGCTGACCGTCAACCTCGACAGCGTGTTCAACCTCTGCCGCCATGCGGTCGAAGGCATGAGCGCGCGCGGCTTCGGCCGCATCGTCAACATCAGCTCGGTAAACGGCCAGACCGGCCAGTTCGGGCAGACCAACTACGCCGCCGCGAAGGCCGGCATGCACGGCTTCACGATGGCGCTGGCCCGCGAGGTCGCGCGCAAGGGCGTGACCGTGAACTCGGTGTCGCCGGGCTACTGCGAGACCGCGCTGGTGATGGCGATGCCGGAGGAGATCCGCGCCGGGATCGTCGAGAAGGTGCCGGTGGGCCGCATGGGCAAGCCGTCCGAGATCGCCCGCACCGTCGCCTTCCTCGCCGACGAGGAGGCCGGGTTCATCACCGGCGCGAACATCCCGGTGAACGGCGGGCTGTTCATGAGTTTCTGAGGCGGGACACCGTCCTCCACCGCACCGGTAGAGCGGCCTCCAGGCCGCTGCACGCACCGAAAACGGGCAGCGGCCTGGAGGCCGCTCTACCATTGCCTTCCACCTCGTCCCGCAGAACGCCCGCATGATCCGACTCACCCCGCCCAGCACCCCCGCCTTCCTCATCTCGCTGCTGCTCGGCGGCGCCGGCATCGCCGGCCGGCTGGGCTATCTCGCGCTCGCCGCGCCCAATGCGTTCTGGCTGCTGACCACCGCGTTTGCGCTGTTGCTGCTGTCGACGCTGTTCAAGGGGCTGTGAACGCGGCGGAGGCGCTCAACGCGCCTCCGCCTGGAGGACGACCGTCGCCTTTTCCGGCACCGGCATGAGCTCCGAATCGAGCTCGACGACTTCGCCATCGGCGTGGATGTCGATGTACAGGCGGTAGTTGAGCGGCTGGTCCCAGTAGCGCTGCTCGGTCACGTAATGCTCGACGTGGGTCGGCGCGTAAGGGTTGTCCTGGACTTCCGACGAGCCGACCGAGACCTGCTCGTTGTAGTAGCAGCGCAGCGAGGCGTCTGCGTTCATCCAGTAGCGGCCGGGCCGCAGGTTCCCGAATTCGTAGCGGCCGAACTCGTCGGTCTTCGCCGACAGGCCGTAATCCAGCATGCGGGCGTCGTAGAACAGCACTTCGCGCTTGTCGCCCGGACGCCGGGCGAAGCGATTCTTCGGCGCCGCCTTGTAGCGATGCGCCTCCAGCAGGTCCACGTACTCGACCAGGTGCGGCGTCGCCGGGAACAGCGACAGTTCGATGCCGGCGTTGGCGCGCTTGCGGATCGCCAGCAGGCCGCGCGTGCGCCGGCACTGGTCGTTCAACTGGTGGAACAGCACGCCGCGCACGCGACCGGTCCCGGGCTGCATCGCGCGCTGCGCCGCCTGCGGATCGAACGTCGCCGCCGGGCGGAATTCGAGCGGGCGCGCCGCCTCGGCCTGGCGATCGGCGTTGTCCAGCAGACGGCCGGCGGAGGCCGGCATCGCGATCAGGACGGACAGGACCGTCGGCACGGCCATGGCGCGCAGGCCAGGCCGGATCGACGAAGGGCAAACGCGGTGCGTCCTCGATGCAGGCGGGTTCAACGGCTTTCCTCGCAGAATTTCTTGCGGTACTCCATCGCCTTCGGCATCAGCGCCTGCAGGTTGGCGATGCGGGTGCCCGGGTTGGGGTGGGTCGAGGAGAACTCGGGCTGCGCGCGACCGCCACTGGCCTGGTCCATGCGCTGCCACAGCGGGATCGCCTCCTCCGGGTTGAAGCAGGCCGCGGCGGCGAGCAGCAGGCCCATCTCGTCGGCCTGCGTCTCCTGCTTGCGCGCGTACGGCAGCGAGCGGCCGTAGCCGTACACCGCCATCACCGCCTGCATCGACTGCTGGTCCATGCCGCTCATCGCGCCGGCCATCTGGCCGAGCTGGGTGAGCTTCTGTTCGGTCATGCGCTGCGCGCCGTGGCGCAGCAGCGCGTGGGTGATCTCGTGGCCCATCACCACCGCCATCGCGTCGGCGTTCTGCGCCACCGGCACCAGGCCGGTGTAGACCGCCATCTTGCCGCCGGGCAGGCAGAAGGCGTTGACCCGGTCGGACTGCAGCACGTTGACGTCCCAGTCGAAGCTGTCCTCGACGTGCGGCGCCTGCCCGCCGTGCTCGGCGGCGAGCGCGTCGGAGACCTGCGGGATCTTCGCGATCAGCCGCTGCGCGATGCCGCGGATCTGGCGCGCGACCTGCGAATTCGGATCGACCGGGCGCTCCTGCGACAGGATCTCCTCGTAGGCCTGCAGCCCCATCGCCTTCTCGTCGTCGGGCGAGATGCTGCGATCGATGACGACCTTCTCGCCGGTCAGCGGGTCGGTGCTGCGGTTGGAGAACCAGTAGTACGCGGCGTAGCCGGCGAACAGCAGCAGGATGAGGAAGCGGGGGTTGATGCCGCGTCCGCGCGGACGGCCGTTGCCGTACTGCGCGTTGCCGAAAGGGTCTTGTCGCATGGTCGTCTCCTCCCGGCCCGGCCGGTCTGCGCGACGACTATAAGTGAGATCGCCGTCGCATCCGAAGCCTCGCGACGCTTTTTCGCCCGGAGCCACCGCGCGTGCGCGGCGGGCCGCTACAGGTCGCGCACCACCCGGAACCCGGTCAGGGCGTTGGTCGCGTCGGACTGCGCCTGACGCCGCCACGCCGCGCGGGTCTGCGCCGGCGCGTTGCCCCAGGCGCCGCCGCGGATCACCCGGGTGCGGCAGCCGGGATTGATCCAGGCCTCGCCCTGGGTCGGGGCGCGGCGATAGCCCTCGTGCCAGCAGTCGGCCACCCACTCGCTGACGTTGCCTTCGAGATCGTGGATGCCGAAGGCGTTCGCGCGGAAGCTCGCCACCGGGGCCGGCCCCCACCAGCCGTCGCCGTAGCCGGGGAAGGCATTGCCCCAGCTGCGGCCGTTCGGCGAGTGGTCGCCACCGCCGGTGAGGTTGCCGGTGCCCGGCGACGGCGGCAGATCGCCCCACGGGTAGCGCCCCGACTGGCCGCTGCGCAGCGCGTACTCGAACTCCGCCTCGCTCGGCAGCCGGTAGCGCTGCCCGCTCCGGTCCGACAGCCAGCGCGCATAGGCCTCGGCGTCCTTCGCGCTGACGTGCACCACCGGCAGGTCGTCGGCGGCGGGCCGGCCGCGGTAGTCGAAGCGCCAGTCCACGCCGCTGCGGCGCACGAAGTTGCCGCCGCGGTCGTCGTAGACCAGCGAGTGCGCACGAAGTTGCCGCCGCGGTCGTCGTAGACCAGCGAGTGACCGCGACGGACCGCCCGCGGCCGGTAGCCACTGGCCTCGACGAAGCGCCGGAACTGTCCGACCGTGACCTCGGTGCGGGCGATGCCGAAGCCGCGTTCGAAGCGCACGTAGCGCTGCGGGCGCTCGGCATCGGTGGCGTCGGGCTCGCTGGCGCGCGCGCCCATGCGGAAGCCGCCGTGCGGCACGACCACCATCTCCGGCCCGCGACCGCCGCCCTGCAGCGCATCGGTGAAGCGCTGGCCGGGACGCATCAGGCCGTAGTGCGCGGCCAGGTCGATGCGGGTACGCAGCTCCGCCGCCGCCGCATCACCGGGGCGGGCGATGCGCAGCAGCGCCGCGAGGCGTTCGCGGGCGCCCTCCAGATGGCCGGGCACGTGCGGCTCGGCCAGCAGCGCCAGGCCCTCGTCGCGCAGCCGGGCGATGTGGATACGGCGGATGTCCTCGACGATCGCCCGGCTGGCGTCCGCCGTGTCCATCTCCGGACGCACCGTCTTCGCCAGCGCCAGCCAGCGTTCGGCCTCGTCGAAATCCATGCGTGTCGCAGCGTCCTCGGCCCGGCGCAGCATCGCGCTCTCGACCGCGGCCACGCCCTGCGACGCCCGCGGCTGGCCCGGCGCCAGCGTCAGCGCCTGCCGGAACAGCGCCAGCGCCTCGTCGCCCTCCATGCCGAGCTTGCCGGCGGCGAGCGCAGCCTCCCCGTTCTCGTTCAGTTCCCACAGCCGCTCGGCGACGTCGACCCGTTCGAGGTAGGCCACGCCCTCCGGCGTTTCGTCGGTGCCGACGTTGCGCATCACCGCGGCCACCGCCTCGGCGCGACGCAGCGCCTCGGGGTCGTCGCCGGCGTCGGCCAGCGCGGCGTCGCCGTCCGCACGCAGCTTCGCCAGCGCGCGATCGAGCAGCGCCTTCGCCTGCGTGTCCGCGGGATCGCGCGCGAGCAGCGCCAGCAGCAGCGGCAGCGCGGCGTCGGCGTTCTCGTACAGGCGGTCCTCGGCCAGCGCGTCGGCGGCGCGGCGGCGCACCGCGGGCAGGTCGTCGGGGTCGAGCGTCACCGCCGGCCGCTGCCAGGTCAGCCGCGCGGCCACGCTGTCGTCGCCGGTGACCGTCACCAGCCCCTCGACCTTCTCCCCGGCCACGGTCGCGGGCACGGGTTTCGGCGGCGGGGGCGGCGGAGGCGCCTCGCTGCAGGCGGACAGCAGGAGGCACGCGAACACGCACGCCGTCGCGCCCGCCATCGCCTTGCCCGCCATCGTCGCCGCCCACCGATTCACGCCCGCACCTTACCCCATCGGGCATGACCGATCCCGCACTCCGGTAGCATGGGGACTTTCCGCCGCAGGACCCGCCCTTTGCCCCGCTGGATCGACGACCCCGCCGCCCTCGCCCCCCTGATCGCCGCGCCGCCCGAACGGCTCGCGCTGGACACCGAGTTCGTCCGCGAACGCACCTACTGGCCGCAGCTGGCGCTGGTGCAGATCGCGACCGGCGACGCCGATGAAGCGGCTTCTGACGACGGTGTCCTGCTGGTCGATCCCCTCGTCCCCGGCATGCCCGAGGCGCTGGCGCAGGTGCTGGCCGACCCGCGCTCGCTCAAGCTGATGCACAGCGCCGGCGAGGACCTGATCGCCTTCCGCCACGCCTGCGGCGCGCTGCCCGCCCCGCTGTTCGACACCCAGATCGCCGCCGCGCTGTGCGGCGTCGGCGCCGGGCTGGGCTACCAGCGGCTGATGGCCGAACTGCTGGGCGTCGAGGTCGACAAGGGCGAGACCCGCTCCGACTGGCTGCGCCGCCCGCTGTCGCCGTCGCAGTTGCACTACGCCGCCGACGACGTGCGCCACCTCGACGCCGCGTGGCGCCTGCTGCACGCCCGCCTCGAAGACGCCGGCCGCCTGCCGTGGCTGGAGGAAGACTGCGCGCGGATGCTGGCCAACGCCACCGACGACACCCCCGAACGCTGGCCGCACCTGGGCATGCGCTCGGCCCAGTTCCTGGACCGCGACGGCCAGATCCGCCTGCTGCGCCTGCTGCGCTGGCGCGAGGTCCGCGCCCGCACCTCCGACCGCCCACGCAGCTGGCTCCTCGACAACGAGCTGGCGCAGGCCCTCGCCCGCACGCCCCCGCGCGACCTCGGCGCCCTGCAGCGGCTGTTCGACGGCCAGCCCAAGGCGCCGAAGAAGCTGGCGACCGAGGTGTTCGACGCCCTGACCACGCCCCTGCCCGACGAGGACGCCCTGCCGCCGGCCCGCACCGACGAACGCGACCGCAACGCCTACAAGCGCCTGCAGCAGGCCGTCGCCGCCCGCAGCGCCGAACTCGGCCTGCCCGACGGCGTGCTGGCCTCCCGCCGCTGGATCGAAGCCCTGCAGGACGGCGAAGACTGGCCCGGCGCCCTCGCCGGCTGGCGCCGCACCGAACTCGAACCCGTGCTCGCCCCCCTGCTGGCCCCCCTGCCCGCCCCGATTGGCAAGCCCTAACAGGGGCGCTTATACTTGCCACCCCGCGCGGGAGCCCAAGCACTCCCCCGCAGCGCCGGCACCCCCGGCAACGCTTCACACAACGAGATCACGGGGCCATAGCTCAGCTGGGAGAGCGCGTCGTTCGCAATGACGAGGTCGGGAGTTCGATCCTCCCTGGCTCCACCAAACAAGAAAAAGCCGACCTGAAAGGGTCGGCTTTTTTGTTGGCTCGGTGCCGGGCGACTACACCGCGAGGATCAAGGAAGGACGCTTTGCTTTCACTTCCTCATCGAAGAACTGCCTGAAGGTGATGACGTTGGCGTGATCTTCGTAAGCCGACTCCTTCGCCTTCTTCAGCGACTCCGGCACGACCAGCGCGATGGCGTTCCGCTCCATTTCACCGATGGCCTCACCGGAAACACGGTCGTCGACCGTTGCCAGGAAGATGGCGCCGAAAGGCTTTTCCATCGCCAACTGCTTCCACCGCTCACGCAGCGTGGTTTTCAGGGAGACGATCACCACATCGCCCTTAGCGTTGAGTGCTTTCACGTCGGGAAGAACGAAGTCCGGACGGCGGCCACCGAACACGGCCTGTGCTTCATGGCGAATGCGGCCATCCCGGAAAAGGCGCTCGACATGATGTTCGAAGGAAAGACCGGCGCGGCTTTTCCTCGTCTGCGCCGCGCTCAGGAAGATGGCGTCCAGTTCGGGAAAGCCCCGCACGAGATTGGACACGGGGTCACCGTTGCCTTGAAGCAGGATTCTCGCCACCTGAGCGGCGCGGAATCGAAGCTCGGCTTCCTTGTAGAGCGCGTATTCGATGTCGCGGCTGATCCGCATGACCGCGTCGCCGGGCTCGCGGATGGAGAACGGGCTCAGGTCGTGCATGCGATGTTCGGACAACCATCTGTCCTGCGCTTGCCCGGCCAGAATTCCCGGCGACGGAAGCGTCTGCCGCCTGATGAATTCCTCCATCTTTCCATCACGGATCGCACGCGAAAGGTCCTCGATCAGCTGATCGACAAAGGACGAAGGGGCGGTCAGTGAAGCCGGATCGAAAAGACCGAAGTGGAAGTCCGCATCGAGATCGAAGGATGTCTCGATGATCTCGGCTTCTTCGCTGACGGAACTCACGACCGCGAACCAGTAGTCGGCACCGGAGACCGGCTGTTCGAGTTTCCCGACGAGCAGCAAAGAGGCCGGCGGAAGCGACTGGAACTGCTCCTTGGGCATGCCGGTGTGTTGCCACTCGTGCCTCGGCCTCTCCTTCGCCGTTCCCGGATTGCGCAAAGAGAAATACTTGATGGTGGCCGCTTTGATCTGGCCTGAAGCAGGCCAGAAAGTCGGGTACGCGACATCGAAGATGTGCGGCTTTTCGGGGTTCGAGTTCTTCAGCGCAGGAAAGAAGTCGGACTCGGCGATGGCCCGGGGGATGAAGAAGCCGTTCTGGTGACCGTTTTCTGCACCATCGGCCCAGGAGACATCATTCCGCGACAGCTTCTTGATGAAGATCCGCTCGCTGCGCTTGATCCAGGCCGAAAGATCATTCCATTCAAGCTGAAATTCCATCATCGCCCCCATTCCTGATTGTCTGCACAAGCCGCTGCAGGCTGGCGTCGTCCAGCTGGCAGGACCAGATCACGCATACCCGCCAACCCGCGGCTTCCAGTTCTTCTTCCACTTTCCTGTCACGACGGACGTTGGCGGCGAACTTCTCCTGCCAGAACACGGAATTGCTCGCGGGCGTCGTCGCGAAACGGCAACCCTCGTGCCGATGCCAGAAGCAGCCATGCACCAGCACCACGGTTCGATACTTCGGCAGGACCAGATCGGGCTTGCCCGGGAGTTTGGCATGGAGTCGGAAGCGCAGGCCGGCCCGATGCAGGAAGCTGCGCACGGTGCGTTCGGGCTTCGTGTCCTTGCCGCGAATGCCGGACATCATCCGGCTGCGCGTTGCCCAATCTACGACATCCATCGGATCAGGCAGCGATCAATGACTTCTGCCGGGCCAGCTCGGGATCGACCAATTCCATGATCCGAGGCTTCATCACGCGCGCGACTTCACGCATGACCGGCATCACGACGCTGTTGCCGAACTGCTTGTAGGCCTGTGTGTCGCTGACCGGAATGATGAAGTCATCCGGGAAGCCCATCAGACGGGCGCACTCGCGGGGCGTGAGTCGACGCGGCCGCTTGCGTGCCCCCTGCGACACCAGGATTTCAGAGCCGTCCTTGTAGTAGCGCGCGGAGAGCGTGCGGGTCACGCTCTCGCCGCTGACCAGGCCGAAGCCGAATCCGTTTCCGGCGGCGCGGTGCTTCTCTGCATAGGCCTGCAGATATGCCCACAACTTCGGGGTGAGCGTGTACCGGTCGTCGACCTTCGCTTCGGCCCCCGTCGTGTAGTGTGCCTCCGGCGCCTCGGTGCCGTCCTGCGGATGCAGGATGCTCGCAAGCTTCGGCTTGCTCTCCGGGAGCTGCATGTCGTCGAAGGTGAAGTCGGTCTTCTCGCGGAAGCCTACGATCAAGATGCGTTCGCGGTGCTGAGGCACGAAATGCGCGCCATCCACAACCTTGCAGTCGATGTGGTAGCCCAGCTCCTCTTCGAGGACCCGCTTGATGACCCGGAAGGTGTTGCCCTTGTCGTGACTGACGAGGTTCTTGACGTTCTCCAGCAGGAAGGCAGCTGGTCGCTTGGCCGCGATGATCCGGGCCACGTCGAAGAACAGGGTGCCCTGCGTCTCGTCCGCGAAACCGTGCGCCCGCCCGAGGGCGTTCTTCTTGGACACGCCGGCGATGCTGAACGGCTGGCAGGGGAACCCGGCGAGAAGCACGTCGTGATCAGGGATGTCCCGCTCGTCCACCTTGGTGATGTCACCCTCCAGTGCGTGGGCCGACTCCGGAAAATTGGCCAAGTAGGTCTTTTGGGCGTAGGAGTTCCACTCGCTGGTGAAGACGCAGTGCCCGCCGTGAGCCTCGAAGGCCATCCGGATGCCGCCGATCCCGGCGAACAGGTCGATGAAACGGAAGTCGCCGTCGTCCCGGCCGATCAGGTCCGACAGCGGCAGCAGCCGCTGGCGGATGGCATCGGCGGCGTAGGGAGGGGGTTCAGTCTCCCCGACCTCCCAGCGCCGTAGGGTACGGACGTTGATGCCGATCGCCTCGGCCAGCTCCCGCTGGTTGTAGCGGCCACGGAGGGTGGTCAGAAGCTGGCGGACGTCTTGCATGGCAACCTTGGCCGGGGGGCGGAATGCGGACAGTATGTCCGATTTCCGTCTCATCTGATGAGAACCGCCGTTCATCGAACTCGTCCCGACTTCAGGGCTGACGCCACTTCCGGTACTCGTCGGGCAGCAAGGCAACGATCTGATCTCCGCTCATCTGGCGCAGGTTGTAGGTCCGCTCGAACTGCCGGAAGGTGAAAGGCAGACGCTGCACGCCTCCGAGGCCAACCCTGTTTTTGGGATCGCGACGTGCTTCTTTGCGTCGCTGGGTCGTCGTCCCCCTCTTTATCGACCCGTCCGGCATGGCATACAGCGCGCAAGCAACAGGCCAGAAACTCCGGTGGGAATAGATTTCCTGACGCGAAGTCATCTGTTCGGCCATTTCCCCCCAAGGCGATCTGGAGGACCCGAGCGCCACTTTGGCAGACTCCCCGTGCAGGCTGATCAGATCCCATGCAGTCCGCGCAATGAGACGGTAGGCCAGTCGCGGCGATTGCACGATGTAGTGCGGCTTGGCAAGAGGCTTTCCCGGCTTCGTCTTTTTTGCCAGCAAACTCTCGATGAAGAGCAGGGAAATCCAGGCCCACATGCCAGCATTCGCCAACAGCGGGAGTCTGTCGCCGGGAACGTTGAAGACTTCCCCGGCCAGATACAGCCCGAGATCGTAGCTGGTCTTGAACTCCCGCGAGGTGTCGATCATGTAGCCGCCATCAACCATTTCGGTGACCGAGCCATCCAGCAGCAAATCTTTTGGAGGATCGCCCTCGGGGTTGTCCAGCCAACTGGCAAATCTGACGATGCCGAAATCATTCAATGCTCTGACCGGGATGATCATGATTGGATACCGTCCATTTCCTCCATGACTCTTGCGAGGTGATGCTTGTATATGCCTTTGGCCGCGAACCTCTCGACGACCCGATCCGCCCAATCCTGTCTGGCCGCAATATCGGCCTCATCGGATGCGACGGGTGAGTCAACGCCTATCGCGGAGATGAAAGCGCCCCATGGCTCGATCCAGGACTCCGGATCATCCAACGCATCAGGATCATCAGCTATGGCCATGGCAATCTGGCGCATGACTTCGGGCATCACGAGCACACCAAACCACGGGTTTTTGACTGCTGAAACGGCAGTCGGAAAGAGGGATATCTCGACCAGCACGTTGGGCTTGTCTCCCGTCCCCGTTCCTTCCGGCAGAACCAACTTCCATGCAACCCCATCCAGCTTTCTAGGCTCGATATCCACCAAGCTGGAACCGAGATTCCCGGCCTCATCGATCGCGCGAACGCCGTCTGCATAACCAACCAGCAGCGACTCGCCGGGCTTGTTGAACATGAACCTGAACTTCAATGGTTTGTCGGTGGCGATGCCTTCCAGGCTCAACGGCGACTTGTCGAAATCGGATACGGGACCGAGATCGAAGTACGCTTCTGTGGCGCCTGCATGAGCGACACACCCCATGCGCACTCCGGGGTCGATCCTGGCCGCCTCGAAGTCGAAGCTTTCAAGCCAGAAAACCCGGCCTTTCTGGCCATCATCCTTCACTCTTGCGACGAAGTGTTTCCTGTCGACCTGCTTCAGACCGGTGGGATTAGTTGTCCTCGTTATCTGCCCCATCGGAGACCTCCTGATACTTGACTTTCACTTCGAGTCTTCGCTTCGGGTCGAAACCAGAAATAGAAATGCGAGCGTTTTCGCTGTTCAGACGGAAGCTGACGGCATTAAGATCCGCTTTGATGTCGGATACGTCGACACATGAGCGCGGGTGCGCTTCTTCATCTGCAACCCAGAAATCAGCAGCATCCCAGAGCTTGAAAGCGTCACCGACGACAGTGGCATAGGCGAGCGAGACCTTGCAATCGATCGGGAACCTGAAACCATCGACCCTCGCTGCCCGAACCTCAAAACCATCATCCAAAGGCTTCACCGCAACTGGCTTCGCTTTCGGTCCCGGTATACCACCCGGAGTTGGCGGATCCCCTGGCGGTATGCGAGGCACAGGACCAATACCGCCATGGCGCCCGACTGGATCAGAAGACGGATCAGCGAAGTAGATGGCCAGAGCGGTTTCGTCTTTTTTTCCTTCCGGCGAGATCAATTGCACCAACCGCAGAGCGGCATTTCGAACAGCATTGAGCACATTGTTCGGGGACGAATACAGAGCCTCGACCTTGGGACGCCTTGCGTTCCAGTTGCGATGCGTCGGTTCCTCGGCAGCAACCAGGAAATCCGACAACTTCGACTCCTGAATAAAGGTCAGCGCCATGACCGGGGCAATGGTCCGCGCCGCTTTCAGCCTTTTTTCCCCATCGATCCCAAGGTCCTGACGGACGAAAAGCTCGCTGCTTTGCTCGGCGTTTTCGTCCTGCCTGAGAAAAACACGGAAATTCGAGATTGAAACATCTTTCGACTGCTTGCTTCTGATACTGACCGGAAAATCAACGGACACCAGCTCGGACCTTTCAAATCTCTCCTTGAGTGATGCCAAATCTTTCTCAGCAAAGGCTGCCGAAGTCAATTTCGTTTCCTTGACCCATGACTCCTTGGCAGTGGCGGTCGCTTCATCGCCGGTCTTACTAGCCGTCGCGGCAAGGAACTCCCGATACCCTTTCGCCAATCGACAATCCTTGCCCATTGCATCGGCCACCACCTCGATGCCTGACGCATCCAGAGTGGCGTCGCCCACCTTCACGACCAAGCGACCGCGACTGATGGCGAAGAAGAATTCATTGACGACCGCATTGCGGATGGCACACTCCGAAATGGCGTCATCCGGGACAGGAACAATGAATGTCGTGCCGGGCTCCATGCCCCGTCCGAGACCGAGTTCGGCTCGAACCGCATCCAGCATGGTGAGACCCACGATCGGCCTCGCCAACTTACCCGGATCGCTGACTGCCCCCCACCTCGCTTCCTTTGCCCAACGCTGCGCATCGCCCGGCAGCTTGTAATTTCGCCTGAAGCGACAACAACCGAAGAGAAGCTCCAAGCCGTCGGACTTCCTCTTCGTCAGAGCAAAGACGGTTCGCAACTGGCTCGCAAGATAGAGAGTGATCTTCCCCTGCCCTGCACCCCCATTGGATTTTGTTGTTTTGGCACCCTCACCCTCACGGAACCAGAAAGCATTCCAGTTCTCGGTGGGCCCTTCACACGATGAGTCCGTGTAACAACCCTCCAGGCCAGTTGTTCCGAAATCCTCTATGACCAGAAACGTCATTTTCGAAGGACGCTCTTCGCTTTTGATCAACTCTCCGGCGCGGAAGTGCTTGATCCAATCATCGGAGAAAATCGATCTCGCGAAACTACTGGAATCAAGGTTCACCGTGACCAACTTGTACTCTACGCGCACCGGCTCGTCACTGCTACGCGCATCAAGTGGATTCTGGATGGTTTCGCGCACGAGTATTTCGACACTCGTGCGCTCTTCGTCCGCGAAATTGTCATCGGAGATGCTTGAGCCCGATGTCTCGTTCGGGTTCAAGGGGCGAAACTGCCAGTGAGCCACAATCAAACTCCCCCTATAGATCCCCGATCCTGCTTCGGGGAGACAATCCAATCGTCGATGCTACAACTTCGCCTTGGCGCGATGCGCTGTCTGCCAAGATTCGATTTTCGGCGAACCATCTCCGATATTGCAATCGACCATCGGACGAACGCTGGAAAGACGCATTCATCTTGACGCTTTTCCCGCATGCCACTAGATTCGTCCTCGGTGCTCAACACACCTCCCACTAGCAGTGCCCGCGGCTGACATCGCGGTTTTTTTGCGTCCATAGGTTTCCTCTATGGCCGAGTAGCGCCCAGTCATACAAGACCCGGTTCGCCGGGGAAAGCTGGGGGCCGTCTAGTGGCGGTGTTGAAGTACTCGGTCGCCCTCTCAACAGGGGCACATTCAACGAAACCACTAGGAGGCCATCATGGCTGCTCGTTCTCCCGACTCCCCCGGCGCCCCATCCTCGCGCCGTCTCACCATCGGCTATCACACCCGCGACCGGCGACGGGACGGGTTCTGGGCCGGCACGCGCAAGGTGCCGTACCTGCATCTGTCCGGCGTCTGGCTGCAGCAGGCGGGCTTCCCCATCGGCGGGCAGGTGCGCCTGCAGGTGCAGGACGGCCGCATCGTGATCGAACCGGCCTGATGCCGGTGCGTGTGTCCCGGCGGGCATCGCCGCCGGGGCATGCGGTACGGAGGCCGTGCCGCTTGGCGGGATGCGGGCCGGGCGGCGATCCGGTTGCGGCAGCGTGCGAAGTCTCCGGACGGCCGGGGAGCGTTCGAAGCTGGGTCCCGGCCTGCGCCGGGATGACGGCGTTGGCTGGCGGAGGATGCGGCGGCACGGTCGAGCAACGCCCTCGCCTGCGGCCCGGGATGACAGCGTCGTTGCACTGACACTGCGTGGCGCTGGCCGGCACCGTGAAAGTCGCCGCCCCGCCCCTGGCGATACATCGCAGCCTGAATTCAGGCTGCGCGCATGACCTGATCGCAGATCAGGCAAACCGGCATCGAACGTGCGCCCCCTGCCCGGCGCAACATCTTCTTTCAGGTGCGGGATAGAATGAACGGCCACCGACGAGGGAGCGCGTGGCCACGCCTGCGGGTGACCGTTCGCGCCGTGCGCCAGCAGTACTGCGCGCCCTCGGCCACTTCCTGCGCAGGCTTTGCGTCACGCCCGACGATCGGCTGACTCGCCAGCCCGGGCTGCGGCAACGTCCCTGCCCGACCGGAGCCGATGCATGACGCCGCTCAGACTCATTTTCGTTCGCCACGGCGAATCCGCCGGCAACATCGACAAACGGAAGCATCTCGAACTCGCGGACCACGCGATCCCGCTCACCGACTTCGGGAGACGGCAGGCCTATGCCTCCGGCGAGTGGCTCGGCCGGTACTTCCTCGATCACAACACGCCCGAAACGAAAACCCGGTTCTGGGTCTCCCCTTACGCCAGGACGCAGCAGACGGCCGACGAGGTCATCCGCGGGATCGAGGCCGTGGCATCGATGTCCGATGCCGACCATCGCCACAAATTCGACTTCGATCGCAGGGAACACATCAATCTGGTCGAGCAGCAGTTCGGCCTCTTCGACGGCATTCCGGAAGAGCAGCTGCCGGAAGTCTTCCCGCATGAAGCAGCACACTACAACAAGCAGGTCGAGTTCGAGGGCAAGTTCTGGGCGCGCATGCCGATGGGCGAGAGTCGCTTCGATGTCGCCATCCGCGTGCACCAGGCATTCGGTACCTTCCATCGCGACTACGACAAGAAGGGCATCAACCAATTGGTCATCGTGAGCCACGGCGTCACGATCCGCGCGTTCCAGATGCAGTGGCTGCATCGCTCCTACGATTGGTTCGAGCGGGAAAAGAACCCGGAGAATGCGTCCATCCACATGATCCACGGTCAAACCGACCTGGGACGCCAGTTCATCCCGCCGCAGAAAGAGACGGACCAACCCGCGTTGCCGAACACCTGAATCCGCCCATGGATTCCGACATCGGACGAAAACCGAGAGAGAAAAGATGATGCAGCGACCACTCCCCCCTGTCCCCCAACGGCTGCGCGAGATGCTCAAGGAGTACCCCGGGCACATCGATCGCCTGCAGGAGGCACTCAATACCGTGATCGAAAAGCCCTCCAGGGGAACGCCTCCGTTCGAGGTGGCCATCTGGGTGCTGGAGAGCAGGCTTGGCACCTTCATCACCGAGGCCCGCAATCGAGTGAAAGCGGCGGAAACCTCTGGAGACGCCGAAGCCATTGCTCACGCGCGACAGGAAGAGGCCCTGATGTCGAAGGCCCGCTCCGTCAACGGCGGAATGTCGGACCTCAGCGACTTGTGGGCTTACTTCGAACGTTTGAAGGGACACTGACATGGGTGAGCATGACACGAGGCTTTCCGATTCCGAGCACGCGCGTGTCTTTGAAGAAACAGTTCTCGCCGATGCGGATCTTCCATCCAAGACGACGCTCGAACATCCCAAAGCCATCCTCCTTGCCGGCCAGCCCGGCGCAGGCAAGGGAGGATTGACGCAAGCGGCACGCTCCGAGTTGAAAAACGATGCCGTCGTCATCGATCCAGACAGCCTTCGCGACGCTCATCCCAAGGTTGCGGACTTCCGCAGTGCGCATCCATATACCTGGGCGGACGATACCCATCCCGACGCCAGCGCCTGGGCCAAGGAACTGCGGGCCGCTGCGGTTGAAGGCAGGAAGAACCTGATCCTCGACATGACCCTTGGCGATGGCGACAAGGCGGTTGCGCTGATCAACGACCTCAAGGCGAAGGGTTACGACATCGAGGTTCGCGCGGTCGCCGCGAACAGGCTCGAAAGCGAACTCGGCGTGGATGCGCGCTTTGCGAAGAAGGTGGATATTGAAGGTCATGGCCGCTACGTGCCCGAAGGGATACGGGAACAGGTCTATCGCGATCTCCCCGGCAACCTCGATCAGGTCGCGACGCGGACCGGAACGCTTGTCCGCATCTTCGATCGTGAAGGCGTGGCGTTGTACGACAGCCGCACGGATACACGATTGCCAGGCGCAGCACTGGAGGAAGCGCGCGAGGGACGCCTGAAAGACCCCGGCATCACGCACGGATTGCGCGATGGCTGGCGAGAACAGCAGGCCTGGCATCGTGATTTGCCCGAAAACCTTTCGAACAACGCCAAGGTCGACCCAACGGCGCGCGACAATCTCCTTGCCGAGCGCAGCGCGAACCATGTGGTCGAAAGCGTCGAACGCACGGCACGCGAAGCGCTCGAAATCGATCACGCCGTTCGCGTGCGGCCGACCCGGCTGCGCGCGGGCGGTGCGTTGGGCATCGCGGGGCTCGCCCTGGATGCGTACGACGGCGCCGACAGCGTCCGCACCGCGCATCGGCTCGCGAGCGAAGGCAATCTTGCGGGCGCAGAGTCGCAGCTGGTCCATTTCGGTGCACGCAGCGTCGGCGGCTGGACGGGTGCCGGAATCGGCATGGTGACGGGCGCGGCGCTCGGCGTGGAAAGCGGGCCAGGCCTACTCGTCACGGGCGCCATCGGTGGCGTCGGCGGCGCATTCGCCGGCGAAAAGATCGCCGAGTGGACCGACAACCGCCGGATCTACAATCAGGAACTCGGCGGCAACACGTGGAACTACGACCCCGAGAATCCTTCGCTCGGTTGGCGACGCAAGGCGCCGATCGACAACACCGACGACGACATCGACAACGCGCGGCGAGGCGATCTCCGGGCTTCCCCGGAGACCGAGAACCGGCTCAACCACCAGGCAACCGGCACTTCGGCAGAGCTGGTCCTGGGTGCACCACCGCCGCAACGCGATCCGTTCTCCCTGCCTGCGTCTGCGGGCGACACGCCGAGCAGCCGGCCATCGAACTGGGAACGCGATCCGGAGACTGGCACATGGCAGCGCGAGGTGTACGGCCCGTTCGTCGAGCGCGGCATGACGCCGCACCATACCGAAGCCGCCGATGCAGATCGCGCAGCACGTCTGGACCAGCAGGCGGCCGCCATCGTGGTCGAGAACGCGGCCAACAGCCCGGCGTCGATCGCCGCGCGTTACGAGGACGCCTATCTCCGGAACCACTGGCAGGCTTACGGCGGGATGCCGGACGCCGTGCGCAACGCGCGCACCGATATCGACAAACTGGTCGCCTCGGATGGCGAGCTCTACGAGCGACAGGCGAACGGACGTTGGGTCAGCGACGGCATGTTCCGCGACAGTACCGCCAGCGGACGCCTGCATGACGAAAGCGCGGCTGCCGCCGCCACGCGAGATCCCGCCGGTGATGCCGATGGATGCCGACGCCCGGCTGCGCGACGCGGTTGCCGGTGCTTATCGCAACGCCGGCGTCGAAGCCAGCGACGAACAGGTCGCCGTTGCAGCAACCGCAGTGCGCGCCACGTGGGATGCGAACGCACTGGACCCGACCACCACCGCACTGCAAGTCAAGCCGCAAGCCGACGGCCACTATGGCCTGGACAGCCCGATCGCCAGCCTGCGCCTCGATGCGGACGGCAGGACCTATGTGATCGCCGCCGAGACCACGCCTGTGGACATCGAACGCGCCAGGACAGGCATGGCGTCATCCCCGCATGCCATCGATCGCCCTTCGGTACCGGAGTCCGGGACCCGCGATCAATCGACGCACGCCACCGCCCCGCATGCCGAACGGATCGCGACCGCATCGACGGAGCCAACTGTCCCCCGCCCCCCCGACCCTCGTGAACCCGACCACCCCGATCATCGTTTCTACAGGCAGATCGAACGAGGCGTCGCGAGCATCGACACGGAGCGAGGCCGCACCTTCGATGCGACAAGCGAGCGACTGGCCATGAGCGCTTACCAGGACGCGAAGGCCGCAGGCATCGCCTCTGCCGATCATGTCGCGATCAACCAGACCGGAAAGCCGCAACAGGACGGTGGACAGATCGCGGCGGGGACACTGCTGTTCGTGGTGCAAGGACAGGATCCTGCCGATCCTGCTGCGCGACGTTCCATGACCGATGTGGCACAGGCGATCGATCGCCCGGTCGAGCAGTCCCTGCAGAACGTGGATGCCTTCGCGCAGCAGCTGGCGCAACAGCAGAATCAACCCGTCCAGGACGAACCGAGCCGAGTGCACAGGATGGTCTAGGGGAAATATCAGGACTGTCGGCGCCGCCACGACATGCCAATCCAGTGCGGGCCTGAGCTCGATCGTTGGCGCCCTCCCCGCTCACCAAGGCATCGACCGCTGCACGACGGTCGCATCGTGACCAAACCGGCCTGACGGTTGCCGGGGGCGCCCCGGTGGGCCTGTCTGCCGGGGTGCTCGGTTCCGGCCCTGTCAGCCGTTCTGCCGGACCGTGGGGAGCCGACACCAGGATGCGGTGACGCCGACAAGCAGGTCCCTCGCCCGCGGCTCGGGATGACAATCAGGGCGTCGGGCGTCGCCGCGTTCCCCTGCCCCGAGCGGCGTTGCCCCTCCAACCGGCACCGTTGCCCCTTTTTGGTGCAGCGTTGCCGCTCGAAGGGCCGGTGTTGCCGGTCGAAGGGGCAGCGTTGCACCTTCGCGGGGCATCGATGCCGCTTTTTTCGCCAACGCCTGACGGAAAAAGGGTCAGCGTTGCCGGTCCGTGGGGCAACGTTGCCGGTGAAAGCCGCAAGCGTGCGCCTCGGCGGGCCATGCGTGCCCCTTTTTGGGGCAACGCTGCCGGTTGGAGGTGCAACGATGCGGGTCCGAGGGGCATCGATGCCGCTTTTTTCGCCATCGCTGCCGGTAAAAGGGGCGACGTTGCCCCTCGAAGGGCCGGCGTTGCCGCTTTTTTCGCCATCGTTCCCGCTCGGAGGGCCATGAATGCCGCGCTTGCCGCCGCCATGGCTGCCGGCAGCGCTGGCGGGATCAGCCGGCGCACCGGTGGCAAAGGTCGCGCCACTGGCATCGCCGTCGAACGTCGCCCAAAAAGACGGCCCCGGCTGCGTGAGCAGCCGGGGCCGTGGTGGGTGGGGAAACCCCGCCACCCGAAGGCAGCGGGGGTGGTCGTCAGCGCTGGGTGGCGGTGGTCTCACCCTTGCTGCGCGACTTGGCGAAGCGGCTCGACAGCTCGCCGCGCAGGCCTTCGAGGCCCTGGTTGCGGCCCGACACCTTCAGCAGGGCGTAGCCTTCCAGCGCGAACGACATCAGGTCGCTGCCGAGCGCCTCGTCGGTGTCCTGTGCGCGCTCGGTGAGCCGCTGCAGGCGGGTGAGGCGGGGGCGCAGGGCGTCCAGCGCCGACAGATCGGACCGGGCTTCGTCCAGCGACAGGCTGGGCGGGATCACCTGCGGGTTCTGGGCCAGCACGTTGATCGTCTGGCGGCAGAAGGCCTCGGACTTCGGGCCCATCCGCACCAGGCCGCGACGCTGCTCGGGGTCGAGGGCGATCAGCCCGGCCAGGGCGTTTTCGAGCGCGGCCAGCGCGTTGTCGACATCGGCCAACTGCGCGGGGGTGAACTGCAAGGAAAGCAAATTCTGACTCATGACATCCTCTTCAAAAATGAAAATGCGCCGGCTTGGCGCGGGCGCATTGGACGCGATGCAGGCTGTGGCGAGGATGAACGCGAGCGCGATTCCTGCGGAACTTCGCGTCACCGATGTCACGCTCGCGGCGCGCGATGGCCGCGCGGATGCAATGCAGACCATCGTCGTGGCCATGAAAAAGCCCGGGAAATCCCGGGCTTTTCGAGCGCGGCCGCGGAACCACGCGTCAGAAATCGTACCGATACCCCGCGTAGTAGAACAGCGAGAGCAGGTCTTCGTTGCTGGCCTGCGCTTCGGTGCGGGTGCGCTCGAGGTTGAACTCGGCCTCGAAGGTGAGGCGTTCGCCGCGGTGGTAGGCGAAGCGGCCCACCGGCGACAGGCGCGTCGAGGTGGAGCCGCTGGCGTTGTCCTGGGTGTAGTACTTGAGGCCCGGTTCGATCACCCAGGCATCGCCGAACTTGAAGCGCGTGGACAGGCCGAACAGCCAGGCGTCGTAGGCGCGGCTGGTGAGGTAGCTGGAATTCAGCACGAACACGTCGGACGGCGAGAACACGCCCGTGCCGATCAGCTGCGCGCTGGTGGTGCGGATGTTGCCGGTGGCCTCGCTCGCCGGCAGCGTCGGCGTGGCGATGGTGCCGGAGACGCTGGAGATGCGGTAGTCGGCGGAAGCCTGCCACTTCGGCGAGAAGGTGATGGTCACGCCGAGCGACGAGGCGCGGGCGATCGGCGTGAGGCCGATCGACTGGACGATGACCTGGTCGCGGTTCATCGTCTGCAGCAGTTGCGCGACGGTGGTCTGCGGCTGGCCGAGCAGCGCGTTGGTCAGCTGCAGGCTGGGCGCGCGGCGGTAGTCGTAGAGGAAGTTCAACGCGAACTTGCCGCCCCAGCCGAAGTTGCCCTGTACCGAGCCGATGTTGAGCTTGTCGAACATCACGTCGTAGTCGACCAGCCCGAACACCGAGCGGTTGGCGGTGAAGTAGCGGAACTCCGCGCCGATCGCACGACGATCGACTTCGCCGCCGGCGTTCTGCTGGATGCCGAACACGCCGATGCCGATGCTGTCGTGGATGCGGTCGGCATCGAGGGTCGCGCCATAGAAACGCTTGTCGCCGCCGAGGCCGGGTTCGACCAGTTGCCCGCCCTCGATGCCCGCGCGCACCCGGTCGGTGCCGAGGCCGATGCTGGCGATGCCGCCGTCGAAACGGCCGAGCACGCCGCCGCTGACGGCGGTCTGGCGGCCGAGGCGCGTGGCGAAGCGGCTGGTCTCGTGGCGCACGTCGACGTACGCGGACGAGAGGCGGTTCCGCGCCGGCTGGTCCTGGATGAAGCTGTGGCGGTAGGTGTCGCGCAGGGTGACGCGCGTGTCCCAGGCGCCGGCGCGATGGCGCAGGTTGTAGTTGACGTCGGTGACCACGGCCGACTGGTCGGTGGAGCTGAGCGACTGGCTGTCGATCTGGGTGGCGCCGGTGACCGGGTCGGTGGTGGTGAATTCGTCGCGGATCTTCGACTTGCCGCCGTAGTAGTACTGCGACACGCCGCCCCACTGCGTGGTCACCGGCTTGCGCGCGCGCGGGCCGCCCGTGCCCGCGGTCGGCTGTGCGCTGGCGATCGCGAGCGCGGCGATGCGCGCCTTCACGCGCTCGGCGCCGGGGCCGTCGGGATACAGCTTGAGGTAGAGGTCGTACTCGGCCTTCGCGCGCGCGTTCTCGCCCAGGCGTTCGCGCGCGAAGCCGATGAGCTCCTGCGCCTCCTGCGTGAACAGGCCGGGCGGCATGTTGAGCACGCGATTGAGTTCCGCGACCGCGGTTTCGTAGTCGCCGCGTGCGGCCGCATCGCGCGCGGTGCGCAGGATGTCGGCCTGCGCCTGGTCGGCTTCGCCCAGCGGCCCGGTCACCGCCGTCGCCGGCGGCAGCGGCGCTTCGGCCACGACGGGCACGCCGCTCGGCGGTTTGCCGGGAGCGGCCGGGGGCCGGCGGAAACTCAGCACGAAGCTCTGCTCGTCCTCGCCCGGCCCCGCCTTCAGGCCCTGCACCGGTGCGCTGAACGTCACTTCCAGTCGCTTTTCCGTCGGCTGGTTGGCCTCGCTGAAGTAGCGCATCTTGAACGGCGGCGCGAGGTCGGAATCGTTCCAGGTGCGCGACTCCTCGAAGACCGAGCGGCCGTCGCTGCTGAGCCCGGTGAGTTCGAAGTAGATCGTGATCAGGTCGTCGCCGGAGGACACCACCGCACGCTTGAAGCGCACGTTGGCGTTGAAGCGCACCGCGACCTCGGTGGTCCCGTCCTGCGCGTGCACCGCGACATCGTCGAAGATCTGGGCCATGGCCGCGGGCGAGACCGCGGCGAGCGCCAGCGCGAGGGAGAGCCCCGCGAGGCGGAAGGTGTTGCGACGTTGGATCATCTGCAGTCTGTTCCTGTTGCCGGCCCGATCAGAATTCGCCGTCGGTGGACCGGTGGTGCCCTGTTCTTGTGCGCTTGATGGTGGAGAACGTCGCGTCGGTGTACTGGTGGCACGCACCCGAGCAATCCTGCAGTTCCTGCACGGTGTAGAGGATGGTCGGCGAGTCGACCTTCTTGTGCGCGTCCGGCTTGAACCGGTTGGCGTGGCAACCGGCGCAGTTCGGCTTGTAGCTGGCGAACTTCCACGCGATCACTTCGTTGTTCGTGGTGTGGCAAGACGTGCAGCTCAGCCCCGCCTGGTGGGGGCGGTAGGCGATGGAGATGTGCGAGTAGCTCGTCGTCGGCGTCCACGCGGTGGTCCGATGGCAGGCGTCGCAGGACTTTGTGGTGACGAAATGGTTGGCCGTCTTGCCGGTCGCCGTGGTGCCGTTGTGGCAGGTCGCGCAACTGCCCGCGGTGACGCCGCTGTGGCTGAAGGTCGCCGGGATCCACGCCGTCGTGCGGTGGCAGGCATCGCAGCTCTGCGTCGTCGGCAAGTGATTCGACGGCTTGCCGGTCGCGGCCGTGCCGTTGTGGCAGGTCGCGCAGGAGCCCGCCGTCACGCCGCTGTGGTTGAACGTCGCCGGGATCCATGCCGACGTGCGGTGGCACGTGTCGCACGACTGCGTCGTCGGGATGTGGTTCGACGGCTTCCCGGTCGCCGTCGTGCCGTTGTGGCACGTCGCGCAGGAGCCAGCGGTCACGCCGCTGTGGTTGAACGTCGCGGGCAGCCACGCCGTCGTGCGGTGGCACGTGTCACACGACTGCGTCGTCGGGATGTGGTTCGACGGCTTCCCGGTCGCCGTCGTGCCGTTGTGGCAGGTCGCGCACGAGCCCGCCGTCACGCCGCTGTGGTTGAACGTCGCGGGCAGCCAGGCCGTCGTCCGGTGGCAGGCATCGCAGGACTGCGTCGTCGGCAAGTGGTTCGACGGCTTGCCGGTCGCGTTCGTGCCATTGTGGCACGTGGCACAGGAGCCAGCGGTCACGCCGCTGTGGTTGAACGTCGCAGGCAGCCACGCCGTCGTGCGGTGGCAGGCGTCGCAGGACTGCGTCGTCGGCAAGTGGTTCGACGGCTTCCCGGTCGCGGTCGTGCCGTTGTGGCACGTCGCGCAGGAACCGGCCGTCACGCCGCTGTGGTTGAACGTCGCCGGGATCCACGCCGTCGTCCGGTGGCAGGCGTCGCACGACTGCGTCGTCGGAATATGGTTCGACGGCTTCCCGGTCGCGGTCGTGCCGTTGTGGCACGTCGCGCAGGAACCGGCCGTCACGCCGCTGTGGTTGAACGTCGCCGGCGTCCACGCCGTCGTGCGATGGCAGGCATCGCAGCTCTGCGTCGTCGGCAAGTGGTTCGACGGCTTGCCGGCGGCGGTCGTGCCGTTGTGGCATGTCGCGCACGAACCCGCCGTCACGCCATTGTGGTTGAACGTCGCCGGCGTCCACGCCGTCGTGCGATGGCAGGCGTCACAGCTCTGCGTCGTCGGAATGTGATTCGAAGGTTTGCCGGCGGCGGTCGTGCCGTTGTGGCACGTCGCGCACGAACCCGCCGTCACGCCGTTGTGGTTGAACGTCGCCGGCGTCCACGCCGTCGTGCGATGGCAGGCGTCGCACGATTGCGTCGTCGGCAGGTGGTTCGACGGCTTGCCGCGCGCATTGGTGCCGTTGTGGCAGGTGGCGCAACTGCCAGCGGCGACGCCATTGTGGTTGAACGTCGCGGGCAGCCAGGCAGACGTGCGGTGGCAGGCGTCGCAGCTCTGCGTCGTCGGAATGTGGTTCGAAGGTTTGCCGGTGGCGGTGGTCCCGTTGTGGCAGGTCCGGCACGAACCGGCCGTCACGCCGTTGTGGTTGAACGTCGCCGGCGTCCACGCCGTCGTGCGATGGCAGGCATCGCAGGACTGCGTCGTCGGCAAGTGGTTCGTCGGCTTCCCTGTGGAGATCGTGCCGTTGTGGCAGGTGGCGCAGGAACCTGCGGCCACGCCATTGTGGTTGAACGTCGCGGGCAGCCAGGCGTTGGTGCGATGGCACGCATCGCAGGATTGCGTGGTCGGAATGTGGTTCGAGGGCTTGCCGGCGGCGTTCGTGCCGTTGTGGCACGTGGCGCAAGCGCCGGCCGCCACGCCGTTGTGGTTGAACGTCGCGGGCAGCCAGGCGGTCGTGCGATGGCAGGCGTCGCAGGACTGCGTCGTCGC
>JBGAFR010000028.1:0-38572 GCA_044227145.1 Lysobacteraceae bacterium
TACAACATCCGCTGGCTGCTGCGCTGGATCGCGTTATTGCGCGCCTGGTGGATGGCGATGCTGGAGCGGGAACTGGCGCTGTTCGTGCCTGATCGACGACCAAGTGTCGTGGCCGGGTGATTCTTCAGGGGTGACGAAGTACACGTCATGCGGCGTCGAGATGACTTGCCCGTTCGCACGGAACGCGACACGGATCGCGGACTCGCCTGCCGGATAGACCCGGACACGCACCGTTCCGCCCGGTCCGACATTGCCCAGCGAGGCCTCGAACCCGGCGCCGGAGATCGTCACGCCCTGCAACGGAACGCCGGATCGATTCTCGAAGTGGACCGGCGTCGAGCCATCCAGCATCCAATGCAGGAATGCGAAGGCGAGCATGCCGGCGATGGCGAAACCGGAGAGGAACGCAAGCGTCGGTCGTTGTTTCATGGATTGGTGCCCGGACCGCGCAAGGCCGCGAAGCGGGTTCGGCTTGAATGAATTGTTAGCGCCCATTGGCTCGGTTGACCAACAGCGTGTAGACGAAGGTCATGGGCCACGCAAACAGGCACACCAAGAACCAAAACCAACTGCCGGCCAAGTATGCCCGGCGCAACGCCACAGCCATGGCCGCGAACACGGACAGCGGGACCGCCAAGCAGAAGGCTTTCTCGGCCAGGCTCATCTCATCACCGGAGAGTCCGCCGTCAGCCATGCGTGGCTGCCCGGAGATGAGCCACAGATAGATGGCGCCCGCGGCCAGCAGCCCGAGAGCCAAATAAGGGATCGCGTTAACTCTCGTCATAGGCGCTAACGCCTGAATTAAGCCGAGCCGCGAAGCGGCTTCGGCTTGAATGAATTGTTAGCTCACTCGCCAGGAGCTGGCCGACCGAGCTCTTTAAGCCACCATGCAACGAGTTCCTGCGCCTCGATGACTGCCTGCTGTGCGTCTGAGCTGCATGACTTGTATGGCTCCTCGGTTGCAATGTCCCTAGAGGTTTCTCTGGCCATGTCCAGGAATTCTGAGCGTATCTGCTTAGAGAGAGCTCGTGTAAATGCCTCAAGGTCTTTCTCAAGCTGCGCTGTTTCAGCTGCAGGCAAAATTGAACAAAGCCGGTTTATCTCGACTCCTGCGGCTACGCCAGCGTAGTGCTCTGCGACCTTATTTACCCACTCATTGCGACTGGCAACCTGTTTAGTTGGCAGGGACACTGGCGCTTGCGTGGCTTGCGCCGAAGTGCCGGCAATAGATGCAATGCCTAAAGTAGATAGAAGTCTTTTGAAAAGAGCCAAGATAGTCTCCAAAGTGAGCTAACGCCTGAGTTAAGCCGCCCCGCAGCGGGGTGGCGGACGCGTGCTAGCGTAGCGTAGGCACGTGGCCGACGCCACGATGTGGGGTCGGCTTGAACGAATTGTTAGGTGCGGTTCTTAGCGCGAGATTTGGATGGGCCTGGGCCGCAGTCCTCGCCAGCACGCTGCATGATGCTTCCAAGTATTTCAGTTAATTTCTCACTGGCCTTTGTATCGATCATCTTCCTCAATGATCCGTTCTCATTCTTAAGCGATATATTCGCTACCTCAAGCTTTGCTACCAGCTTATGAAGCCGCTTGTTCTCGGCAATAAGCTCCTTGAGGCGTAGAGCGCGATCTTGATCCGAGAGATTTTGCGAGCGCCTGATTACCATTCCGCACCTAACTACAAGTAGACCCCAAAGTGGGGGATAGCGCAGAGGCTGACATGGCGCCACGCACCGGTCAACCGCAAGAAGTCGATGTGAATCAACGACATTGCGGTCCGGTCGGAGGCGCGTGTAGGTTTCGGCTCGCCGAAATAGAGGGCGAGCACACCCCGATAAAAGTTATCGGGGTGCACAGACCGGGGTAATGAAAGCGCTCGACAGTGAAGACGAGAACGTCAATGCCATTGATCCGTCTGGAAATTCCACGCGATCCGCCGGGATATCAGCCGCGCGTTGCAAAGATCCCGTGGCGAATTTGAAGGGGCGCCCGATCCGCATGGTCACCGCGCCGTATACCCCCCGTCGATCACCAGTTCGCTGCCGGTGACGAACTTCGACTCGTCGGAGACCAGGTAGACGACGCCCCATGCGATGTCGTCGGGTTCGCCCATGCGGCCGAGCGGATGCAGTTTGCCGACGTCGTCGCGGGCGGCGTCGAGGTCGGTGGCGCCGCTGGCGCGGAGGTGGTGTTCGACCATCGGTGTCCAGATATAGCCAGGGTGAATCGAATTCACGCGGATGCGATCGGCGGCGTAGATCATGGCGTCGGTCTTGCTCATCAGCCGCACGGCGCCCTTCGAGGCGTGGTACGCGGGCACGTCGGCGGCGCCGACGAGGCCGTAGATCGACGAGAGGTTGACGATGCTGCCGCCGCCCGCGGCCTTCAGGTGCGGGATCGCGTGCTTGGTGCAGAAGAACACGCCCTTCACGTTGACCGCCTGCACCTGGTCCCACTCGGCTTCGGTGAGTTCGTGGGTGAGTTTGGTCGAACCGGATATGCCGGCGTTGTTCACCAGTCCGTGCAGTCCGCCGAAATGGGCGACGACGCTTTCGACCGCGGTGCGGACGCTGTCTTCCGACGCGACATCGACATGCCAGTAACGCGCAGTGATCCCGCGGCTATTCAGCTCCGCCGCAAGCGCTTCGCCTTCGGCATCGAGCCGGTCGAACAGGGCGATGCATCGAGCCGGTCGAACAGGGCGATCTTCGCGCCCTGTTCGCCGAGACGGATGGCGCAGGCGCGGCCGATGCCGAGCGCGGCGCCGGTGACGATGCAGACCTTGTCTTGCGTGCGGGACATGGCGACCTCCGATGGGTGACGTGTTTCCATGAAAGCACGCGCGCGCGGCGTCCGCGTTGATGCGGGACAAAAAACGCCAGGATTCGATGCAGTGCGACGCACGAAGCGCTCGCACGTCCCTGCAACCGCCGGGTGTCGCGCAGCGACCTTTCCCGCAAGGGGAGAGGTGATCCATCAGGCGCGCGACAACCTCTCGCTTGCTTCATGCGCATGCCGACGCCCGCCTGCTGCATTGCACGATGGACGGACGATGCAAGGGCTCGCCTCTCGATTTGACGACAATCAATGCGCTTCTCCGGGAAACGCGCTCTAATCCGGTTTCCGGAAACCTCACGAGGTGCAGCATGTTCAAGGACATCCTGATTCCGTACGTGAACGAGGACAGCCTGGAGGCGCCGCTCCGGGCCGCGGTCGCACTCGCCGAGGCGGGCGACGGCCATCTGGCGGTGCTGGTCACGGTCGACGTGCCGACGCCGATGCCCAGCGACTGGGGCGCCATGGCCTACGACGTCTACGCCCGCCTGCACGAGGAGGCGCGCAAGCGCGCGCAGGCGCGGGCGGAGGCGGTGCGCGCGCGCTTCGCGCATGCGGTGCCGTCGTTCGAAGTGCGGACCGCCGAAGCGGTGTCGCTGTATCCGCAGAACACCGCGGCGATGCATGCCCGCTACGCCGATCTCACCGTGCTGCCCGCCATGCGGCGGGATCGCGACGATCTCGCCCTGCACGACCACTTCCACGACGTGCTGCGCCACTCCGGACGGCCGCTGCTGGTGGTGCCCGAGGGCGCCAGCCTGTCGGTGCCGCCGAAGCGCGCAGTGGTCGCCTGGAAACCGACCCGCGAATCCGCGCGCGCCGTCGCCGATGCGATGCCGCTGCTGCGTCGCGCCGGCAGCGTCGACGTGGTCGTGATCGATCCCGCGGTCGGCGAATCGGCGCACGGCGGCGAGCCCGGCGCCGACATCGCCGCGCATCTGGCGCGCCATGGCCTGCGGGTCGAAGTCACGGTGCGGCCGAGCATGAATTTTTCGGTCGCCTACGCGCTGCTCGATCACGCCCGCACGATCGGCGCCGACCTGCTGGTCGCCGGCGGCTACGGCCACTCGCGGCTGCGCGAGGCGGTGCTCGGCGGCAGCACCCGCGAACTGCTGGAGACCGCGCACCTGCCGGTGCTGTTCTCGCACTGATCGGCAGCGTCGCCGCATTGCTATGCTGCGGCGATGACCACGCCCGGTACCGACAAACTCCTCGGCTATTGCGTCGCCTTCGCGGTCGGCCTGCTGATCGGGGTCGAGCGCGAGCGCGACAAGGGCGACGGCCCCGGCCGTGCCGCCGCCGGCGTGCGCACCTTCCTGCTGGTGGCGCTGTCCGGCGCCATCGCACAGCGGTTCGGCGCCGTCGGCTTCGCAGTCGCGGGCGGCTTCGTCGCGCTGGCGGCGCTGGCGAGCTATCGCGGCAGCCGCGAGACCGACCCCGGCCTCACCACCGAGGTCGCGATGCTCGTGACCTTCCTGCTCGGGGCGCTGGCGATGACCGAGCTGACGCTGGCCGCCGGCCTCGGCGCGGTGGTGGCGATCGTGCTGGCCGGCAAGTCGTCGCTTCACCGCTTCGTGCGCGACGTGCTGACCGAGCGCGAGCTGCACGACGGCCTGATGCTGGTCGCGGCGGCGACCGTGGTGCTGCCGCTGCTGCCGGACCGCGCCATCGATCCGTGGCAGGCGCTCAATCCGTACAAGCTGTGGACGCTGGTGGTGCTGATCATGGCGATCAACGCCGCCGGCTACGTCGCGCTGCGCGCGCTGGGGCCGGGCGCGGGGCTGGCGCTGGCGGGTTTCGTCGGCGGCTTCGTCTCCAGCACCGCGACCATCGCCGCGATGGGCGACCGCAGCCGCGCGGCGCCGGCGCTCCAAGCGCAGTGCGCGGCCGGTGCGCTGTTCTCGAACGTCGCCACGGCGGTGGTGCTGACCGCGGTCGTGGCCGCGCTGTCGCCACCGATGCTGGCGCGGCTGGCCTGGCCGCTGGCGCTGTCCGGGGCGATGGCGCTGCTGGTGGCGATCGTGGCGCGCTGGCGCGGGTCCTACGGCGCGCTCGACGACCAGACGGTCGCCGCGGGCCGGCCGTTCGAGCCGCGCCAGGCGCTGCTGTTCGCCGGCATCGTCAGCGCGATCCTGCTGTTCTCGGCCGGCGTGCAGCGCTGGCTGGGCGATGCCGGCGTCACCGTCGCGGCCGGGCTGTCGGGCTTCGCAGATCTGCACGCGGCCGCCGCATCGGTGGCGCAGTTGAACGCCGGCGGCATGCTGCACGTGGCCGACACCGGCTGGCCGGTATTCGTGGCGCTGGCGACGAACTCCTGCAGCAAGCTGCTGATGGCCTGGTTGCGCGGCGGGCGCGGGTTCCTGCTGCGGTTGCTGCCCGGGGTGCTGCTGATCGTGGCCGCGTTCGCGGCGGGGATGTGGCTCTCAGCCTGAGCCGGCCTCAGCGCGAGCCGCCGGGGCGGCCGCCCGTCGCATTCGCGGTCGCGAGGTTGGCGTGGCAGCGGAAGAACTTCGACTGGGTCAGCCAGCGCTGGTCGGGGTAGTAGGCGAACACCAGCTGGCCGTCCTTGAGCGCGTCGATCATCGCCGGGGCGACCGCCTGGCGCACCGCGGGGCAGCCGAAGCTGCGGCCGAGGCGGCCCTGGCGCTGCGCCATCTCCGGGTTCACGTAGTCGGCGCCGTGCATGACGATGGCGCGGTCGCGGGCGCGGTCGTTGAAGCCCGGTTCCAGGCCGTCCATGCGCAGCGACAGGCCGTTGTGGCCGGTGTACGTCTCGGCGGTGGCGAACAGGCCGAGGCTGGACTGGTGGCTGCTGTCGAGATTGGAGAAGGCAGTCGCCAGGTTCTCGCCGCTGGCGCGGCCGTGGGCGACGTACTCGCTGTAGAGCAGCCGCGGTGAGCCCAGGTCGAAGACCCACAGCCGGCGCTCGGTGGACGGCCGCGAATAGTCGATGACCGCCAGCCGCTTCGGCGGCGCGATCGAGCCCGAGGCCGAGGCGCACTGCGCCGCTTCCAGCGCCAGTGCGATCACCTGCGGGTCGGCGTCGGGGGCCATCCGTTGCAGTTGGCCAAGCAGCGGCCTGCCGTTGCCGCCGGCGTTGTCGGCCGAGGCGGGCAGGGTGCAGCAGGCGAGGACGAGGGTGGTGGCGAGGGCGGCGAAGGCGGGGCGCATTCGCCGGAGGATGCCGATCGCCCCGTAGAAAAACGTGAAACCAACGGGGTTTCACGCCGATGCCGGAGTCCCGATGTTCGAGGGTGTGATCGGCGTCACGGGCTGGGTCGGGGTTGGCGCCGGGGCCGGCGGTGGCGGCGCCGGCGCCGGGGCTGGGGCGGTCCGGCGCAGCGGGTCATCGGTGACGATCAGGGTCGTCCCGTCGGCGAGCGCATCGCGCAGACGCAGGGCGAACACCGGATCGATCCGCAGCCGGCCGCTCGCGAACAGGTCGGGGGTCTGCGCGGGCGGCGGCAGCACCGGCGGGAGGACCGGCGGCGTCGCCGTCGCGGGTTTCGGGATCTTCACCGGCTTCACCGGCGCCAGCGAGATCGCCACCTCTTCCCAGCGCAGCACCGGCGGCGGGACCTCGGTCGGCACCACCCGGGTCGGGTCGTCGGGCGAGGTCGGCACGGCCGGCGTCGCTGGGACGGGGACGGACGGGGACGTCAGGAGCGGCGCCGGCACTGCGCGCAGTGCGTAGGCCCGCGTGCCGGTCCACGGCTCGCCGACGACCTGCGCCGGCGCGTGGCCGATCTCGATGCCGTTGCGCAGCACCACCAGCTGGCCGTCGCGGGCGCTGATCACCGCGGTGAGCGGGCCGTCGGGGGCGCGTTCGGGCGCCCACAGCATCGGCAGCACGTCGTCGGCCGGGTCGCGGGCCGCACCGGTGGCCGGATCGACCGGCGTGATCCAGCCCGGCGCGGTGATGGCGACCGGCGCGCTCTTCGCATCGGCGACCACCACGACGGTGCCGCGGCGCACGTTGCCGAACAGGGTCTCGGCGAACGCGGCCGGCATGCGCACGCAGCCGTGCGAGGCGGGATAACCGGGCAGGTGGCCCGCGTGCATCGCGACCCCGTCCATGGTCAGCCGCAGCATGAAGGGCATCGGCGCGTTGTCGTACTTGTTCGAGTAGTGCTCGGTCTGGCGCTCGATGATCGGGAACGTGCCGGTCGGCGTCTCGTAGCCGCGGCGGCCGCTGCTGATCGTCGACACGCCGATGCGCGTACCGTTGCGGTAGACGTGGACGCGCTGCTGCGGGAGGCTGACCACGACCACCACCGGTCCCTTGGGCGCGGCTTCGGGGGTCCACACGTATTCGCCCGGCTTGAGTGCCAGCACGCCGTAGGGCGCAGGCTTCGCGGCCGCGGGTTTCGGGGCCGAAGGTTTGGGCGTGGCGGGCGTGGGCGCCACGGGCTTCGTCGCGGGTGCAGCTGCGGTCGACGTGGCGGGTGCGGTGGGCGTCTGTGGGCTCGCGGCGCCGGCCGCCGGGGCGGACAGCAGCGCGACCAGCAGGCAGGCGGCGGTCGGGAGGGGGCGTGGCGGCATGGCGTCAGTGTGCCATGCGGCCACGGTCGTACGCCCGCACCGATGCGGGAATCGCATCAGCCGGCCAGCACCTCGAGGATCTGCAGTGCGATCCGCCGCTTTTGCGCGGGCAGGCGGCGGAACCGCAGCAGCGCCTCGCTCTCGTTCGGGTCCTGGGCGTAGTCGTCGATCAACACGGTCGCCGGTTCCTCCGCGCCGTTGCGCATCGGGCCGCGGGCGGTCGCCAGCCATTCGATGCAGGTCCCGGTCTCGATCGCGATCTGCAGCAGGTGGTGCATGCTCGGCGAGGTGCCCTCGGGATGCTCCCACTGGGTGACGGCGCTGCGCTTGACGCCGGCACGGCGGGCGAGTTCGGCCTGGCTGAGTTTCGCCGCGAGACGTGCGCGACGGATGCGGGTGGGGAGCGCGTTCATGGGGGCCTTCTCCTGACCGATGCCGCCGTCGATGCCGCGGGAGGTTCGGCGCGCTGACCGGTCAGCGGGCCTTGCCGAGGATTGTCCGGTTTCGCTGTCCACGGCCCTGCCACTGCGCGGGCGACGGGCCCTTCCTCCAACGCAAAGCGGGACTGTCCGCGGACGCCGCGCCGGCCGCGGCCTGTCGCGGCGGCTTCCCGCGTCTCACCACAGGCCCCGATCCGGTGCGCGACGCACCGGGACCGGCCGCGCAGGGGGCGCGGCGGGGGACGGATTCCACGCCGCGGCGCGGTGCAGACGAAAGGACGAACAGGATGTTGCGCATCTGGTTGTTCGGATCGCTCAGCGTCGCGGACGACGCGGCGGGCGAGGCGCTGGTGCCGGTCACCGGCCGTTGCGGCAGTCTGCTGGCGTACCTGGCGCTGGGGCGGGGCCGCTATTTCAGCCGCACGGAACTGCTCGGCATCCTCTGGCCGGAACGCGTGGCGGCGATGACTGCCGGCTCGTTCAACACGGCGCTGTGGCGGCTGCGGCGGATGGTCGAGCGCCCGCCGCTGCAGCACGGCGCGCTGATCGCCAGCGACCGCCGCGGCGCGATCGGGCTCAGCGGCGGCGGCGAGGTCTGGCTGGACGTGGAGGAGTTCGAACGCCGGATCGCGCCGGCACTGGCCAGGCCGATCGAGCAGATCGCCCAGGCCGACATCGACGACCTGCGCGCCGGCGTGACGCTGTACAAGTCCGACATCCTCATGGAATTCAGCGACGACTGGGCGCTGCGCGAGCGCGAGAAGCATCGCCGCCATTACCTCAATGCGCTGTGGCGGCTGATGCAGGTGGCGTCGATCCGCCGCGACTGGGGCGAGGCCATCCGACACGCCCTGGCGATCCTCGACTGCGATGCGCTGCGCGAGGACGTGCATCGCGAGCTGATGCAGCTGTACGTGCTCGGCGGCCAGCGTGCGCAGGCGCTCCGCCAGTTCGAAACCTGCCGCGACCTGTTGCGCCGCGAACTGGCGATCCCGCCGATGCGCGAGACGTTGACCCTGTACCGGCAGATCGCCGACAGCGCCTTCGCCGAACCGCCGCCGATGCAGGCGGCGCTGCGGATCGAACTGCCGCCCGCACCTCCTCCCGCGCCGCCGCAGGCGCTGTCCGCGGCCGCGTTCCCCGTCGCCGGCACCTTGCACGACATGACTGCGGACCCCCGCGACGGCATCATCGCCGCCCGCCGCCATCTCGCCGCTGCCGATGCGCAGCTCGAACTGAGCCTGCGGCTGCTGGATTCCTGAGCGGCGGCATCGACTGCAGTTCCGGTGCTGCACTGGCCGCCGACGAGGTGGCCGGTGCGCCGTCGCGTGACCGGGCGCCGGAACGGCGAACACGCCTGCCGCCGGACATCACGCGGTCCTCACGCGACATCACGCGTTCGACGACCTGGATGTGATGTCCGCGTGATGTCGGCGTGACGGGGCGGTGACGCGGCACGCGCACAGTCGGGCCACGCATCGACCGACCAGGCGCCGCCATGGCATTGCTCGAGGATCGCACCGCCGTCTTCATCGTCCGCATCTGGTGCGAACGCGGGGACGATTCGGCGCCGGCGCCGGAATGGCGCGGTTCGGTCGAGCACGTCCAGAGCGGCAAGCGGATGTTCTTCCGCCATCTGGACGCGGTGCAGGAATTCATGAAGCCGCACCTGGAAGGCATCGGCATCGATGCCCAGCAGCGTTTCTGGGAGCGGATTTCCTCGGTGATGGACGACGAGCGGGATGTCGATCCCGTCCTGCCGCCCCCCGCCGAGATCCGGTTCGACCTCGGCGCCGTCGCGGGTTCGTCCGCCGACGGCGCGCGCAAATCCCGCTAGGAGTCCGTCATGGCCGTCATCCGTGCCAACCGCGAGTCGATCGACGATCGTTTCAGCGTGCTGGGATTCACCGTACGCTCCGAACTGCCGCTGTACGAGATCGCGGTCGCGACCGAACCCGAGCTGCTGCGCCCCGACCAGCGCGCGCGGCGCACGGCGCGCAACTTCTTCACCAGCCGCCTGCAGCGGGTGATGGCCTCGCAGCGCGGCGAGGCGGTGTACCTGGTGCCGCCGGACGCGGTCGCGCGCTTCATCGGCCAGCAGCGCGTGTATTTCGGACTGGCGACGTATCGCGAGAGCGATCGCAACGTGCCGGTGTCGCTGCGCCTGCCGGACCGCGGCACGATGTACGTCGGCCTGAACGGCCTGAGCGAGCGCGGCTTCCGCCGCAGCCTACGCGGCGCGCCGGGTTCGGGATACGGCGCCAATGGCGGCGCGGAACTGGGCTGGGGCGGCGATGCCGCCGCGCAGCCGTCGCCGCCGTCGCGCGAGGAAGATCGCGCCCCGGTCGCCGCGGGCGGCAGCAACGGCGCCGCCGCGTCCGCGCCGTACAGCGACGGCTATTCCGACGATCTGTGGCAGCCGTCGCCCGCCGCGTCCCCCGCGCCTTCGTCCGCGGGCGCCGCGCCGACGATGCCGCCGCCGCCCCCGGCGCCGAACGCACAGGGACTTGCGTTGCGCGCCGGCGATCGACGCGGTGCCACCGCGCGTCCGCTGCTGGTCTCGTCCTACTACCGCCCGGACAACTTCTGGGATGCGCTGACCACCCAGGCACGCTTCTTCCTCGACAGCGCCCGCTGGTTCCTCGGCGTCGACGACACCACGGTGATGCCGCATTCGGCGATCTGCCAGGTGCGTTTCCCGCAGGGCAGCGGCGACACCAACGCCGGCACGGCCTTCTTCATCGGGCCGCGGCTGATCCTCACCGCGGCGCACGTGCTGTACGGGCAGAGCGAGGTCATCCTCGTGCCGGGCAAGAACGGCGACGGCACCGGCAGCGGCAACGAGCCGTTCGGCCGCTTCCGCGTCACCAGCGCCAACTGGACGCTGCATCCGTCGTACAGCGGCGGCCGCAACCACGATTTCGACCTCGCGGTGATCTGCGTGCCGGCGGCGAACGCGGCGCCGGCCGGACGCTACTTCGACATCGTCGAGGAGCTGACCCAGTCGCGGCCCGAGGGCGTGGTGGTCACCGGTTACGCCGCCTGGTGGACGGCGAACACTCCGATCGAGCAGTACGTCAACGACAACATCGATCCGAACAAGCAGCACATGATGGGCGGCTACATCCGCGAGCTGCCGACCGACGACACCTTCACCTACGACCTGCAGACGCTCGGCGGCACCAGCGGTTCGCCGGTGTACTGGATCGAGCAGGGCGCCACGCCGAGCGCGCACCTGGTGGGCGTGCACGTCGACGAGTTCGACGCCACCACCAACCTCGGCTGTCGGCTGACGCCGGCGAAGATCGCGTGGATCCGCGGCGAAGCCACGCGGCTGGGCGTGAGCGTGCCGTTCTCGCTCGGGCTTGGGTCATCCGGGCTCGGTGCGTCGGGACGCGCGCGCACCGCGCGCGGGCTGTCGGTCGAGGACGAGGACGCCGCCCACGACGCCGGCCCGATCCCCGATGTCCCGGAAAGCGCCGCACAGGGCTTCCGCGGCGCGCGCGGCCTCGTCCTGACCGCGCCCGAATATCCGCAGGCGGACCGTTTCGAGCCCGCCAACCCGGGCAATTACCGCGCGGTCAGCGGGACCCGCACGATCGACCGGATCGTCATCCACATCACCGACAGCGGCGCGAACATCAGCAGCCCGATCAACTGGTTCAAGGATCCGCGCGCCAAGGTCAGCGCGCATTACGTGATCGGCCAGGACGGCACCATCGTGCAGATGGTCGCGCACAACGACGTGGCCTGGCACGCCGGTTCGGCCAACGGCACCAGCATCGGCATCGAGCACGTCGCCAACACCCGCGGCCTGAACCCGACCGCCGTGCAGATGTGCGCGTCCGCCGCGCTGGTGACCTGGCTATGCGACACCTACGGCATCCCGACGGATCGCCAGCACATCCTCGGCCATGCCGAGGCCGACGGCCGCACCACGCACACGGCCTGTCCGAACGCTGTGTGGGACTGGGCCTACTACATGGACATGATCCGGACCCGGACGTGCTACGAGCCGGCGTCGATCACGCCGACCACCGGGCTGGCGCTGGGACTGGGGCGCACGCGCGCCCTGTCTGATGACGCCGACGCGGACGACCCGGACGCCTACGGCATCACCGGCGACGAGCCGGTGGACGAGCCGGCCACCGCGCAGGGCCTGCGCTACGCGCGCGGCCTGGCCGCGGAAGCGCCGGACTACCCCGGCGCGAGTCGCTTCGTGCCGGCGGCGACGGGCAATTTCCGTCGTGGTCGCCGCCGCGGCGCAGTGATCGACCGCATCGTGATCCACATCACCGCGGGCGGACCGAGCCTCGACGGCACGGTGTCGTGGTTCCGCAATCCGGATGCGAAGGTCAGCTCGCACTACATCGTCGGCCGCGACGGCGAGGTGGTGCAGATGGTCCACGACGCCGACACCGCCTACCACGCCAGCAGCGCCAACTCGCGCAGCATCGGCATCGAGCACAACGGCAACAAGCCGAGCCGGCGCAACCGCCGCGACCTGCCGCCGACCGAGCGGCAGTACGAGGAATCCGCGAACCTCGTCGCCTGGCTGTGCGCGCAGCACGGCATTCCGGCCGATCGCGAGCACATCCGCGGCCATCACGAGATCTCGCCCGGCGACAACCACGACTGCCCGACCGACTACTGGGACTGGGACCACTACATGACCTACGTGGGTGCGGCGGTCGCCGCGCTCGCGGCGGCGAGCGCGCCGGCGCCGGCACCCGCGGCGCAGGGACTGGGCATGCGCGGCTACGTGCGTGCGCAGGAGCTGCTGACCCCGTTCTACGACCCTTCCAACCCGGGCAGCGCGTTGCAGTGCACGAACGACGCCTTCAGCCAGCAGCGCGAGGAGTGGTACGTCGGCGTGGAGGACACCTCGTCCTTCCCGCATTCGGCGATCTGCTTCCTGCGCATGACCGCGCCCGACGGCAAGGCCTACACCGGGACCGGCTTCTACATCGGTCGCAACCGCATCCTGACCTGCGCGCACAATCTGAGTGGCATGAGCACGGTGCAGATCGTGCCCGGGCGCAACGGCGCCGGCACCGCGCCGTTCGGCGAGGCGACCATCGATTCGACCCAGTGGCGCGTGGCGCCGCGCTACACCGGCGACGGCAACTGGGACAACGACCTGGCGGTGATCGACAACGCGCCGATCGAGGCGCCGAACGGCGCATACTTCCGCTTCCTGCAGGCCACGCCGGCCAGCAGCATGCCGCTGGCGGTGTGCGGCTATTCGTCGGGTTCCAACCTGCATCGCGAACTCGGGCCGGTGGCCGACCGCAACAAGCAGCACCTGCACGGCGGCCACGCGCAGGGCCAGGCCACGCCCGACACCATCGACTACGACATCCTCGCCGTCGCCGGCGCCAGCGGCTCGCCGGTGTACACCGTGCGCGACGACGGCAACGGGCTGGAAGCGTTCGTGTGCGGCGTGCACGTCACCCGCGGGCCGATCGACCCGGGTACCGGCGGCGCCAGCGTCAACCGCGCCTGCTTCCTCACTCCGACCAAGCTCGACTGGATCGAAGGCCGCGCGGCGAGCTTCTCGCTCGGCGTGTCGGGCCGGCGGGTGTCGCGCCCGCTCGGCGACGCCTTCTCGGTCCACTGGACCGACGTGCCGATGAACTACCAGAGCAGCCCGATGTCGTGCTGGGCCGCGGCGGCGTCGATGGTGGTGGGCTGGCGCGACCAGCAGTCGATCCCGGAGACCGTCATCGCCGACAAGGTCCCGGTCTTCGACGCCTTCAACCGCGGTCTGTACGGGCGCGAGCGCGGCTACGTCGCCGATGCCTGGAACCTGTACGCGGAACCGCCGGCGTCCTACACCATCGAGGCGTGGCGCGACATGCTCGCCAACAACGGCCCGCTGTACATCGACCAGGTGGCCAGCGCCGGGAGCAATGCCGGGCACGTCCGCGTCCTCGTCGGCATGAGCAGCGGCGGTGCCGACGACGGTTCGGACACCACGATGTACCTGCACGACCCCGGGCGCGGCCAGATCCGGCTGACGTTCGCCGAGTTCCTGCGCCTGTACGAGGGACGCACCCGCAACACGGGCGGCTACCTGGAGTTCCAGATCATGCATTCCGGCGGCGTCGGCGATCGCCGGCCGGCGTCGGCCGCGGCCTTCTCGCTCGGCACCACGGCCGTGCGCACGCCGCCGCGCATGGCGCGGCCGCTCTCGAACGACGGCCCGTCCGACTACCCCGTCGCGCTGGTCCCGCAGCCGGACAAGAACGCCTGCTGGGCGGCGTCGATGGCGATGCTGATCGCGCATCGCCGGCAGCAGTCGCGCTCGCCCGAGTCGATCATCAACGAGATCGGCGGCAGCCTGGCCACGTCGTACGGCTGGGACCTGCTGACCGCAGCGCGCAACCATTACGGCTTCGAGGTCATCGACCAGCCGTCGAACGCCAGCATCTACCACACCCCGCGGCAGTGGGCGGAATGGCTCAACACCTACGGCCCGCTGTGGGTGGTGATCGTCGGTGCGCCGCACGCGGTGGTGGTCGCGGGCATCCGCGGCAATCTCGACAACCCGAACGACGCGCGGGTGAAGATCCTCAATCCGTGGGACACGCGGGTGGCGTTCGACAACGACCCGATCGACTTCCACCCGGCCAACAACGGCTACGAGGACTGGCTGCCGTTCATGGACTTCGCCACCGCGTTCGGCGACATGGCGCAGCCCGACTACGGCAACTGGCGCATCCTGCACCTGCCGGCGCAGGCCGCGCAGTCGCAGTCGCTGTCGCGCTCGCTGGCCCAGAGTGGTCGCGTGATGCGCTTCGCGCCGCCGCCGCCGCCGATCCGCGCGCTCGAAGCCGCGGGCGAGCGCGACGAACCGATCGAGCCCAGCCGCGTCGCCGGTGCGCGCATGCATCGCACGATCGGCGAGGCCGGCGCCTGCCGCTGGTCGCTGGACCAGCTCGACGGCCTGAAGGCGCCGGCGACGCCATCCATGCGCGTGAGCTCCGCCGCCAACGGCGAGGTGCGCATCGCGCTCGACGACTGGCCAGCGGTGGAGGGCGCGCCGACGCCGCTGCCGGTCACGGTGAGCTTCCGCCACGACAACGGCAGCCTCGGCGATGTGCGCATCGTCGCCGGCATGCCCGCCAACCTCGCCTACGGCGTGGAGGTGGTGGCGAAGATCGAAGACGCGGCGGACGCCGACGGCGTCGCGCGGCTGCGGGTGCGCGTCGACTACCGCTTCCGCGGCCTGGCCCAGGGCAACCCCGACGCCACGATCGACATGACCATGCGCGGCGACGGCCGGTACGAACGCGAGAACGGCTGGCGCAACGCTGATGCCCTGAGTCCGGCGGCCTGAGGCCGCGGGTCCCGACGTCGGCGAAGGAGACGAACGTGAGCGAGCACACGCGCCACCGCGGCAGCATCTTCCCGTCCCGCCCGGGGACGGCGCTGTCGCGCGCGCAGGCCGACGCGCCCGCGCCCGCCGAGCCGGGCGCGACGCCCGCGACCTCGTCCAAGCCCGCCGCCACCGAGACGATTGCACGTCGCGCCGGCGCGATGGTCAACGAGATCGACTTCCCCGGCTTCGTTTCGCAACTGGTGCACGGCACGTTCGACGCGATCGTCGATGCCTCGATCCGGCAGATGGAGAGCTATTCCAGCCTGGTGTCGGCGGTGGCGAAGACGGTCGACCAGTTCACCGAGGAGAACGTCACCTTCAACCAGGCCCGCGACTGGCTGGCCTCGCGCTATCCGGGCGACATCGCGGTGAAGCTGCCGGAAGCGAATGAAACCGAACCGCAGCTGGTGCCGCGCAGCGAGGACGCCAGCCCGGTGTGGCTGGCCGACTACGGCCTCGACGGACAGACGCTCAGCACCGAGCTGCTCGAACAGCAGGTGCTGCCGCAGGTCCGCAACAAGGTCGGCGCCGAGCGGCAACAGTTGCTCGCGACGATGGTGCTGCTCGGCCTCAACCGCGTCGCCGTGCGCGACGGCAGCATCAGCGCCAAGGTGATGTTCCGCGCCGCCGCGCGCGACGCCGCCGCGGTGCAGTACGCCACCAGCACCGATCCGCAGGCGGTCGCCAACTGGGGCGAGCGCGGCAGCCTCAGCCAGGCCGGGCAGGGCACCACGATGGTGTCCACGCTGGCGGTCAACGCGCAGAACGAATCCAGCGTGCGCGCCGACCTGTTCGGCGAGGTCAAGCTCAACTTCGTCAGCGAGACGCTGCCGCTCGACCGCCTGGCCGACGCGGCGAAGATCGCGCTGGTGCAGCAGCACTCGCCGACGATGCGCGCGGCCACCGCGCCCGCCGCCGCACCCGCGCAGCCGACCGCAACGCCGCCCGCGAGCGGCGAGGGCAGGCCGTGATGCGCCGCGAACTCTCGCAACTGCTCGATGAGCTGCACGACGGCCTGCTCGCGATCGAGGCCCGCGACGGGATCCGTCTGTCGCAGGTCGACATGACCCTGCCGATCGAGGTGCGCCCGGTGTTCCGCGACGGCGGCTGCGTGCTGCTGGCGGAGTTCGCGCAAGCCCTCGGCGCCGACGACTGGACGCCGATCCCGTCGAAGCTGACCTTTGGCTGGGCGCTGGACACCACGATCGATGCGGAGGTCGCTGCATGAGCGCGCAGCTGCCGCCGCTGGTCCAGGACGCGGGCATCCCGTTCGACCTGTTCATCCAGTCGCTCACCGAGCAGCTGGACAAGGCCCAGGCCGCGATGGCGATCAAGGCGCGGCTGGGCAAGCTGCCGCTGACCTTCGCGGTGAAGGAAGTGTCGCTGGACCTGCGCGCGTTCGTGCAACTGCTCGACGACGACGTCTACCTGCGTCCGGCCGGCCCCGGCGAGAGCGAGGCCAGCAGCATCAAGCTGCAGTTGACCACGATCACCAAGCCGATGATCGACGAGAACGCGGTCGACTACAGCGCCGAGGATCCGAAATTCAACCTCAAGGAAGCGCTGGGCGACCAACTCTCCGACGAGGAACAGCGCCGGCTGGAGCGGATCGGCGTGCGTACCGTGCAGCAGCTCAACGAACTGAAGGACAAGGCGGGCACCGACGTGATCGCGCGGCTGTCGCGGATGCCGGTGAACCGCCTGCAGCAGGCGCTGATGCGTGCCGCCGCGCCGCGAGTGACCAAGGTCGACCACGGCGACAGCGTCGATGCGCAGCGTCGCGTGCACCTGGCCGCGCCGGGGCTGCGCCCCGGCCGCCTGCCGCTGGTCCGCGCCGCCGGCCAGAGCGTGCCGGTGGTCGCCGCGCAGGACGGCGGCATCGTGCTGGCGCCAATGGCAATCCAGCTCGGCCACGAGGCCGAGGTCGATTTCGGCGACGGCCGCATCGCCCGGGTCGAACTGAGCGAAGGCCGGCTAGGCCACTGGAGCACGCCATGAGCGCCGCCCGTCGCCTGTTGTCCGACGCCGTCCGCGGCGGTCTGCTGATCACGCTGAAGCTCGGCGAGATGCCCGCGCATATTCCCGGCTGGCGCGCCTGCACCCGCTACGGCACGCCGGTGGCCGACCGCATCGACGGCGGCGTGCTCGATCGCCTGCTGCGCCACCACGGCGGCGCGCTGCGCGCGGTGCGCCTGCACAGCGCGCGCACGCCGCGACGCCATCGCGACGTGCTCGGCGCCTACCGGTTCGACGATATCGAACAGATCAGCGGCGTCGCCCGCGTGCTGCGCGTGCGGGTACGCGAGGCCGAAGGTGTGCCGCCGCTGCTGCAGGCGCTGGCGGAACTGCCCGTCGTCGAGCGCGTCGCGCCGGTGACGGTGTGCCACACGCCGTCGGCACAGATGTCCGCGTCGGCGCACGGCGACGGGCATGCGCGCGAAGCCGCGGCCTGGGTCCGGCAATGCACCCGCATCGACGAGGCGCTGCGCTACGAAAGCGGCGATGCGGCGGTGCTGGTTGGCCTGGCCGACACCGGCGTCGCGCTGGCGCACCCGGAACTGCGCGAACGCCTGCGCGCCGGGTTCGACAGCGTGGACCTCGATCCGGCGACCGTCGGCGGTGTCACCCTGGTCGGCGATTTCCGCCGCGCCGGTGAGCGCCCGCAGGACGAGGTCGGCCACGGCAGCGGCTGCGCCGGCATCCTCGTCGCCCGCGGCGACGGCATGCCGCCCGGTGCCGCCGGCGCCTGCGGCCTGACCCCGGTGCGCGTGCTCGGCGCGGCGCTCGGCCCCAATGACAAGCGCGTCGGCATCGGTGCACTGGACAACATCGACGCCGGCATGAAGCGGCTGATCGACCTCGGCGTGAAGGTCATCAACATGAGTTTCGGCACGCCCGAATCGATGCTGGTCGCCGACGCGCCGCGACCGCACGAGGAAGTGGTGCGCTACGCGCTGGCGCGCGGCACGCTGCTGATCGCCGCCAGCGGCAATTCCGGACTGACCGAGAAGTACTACCCCGCGGCGCACGCCGGGGTCATCGCGGTCGGCGCGATCGGCGCGGACCTGCGTCCGGCCTCGTTCAGCACCCGCGGCGACCACGTCGCGCTGTGCGCGCCGGGTCGCGACATCCTCACCTGCGGGCTCGACGGCTACCAGCAGGCCAGCGGCACCAGCTTCGCCGCGCCGCACGTGGCCGCGATCTGCGCGCTGCTCGCCTCGCGCGCGCAGCGCCGCGCCTGGCCGCTCGACGCCGACGACGCCCGCGACCTGCTGGTGCGCACCGCGCGGCCGTTCGCCGAGGCCGGCGTCACCGGCTGCGGCGCCGGCGTGCTCGACGCGCTGGGCGCGCTGCAGGCGCTGGATGCGGCGATCGACCGTCACATCCGCGACGAAGAAAACGACGACGACGAAAAAGAAGTTCCATCCGCGCTCGCCGCCTGACCGGCGACGGACGCGGCCCACCGCAAGAAAGGAGGCCTCCCATGGCGACCCGAAGCAGTACCCACAAGCCCCGCAGAGCGTCGGGCGCCGCGGCCTCCAAGCCTCGCGCTGCGCGCGCCGCGGCGAACGACACCGGCAACAAGACCGGCGCCCGCCGGTCCGCCGCCGCACCTTCCGGCCTCAACGCCAACCACAGAGCAGAGAACACCATGAACCGCATCCTCCTGGTCGACCTCGGCGAGCGCGAACTGAAAGAACGTCAGACTCTGCGCGCGCGCCGGCAGGTCCTGAAGACCATCATCGAGAACGCCCCGACCAGCGGCGGCGCCAGCGTCGACCAGCTGGCCGAGCTGGCCGACATCGAACAGAAGCTCGGCAGCGACATCACCGCCGATCCGTTCTATCGCCGGGTCGTCGAGACCTACACCCAGCGCAGCTGGGACGATCTCTCGGACGCCGCCACCGGCAGCGCGGCCGTGAAGGCCGCGGCCCGCAACACCGACTACGTGCACAAGTACGGCCTGATCGGCAGCCAGCGCACGCCGGACAACTTCCTCGACCACCTGCAGCGCGCCGAACGCGAGATCGCCGGCATCTGCGGCCTGCTGCAGCTGGACGGCACCACCGATGCCGCGCGTCGCGGGTTCGTGCAGAAGGTCAGCGGGGCGCAGGGCGAATACCGCGAATGCCGCGAACTGTTCGATGCCGCGTTCGACCAGCTCAGCCGCCAGTACCGGGTGACCCTGCGATCGCAGGTGGACGCCAGGCTGATGGATCCCGGCGTCTACGGCTGCATCGCGCCGGGCGGCGATCCGCGCAAGCGCAGTCCGGGCGACGACGACAACGTGCCGTCGATGCTGGACAAGGTCTGCGTGCTCAGCGGCCGCAACATCGCCGCGGTGGTGCGCAAGCTCGCCGCCGACGGCGTCAGCGCCAACGACCCGTGGCTGGCCAGCCGCATCGACAACGCCTACGAGATGCAGAGCGGTGCGGTCAACGGCGCGCCGCCGTCCTCGCTGACGATCGCGTTGCCCGACCTGGAGGAAGCGACCGACGTCGAGATCGTGCGCGAGAACCTCGACGCCGCGCAGGCGATCTACTTCGCCTACCAGCTGGAGGAAGCGCGCATGCCGCAGGTGGTCGAGAAGATCGTCGACCTGTTCCGCGCCGGCCTGCTGCCGCTGAGCTACGGCAAGACCGGCGACTACCTCTACGGCTACTACAAGAAGGCCGCCGAGCGCATCACCGAGGGCGAGCGCCGCGACCTGTACATGCGCGCGCTGGGTGCGCCGGGCGGCGATCCGTCGATGAACCAGCCCAACCGCGAGTTCAACGAATTGTGGCTGCGCTTCGTCTCCGGCGTGTCCTCGTTCGGACGCCAGCTCAACGTCGATCGCATGTTCCGCAGCCAGATCCCGCTGGCGGTCTCGCAGGAGCAGGTGCGCAAGGCCGCGCGCGATCTCGCCGCCAGCCTGTCGCGCAACTGCTACGGCATCGCCTACCAGTTCTCCAAGGAACTGAAGACGCTGATCATCGAATACCGCGACCTGCTCAGCGACCAGGAGATCCGCGGCGCGTTCGGTGCGCGCGACATGTGGCAGGTGATCGACCAGGTCAACGCCAACTACCTCGGCGGCGCGCGGAACAGTCACCGGTATCGCACCCAGGCCCGCGCCGGGGCGGTGATCATCGCCTGGCTGAGCATCAACAACCAGCGCCTGACCAACCGCTTCGACGAGGTGATCTCGATCAACGCGCTGACCAACCCGCAGCTGCGCGGCAGCGACAAGCCGATGGAAACGCCGACCGACTGGGACCTGCTGCAGGCCTGCGAGCAGTGGCTGGCGGTGGGCGGCGTGCAGGACCAGCGGGTCGAGGAATACGCCCAGCCGGTCGAGTCGCCGACGATCACCAGCAAGCCGATCGAGATGCCGCAGATCGCGCGCGACGTGCTGGATTCGGCCGGCATCAGCCTGCCCAGCTTTTGACCGGGCGGCATCCGCCCACGGAGAACGACCATGGCCACTCCTTCCCAACGCGCGCAGCCGATGAAGCGGCTGGTGGAACGCTCGCTGCACTCCGCCGCGCAGGCGCTGGGCACGCGCGACCCGATGCCCTACGTCGGCGACCTGATCGAGCGCACGTTCTACCTGCCCGACGACGACGTGTCGTACGCCCGCAATGCGCTCACCCCGGGCGCGGTGCCGTACGAACCGTCGTTCTCGGAAGCCGAGCCGAACACGCTGCGCTTCACCATCGAACCGCTCGGCCCCGGCGCCTCGCCGGTGTCGCGGCGCGACGAGGCCACCCGCGAGATGCGGCGGCTGATCCAGCCGGTGTTCGGCCGCGACGCGCTGCGCTGGTTCGACAGCCGCAGCGAGGAGTGGCGCGGCTTCGGCGGCCTGAGCTGGATGAACTTCGGCGCCTGGTTCGGCAGCGCCTTCGACGAGGACGGGCTGTACGCGGCCAAGATCTACTACGAACTGCTGCCGACCCAGATCGACGCGCTGCCGCCGTCGCTGTCGCAGCTCACCCGCCGGGTGATGGCCGAGATGCCGACGCTGATGCCGATCTTCACCTCGATCGGCTGCAAGCGCGAGACCGGCAGCCAGCGCGTCACCTTCCTGCACCGCGGGCCGCTGGCGATCGCCGCGCTCGGGCCGCTGATGAACCGGCTCGGGATCGGCCATCAGCTGCCGAGCCTGATGCGGATCGTCGGCGTCGCGCTAGGCGGGCGCTTCGAGCTGCCGTCGGGCGGGGTGCTGATCGGCCTGCGCGAGGCGCCGGACGGGATCGAACTCAAGCTCGAGATCCTGCTGGCCGCCATTCCCGACCTGCCGGCGCGCTTCCTCGACCTGATCAAGCTCGGCCTGGCGGAACGTCCGCGCCAGCTGATCGCGCTCAGCCGCTGGCTGGAGGCGTTCGGCGTGGACGATGCGTCCGAGCAGGGGCACTTCTCGGTGCTCAGCATCCGGGTGACGCCGTCGAACCAGGCGCGGATCAGCCTGTACGTGCGGCCGATCGAGTTCGAGATGCGCGACGCGATCGAGGACGCGCAGGCCCTGCAGTGACGCCGGCGGCGGCGCCCGCCGCGGTGCCGCCCTCTTCCAGCCGCGCACTGCGCGGCCTTCCACCCGGAGCGACCGGACATGTCCGCCATTTTCCCCTCCCGATCCCAGCCTGCCGCGCGCGCCGCCGCACCGCCCGCCAGCCGCGAAACCCTGGATGTCGCCCGGCGCAAGGTGCGCACGCTGCTGGAAAGCAACGGCGCGTTCGGGCAGATGCCGCCTGACAAGCGCGAGGCGCTGGCGCGCGGCATGGTCCAGATCGCGACCTACCTGGCCGAGCCCGACGGCATGCGCCTGCGTCGCGACCAGCAGAGCCCGCAGGTGCGCGCGCTCGCCGGCGAGGACGGCACGCTGCCGGTGGAACCGCAACCGGAATTCGGCCAGGCGTTGCGCACCGGCGTGGAGCAGGCCGGCGCATTGATGCAGGCGGTGAACTTCCCGACGTTCGTCAGCGGCCTGATCGACGGCGTGTTCCATTCGATCGTGACCTCGTCGATCGAACAGATGGAGGCCTACGCCAAGCTGGTCGCCGACGTGTCCAAGAGCCTCAACCAGTTCCGCGACGACAACACCACCCAGAACCAGGGCCGCGACCATCTCGTCGAGCAGTTCCCGGACCTGTTCCAGCTGCAGATGGACGGGGGCGGCGGCTGGGACGATTTCGGCGGCTTCGGCGACGACGGGACCGGCGCGCAGAAGCCCGCGGAACCGCGCGTGGTGCTGCGCGACGACATCGACGAGCGCAAGGCGGTGGATCGGCTCAACCAGTCGTTGCCGCTCGACAAGCCGCTGACCCGGGTCGACGACGACCTGGTCGAGGCGCTGCTGGTCCCGGCGGCGCGCACCCAGCTCGCCACCGGTCGCCAGCAGTTGCTGGCCACGATGGTGATGCTCGGCATCAACCGCATCGTGGTCACCGACGGCAAGATCTCGGCCAAGGTCATGTACGACTTCCAGGCCCGCGACAACAGCCGCTACCGTCACAGCGCGACCGCGATGGACTACGCCACCGACGCCTACGGCAACGTGCAGAAGACCTACGGCCGCGAAGGCGAGTACGAGCGCAACCGCCAGGTCGGCGGCTACACCAACTCCGGCGGCAACGTCGAGCAGCGCGACAGCAGCTTCTATTCCAAGGGCAACTACAAGTACACCGAGCAGCCGATCATCAAGATGATGAGCACCTCGCAGCTGCAGAACGACAGCTCGCTGCAGGCCAAGGCCAGCCTCGCCGGCCAGGTCGAGGTGAACTTCAAGAGCGACTTCATGCCGCTGGAGAAGCTGGCGAACCCCGAGTCGATCGCCGCGATCCAGATGAACGCGCAGCCGGGCATGGTCAAGACGCTCGCCACCAACCGGCCGCCGGCCGCACAGGCGCCGGCCGCCGCGCCGGGCACCCCGGCCGCACCCGCGCCGGCCCCGACCGCCTGACGTCGGAGGGAGTCCGCCATGTCCGCGAACGCCGTCATGCCCGCCCGTCCCCCGTCCGCGACCCGCGAACCCGCGTGGCTGGACGACGAGACCCTGCGCGCGGTCCGGCCGCAGGTGCGCCAACTGCTCGAGTCCTCGCCCGGGTTCCGCGCGCTCTCGCCGGAACAGCAGCAGGACATCGCACGCACGATGGTGCGCGTGGCCTCGTACATGGCCAATCCCGACGGCCTCGCGAAGCAGGAGCTCACGCCCGGCCGCGGCGTGCTCGCCAAGGCGCAGGGCGCCGACGGCGCGCCGGTGCAGGCGCTTGCCGACAAGGCCGTCGACCAGGCCAAAAGCAAGGCCTCCGACAAGATCGGCACCTTCGCCGGCAGCGATTTCGAGGCCGGCTCGGTGAAGCAGGGCGCGGACAACTTCAAGGCCTTCGTCGGCGCGGTCGATTTCCCGAAATTCGTCGGCGGCCTGGTCCAGAACGTGTTCCAGGCGATCGTCGACGCCTCGATCCAGCAGATGGAGGCCTACGCCGACCTGCTGAAGGCGGTGGCGCAGACGGTGGACCAGTTCGCCGCCGACAACATCACCATGAACAACGCCCGCGACTGGCTGTCCGAGCGCTTCGCCGGCGATCTCGCCCTCGGCAACGACGGCGAGAACGGCGCGCCGCAGCTGGCGATCAAGAACGAGGACGACGCCGACGGTGCGCTCGCCCGGATCAACCAGGAACTGCAGCTGGCCGATCCGGTGAGCGACCTTTCCGACGAGGCGCAGGAAACGCGGCTGGTGATGGCCGCGCGGATGCAGATGGCGCGCAGCCGCCAGCAGATGCTGTCGTCGATGGTGATGCTCGGGATCAACCGCATCGTGGTCACCGACGGCCTGATCAACGCCAAGGTGGTGTTCAACTTCCGCGCCAGCGACGAAGCCACGCGCAACGCCCGCGCCTCGCTGTACGACCGCGACAGCAGCTACAACAAGAACACCTCCGTCGCCGGCGCGCACTTCGGCTGGGGCGGCGCGGCCAGCGCCAACACCAACGTGCAGAGCCACATGACCACCGTGTCGTCGTCGGTCGACGAGACCTCCACCTCCAGCCAGGAGATGAAGGCCAAGCTCACCGGCGAGGTGCGGGTGAACTTCAAGTCCGACTACTTCCCGATGGAGAAACTGGCCTCGCCGGCGATGATCGCCAGCATCCAGGGCAACGCGACGCCGCTGGACACGAATCTCACCGTCGCCCGCGGCGGTGCGGGAGCGCCCGCGCCGGCGCCCGCCACCTCCGGCTGAGCCGCCGACATGCTGCGCCTGGCGCCGCCACCGCCGCCGATCTGCGTCGAGCCCCGGCATCGCTACGCCGACCTGCTCGGCGCGGTCTCGCTGGCGCTGTCGGTCTGCGCCGGCGGCGAAGCGCGGGCGCAGGCGCTGGCCGGCATCGACTTCGACCTGCCCGAGGGCGCGCCGACCGCCGACGATCGCGTCCAGCTCGAAGCCGCGGCGCCGCTGTATTTCGCCAGCGAACTCGAACGCGCCGGCCTGCTGCCGACCGCCGAGTTGATCGCCGGACTGTTCGTCAGCGGCGCGATCACCCAGCCGCTGGGGCCGGTGGCGAAGATGCTGCACGACTTCTGGCGCGGCCGACGCGAGCGCCTCACCGCCGACGAACGCGAGGCGGTGTTCGCGCGGGTGATCGAGACCCCGTACTTCGACCGCCTCATGCGCGCGCTGTGCGAGGCCATCGTCGCCCACGCCGATCCCTCCGTGCCCGGCGGGCCGGGCCTGCACGCGCAGGTCGCGCTCGCCACCCACGCGCAGAGCCTGGGCGCCTTCCTCGCCCAGCGCGTCGACCCGATGGCGGCGATCGCCGCGCGCGACATCGTCGAGAGCATCAACGCGGCGCTGGCGTTCCTGCGCGATCGCCAGCTGCAGCTCGCGTTCGGCGTGCGCGACCTGTGGCGGCTGGTCGAGATCGTCGGCAGCCAGCAGCAAGGCGCCGCGGGGGCGATCGGCATCGCCGGCGACGCGCAGCAGCACGTCGATCGCGGCCGCAGCGGCCAGACCGTGCTGCTGTGGCTGTCGAAGCACTACGCCGAACAGGCGATCACGCTGGATCCCGCCGCGCCGGGCGATGTCGAGGTGCTGGTCGCCGCGCAGCGCTGGCTGGCGTCCGCGCCGCTCGCGACGGCGGGCGCTGGCGCGACCGGCGCACGGGTGCCGACGACAATGCCGTTGCCGCAGGTGGCCTGACATGGTCGCCGTGCGCGCACCCGCGGCGCCACCGTCACCGCCGCCGCCGCCGTGGATCCGGCATGCCGTGCGCGACGTGCTCGAACGTACGCCGCATTTCGCATCGCTGCCGCCGACCGATCGCCAGGCGTTGGCACAGGCGATGGTCAAGGTGTCGACGCTCGCCGCCGAACTCATCGCCGAGGAAGGCCAGGCCGAGGGCGAGATCGAGCGCCGCACGCCGTCGCGGCCCGCACCGCCGCTCGCCAGCGCGCAGTCCGCGCAGCCGGACTTCGGCGAGGCCGCCGGACGCGTCGCCGGGATCACCCACAACGTGCTCAACGCGGTGTCGTTCCCGCGCTTCGTCACCGACCTGATCAACGGTGTGTTCAAGGCGATGATCGACGCCAACCAGCAGCAGATGAACCAGTACGTGCAGCTGCTGAACGCGGTGTCGGCCTCGGCGGAGGGTTTCGAGCGCAGCCAGTTCGGGCTGGTCCAGGTGCGGCAGTGGGTGGCCGATCACTTTCCCGAGGCGATCGAATACGACCAGCCCGACGCCGACGAACTCCCGCAGCCGGGCGACCGACTCGATCCCGAGGAAATGGCCGACCTGCAGCGCGAGCTGGAGAACATCAAGCTGCGACTCAAGCCCGGCGCCTCGATGCCGGACGCCGAACAGATCCGCGGCACCCTGGGCATCCCGCCCGAGGAGCCGGTGAGCGCGTCCAATCCCGAACAGCTGGTGCCGCTGGCGCGCCGCTATCTCGCACGCCAGCGCCAGCAGCAGCTGGCGACGATGGTGATGCTGGGCATGCAGCGCATCGTCATCGACAGCGGCAAGATCAACGCCTCGATGCGCTTCCACATCGACACCCGCAGCGCCGCCAGCGAGGACAAGGGCAGCGAGTTCGGGATCAAGAACCGGGTGAAGGCCAGCGGCAGCTTCGGCGTCGGCCCGTGGGGCGCCAGCGCGGAGGTCGAGAACACCATCAGCTACGTCTCCACCGAGCGCAGCCAGCGCACCGAGGAGATCAATACCGACCTCGAACTGAACTCGTCGGTCGAACTGAATTTCCACACCGACTACCTGCCGCTGAACCAGATGGCCGCGCAGGCGCAGGCGGACCGCATCCGCAACGCCACGCTCAACCCGTCCGCGGACATGCCCGATCCGTCCGCGGCGCGCAACGCACGGCTGCAGGCGCAACTGACGTCCGAGCGCGAACGCCGCACCGGCATCGACAGCGCCGTCGCCGAAGGCGCGAAACCGCTGCCGCCCAGCCCATCCCCGCCGGCGCCGGCGCGTGCGCCCGGCCCTGCGCCTGCGCCGGGACCTGCCCCCGCGCCCGCACCCGCCCGTGCGCCGGGCCCCGCCCCTGCGCCCGCGCCCGCACCCGCCCGTGCGCCGGGCCCTGCACCTGCCCCCGCGCCCGCGCCAGGACCCGCGCCGGCACCGGGCCCCGCTCCCGCACCGGGCCCCGCTCCCGCACCGGCGCGAGCACCGGGTCCAGCGCCTGCACCGGCCCCCGGTCCTGCCCCTGCGCCTGGTCCCGCACCGGCGCCTGGTCCTGCACCCGCACCGGCACGTGCGCCGGGCCCGGCCCCAGCTCCGGCTCCGGGGCCCGCTCCAGCGCCGGCACCCGCGCCCGGCCCGGCGCCAGCACCAGCGCCTGCGCCTGCGCTTGCGCCCGCCGCTGCGCCGGCCACCAGCGGATCGGGGATCGGAACGCAGGTCGGTGGTGCCGCAGGCGGCGCGGCAGGGACGGCCGCCGGCACCGCGATCGCCGGCCCGGTCGGCGGTGCCGTGGGCGGCGCCGTGGGGTCCGCGGTGGGATCGGCGATCGGCGGGGCAGTCGAGAGCGGCATGGGCGATCTGTTCCGCGCGCACTGAAAGCGCGATGCCGCGGCCTAGACCTTCGTGCGGTGGCGTGAACGCCGCCCGCGTGGCAACAATAGGGTGATGACTTCGCAGACCCCCGCGCCTTCCCCCGACCTCCTCGATTGCGTCGAACTCCAGACCGGCCGGCCCCGACCCGGGCAGGACACGCCGGAGTGGACCATCCTCTGGCTGCACGGCCTCGGTGCCGACGGCAACGACTTCGTGCCGATCGTGCGCGAGCTGGTGCGCCCCGACTGGCCGTCGCTGCGCTTCGTGTTCCCGCATGCGCCGGTGCGGCCGGTCACCGTGTTCGGCGGCCAGCGCGTGCGCGCCTGGTACGACATCACCGATTTCGGCTTCGCCAACCGCGGCGACATCGACGGCGTGAACGTCGCGGTCGCGCAGGTCGAGGCGCTGATCGCGCGCGAAGCCGCGCGCGGCATCCCGGCATCGAGACTCATTCTCGCCGGCTTCTCGCAGGGCGGCGCCATCACCCTGGCTGCCGGGCTGCGTCGCACCGAGCCGCTGGCCGGACTCATCGCGCTGTCGACCTACCTCCCGGCCGGCGAACGCGCGGCCGAGGCCTTCGTCCCCGGCGCGGAACGCCAACCGCTGTTCATGGCCCACGGCGTGGCCGATCCGGTGGTGCCCTACGTCATCGGCGAACGCAGCGTCGCGGTGCTGCGCGGGCTCGGCTTCGTGCCCGAATGGCATCCGTATCCCATCGCCCACCACGTGTTCCCGCAGGAAATCAGCGACCTCGGCGCGTGGCTGGAGGCCCGGTTCCGGGCCGCCGCCGGGCCCGGATGACCGGGGCGCGAGGGAGCGCTACCATCGACCCATGGGATCAGGCCGCACAGTGACGTGAAAGTCCTCATCGCCGACGACGAACCGATGGCCCGCGAGCGCCTGCGCGCGCTGCTCGCGGAGCATCCCGATCTTCGGCTGGTGGCCGAGGCCGCCGACGGCAATACCGCGCTCGACGCCTGTGCCGAGCACACTCCGGACATCGTGCTGCTCGACATCGCCATGCCCGGCCTCGACGGCCTGGAGGCCGCCCGCCACCTCGCCGACTTCGAACCGCGCCCGGCGGTGGTGTTCTGCACCGCCTACGACGAACACGCGCTCTCGGCGTTCGACGCCGCCGCGGTCGACTACCTGGTCAAGCCGGTGCGCCGCGAGCGTCTGGCCGCCGCGCTCGACCGCGCCCGCACCTTCGTCGCCGGCCGCACGCCCAAATCCGCTGAGCCCGTCGTCCCCGGCAAGCGCCGCACCCACCTCTGCGCCCGCCTGCGCGGCAGCCTGCGCCTGATCGCGATCGAGGACATCCGCTACCTGCACGCCGAGGAGAAATACGTCGTCGTGCACCATGCCCGCGGCGAGGACCTGATCGAGGAATCGCTGAAGTCGCTGGAAACCGAATTCGCCGAACGCTTCATCCGCATCCACCGCAACTGCCTCGTCGCCCGCGACGAACTGGTCGAACTGCGCCGCGCCGCCGACGGCCGCATCGAAGCCATGCTCCGCCACGGCGAGAAACCGCTGGAAGTCAGCCGCCGCTGCGTGCCGCACCTGCGGGAGTTGGTGCGGGCGTTGTAGCGCCCTTTGCCGACGTTTCGCGTACAGACCAGAGAAGGAAGGACGATGGACAAGAAGCGATTGGACCCCGAGATGGTGCAGCGAGCCGCGAAGGCCATCGAGGAACCGGAAATCCAGGAGATGCTCAAGCGCCTGTCGGATTACGGACTCGGCATATTCCTTCCCCACATGCACGTGACCGATGGCGGGTTCTCTCCGCTTCCCAGCGGTACTGTCTCGCTCGAAAAGAATCTTCAGGTAAGCTTCGTCGATGAAAACGACCCGGAGGTCATCGATGCCGCTCCGGTCGGCTGGCGATGGGACGAGTCTGCGAAAGCTGTTGTCGTCTGCGTCCAGTGCTCCAAGACCTATCATCACTGAGCGTGCGTTTGCTTGATTCATGGCCCGCCCTGGTGCCCGCGGGAAGGCGGTGGGAATTTCCGGCCCAGGGCTTCGGTGCATCGTGCCCGCAAGATCTGCAGGGTGGACTCAAACCCGCTCTTTCGATCGATGCACAGCACCGTAGGGCGGGCTCAAGCCCGCCGAATGCGTGACAGGCATGCCTCGATGCGCCGCGCCATCGGCAGGTGACTCCGATAGACGTGTGGCATGGCCGACGCACCGCAATGGCGGGCTCAAGCCCGCCCTACGCCGGGCATCGGGAGACGTGGGATGGCGTGAGATAATCGCCGCATGACGACCCTCCGCATCGCGACCCGCAAGAGCCCGCTCGCCCTCTGGCAGACCGAACACGTGGCCGGCCGGCTGCGTGCGCTGCATCCCGACCTGAGCATCGAGCTCGTGCCGCTGTCCACCCGCGGCGATGAAGTGCTGGATCGCTCGCTGGCGGCGGTCGGCGGCAAGGGGCTGTTCCTCAAGGAACTGGAGGAGGCGATGCTGCGCGGCGATGCCGACTGCGCGGTGCATTCGCTCAAGGACGTGCCGATGGAACTCGAAGGCCCGTTCGCGCTGCCGGCGATCCTCGAACGCGCCGACCACGCCGACGCCTTCGTCAGCAACCGCTACGACGGCATCGACGCGCTGCCGCAGGGCGCGCGCGTCGGCAGTTCCTCGCTGCGGCGGCAGGCGCAGCTGCGTGCGCTGCGACCCGACCTCGAGCTCGTCGACCTGCGCGGAAACGTCAACACCCGTCTCGCGAAACTCGACGCCGGCGACTACGACGCCATCCTGCTCGCCTGCGCGGGCCTGCAGCGATTGGGCTTCGACGCGCGCATCCGCGCGCGCCTGGACGCGCCCGCGTGGCTGCCCGCGCCGGCGCAGGGCGCGATCGCGATCGAATGCCGTGAGGACGACGGGTCGACCCGCGCGCTCGTCGCCGCGCTCAACCACGCGCCGACGCGCGCCTGCGTCGAGGCCGAGCGCGCGATGAACCGCGCGCTGCACGGCAGCTGCCAGGTGCCGGTCGCGGCGTTCGCGCACCACATCGAAGGCGGCCTGCATCTGGTCGGCCAGGTCGGTTCGGCGGAAGACGGGCGCGCGGTGCGCAGCGAGGCCAGCGGCGACGATCCCGATGCGCTGGGCCAACTGGTCGCCCAGCAACTGCTGGATCAGGGCGCCGGCGAATTCATCGCCGGGCGTTGATCGATCCGACGGGTAGGGCGGGCTTTGGCCCGCCATTGCGGCATGTCCGATTGCCTCGCAGGCTGATCGAAGCCGCTTCGATCCACGTTCGTTGTCGCCGGAACCGCCGCGAAGGCGGGCCAGGGCCCACCCTACGAAAGCATTTCGGCTGGCTCAGTCATACAGCGCCACCACGTGCTTCGCCTCGGCGAAGAACAGCCAGCGTTCGACGATCGCGCCGAGCTGGAACGCGATCGCTGCCGCGATCAGCGCCGGCAGGGTCGCTGCCGGCAGGCACCAGGCGACGCCCGCGCACAACGCCGGCAGCAACGCGAACAGGATCAGCGCGATGCGACGCAGCTTCGCGGCGTGCTTGCGCGCCAGCGCGAAGCCCATCTCGCGCGAGACGTAGGTGGTCTCGGTGCTCGGCCCTTCGAACACCGAGACGTCGCGTCCGGGGAGACCCACCGCGTCGCCGCGGGTGAAGGGCAGCGGCGTACGCTCCAGATCGCGCCAGTAGCGGCGTTTCAGCACGGCCAGTGCCAGCGGCCCCAGCACCAACAGCGCGGCGAAGACCTGCGACCACATCGGTGACAGCAGCACGCTGATCCGGAACGGGAACAGCCCGCCGACCAGCGCGAACCCAAGGTAGCCCGGCACCACGAGCCGGTGCCCCCATGCCGGGATCGGCGACAGCGAGGCGTAGATCATCGCCGTGGAGTACACCGCCGCGAGCGACAGCGCCGCCAGCAGCGCGGCCGTGACGGACGACGCCAGGGCATGCCCGGGAAACATCAATCCGGCGAAGGTCGTCGACGCCGCGACGAGCGCCGCGACCGACAGCACGCCCTCGCGCGACATCCACGACGAGCGCCACTGCGAGAACGCGCGCCACACCCGCAGCGGCTTGCCCAGATGCCAAAGCGACGCGATCACGCCGACGACGACCAGTCCCGCACCGAGGATCAGCCCGATCGCCCAGCCGATCGGCTCGAACGGCGTCAGCATCCGCGCGATGGCGATGCGCAGGCCCAGCCAGCACCACAGCCCGAAGCCGGTGCCTGACAGCGTGGTGAACACCACGATCGAAAACGCGGGTCGCATCAGGGGTTGTCGCCTGCGGGCGCTGCGCGGCGGCTGTGGAAAAAGAAAAGGTAACCGACATTCGCCAGCGCGCAGAAGGCCAACGCCGCGTCGCCCATGGCGACAAGCGGAGCGGTTCGACCGAGGACGAGTGCTTCCGAGAAGAAGATCAGCGCGAGCCACACGCTGTACAGCATCCAGAGGCCGAGGGCGATTCTTCGTTCGTAGAGCACGGCGATGACCAGGCAGGCCACCGTGGCGAGGCGCAGGCCGAGCGCCGGGGAAACGTCCCGAGAGAAGTGCCAGCCTTCCAGCAGCAGATAGCCCAATGCGGGTGCGGCGATTCCGAGCGGCGGACGCGGTAGCCTCATCGCGACAGCACCCGGTCCAGCCAGCGCAGCAGCGGTGGCAATTGCGTCGCGTCGAGCGGTTCGTCCTGCGCAGGCGCGGGCGACTCACCGCCGGCGCGACGCGGTCGCGGGGGCAGGTAGCGGTTCACCGGCGCGTAGCCGAGTTCCGGCATCGGCGCGACGCCGCCGCGTTCCGCCACCAGTCGCGACACCGCGGACTCGGGATCGCCGAGATCGCCGAAATGTCGCGTACCGGTCGGGCAGGCCTGCACGCAGGCGGGCACGCGTTCGGATTCGGGCAGGTGCGCGTTGTAGATGCGGTCGACGCAGAGTGTGCACTTCTTCATCGTCCCCTGTGTCTCGCTGTATTCGCGGGCGCCGTAGGGGCAGGCCCAGGAACACAGCTTGCAGCCGATGCACTTGTCCTCGTCGACCAGCACGATGCCGTCCTCGGCGCGCTTGTAGCTGGCGCCGGTGGGGCAGACGGTGACGCAGGCGGGCGTCTCGCAGTGCAGGCAGCTGCGCGGGAAGTGCAGGGTCGTTGCTGGCTGCGCGGGCTTGTCCGCACAGGAGGCGGTCGGCGCCACGTCATAGCTGTGCACCCGGTTGAACCACACGCCCGATGGCGCATCGCCGTAGGCATCGGTGTCGGGCCCGGTCGCGTCCGCGTTCCACTGCTTGCAGCTCACGGCGCAGGCATGGCAGCCGACACAGGTGTCGAGGTCGATCACCAGACCGAGTTTCTTCTTCGACGGCGGCGGCAGGTCGGTCATCGTTTCGGGATCGGGGCGGGCGGCTTCAGAACGGGCAGCTTCAAAACGGGCAGCATCAGAAAGGGAAATACCGCGGGATCAGCACGACGGCCATGATCCAGAACAGCACGTTCAGCGGCAGCCCGATCTTCGGGAAATCCGAGAACCGGTAACCGCCCGCGGTGTAGACCATCGTGTTGGTCTGGTAGCCGACCGGGGTGGCGAAACTGGTCGAGGCGGCGAACGCGACCGCGACGAGGAACGGCTTGGCATCGACCCCGAGCGCCTCGGCGGCCGACATCGCGATCGGCACCACCAGCACCGCCGCGGCGTTGTTGCTCATCACCTCTGTGAGGATCGCGGTGAGCAGGTAGACCGCGGCCAGCGTCGCCACCGGGCCGAAGCCGCCGATCCAGCCCAGCGCATGCTTCGCCACCCAGTCGGCGCCGCCGGAATTCTGCAGCGCGATGCCCAGTGGCAGCACGCCGGCGAGCAGCACCACCACGCGCCAGTCGATGGCGGCGTAGGCTTCCTCCGGTTCGAGGCAGCGCAGCACCACCAGCACGGCGCACCCCAGCAGCGACGAGGCGACGATCGGCATCCAGCCCAACGCGGCGACGCCGATCGCGGCCACCATCACCAGCAGCGACGTGAGTGCGCGGCGGCGGTCGATGCCCGGTTGCTTGCGGCGATTGAGCACGACAACGCCCGGATCGGCGCGCAGGTCCTCCAGCGCGGCGGCGGGTGCGTCCACCAGCAGGATGTCGCCCACCGCCAGCGGGATGCGGTCGACCGGCAGCCGCGGCGCGGCGACGGTGCGCTGCAGGCCGTGCACGCGCACTCGGTAGACATGGCCGAAGCGCAGCTGCGACAGCGAGCGGCCGATCAGCGCCGAGCCCGGCGCGACCATCACTTCGGCGTGCAGGCGGGTCTCTTCCGGGGTGCCGTCGAGGTCGGCGGCGACGCGATCGTGCAGCAGGTTCAACTGCCGGCGCAGGCGCTGGATCTCGTTCCAGTCGCCGCGGATCAGCAGGCGGTCGCCGGCGGCGATCGTCTCGGTGCGCGGGCTGTCCACCGCGTGTCCGTTGCGGAAGATCTCCAGCAGGAATGCGTCCTTCACCTCCACCGGCAACGCGACGCTGCCGGTGCGGCCGACCAGCGGCGATTTCTCCGGGACGTGCAGTTCCACCAGGTAGCGGCCGCGATGCTCGTCGGCGCCGAGGTCCGGCACGCCGAGGTCCGGCAGCAGGAAGCGCTGCGCGACGACCATGTAGGCAGTGCCGGTGATCACGAACCACAGCCCGAGCGGCGCGAAGTCGAAGAGGTCGAATCCGGGATGCCCGGCCTTGCGCGCCAGCGCGTCGACCAGCAGGTTGGTCGAGGTGCCGATCAGCGTGCACACGCCGCCGAACTGTGAGGCATAGGACAGCGGGATCAGGTATTTCGACGGCGCGCGGCCCTGCGCGATCACCGTGGTCAACATCAGCGGCAGGAACACCGCCACGATCGCGGTGTTGTTGATGAAGGCCGAGGCGAACGCGACCATCAGCATCATCAGCAGGGTCAGCAGCCACGGCCAGCGCACGCGCTGGAGCAGTTCGCCCAGCCCGCGCAACGCCCCGCTGCGCTTGAGCCCGGCGCTGAGCACGAACATCGCCGCGACGGTCAGCGTGGCCTCGCTGCTGAAGCCCGACAGCGCCTCCCCGGGCGTGACCACGCCGAAGACCAGCAGGCTGGAGAGGATCAGGATCGCGATCACGTCCACCGGCAACTTCTCGCTGACGAACAGCGCGACCGCGCCGACCAGCACCAGCAGGGTGATCATCAGGTCGGCGCTCATGCCGCGCCTCCGCGCGCCAGCAGGCGCAGCCCGAGCAGCGCGACGCCGAGCACGAGTGCGACCAGGACCGCGAGCGGCCAGCCGCCGGACGCCTGCGGGGCCCCGACATCGGCCGTGCGCAGCACCAGCCACAGGCCGATCAGACTGCCGACCTTCGCCAGCGCGATGCAGGCCCAGCCGGCGAAGCGCAGCGTGCCCGGCCTCATGCGGGCGCTTCCCCGCGAGTTCGCGGTGGCAGGTCGATCGGCACGAACTGCGGTGCGCTCATGCCGGCGCTGTCGGCGCGGCGGATCGACACGCGCAGGTCGAACCACGCCGCCTGTCCGGTGACCGGATCGGCGTTGGCGTAGTCGCCGCGCGGCGTGCGGTCGGAGATCAGGTGGTTGAGCAGGAAGCCGCGAGTGCCCTCCGGTGCGTCCTTCGACAATCCCCACGCACCGCGGCGTTTGCCGATCGCGTTCCAGGTCCACACCGTGTCCGGCTGCACGTTCGACGCCAGCGCAGCCTGCACGGTGATCGTGCCGTGATGCGAGGACACCTCGATCCAGTCGTCGTCGCCGATGCCGTGCTTCTCCGCGGTGTCGGGATGCAGGTACAGCCGGTTGCGGGTCGCGATCTGGCGCAGCCACGCGTTCTGCGAGCCCCAGGCGTGGTACATGAACATCGGCCGCTGGGTGATCGCGCTCAGCGGGAACGCCTCGCCGTCGACCTGCGCCATCGCGAACGGTTCGTGCCAGAACGGCAGCGGGTCGAAGTGCGTCGCGATGCGCGCGCGATGTTCCGGTGGCGGCACGTGCGCGCCGTGGCCCTGCGCGGCGAGCCGGAACCGCTGCAGCGTCTCGGAATAGGGCTGCAGCACGATCGGCGCGTCGCTGGCGAGGAAGCCGAGCCGGTGCGCCCATTGCAGGTAATCGCGGTTGATGGTCTTGAAGTAGCGCGCGGACTCGGGGATCGCTGCATGCCAGACGCCGCCGTGCTCGGAGTAGCGCGCGAGCTGGTCCGGGTTCGGCGCGCCCTTGCCCTGCGCGGTGCCGTCGGCGCCGCGCCAGCCCGCGAGCAGGCCGACGCCGGGCGCACGCTCGTGACGCACGATGTAGTCGGCGTAGTCGCGGTACTTCGGCGCGCCGGTCTCGTCGACCATGCCCGGCAGCCCCAGCCGCGCGCCGAGGTCGAGCAGCACCGACTGGAAGCCGCGCACGTCGCGCGGCCGGCCGTCGGCGTCGGGCTGCGTCGCCGGCTCGAACACGGGCATGCGCAGCGCGTCCATCGCGCCGTCGGCGTCGGAGATCGGGCGATCGAGCAGGCTGATCGCGTCGAAGCGTTCCAGGTACGTCGTGTCGGGCAGCACCAGGTCGGCGTACGCCACCATCTCGCTGGCATAGGCGTCGCTGTAGATCACGTGCGGGATGCGGTAGGCGCCGTCGGCATCGCGATCGGTCAGCCACTGCATCGTCTCGCGCGTGTTCATCGCCGAGTTCCAGCTCATGTTCGCCATGAACAGGAACAGCGTGTCGATGCGGTATGGATCGCCGGCCCACGCGTTGCGGATCACCGTGTGCAGCATGCCGTGCGAGGCCAGCGGATACGCCCACGAGAACGCTTGGTCGATGCGCTGCGGTTGTCCCTTCGCGTCGACCACGAGGTCTTCCGGCCCGTGCACGAAGCCCAGCGGAGCGGCGTCGAGCGAACCGTCCTCGCGACGCCTGCGGCCCGGCCGGTTCGCCGGCGGCACCGGCTTCGGGAACGGCGGCTGGTAGCGGAAACTCCCGGGCGCATCGACCGCGCCGAGCAGCATCTGCAGCAGATGGAGCGCGCGGCAGGTGTGGAAGCCGTTGCTGTGCGCGCTGATCCCGCGCATCGCATGCATTGACACCGGACGGCCGACCATCGTGTCGTGCGTGCGCCCCCAGGCATCGGTCCAGGCGATCGGCAGCTCGAGGCCGCTGTCGAACGCGGCATCGGCCAGCTCGCGCGCGAGGCGGCGGATGGTGTCGGCGGGCACGCCGCAGCGCTCGGCGACGGCCTCGGGTGCGTACTGCGGATCGAGATAGCGTTCGGCGATCAGCTGGAACGCCGGCACCGCACGTCGACCGTCGGGAAGCACGACCTTGCCGACGATCGCGGGCGAGATATCGATGGCGTCGGCCGGCGCGACTGCGCCGGTGGCACGCACGCCCTCCCTTTCGCGCAGCGAAGGAGAGGGTCGGGGAGGGGTGGATGCACTCTCCACGCTCGAAACCTCCCGCGCTGCTTGCACCGAGTCGCCCCCCTCCCGGCCTCCCCCTTCGCTGTGCGAAAGGGGAGGTGTCACCGCGTCTCGATTCCAGCACAGCGGCTTGCCGTGTTCGTCCCGCGCGAACAACCCGTCCTCCGCACCGCCGGGATCGCGGATCACCAGCCAGTGCGCGTTGGTGCTGCGAACAAGGAAATCGAGGTCGATGCGGTCGCTGCGCAGCAGCTCGTGGACCAGCGCGAACGCGAGCAGGCCGTCGGTGCCGGGGCGGATGCCGACCCACTCGTCCGCGATCGCGCCGTAACCGGTGCGCACCGGATTGATCGCGACGATCTTCGCGCCGCGCGCCTTGAGCCGGCCGAGGCCGCGCTTGATCGGATTGGAGTCGTGGTCCTCGGCCACGGGCGGATGCCGACCCACTCGTCCGCGATCGCGCCGTAACCGGTGCGCACCGGATTGATCGCGACGATCTTCGCGCCGCGCGCCTTGAGCCGGCCGAGGCCGCGCTTGATCGGATTGGAGTCGTGGTCCTCGGCCACGCCCCACAGCATCAGGTAGCGCGTGTGCTCCCAGTCGGGTTCGCCGAATTCCCAGAAACTGCCGCCGAGCGAGTACAGCCCGCCCGCGGCCATGTTCACCGAACAGAACCCGCCATGCGCGGCGTAGTTGACCGTGCCGAACTGCTGCGCCCACCAGCCGGTGAGCGCCTGCGACTGGTCGCGGCCGGTGAAGAAGGCGAGCGCGTCGGGATTCGTTTCGCGGATCGGCTTCAGCCACGCCGTCGCGATCGCCAGCGCCTCGTCCCACTCGATCTCGCGGAACTCGCCGCTGCCGCGCTCACCGGTCCGCAGCAGCGGCTTGCGCAGGCGCGCGGGCGAGGCGTGCTGCATGATCCCGGCCGAGCCCTTGGCGCAGAGCACGCCGCGATTCACCGGATGATCGGGATCGCCCTGCAGGTAGCGGATGCGGCCGTCCTTGATCCAGACCTTGAGGCCGCATCGGCACGCGCACATGTAGCACGTCGTGCGCTTGACCTCGTCGCCGGGCGAGGGCGACAGATCGGACGGCCTGTCGTGCGGGCGCGGCGTGGACATGACCCCATTGTGCCCGGCCCTGCCGCGACAGGCGAGGGTCGTGCGATTCGCCGCTTACTTCGGCGGATCGACGCGGATCGTCGGGTCGTTGAACCGCGAATAGTGGATCGTGGTCGTGATCGTGCGACCGGCGTAGGTGCCGGTGGTCTCGAGCTTGATCGGCAGATCGTTGATGCCGACCCAGATCAGGGTGCTGGTGGGCACCTGGCCGGCCGAGGTCATGCGGTATTTCTTCGCCGGCTTGCCGTCGGCGACGTCGGCGCCCAGCGCCTGGATCTGCATCTTGTCGACTTCGCGGAAGACGTGGTCGTTCTGGCGCCACTGGGTCATCGCGCCCTTGGGCATCGGCACCTTCATGTTGTGGCCGTCGATGTTCATGTACATGGTGTCGCCGATCACGTACTGCGTGCCCTGCGCCATCCGCATGCGGTAGCGGTCCGGGGCGACGAAGTCCATGTCGGTGATGCCCGCGCGCTTGTCGCTGCTCTCCATGCGCACGTGGTAGCTGCGCTGGGCGAGGAACTTCGCGCTCATCGCCTTCATGTCTTCCTTCGGCCCGGCCCACGCGGTGCCGGCGGCGAGCAGGGACAGCAGGACGAACGGCGTACGGCGGGACGCGACGGGCATGAAACGGGCTCCGAAAAGGGCGACGATGTCTGTTCAACCGGAAAAAGCGGCCGGGACCGGCCAGTACGCCGCCTCTGCAGCAGCTCAACGCATCCCGCGCGGATCGAAACGGATGTCGCCGAACCAGGTGGTGACGCGTTCCCCGGTGGCGTCGGTGTCGACCGTGACCGAGACCCCGGTGACCCGCGGCGC
>JBGAFR010000029.1:0-38245 GCA_044227145.1 Lysobacteraceae bacterium
GCTTCTATTCCGGCGTCATCGCCAGCCATGGCGGCACGCTCGCGGAGCCGTCGCCCTACTGACGCTTTCCAAGACGCCTCCCCCTCCCCCTCCACGGGTGGCGCCCCCGATCAGGCGAAAGCCGGTCGGGGATTTTTTTGCGTTCGACTAACGCAGCCCGATGCGCACCCGGCGCGCACCGGGCGGGATCGCAAGCTCACCGGCACGCCAAGTGACGGTGCGCCCGTCGATCGTCGTGCGCCCCGGCTTCGCATCTCCCAGCGGCCACGACAGCACGGCGCCGCCGGACGGCAGGCGCGTGTCGGCGGACAGCGTCAGCTCCAGTGCGTCCGAAGTGCGCCGCAGCGTGTAGCCCAGCGCGCCCTGCGGCGTGCACAGGCCATCGATGGCGATGCCCTGCCCGTCCAGCCAGCGCGCGGGAATGCCGGCGGCCAGCACGATCGCGTCGTCGTCCTCGCGGCCGTAGGCGAACAGGTCCAGGGCCGAGCGCACGAAATCCGACGCCACCCATGCATGCGGCAGGTCGCCGAGGAAGAACGGCTTGCGCGGCGTGCGGGACACGACCTCGCCCCACTGGTTCCACGGCTGCGGCGCGCGGTCGGCGAAGAAGAAACGCACTGCCTCCCAGGCGCGATCGCGCCAGCCCAGGCGCACGAACGCGCCGACGTTGCGCCACTCGTACGGCGTGTAGTCCTTCCATTCGCGCTGGCCGTCGCGGCGCTGGGCGAACTCGCGCCAGTAGCGCTCGAACGTACCGTGGAGCAGGTCTTGCGGCAACCGCGGCTGTTCGCCGCCGGGTGCGAGCGCGATGGTGGTCGAGGTCGGGTCGAAATCGCCCAGTTCCGCGGCACCGGGCAGGTAGTCGATGCCGTGCTTCGCCGTCGCCGCCTGCAGCGAGGCGTGCAGGTCGCCGGCGAAGCGGTCGCGCGCGACCGCCATGCGCGCGGCATCGTCGCCCTCGCCCAGCCGCTGTGCGATCCACACCGCGTCCTTGTAGCCGCGCAGCGCCCAGAAGTCGTCCCAATACGAATGCATCGGCTTGGCCGAATAGCCTTCGTGGCTGATCGACACCGGCATCAGCCCGTAGAACGCCGGACCGCGGGCGCGGTTCTCCTCGGTACGCTCGCTGGCGCTCAGCGTCTCCATGTAGTCGAACGCGGCGCGCACGTGCGGCCACATGCGGCGCAGGAAGGCATCGTCGCCGGTGTAGCGCGCGTATTCGGCGATGGCGAAGATCAGTTCGCCGTGGCTGTCGTTCTCCGGCACCGGGTCGCTGCCGCGATCGTCGACGCAGCACGGCACCTTGCCGTTGTCGAACTGGTACGGCGCGTACCATTCGAGATACTCGCGCACCGCGTCCTGCCGGCCCATGCGCAGCAGCGCTTCGGAAATCATCGCGCCGTCGCGGATCCAGCTCCGCGCGTACGAGCGCGTGCCCGGCTGCAGCCGCGGCCCCACGCGCGAGATCAGCTGGTGCGCCAGCGCGGTATGCAGGGTGTCGACCAGCGGCTGCCCTTCCTCGGGCACGGTGAAACGCACTTCGCCAAGCTTCGCCCGCCATGCGTCGGCAACCACGCGCTGGCGCTGTTCGGCGGAGCAGGCATTGCCTTCGCAGAACGGCGCACCGCTAAACGGAACCACCACGCTGACCTCGCGCGATTCGCCCGGCGCCAGGCGCCAGCGATACAGTAGTGCGCCGGACGCGAGCCCGGTGATGTCCTCGGTCCGACGTGATGCCGGCAGGTCGCCGGAAGCGAGATGCGCGCTGGCCATGCCGGCATCGAACGCGGTCGCAAACGCGGCGTCGGGCGCATGCCCGGGGTAGACGCGTGGCCTGCCGTCGACCTGCACGACACCGTCCGCGCCGATCGCCAGCGACGCGATGCGACTGACGCCGCCGGTGGTGTTGAGGAACTGGCCGGGCGGGTTGACCTGGAAAGGCTGCACCGCCAGCGCCAGTGTGTAATCGTGCGGCTCCGACGATGGATTCGACAGCAGGTAGCGGGCCACGATCTGCGTGCGTTCGCCGGTGGTGTCTCGATCGACGAACGCGGTCGTGCGCAGCGACGCGGCGGCGTGCGTCCAGTCGACGCTCGGGATCGGCAGGAAGTCGTCCTCCAGCGACTGTGCGGTCGCGACATCGGCCCAATCCAGCAGCGTGTCGTCGACGCGCACGAACGGCTCGAGGCTGAAGCCGCTCTTCGCGACCTCGATCGCACCGTCCTCGCCGATCAGGCCCTGCTCGCGGCCACCGTCGACGCCGAGGATCGTCCAGTACGGCTGCTCGCCACTGAAGCCGCGCGGGAAGCGACCGCGCGGCGAGTCCTGCGCCACCGAGGCGACGAACGCATTCGGCGTCGTCGCGAACGCCAGCGGCTCGACCGACGCCTGCGCGAGACCCGCCGCGTTGTCGCGGCTCTCGATCGCGACGTAGCGCGCCTCGGATTCGGGCGTCGCGATCCAGTCGCGACCGCCGTCGCTGCCGGACACCGTGCGCAACGTGCGCCAGTCGCGACCGTCGTCGGACGCCAGCACGGCGTACTCGGCGGGCCGATCCTTCCAGTCCAGCCGCAGGCCGCCGAATTCGGTCGACTGGCCGAGGTCGAGGACAAGGCGCTGCGTGCCCTTGCCGCCGATCCACACCGTCGCGGGATCGCCGTCGATGGCGTTCGCCGCATCGCGGCCGTGCGTCGTCGCGCGCGCGAACACGATCCGCGGCGTGGCCACGTCCGCCGGCAGCGTCGTGAAGCGCAGGTCGTCGAAGCAGACCGTGCCCTTGCCGCCGCCGCTGTTGTTGAGGGTGAATTCGAGTTTCGCGCTGGCGCGCAACAGCGGATCGCTGCCCGGCCCCCAGGCCTTGCCGATCATGCGGCGCTTGTAGCGCACGGCGGTCCAGTCGTGCGGGAACGCGTACTTCGGCCGATTGACCCACCACACGTTGTCGCCGCTGGCGTCGATCAGCTTGAACTGGAGATCGTTCGCCGGCGAATCGCCGCGCAGGCGCAGGTCGAAGCGGTAGTTGTCGGGATAGTCCAGCGGCAGATCGCGCTGCAGGCCGACGTAGCCGGAGACGCCGTTGAAGTCGTAGTCGAGGCAGAGCGCGCCGGCGTCGGTGCGGAGGGTGCCGGTGACCTGGGTGGAGGCGATGACGCGCCAGGGGGTGGCGTCTGAGAAGTCGTCGAGGAGTTTGCTGCTGTCGGCGCTTCGGGCGGCGTAAGGGGAAAGGAACAGCAGCAACGATGTGAGCAGGGAGAGGAATTTCATCTGGATCGACTGCCGATCTGGAGAAAAGCGCCATGCCATCCATGGCGCGACGTGATGGACTGCAGATCGCCCGGCCCGACCATCCATGGTCGGGCGTTCAGGCGCGTGCGCGGCAGTGCCGCGCGAGCACGCGCCCTCACCCATGCACGGGCGTTCGCAGCCACGCGCGGCAGTGCCGCGCAAGCGTGGCTGCTCACCCTTTCACGCTCCCGAGGAGGAGGCCCTGGATGTAGTAGCGCTGCAGGGCGAGGAACAGCAGCAGCACGGGCGTCACCGTCAGCACGGCGCCGGCCATCATCATCTCGACGTCCTGGATGTGTTCGCGCGACAGCGAGGCCAGCGCGACCGGCAGGGTCTGGTGGGTCTGGTCGGTAAGCACGATCAGCGGCCACATGAAGTCGTTCCAGCTGCCCATGAAGGTGAAGATCGCCAGCGTCACCAGCACCGGCTTGAGCATCGGCAACACGATGCGGAAGAAGATCCGCCATTCGCCGGCACCGTCGATGCGCGCGGCTTCCATCAGCTCGTCCGGGATCGAACGCGCGTACTGGCGCACGAGGAAGATGCCGAAGATCGACGCCAGCCCCGGGATCACCACGCCGGCGTAGCTGTTCACCAGGCCCATTTCCTTGAGCATCAGGAACAGCGGCAGCATCGTCACCTGCGACGGGATCACCAGCGCCGCGAGCAGCACCTTGAAGAGTCGCTCGCGGCCGGCGAAGCGCAGTTTGGCGAAGGCGTACCCGGCCATGGCGTTGATCAGCAGCGACAGCAGCGTGATCGCGCTCGAGACCAGCACGCTGTTGAGGAAGTAGCCGCCCATGCCGATGCGCTGGAACAGCGCGCGGTAGTTGTCCAGCGTCGGCACGTCCGGCAGCAGCGGCGGCGGGAACCGGCTGGCGCCGCCGGCCGGCATGAACGACACCGACAGCATCCACAGCAACGGCGCGAGACTGAGCAGCGCCAGCACGATCAGCGCGGCATGCACCAGCAGCGCATGCCCGCGCGAATCGCCGACGGCGCGGACGGCGCTCATGCCAGACCCCGGCGGCGCCCGAGGCGCAGCATCAGCGTGGTCACGGCGAAGATGATCAGGAACAGCAGGAACGCGACCGCGGACGCCCGGCCGAGGTTCCACCAGCGGAAGCCTTCCTCGAACATGAAGTAGAGCACGCTGACCGTGCTCTGCAGCGGGTCGCCGCGGGTCATCACGTAGGGCTCGGCGAACAGTTGGAAGTAGCCGGCGACGGTGATCACGCCGACCACCATCAGTACCGGGCCCAGCATCGGCAGCGTGATGTGCAGGAGCTGCCGCCAGCGGGTCGCGCCGTCGATGCGCGCGGCCTCGTACAGGTCCTGCGGGATGGCCTGCAGGCCGGCGAGGAAGATCACCATGTTGTAGCCGAAGTTCTTCCACACCGCGAGCAGGATGATCGTCGGCATCGCCCAGTGCGGATCGCCCAGCCAGTCGACCGGCGCGATGCCCAGATGCCCCAGCATCCAGTTCACGAGGCCATAGCTGGTGTGGAATAGATAGCGCCAGATCACCGCCACGGCGACCAGCGTGGTCACCACCGGCGCGAACAGCGCGGTGCGGAAGAACGCGCGGAAGCGCGTGACCGGCGCGTGCAGCAACAGCGCGGCGCCCAGCGATGTCCCAATCGACAGTGGCACGCCGACCAGCACGAAGTAGAAGGTGTTGCCCAGCGACTTCCAGAACAGCGGAGTCTGCAGCAGGTCGGCATAGTTGTGCAGGCCGACGAAGCGGAGGTTCTTCCAGTCGGCCAGCGCGTACAGATCGAAGTCGCTGAGGCTCAACAGCAGCGCCGCCAGCACCGGCAGGCCGAAGAACACCGCCAGTACGGCCAGCGCGGGGGCCACGAAGGTCCACGCCGCGAGCCGGCCGTTCATGGCGCGGCTTCCGTGGCGGGCGCACGGTGCGCCTCGACCCAGCGCCGTTTCTCGAGCAGGCCATTCACGGTGGCGTCCAGTTCGCGCACCGCCTTGTCCGGCGCCTCGCCGCCGCGCACCACGCGCTCGCTCGCGAGCCGCATCTCCTGCACGATGCGCTCCCACTCCAGCACCTTCGGCGTGGGCTTCACGCGCTCGAGCTGGTCCCGGAACGCGGCCGCGTACGGATCGGCACGCAGTGCCGGATCGTCCCAGGTGCTGCGCCGCGGCGGCAGGTCACCGATCTCCGCATGGAAACGCCGCTGCACGTCCGGGCGCGACAGGTACTCGATGAAGGCCCAGGCTTCGGCCTTGCGCGGCGAATGCCGCGAGATCACGAGACTGGTCCCGCCGGCGATGCCGGCACCGAGGCCGTCCGGGCCCGGCAAGGCCGCAGTGCCCCATGCATCCTTCAACGCCGGCGGCGCGCGCAGCCGGAACTCGCGGATGTTCCAGGGCCCGGACACGTAGAACACGAACATCCCGTTGAAGAATTCGTCCCAGACGTTCGAGATCTGCGTCTCCGACATCGGCGGCGCCCAGCCGTGGCGGAACATGCCGACGTAGAAATCCAGCGCACGGTGGAAGCCCGGGCTGTCGAGATTGCTGTGCGCGCCGTTCAGCAACGGATCGTCCTGCTGCAGCGAGAACGACAGCAGCTGCTCGAATTCGTTGAGCGGCAGCAGGATGGCGTAGCGGTCGCGGCCGCGCTGCCGCTTGATCGCCGCCATCTGCGTCTCCCACTCCGCCCAGGTGCGCGGCGGCGCAGTGAAGCCGGCCTGCGCCAGCAGGTCCTTGCGATAGAAGATCAGGCGCGTGTCGACGTACCACGGGATGCCGTACAGGCCGCCGTCGACGACGTTGGTATCCCAGATGCCGGGGAAGTAATCCGACGCCGTCACCGCCTGCGAGCGATCGACGTAGGGCTGCAGCGGCTCGAGCGCATGCAGTTCGGCGAACTCGGGCATCCACGTGTTGCCGAGCTGGAACACGTCCGGCAGCGCGTCCGCGGCGTAGGCGGTGAGCAGTTTTTCGTGCGCCGCGGTCCACGCCACCTGCTGCACTTCGACGCGGATGCCGGGGTGTTCGCGCTCGAATTCCGGGATCAGCGCACCCACGATCTCGGCCTCGCGACCCATCGCCCAGAAGTGCAGCACGGTCTCCTGCCTCGCGCGTTCGCAGCCTGCCGACGCCAGCAGGGTGCACAGCAGCAGGAGACAGGCGCGGGCGCAGTGACGCATGCCGGCACCTTATCGCGACGGCGTCGCGGCGGCGACCGGCGTGTCCAGCCAGCCGCCGGTGAAGCCGGCGCGCTGCAGGCCGAGGCGGATGTGCGGGTTGCGCTTCATCGTGTCCCAGATCAGGCCGTCGCGCTGGTTCGCGATCATGGTGAGGATCGGCCCCTGGTCGATCCCGAGATGGTCGCTGGCGAACCAGCCCTTGCCCGGCACGATGCGCCCGGTGACCAGCGGCACGTCGTACTCGAAGCTCGGATTGAACGCGTCGAGGAAGCCGTAGCGGTCGTACAGCTCCGCACCGTGGCGTGCGTGCATCGCCTCCGCGGCCGGGACCACGATCTCGGGTGCGAACGGCAGCGAGCCGAGCGCCGCGGTCGGCGCCAGCGTGCCGTCGTCGAAGCCGTCGACCTTGCCGGCGCCGCGCGCACTGTAGCCGCGGAATTCGCGCATCTCGCCGAGATACGACTGTCGCGTGCCCTGCGGACCGTCGCAGGCGGTCAATCCCCACACCTCGCCGTCGTAGCCCTTCCAGCGCATCGGATTGGCGATGGCATAAGCGCGCTGGGCGAGCGTCGCGCGCCGGCTGTTCTCGAAATAGTCGAGGCCTTTCTCGCGCATGTACGCGTCGCGGATGCCGCGGAAATCGATCCAGACGTGGCTGTACTGGTGCCCGAACAGCGGCGCGAACCCCAGATGCGTCTGTCCTTCGAAGGTGCCCCAGGTGCGATCGTAATCGCGGGTCCACGCCTGCCACGCCTCGGGCGCGACCGGATGCGTCGGCGAGCCCAGCGCCAGCACATAGACCAGCATCGCCTCGTTGTAGCCGCGCCAGTCGTGGGGAATGAACCCCTTTTCCGGCGACCAGCCCATCGAGATGGCCGGCGATCGCGGCTGCATCCAATCCCACTCGACGCGCCGGTACAGCGTCTCGGCGATGTCACGGATCTCGGCTTCGACCGGATCGTCGCGGTCGTAGTAGCTCTGCGCGAACAGCACGCCCATCATCAGCAGGCCGGTATCGACGCTCGACAGCTCGACCCACTTGTCGAACCGCGCGCCGGTCTGCATGTCGAGGAAGTGGTAGTAGAAGCCGCGATACGCGGTTTTCCCGCGCGCGTCGGGCCCGATCGGCGCGTCGCGCAGGAAGCGAAGGGACGCCCGCGTGCGCTCGGCCGCCTGCGCACGCGCGACCCAGCCGCGCTCGACGCCGACCGGATAGGCCGTCAACGCGAACCCGATCGCGGCGACGCTGGAGAACGGACGCGACGGATGGCGATCGGGCGCGAGCCCGGTCGCCGCCGGGGTCGTCTCCCAGAAATAGTCGAACGTGCGCCGCTCGATGTCGTCGAACAGGGGCGGCAACGGCTGCCCCGCGGAAAAAGAAGTCGCCGGACCCGGGGCGGGCGCCGTCTCGGGGACGCGACGGCAACCCGGGGCCACGGAGAGAGAAAGGCACAGCCCCAGTCCGGCGATGAAGCGAAACAGCCTGCGTGTCAAATCGTGCTCCCGTTTCGGGGAAGTCCCGCCCGGCGGAGGGACCGGGCGGGAGCGGCGGTCACCAGACCAGGCCCAGCGTCAGCTTGAACTGGCGGGTGCGGTAGGACGCGTCGTTCGGCTTCGCGAAGTTCTGGTTCGCATCGCCCGGGCCACCCCACCAATCGTCGTAGCCGGTGTAGTTGGTCCAGTTGAACACGTTGAAGACATCGGCCCGGAGCCTGAGCTTCAGGTCGGTGCCGGTATCCCACTGCTTCTCCATCGCGATGTCGAAGTACTTCTCGCCGAACGTGCCGTTCGGGGTGTACTGATCGAACTTGCAGTCGTTCCACGTCGGCGCGTCGTAGCAGTTGACGCCATACCGCGGCGCCAGCGTCGCCAGCGTCAGCTTGGCGGAGAACGTCAGGTCGTCCCAGGGCTCGTAGATCCCGGTCATCACCAGGCGATGGGGCGACACGCCACCCGCCTTCTTCCAGCCGAACCCCGACAGCGTCGGATAGTCGAGGGCGTAGTGTTCGCCGAACTGACGGTTTTCCTTCGCGTCGGTGTAGGTGTACGCCAGCGTCGCGCCCCACCTCGATGCGCGCGTGAACGGCTTTTCGAGGCTCACGAGCAGCGCGTTCGAACGCGTCTCGATGCCGTTGGTGCCCAGGATCAGCGATCCGAAGCCCGGGACGCCGGCGCCCCACGGTGGTCCCCAGGTCGTGCCCGGCGCGAAGAAGTCACCGCTCGGCAGTCGATTGCCGAGCAGGTAAGCGAAGCCGTCGTGGCTTTCGATCCGCGACAGCGTCACCGACGATGTCCAGGACTGCCCCCACAGGTCGAACGCGTTGCGCATGCCGAAACTGAACTGGTCGGAATACGGCGTCTTGAGATCGTTGTTGAGCATGTCGATCTCGCGGCCGGCGCCGGACACCGAAGCCAGCGCACGCAGCGTATCCGGATTGAGATAGGCGGGATCCCAGGCCAGGCAATCGCCGACCCCGACCGCGCACGGATGCAGCGCCGTATTGAAGTGGAACGTCGTGGTGGGGAACGTCGCCTTCGTGGCTTCCAGTTGCAGCCAGTCGTACAGGTTGCGGTCGTAGGAACGGCCGGCACCGCCGAAGAGGACGTGGCGCTGGTCGCCGTTGAGGTCGTACGAGAATCCGAGCCTCGGCTGCCACTGGCCCTTGAAATCGCTGCGGTTGTGGCCGTTGCTGATGTAGTCGTTGATGTCGATGCCGCCGAGCGCCAACGTCTGGGCGTAGGTCTGGGTGCCGTTGCCGCGCGGGTCGACCGCATTCAGCGCAGCGACGACGCTAGCCGGGGTCACGTAGTCGGTGTACGAGGGATTCTGCTCGTAGTCCCAGCGCAGGCCGAGGTTGAGGGTCAGCTTGTCGGTGACGTCCCAGTCGTCCTGGAAGTAGATCCCGAACTGCTTGTTCTTGCTGGACACGCTGCCCGCGGCGACGCCCGGGAGCCCGGTGCCGAACTCGACCCGCCACGGATCGGTGAGGTTCCCGTTGATGTCGTAGTAGAACTGCGGGTTGAAGGCGTTCTGCTCCGTCGTCTCCAGAGTCACCGCCTTGTACTTGATGCCGGCCTTGAAGGTGTGCCCGGCGAGCCCGGTGAAGGTCAGGTCGTCCTGGAAGGACCAGCCTTTCTGTCCCTTGTTCTGGAAGTTGCGACCGCCGCCGGTCTGCAGCACGTCCTGGTTGTCGTTGGGGTTGCTCGGATTCATCCAGGTCAGGACGTAGCCGTTGTCGAAATTGACCGGTCGCGGCGAGTAGAACGCATCTTCGTGGGTCAGGTGGGCATCGTTCAGCCAATCGCCCAGGGTGAGCTGGTAGCGCAAGTCGTAGCGGGTCTCGTCGTTGCTCTTGTCGGCGCCGTGGTCGTAGACCTCGGTGCCGCCGACGCTGGTGATCTCGGATTCCTTGCGGCGACGCGCGCTGAACTCGAAGTAATGGTTCTCGCCGATCGACCAGTCGATCTTGCCGAAATACAGGTCCTCGTTGAACGGCACGCTCACCGGGCCGACCAGGGACTGGAACTGCGCGGGAAGCGTATCGGCGGTGAAGCCCGCGCCGGGGACGACCGTCCTCGGACGGTCGAATTCCTTCGATTCGTAAGTCACGAAGAAATGGGCGACATCCTTGACGATGGGGCCGCCGAACGAGGCGCCGAACTGGGTTTCGCCGGTTTCGGTCTTGTTGCCGTTGCGGTCCTCGAACACGTTCGCCTCGCGCCACGACGTCAGCGTCTTGTCCCAGAAGAAGCTGCCGTCGAAATCGTTGGTGCCGCTGCGGGTCTGTGCGACGATCGCCGCACTGCTGAGCTGGTCGAATTCGGCCTTGTAGTTCTGGGTGATGACCTTGAACTCGCCCACAGCCAGCTGCGGGAACGGGTTGCCGGAGGAGGAATCCTGGCCGGTCACGCCGCCTTGCAGCACGTAGTTCTTCTGGCCGACGCCGTCGATGAAGACGTTGATGTTGTTGGCGCTCTGCGCGCCACTGCGCAATTGCGTTTCGCCGTTGTTGTTCTTGACGAACTGGACGCCCGGGACGATGTCCGCGTAGGCGAGGAAATTGCGCGAAGACTGCGGCAGCGCCTCGATCTGGCGGGTACTGACGTAGCCGGACACTTCCGAGGTCTTCGTCTCGGTGAGCAACGTCCCCACCACCTTCACCGTATCCAGATCGTTCGCGCCCCCGGCATCGCCGGTCACGGCGCCGGCATCGAGAGTCACGGTCTCGCCGATGCGCAGGACGACATCGCGACTGGTGGTCTGGCCCCCGGACTCGACGCTGACGCGGTAGGTGCCGGGCGGCAGACCGGGCAACGTGTAGCCGCTGCCGCTGGCCTCGACACTGCGGGTGAAACCGGTGTCGACGTTGGTCGCCGTGATCTTGGTGTCCGCCGCGGCCTGGCCGCGGAGCGTGGCGCCGGTGGACTGCGCGAACGCGGCGGGCACGCCGACCAGCAGGCAGCCGGCGAGCGCGACGCTGAGCAGCGAGCGCTGGTACCGGCGAGGTGTCTGACGACGAGTGTGGTTCATGACTGCGCCCCTCCCGAGGGCATGCGAAGCAAAGGTTGATCGAATCGTGGGTGTCGCCTGTAAACGGTTACATCGTCTTCCAAAAAAAAGCCCCCTGGGTCCTCGTCACGCAGGCGCGGCGCCGGGGCGTGCCCGGGACCTGGCGCCGGATTCGGCACTCGATTCGCGCGCGATCAACTCCGGCACCAGCGCCGCCAGCGCGTCGCCCACGCTTTCGCCTGCGTACACGTCGAGCAGCACGCGCATCGCGTGCGCGCCCAATTCGGCGATGTTCACGCGCATCGTGGTCAGCGACGGCATGACGTAGCGCGCGAGCGGGATGTCGTCGAAACCGGCCAGCGCCATGTCCTGCGGCACTCGCACGCCGGCCTGGTTCAGCGCGTACAGGCAACCGAGCGCCATCATGTCGTTGGCCGCGAACACCGCTTCCGGCCGCGGCGCGATGGACAGCAGCCGCTGCCCCGCCAGATGGCCGGAGGCCTCGCTGAAATCCCCCGGCAGCACCAGCGGCTCGGTGGCCGGATCGACGGCGAGCAGTGCGTCGCGGTAGCCGCGCAGCCGCTCGTGCGCATCGAAGTTGTTCTCCGGACCGGCGATGAAGGCGATCCGGCGATGGCCGCAGGCCTGCAGGTGCTCGACCATCCGCCGCGCGCCGCCGTAATTGTCGATGCCGATCGCGACCTGCCCGGCCTGCGTCGGCTGCGAGTTGATCAGCACCGCTGGCAGCGCCGCCAGGTTCTCGGTCAGGAAATCCAGATCGCCGGCGTGCGGCGACATCACCAGCAGGCCGTCGACTCGGCCGCGCATCGCGCGCAGGGCTGCCGCCTGTTCCTCGGGATGGCCGTGGTAGCTGGACACCAGCAGGTGCAGCCCGCGCTCCCGGGCGACCTGGTCGATGCCGCGCATCAGTTCCGAGAAGAATTCGCCGTGGAGGTCCGGCAGCACCACGCCGATCGTGTGGGTGCGGCGGCTGCTGAGGCTGCGCGCGGCGTGATGGGGGCTGTAGCGCAGCTCGCTGGCGACCGCCAGGACGCGCCGGCGCACTGCCTCGGTGACGTTCTCGTGGCCGTTCAACGCACGCGACACGGTGGCCACCGATACCTTGGCCACCCGCGCCACGTCTCTGATCGTCACACTCGATGCCATCGCCGGCCCACGTGTCCCGAAGCCCCGTTCACCGCAATGTAACCGTTTTCACAAAACGATGTAAAGCGCGGGAACCAACGGTCGAAGCGATCTGCAGTTCTCCACACAAGCCTTTGAAATCTATTGCGATTTTCGAGCCTCGTGTCACCGGAACACGAGTGCCTCGCATGCTGCGCCGCACCATCTCAGGACGGGATACGGATGGACAGCGCGTGGATGTCGGTCTGCATCAGATCGCCCAGAGCGTCGTAGACCGCACGATGCCGCGCCACCGGCGACAGGCCCTGGAACGCCGGACTCGCGATCTGGACGATGAAGTGCCCTCGCCCGTCGCGTGCGCCGGCGTGGCCGGCGTGGCGATGGCTGTCGTCGACGATCTCCAGCAGCGTCGGCGCGAGCGCGGCGATCAGGCGCTGGCGGATGGCTTCGATCCGCGCCTCGGGCGGAAGCGGGCCTGCGGGGAATCCATCGCTCACGGCAGCACCTGCCGGAACGGACGGACGTCGACGCGGGCATAGACGCCGGCCTCGACGTAGGGATCGGCGTCGGCCCAGGCCCGGGCCGCGGCGAGATGCTCGAACTCGGCCACGATCAGGCTGCCGGTATACCCCGCCGGGCCGGGGTCTTCGGCGTCGATCGCCGGGAACGGCCCGGCCAGCAGCAGGCGGCCGGCGTCGCGCAGCGCTTCCAGCCGGGCCAGGTGCGCCGGCCGCGCCTGCTGGCGCCGCGGCAACGAATCCGGCGCGTCATGGCCTTCGATGGCGTACCACATGCGGTCGATTCCTCGGACGGGAGCGACAGGATAGTGGATCGCCGGCGGCGATCGTTCAGGCGCGAGGGCGCCTCGCTGGACAGCGGCCGGATCAGCCCGTACTCTTGGCCCATCGTTTCGAGGCCGGCAAACGGCGTTCCCTCGACAGCGCCCGGGGCCGACAGCGGCCGTCCGGCACCGCGACCGAGGCGCCGCCGACCCCTCCGGCCCCAGGCCCATGACCTTCACCACCCGCCACAGCCCTGCCGGATGCATGGGCCACCGGGCGCTTGGTCGGGCCCTCGATCCGCAACGCGCGCCCCGCCCCGTCCGCAAGGTCCGGGACGTGCAGCCAGTACGATGCCTGCTCCGCCTTCCGGCCCGCGGTCCCCGCTCCCCCGGATGCGCCGGCACTCGGTGTCCCGGTCGGGGGAAGGCCCGGATACCGCGCGCGAAACGGTCCGCGACCCGACCGTGCCTGCCGTCCCGTCCGTCGTCGATCGCCCTCGCCTTCGAATGCCATCGCCATGATCCGTTCGTCATGATCCTTCCGTCGCATGAGCACTGAGATCGCGCCCGCCCCGGCCGAGGAATCCGTCGCGCCGGCGCATGCGCCGCAGCAGCACGAGATGCCGCTGGCGACGGTGCTGGGACAGCCGGTCCTGCAGATCCCGCAGGACCTCTACATCCCGCCGGACGCGCTGGAAGTCATCCTCGACGCCTTCGAGGGCCCGCTGGACCTGCTGCTGTACCTGATCCGCCGCCAGAACCTCGACATCCTCGACATCCCGGTCGCGGAGATCACCAAGCAGTACGTCGAATACATCGGCGTGATGCGCGAGATGCGGTTCGAGCTGGCGGCCGAGTACCTGGTGATGGCCGCCATCCTGGCCGAGATCAAGTCGCGGATGCTGCTGCCGCGGCCGCCGAGCGAGGAAGGCAGCGAGGACGACCCGCGCGCCGACCTGGTCCGCCGGCTGCAGGACTACGAGCGCTTCAAGCAGGCGGCGGAGGACCTGGACGCCCTGCCTCGCATGGAACGTGACACCTCGCCGGTGGCGGCGTTCGTGCCCGACCGGGCCAGCGTCAAGCTGCCGCCGCCGGTGCAGCTCAAGGAGATGCTGCTGGCGCTGCACGACGTGCTCAAGCGCGCCGAGCTGTTCACCGGCCACTCGATCAAGCGCGAGGCGCTCAGCGTCCGCCAGCGCATGACCGACGTGCTCGGCAGGCTGTCCGACGGCAGCTTCCACCGGTTCGAGTCGCTGTTCGAAGTGCGCGAAGGCCGGCTGGGCGTGGTCGTCACCTTCCTGTCGATCCTCGAACTGGCGAAGGAACAGTTGCTCGACATCGTGCAGGAAGCGCCGCAGGCACCGATCTACGTGAAGTCGCTGGCGACCGGTCGCGACGGGGAGACCGTCTCCCGCGAGTTGACCAGCGAGTTCGACGACGCGGTCGAAGCCTCCGGCGTTCCGGGCGACACCTCGCCACCGCCGGCCTGACCGGGACGTGCTCCCCTTTCGCTTCCAGGCCTCCCGTCCTCCGGCAGCCCACGCTTCAGCCCTCCCCCTCCACGCATTCGGTTCCATGGACCAGACCCTCATCACCCGCATCGTCGAAGCCGCCCTGCTGGCGGCCAACCAGCCGCTGACCCTGGCCCAGCTCCGCGGCCTGTTCACGCTGGACGAACCGGTGCCGGACGGCAGCCTCGACCAGGCGCTGGACGACCTGCGCGCCGCCTGCGCCGACCGTGGCATCGAACTGGCGGAAACCGCGTCCGGCTACCGCTTCCAGGTCCAGGCCGACGTGCATGCCTGGGTCGCGCGCCTGTGGACCGAGCGCCAGACCAAGTACACCCGCGCCACACTCGAGACGCTGGCGATCATCGCCTACCGCCAGCCCATCACCCGCGGCGAAATCGAGCAGGTCCGCGGCGTGGCGGTCAGCAGCAACATCATCAAGGCGCTGGAAGAGCGCGAGTGGATCCGCTCGGTCGGCCATCGCGACGTCCCCGGACGGCCCGAACTGCTCGGCACCACCCGCACCTTCCTCGATTACTTCGGCCTCAAGAGCCTCGACGAACTGCCGCCGCTGTCTGAACTGAAGGATTTCGGCGAACTCGACCCGCAGCTGACCTTCGAGGACCCCGACGCGCCGAAACCCGGCGCGCTGATCGCCGCCGGCGTCGCGGACGACCGCGCGGACAACGACGCGCGCTCCGACGGCGACGAAATCACCGACGGCAGCGAAAGCGATGTCGATGCGTCCTCCGACGAAATCGAACCTGCCGACGACGCAGGCGCGGCATCCGACTCGGCTGCGGACGATGCCGAAGACACCCCTCCCGAACACGAACACGACGCCGACGCGGCGTCCGACACCCCACACGACGCTCTCGTCGCCGATGACGACAGCACCGGAGCCTGACATGAAAGAACACCCCACCCGTACCCTGTCGCTCAAGCGCGAAACCCCGGCCGCCGCCGAAGCGCCACGTCTGGAGGAACGCCTGCACAAGGTCCTCGCGCAAGCCGGCCTCGGCTCGCGCCGCGCGCTGGAGCAGCGCATCGCCGACGGCCTGATCAAGGTCAATGGCGAGACCGCGCAGATCGGCATGAGCGTGAAGGGCGGCGACCGCATCGAGATCGACGGCAAGACCTTCGTCGCCAGCGCGCTCACCGAGCCCTCGCGCGTCCTCCTGTACAACAAGCCCGAGGGCGAAGTGACCACCCGCGAGGATCCCGAAGGCCGCCCGACGATCTTCGAGGCGCTGCCCGTGCTCAAGGGCGCGCGCTGGATCGCGATCGGTCGCCTCGACATCAACACCACCGGCCTGCTGCTGCTCACCACCGACGGCGAGCTGGCCAACGCGATGATGCATCCCTCCTCTGAGATCGAGCGCGAATACGTCTGCCGGGTGCGTGCGCCCGAGGGCGAGGACGTGGTCTCGGAGAAGATCGTCGACCGCCTGCAGCGCGGCGTCGCGCTGGAGGACGGCCCGGCGAAGTTCGACGAGATCGAGCGCATCGGCGGCACCGACTCGCACGACTGGTTCCGCGTCACCCTCAGCGAAGGCCGCAACCGCGAGGTGCGCCGGCTGTGGGAGTCGCAGGGTTGCCAGGTCAGCCGCCTCAAGCGCGTCCGCTACGGCGAAGTCGTGCTGCCGCAGCCGCTGCTGCGTAGCCAGAGCCAGGAGTTGCCGGCCGCACAGGTCGAGGCACTGCGCAAGAAGCTCGGCCTCGAGGAAGGCCCGCCGCCGGCGCTGACCCTGCAACCGGTGATCGGCCAGCGCAAAGCGGCCAAGTCCACGGTGCACATCGGCCGCGACGGCCGCAGCCAGGCCTACGTCAACGGCCACAACACCGCCGACGAGGGGCGTGAACTGCGCCGTTTCGACCACGTTCGCGAAGACCGCGGTCGCGGCCGTGGCGGCAACAAGAAGCGCGGCGACCTCACCGTCAGCGGCGAAGCCGCCGCGCGACAGGCGCAGCACAAGCCCCTGAAGCAGCGGAAGCCGAAGGGCGGGATGAAGCCCCTGCCCGAAGGCAACCCGGCCGCGTTCCGCACCTGGTACGTCCCGGAGGGTGTGGAAACCGGCCCCTCGGGTCACCGGAACGCCGGCCCGCGCGGTCCGAAGAAACCGTTCGGCCAGAAATCCGCGGGACCGCAGAAGCAGGGCCAGCAGCCGGCGGGGCGTCCGGCAAGGCCGTACGGGCACCCGGGCAATGCGGGCTCGTTCCCATCCGACCATGCGAATGGCGGTTACAACCCCTACGGCGATCAGGGGCCTCGCGGACCGCGTCCCGGCGGCGGCCCCAAGAAGCAAGGAGGGGGACCCCGTCCGGGAGGTGGCCGCCCTGGCGGCAACCCGCGGCCGGGCGGCGGCGGCCCTCGCCCCGGCGGCGGTCCCCGTCCCGGCGGCGCAGGCGGCCCGCGGGGACCGCGCAACAGCGCTGGTGGCGGTGGCCGCGGCCCGCGCTGACGACAATGACCGATGCGGCGAGGGACGTCGCAGCCAGATCGAGAGACCGATCGTTCGGCTATACTGCGCGCCCGCGCCGGAATGGCGGAATCGGTAGACGCAGCGGACTCAAAATCCGCCGCCCTTAAAAGCGTGTGGGTTCGAGTCCCACTTCCGGCACCACATGAAAAAGCCGAGCAGCGATGCTCGGCTTTTTCTTACGATGGGCTTTCGAAACGGCTTTAGTCCACCCGTTCCGGGTAACTGCAACCGGAATAGTAAATGCGGCAATCCCGGGAATATTGACCACATGCCTGCATCGCCAAGTTTTCGGCTTGGCCCACCTTTTCCGCCGTGCTGGTGATGTTGCCGTTTGCGCCCCAAGCCAGGGCGATGCATTGATCATGGTAGGACTGGCGGACTTTGCACTTCCCACCATGTGAATTTCGCTTGCATTGCGACAGGGCTTCCTTCTCGGCAGCCCGCTTCGTCACGAACGAAGTGGAATAACCGTAGGCGCCGTCCGTCACGGCCACAGCGCCCCATCGCGTCTCCCAGTGAGGCTCGACGGGCTCTTCTTTGCCGCCTCCGATCGGAGCACATCCCTCCCAGCCGGCATTGCCTCCGCCGATGGGGAAATATCCATCAGGGCATCGGCCTTCGGCCTTTGCCCCCATCGCAGACAGGCATGCGAACGAAAGCAGGGACGACAGAACGATCGAGCGCTTCTTCACGCGATCACCAGTTGTTCAGCCGCCTTCGCGGAACCCGAAGCCAAAACGCCCATGGCAACAACCGGAAGATCCGCCAGCTGTGTCTTCAGCAGTCTGGAATCCATGCAAGTCCCACATGAATCCCGGGGCAGCAGGAAGTAGTCTAGTTCAAACGAACAGGGTAACTACATGCCGAATAGTAAAGCTGGCAGTTAGTCGTCTGCTGCGAACAGGCCGCAACCGCGTTCGCTTCAGCGTCGGCCCTGTCGGGCGAGCGGAAGGCGATTGCGCCAGCGTCTCCCCAAGCAAGCGCAGCGCATTGATCGTGGTAGCTGCCCTTGATCTTGCACTTCCCGCCGGTGTTTCCGCTTTCCTTGCACTTCCGGAGCGCGATCTTCTCGGCCTGGGACTTGCTCGAAGCCCCTTCTGCCGCACCGAACAATCCATTCCCGGTAGCGATGGCACCCCATCGCGTCTCCCACTCTTCGGCGGGTTCTCCAGCTCCGTTGCCCATCGGAGCGCAGCCTTGCCAGCCCCCGGTTCCACCGCCGATCGGGAAGAAACCATCAGGGCATCCCCCTTCAGCACGACTTTCGGGGCTGAACAAGGCTGCCGCCAACAGCAGCAGCACCAAGGTCGCTATGTTTCTAGAATTCATCGAACCAGTCCTGTAGTCAGAGGAATGCGACAGCAAGATCTCCAGAAACAGCGCAATCAACACTGAATAGGGGAAACCGCAATGCTCGTCGTTCAGGTGTAGGTAGGATCCGGCGGCGCCGCCGGAGGCGTTTGCCTGCCCGATGGGACACTCGCGGAGCCGGTCGAGCCCCCAGCCAAGCCTCGCTGCCCAGCCGATTGGGTCTGAGCACCATTGCTTGGATTCGTCACTCGCGTCGGAGCGCCAGCGTATGCCGGCTGCCCACCGTAGGACGTCTGAGGTCCATAGGGCCTGGCTTCTCCCGAGCCCATGGTTCCCATCTGCGACCGCCCAGGATCGCGTTCGCCGCCGTGGTTATTACCACGCCCCCACCCGCGATTGGTCGATTGATCGCCACTGATCTGGGCATAGGCAGAGAAGTTGCCGAGGGTGCCCTGGAAGAAGTTGGCCACCATCGGCGGCGTTGAGACGATCAACACCGTCAGCAGGAGCCCAATGCCCCCCTGCTGGAGCGCCATGGAGTCCATGCCGTCCTTGATGTCCAGACCGACGATCTTGCCCACCAGCGCGCTGGCCCAGAATGCCTCTGCAACGGCGATGACGGTCTTGGTCGCGATCGCGATCATCGCGGCGAGCACGGCCATCGAGAACATCGTGCCTATCCCGTACAGCAACCATCGCTGGAAGAGGGATTTGGTGACATCGAAGAGCAGGCACAGGATGAAGATCGGTCCGAGACCGATGAACAGCGCCCAAGCCACTTCGTACATCAACAGCATCGCGCCGCCGACCATCGCGGGACCGGCCGTACCGACACCCACCATCCACATGTCGCGCGTCTGGCGCTCGGTGAGCGCTTGGTCGCCTTCGACCTTGATGATGTCGATGCTCGACAGGCCCAACTGCATGTAAGCGAGGTTCTTGTCGATCATCTCCTTCGGACTGTCGCTGCTGTTTCCGGTCACGGCGGCCGTGATCGAGCCCTGCAGCTTTTCCGTCAGGAAGTTGTAGATCGAGGAATTCGTGGTCGCGAAGGTCATCGCGGCGGAGACGATGAGCAGCGCGCGCAGCGAGCTCATCAGGAATGCCAGGAACGACTCGCGGTTCTGGCCGGTGACGAACCTCAACCCCTGGAAGAAGACCCAGATCGTCATCAGCACGAGCGCGATGCCGCCAGCGGTCACGGTCACGGACCGCGACATGTCGAGCCCGAAGTGCTCGATCTCCGAATGGAGGAAGTCGTAGATTAGGACGAAGTACGCGAGGTCCCCGACCGATGCCGCCCCCGAAGGATGCAGGAGCTTCTGGAGCATCCCGGCACCCGCATGATCGAACGCCCATGCAATCACATCGAACATATATTCCGCCTTGGTCCTGTCGCCGTCTTCTGTTTCCGTAGGAGTTGACGCCCATCACCTCGTCAAAGGCCTGCCTTGGTGGAACAAGGCAGGCTTATGGGAAGAACTTCAATCGTCGCACGTGATGTTGTTGCCGTCGCGAGTGCAGCGCGCGTCGCCCTCGTTGATGGCGAGCGCACCCGCGAGCGCCGCAGTCGAGATGACAGCACCCGCCGCGGACGCCAGCATGCCCTGGCCCTTGTCACCCTTCAGGGCGCGCTCGGCGAGGCTGTTCTGGTCGGTCTTGAGCGTCGCGATCATGCCGTCGTACATGGCCGCACGCTGCTCGGACTCCTGGTAGTTCGCCAGGATCGTCTGCAAGCCAGCGGTCGCATTGGCCGTGTTCGAATCCATGCCGCCGTTCGTACTGGCACCCGCCATCTGCAGCACCTGCTTCTTGATGTCTGCCCGGGTCTGATCGATGAGCATGTTCATCGCCTTGACCTGATCGTTGTACTTCTTGTTCTGGAAGATCACGATGTAGGTGCAGACCTTCTTCTGCTGATCGACAAGGTCACCGTCCATCGTCATGGTGAAGGCGGCAATCAGGTCCGAGAAGCCCATGCCATTGCCACCGCAACGCTCGCTGACACCCTCGGTTTCACTGCGCGGCTCGAACTTCTGCCCGAACGCGAGCTGTGCCTGGGAAAAGATCTGGTCGAGCTTGGTGAGCTGCTGCATGTAGTGGCTGTACTGCGAAGTCCAGCGCTCCGCCTCGATGCCCCACTTCGCGACCTGCTCGATGAACTCGGCGATCTTTTCACCGAGGTTGGTGCCGTCGATCACCGGGATGCCGGCACTGGCGTTGCCCGACGCGAGCGCGCAGGCGAGGGCAATGCTGGTCAGGAACGGGGCTTTGCGTGCGTTACGGGGCTTGCGGTCGGTCTTCATGAGGCACCTCCGGTGTGGTTTCTGGGCCTGATTGCGAGTGGATATTCCGTGAACCTGAATGCAATTTGTATCCAATAGAACGTCTTAAAACGCGATTCCGGTCACAAAGTCAAGTTCCGACCGCCCGGCGGCCGTCTCCTGACGGCTGAGCGGTACGTTTGCCGGACCCCTTGCGCTCGGCATAGAACCGGTCGAGCCAGTCTTCGGGCTTGAGATCGTCGATCGCGACGCCCTTCTGGCCGGACGTTTCGTCGAGCAGCCGGTGCAGGATTTCGATGTTGTCGGTGGACGCCGAAATGACCGCCAGGGCGTCGTCCATGCCGCGCAGGTTGAGCTGGCACACGCTGGAGGCGTGGCCCTGCTTGACCAGGAAGCAGCGCGAGCGCTCGTCGAGGCCCTTGACGACCTGGTACTCGGCATCGGTGAGCTTGAGGCCATCGATGTAGTCTTCGCGACTGGCGTTCGGGTTCGGCAACAGGATCATGGTCGCCGTCTGCTCGATCAGCGCGGCGGAGATCGAACTCTTCAGGGCGTCTTCCGGGCTCTGGGTCGCAAAGATGCCGAGGCCGTTCTGCTTACGAATGGTCTTCTGCTTGTTCTTCGCGAACTCCTTCAGTCCGCCCTCGCCGTCCAGGATCTTCCAGAACTCGTCCATCACGTAGATCAGCGGACGGCCGTCGATCAGCTCTTCGAGACGGTGCAGCAGGTAGTTGATGACCGGCACGCGCACTTCGGGGTTGTCGATGACGTCGGTGTAGTCGAAGCCGATGATGTTCGCCTTCTGCAGGTCGATGACGTCCTGCGGGTTGTCGAATACCCAGCCCAGCGAACCGGCGTTGGTCCACTTGCGCATGCGCGCGAAGAGGCCGTCGTCGCCCATGTTGGGCAGGCTCTTCTGGAAGTTGGTCATGCTGCGCAGGTGCATCGGCGTATCGAGCATGTTCTCGACGGCGCGGAAGATGTCCTCCTCGTCGCGCGAGGTGTACTGCTTCTTGCCGGCGAGCACCTTGATCAGATCGGCGAGGAACTGGACGTTCGCTTCGTTGCGCTCGCACTGGAACGGGTTGAAGCCGGTGGGCTGGCCGTTCTCGAGCGCGAGGTAGTTGCCGCCGCAGGCGCGGACGAAGATCTCGGCGCCGCGGTCCTTGTCGAAGAAGAAGATCGTGGGCGACGGGTTGTACTTCTGGACCTGGCTGAGCAGGAAGTTGATCAGCGCGGTCTTGCCGGTACCGGACTTGCCGATCACCATCGTGTTCGCGATCGCCTTCTCGCCGAGCGAATTCTCGGCCGGATGCGTCGCGTGGAAGTTGAAATAGTACGGCTGGCCGTTGGTGGTCTGCAGCGTGGTGACGCACTCGCCCCACGGGTTGTTGTCGCGCTTGCCCGAGGCGAAGTTGTGCAGCGGCGAGAGGCCTAGGAAATTGAGCGAGCTGACGTTGGCGATGCGGGTGCGGAACTTCCAGTTGGTCGGCAACTGGGAATAGAACGACGACGCGACGGCCAAGTCCTCTTTGGAGGACACGAAACCGGCGTTCGACAGTTCCGCGCGGGTGGTCGCGACGCGCTGGCCCAACACTTCCTGAGTGTCGGCGTAGACCACCATGATGAAGTGGTACTCGCCGAGCACGAAGTTGCCAGACGAAAGCTGGTCCATCGCGTAATCGAGCTCGACGATCTGGCTGACGGCTTTGTCGCCGGAGGAGATCATCATGCCCTTGGTGCGCTCGAGGACCTTCAGTGCGTCTTGACGGCCCATGGGGCTGAAGGAATGGGTCAGGATGTATTCGAAATCGAGGTATTTCAGGCCGTTCAGGATGCCCGGATAGGTCCCGTCGACATATTCCTTGACGTTGAGGACCGCGCCGAAGTGATTGGCCCCGGTCGGGGTGTTGATCACGAAGTCGCCGCTCTTGGACGAGAACATGTGCCGACTGACCGGCAGGTAGTTGTAGATCGGCGCATGCAGCACCGGCACCGGTTCCTCGATGCGGTTCAGCACGTAGCCGAGGAATTCGAGCGTTTCGGAGAAGACGACGCCGTTGGCGCCTTCATACATGCCGAGGCGATAGGGCGAGTAGTCCTTGATCACGGCCTCGACGTTGCCGGCGAGTTCGTGCAGCTTGCCGATGGCCTGCTCTTCCTCGGCCTTGAGCCGCGCATGGTCGGCGGTCTTCTCCATCATGCGTTTGCTGCCCACGACCGGACGATAGACCATCGTCAAGTACAGGTCGTTCTGCATGATTTTCTGCGAGGAGAGCGCGCTGTAGTAAGCGTCCGACATCTCCTGGTTGAAGCGCTGCCGGAAGTTGCTCTTGACGCTGACCCGGCGCCGGCGACGGATGTCGTGGACCCAGAAGGCGACGTTCACGAAGTCCGGGGCCCGGAGCGTCTGCAGCAACCGGTTGAACGTGTTGTGGCGGTGTTCGATCTCCCACTCTTCGCGCCCGACGAACGGAAGGCCTTCCAGATGCCAGGACAGCAGGTAGTCGCCATCCCGCGTCTTGATGACCGATGCCGAGACGTGCGACGAGAACGGGACGAACTCGCTGATGGAAGTATCTGCGTTGAACATGCGCTGGGAGATCCGGGCTGTGGCAGTGGAACGACGAACTCATTGTGTAACGGCATCCGGCGGTGCGGCTCTCGCCACGCCGCCCGATGTTGTCCACGGGCCGGATGCCGGATCGCTCCGGATCTCCGGTGTCCGCCGGATCGGCCCCTGGACATCGTCGCCCCGGCTTCGATAGAAACGAAGCCGGGGACGAGGACGGGTCAAGCGTTCGCTTTTCCTCGGCTGGCGGCCTTGGCCGGCCCGGTCATCCTGCCGCTGAGGATAAACGGACCGGACATCCTGCGCTTCGCGCCGGGACGGGACAGGCGGTAGGCGTTCGGCGAGAACACCCACATCCCCCCATGCTCCTTGACGTTGCGCGCCCGCAGTTTGAACTGCAGGTTCAGGCCGAGCAGGCGGAAGATCATTTCGTCCCGCCGCGCCATCTGTCGCATCACGTAGATGACGATCGGCATGAGCAGCAGGTATTGCAGGCCGAAATAGAACCCCATCAGCAACGACCCGCCTGCACCGATGAAGAAGGGGATGTACGGCACCCCCATGAACATGGCGGGACGGGTGCAGCCGCGGAAGAGCACGTTCTTATGCATAGACGACAGGCAGGGCGTTGACGATCATCGCGGTGCAGTCGGTCTCGGCGGTCGCGCCGTCGCCCAGCAGCAGCATGCCGGCGATCTGGCTGGCCGCACCGATCAGCAGGCCACCGATCAGGATCGGCGCCACGTCCGAGATGCGCTTGTGCGCGAAGGCGATCTGGTAACCGGCGATGATCACGGCGATGGTCACGATCGCGACCGACGCCATGTTCAGCAGGCCGCGGACGTCGTCGAAGAAGCCGCAGACGCGCTGGTCGGCGCCTTCGAAGGTCTGCGCGAACAGCACGTTCGGCACGGCGAGGACGGCGACGAACAGCGCGGCCATCAGGAAGGAGGTCGTACGGCTACGGCGACTGGCGGTATTCATCAGATTGGATTCCTTGGATTTGGGATGGACGACCGTCGCCGTTGGCGGCGAGGCCGGTGTATCGACGGGATCCGGGCATGCTCGCCGCCTGGCCCCTCGGATGGACACCGCTCCCGGCATCCTCCCGATTCCAGGAAACCGCGATCGCCGGGCGTTCCGGCGATCGCGGCCTCATGGCTGTCGCATGGTCGCGAACGATCCTGGGGGATCGATCAGGCGACGATCGGCAGCGCGTTGACGATCATCGCGGTGCAGTCGGTCTCGGCGGTCGCGCCGTCGCCCAGCAGCAGCATGCCGGCGATCTGGCTGGCCGCACCGATCAGCAGGCCACCGATCAGGATCGGCGCCACGTCCGAGATGCGCTTGTGCGCGAAGGCGATCTGGTAACCGGCGATGATCACGGCGATGGTCACGATCGCGACCGACGCCATGTTCAGGAGGCCGCGGATGTCGTCGAAGAAGCCGCAGACGCGCTGGTCGGCGCCTTCGAAGGTCTGCGCGAACAGCACATTCGGCACGGCGAGGACGGCGACGAACAGCGCGGCCATCAGGAACGAGGAAATGCGGCGGTTGTTGAGTTTCATCGAGTTGCTCTCCATGGGTTGACGGGGGTGGAACGATGGCTTGGGTGACGCAGGTGCGGGCGTGGCCATGGCCGGGACGCCGCAGGAAAAAGGGTCAGAACACGAAAGCGTCGTCCTGGTTCGGGTCGCTCGCGACGAAGGCCTGGTCGGACCCGCGCGCGCGCTTTTTCGGTTCGGATGCCGCTTCGGCGGGCGCCGGCTCGGCCTGGGCGACGACCGCACGGGCCACAACCGTCCCGGTGGGAACGGCCCGGCCGATCGGCGGGAAGCTGTCCGCAGGCGCGGGCTGCGCGGCGGCGACCGGCGGCGGCGCCGGAACGGCCGGCTCGGCCGTGGCGGGTGCGGGCGCAGGGGCCGCGACGGCAGCGACCGTCTCGTAGCGGGAAGGAACGGTTTCGGCCCGGGAAGGACGGCCTGCCGCGGGATCGGCGGTCGCGACGGTCGCCTGCGCCGATCCGGGCTCTCCGCCGTAGAGCGGATAGCGGCTCACCGGCACCGAGCGTCTGGCCGTACGGCCGACCACCTCGATGGCCTGGCCGTCGGCCGCGACCCCGGAGGCACGCCCCTCCCGCAGGGAGGCATAGATCTTCTGGACGTACCCGTGACGGAAGCCGGTCGAGAAATTGCCGGAGTAGTAGCAGCTGAAGGACTTGCCCCAGTCGCCACCGGCACGGTGGTAGCACTCGGCGAGGATCTTCGAGCCGGCCGTGAGGTTCGCGCAGGGCTCGAACGCCTTCTCGTAGGACTCGAGGCCGTACTTGCCGAGGTTGTAGCGGTTGACCTGGGCCAGGCCGAGCGAGAAGTTGAAACCGCGCCCCTCGAGCATGCGGACGGTGGCCAAGGCTTCGGGAAGGTTGCGGGGCTGGCGCACGAGGCGGCCGCCCACCACGCCGATGGCATAGGGATTGAATGCCGACTCGACCTGCACCACGTGGTGCATGACTTCGTTCGGCACGGACAGCCCTTGGCAGCCCATCAGCTCCATTCCCGGCAACAAGGCAGCCCCCTCCTCTCGGCGTCTGCGTCCATTCTGCAGCGATTGTGATCGATGAAACGGGGCATGCCCTGTTTCTCCCTACATCCCCGTGGCAATAGTCCACAGGCCCGAAGGCACTGTCAACGAAACTTGCGAGACAATCATACTTCAAACTAGGGACTGCGTCTCAGATTCCACTTGTAACGCACGGCGGCGTATGCACAGGCCGCCGCATCATCGATCGCCGGCGGAAACGGTTGCGACCGCCCCCTGCGGATGGATTAAGATCGGACTCCGTCGACAGGGGATCGCGGCATGGGGTGCACGCTGGAAACGGTTGCAACTGAAACCATCGGAACCGCCACGCCACGCTGCATGCATCCTGCCTGCCTCCGGTCTCGCGGCCTGCGACGCTGCGACGTCCGGCGGCGTGCCCCGGCAGGCCTGCCGGATCCCCGACACTCTTTCCATCCCCGGACCCCTGGACCATCGCAGGACGCCGATTCGTGAGCAACCAGAATTCCAACACCAAGGCCAAACTGGCCTTCCTCAGCATCCTGCTGATCGCCGCCGTGGCGATGGGCCTGTACCTGTCGGGGTACATCGTCCTGATGATGCTCAAGCTGCACGGGCACAAGCCGCACTGGGACACCTGGCTGACCTACTACAAGGCGATGCACACGCCGCAAGTCCTGCCCTACGCCAAGAAGATCAAGATGAGCGGCGCCATCGGCTTCGGCCTGCCGCTGGGCGGCTGGCTGGTGCTGACCATCATGGCGCTCATCCCCAAGCAGCGCACGCTGCATGGCGACGCGCGCTTCGCCACCGGCGGGGACCTGTCCGCGAAGGACATGTTCAAGCCGCACAAGAACGGCATCGTGGTCGGCAAGTTCGGCGGCAAGCTGGTCCGGCTGGGCGGCCAGCAGTTCGTGATCCTCGCCGCGCCGACCCGCTCGGGCAAGGGCGTGGGCATCGTCATCCCGAACCTGCTCGACTACCAGGAATCGATGGTGGTCCTGGACATCAAGCAGGAAAACTTCGACCTGACCAGCGGCTGGCGCGCCAGCGTCGGCCACGAGATCTTCCTGTTCAACCCGTTCGCGGAAGACCGTCGCAGTCATCGCTGGAACCCGCTGACCTACGTCTCCAGCGACCCGGCGTTCCGCGTGTCCGACCTGATGAGCATCGCGGCGATGCTCTACCCGGACGGCGCCGAGGACCAGAAGTTCTGGGTGAGCCAGGCCCGCAACGCGTTCATGGCCTTCGCGCTGTACCTGTTCGAGAAGTACGACGACGACCAGAAGATCGGCTTCCCGTTCTCCAAGCCGCCGACCATCGGCGCGATCTATCGCCTGTCCTCCGGCGACGGCAAGCAGGAGCTGAAGCCGTTCCTGAAGGACCTGTCGCAGCGCCCGTTCCTGAGCAGCCACGCAAAGACCGCGTTCGCCGGCATGCTGTCGCAGGCGGACGAGACGTTCGCGTCCATTCTCGGCACCTTCAAGGAACCGCTGAACGCGTGGATCAACCCGATCCTCGACGCGGTGACCAGCGCCGACGACTTCCGGCTCGATGACTTGCGCAAGAAGAAGATGACGATCTACATCGGCATCCAGCCGAACAAGCTGGCCGAGAGCCGACTGATCATCAACCTGTTCTTCAGCCAGCTCATCAACATCAACACCAAGGAGCTGCCGCAGAACAACAAGGAGCTGAAGCACCAGTGCCTGCTGCTGATGGACGAGTTCACCTCCATCGGCAAGGTCGACATCATCTCCACCGCGGTGTCGTACATGGCGGGCTACAACATCCGCCTGTTGCCGATCATCCAGAGCATGTCGCAGCTGGACGCGACCTACGGCAAGGACCTGTCGCGGACGATGATCACCAACCATGCGCTGCAGATCGTGTACGCGCCGCGCGAACAGCAGGACGCCAACGACTACTCCGAGATGCTCGGCTACACCACCGTGCGCAAGGACAGCTTCACCCGCGGCCGCGAATTCAGCCGCAGCGAGTCCGAGGAACGCCGCGCGCTGATGCTGCCGCAGGAGCTGAAGGCGATCGGCTTCGACAAGGAGATCTTCTTCTACGAAGGCATCCCGCACCCGGTGATGTGCGACAAGATCAAGTACTTCCAGGACAAGTACTTCACCGCGCGGCTGCTGCCGGCGGTCGAGGTCAAGGCGATGGACGTCAAGATCTGATCCGTCGGCCCTGATCGGTCGGTCTTGATCCGCCCGGCCGGCCGCGCCACCCGCGACCGGCTATGATCGCGGGACGTCCCCGGGGAGTCCCGCCATGCATCGTTCCGCCCTCGCCGCCGCGCTCGCGTTCGCCGCCTGCGCCCCTGCCGTCGCGTCCGCCGAGGACTTCAGCCTGCACTGCGGCCGGCTGTTCGACAGCCGGGCCGGGAAGCTGCTGGACGCGCGCACCGTGGTAGTGCGCGCAGGGAAGATCGCCGAAGTCCTGCCGGGCGCGGTCGACGCCCCGGGTACGCGCGCGATCGACCTCTCCAGCCAGACCTGCACGCCCGGCTGGACCGACCTGCACGTGCATCTCAGCGACCAGTCGAGCCCCAAGTCCTACGAGGACGAGTTCCGTCTCGACGAAGTGGATTTCGCCCTGCGCGGCGTAGCCTACGCCCGGCGCACGCTGATGGCGGGCTTCACCAGCGTGCGCGACCTCGGCGGCCGGCCAGCGCTGCATATCCGCGACGCCGTGAACCAGGGGCTCATCCCCGGCCCGCGCATCTGGGCCGCGGGCACCGCCATCGCCACCACCGGCGGCCACGCCGACCCCACCAACGGCTACAACGCCACGCTGTCGCACCTGGTCGGCCCGCCCGGCCCCACCGAAGGCGTGATCAACTCGGTCGACGAGGCCCGCCAGGCCGTGCGCCAGCGCTACAAGGACGGCAGCGACGTCATCAAGATCACCGCCACCGGCGGCGTGCTCAGCTACGCGCGCTCCGGCGACGCGCCGCAGTTCACGGTCGACGAGATCCGCTCGGTCGTGGAGACCGCGAAGGACTACGGCTACCGCGTCGCCGCGCACGCGCACGGCGCCGAAGGCATGAAGCGCGCGGTGCTGGGCGGGGTCACCAGCATCGAGCACGGCACGTACATGAACGACGAGATCATGGCGCTGATGAAACAGAAGGGGACGTGGTACGTGCCGACGATCACCGCCGGCCGTTTCGTCGCCGACAAGGCGAAGATCGACGGCTATTTCCCCGACGTCATCCGCCCGAAGGCCGCGCGCATCGGCGCGCTGATCCAGGACACCGCGGCCAAGGCGTACAAGGCGGGCGTGAAGATCGCCTTCGGCACCGACATGGGCGTCGGCCCGCACGGCGAGAACGCCCGCGAATTCGGTTACATGGTCGATGCCGGGATCCCCGCGAGCTACGCGCTTCAATCGGCGACCTTTTACGCCGCGCAGGTGCTGGGCGTGGACGACCAGGGCGTGATCGAGCCGGGCAAGCGCGCCGACATCGTTGCGGTGCCGGGCGATCCGCTGGCGGACATCGCGGTGACGATGAAGGTCGACTTCGTGATGAAGGACGGCGTGATCTATCGCAACGATAGCGGCCGCGACGACCACGACCACGGCGTGGAAGCGCGCTGATGTCGATGGAATGGGCGGGCTACCTGGCCGCGACGCTGACCACCCTGTCGTTCGTGCCGCAGGCGGCGAAGACGATCCGCAGCCGCGACACTCGCGGGCTGTCGCTGGGCATGTACGTGGTGTTCACGCTCGGCGTCGCGATGTGGCTGGTCTACGGCATCGCCCTGCATTCGCTGCCGATGATCCTGGCCAACACCGTCACCTTCGCGCTGTCGGCGACGATCCTGGGCCTGAAGCTCCGGCACGGCTGAGCGGGGCGCGACCGACGCTCCACGCGGCCCACGCCAGCCACAGCCCGAACGCGAACCGCTCCGCCAGCGCGGGCGGCATCGCGACCGCCCCGGCCACCGCGCACAGCGGCACCAGCAGGCCGGCGACGACCGCGACGATCGCGGTCATGCCCGACGCGACGTGCCGGGACAGCGCCCACAGCGGCGCACCCGCCGCGAACGCCAGCCACCACAGCGTCCAGACCACGCCGTGGAGGCCGGTGGCGGCATCGTCGGGATGCTGCGGGTCGATCGGACACAGGCCCTGCGCCGCGAACGCGAGCGCCGAGAGCATCAGCAGCCTCGCGCCGATCCGGGCGCTCCACCCCGCCTCCACCGGCAGGCGTGCGCGCAGCGTCGCCAGCGCGACGGCCATCAGCAGCCCGGTCGCGCCGAACCCGAGCGCGTTGAAGGCGGCCGCACCGGGCACGCCCTCGGCGCCGAGCCAGGCCAGCGGATGCGTGCGCTGGGTGAAACCGGTCGCGCGTACCTCCGGCAGCGCGCCGCAGGCGAGCGCGACGGCGACGAACAGCGCGATCGCGAGGCCGGCGACGACGATCGGCCAGCGGGTGCGGGCAGCGTGGGTGCGCAGCGGACGATCCTCGGGCTGGAAATGGAAACGCGCCGCAGGGTCCCGGCGCGCGGCGGAGTATAGCCAGCCCGCGATCGTTGCCCCGGACGACATGCGGACCTGCGCGCCTTGGAATCGCGCATCCGCGCCGCCATAGTGGCGGCTCGTTCCCCCGGAAGCCGCCATGACCGCCCCCCACGTTTTCGACGCCACCGCGCAGAACTTCGAAGCCGAAGTCCTGCAGCGCTCCCTGCAGACGCCCGTGCTGGTCGATTTCTGGGCCGAATGGTGCGGGCCGTGCAAGACGCTGGGGCCGATCCTGGAAAAGCTCGCCGGCGAATACGGCGGGGCGTTCCGGCTGGCCAAGGTCGATGTCGAGGCCGAGCAGGAACTGGGCGCGGCGTTCCAGATCCGGTCGATCCCGACCGTGGTGCTGGTGAAGGACGGGCAACTGGTCGACGGCTTCCAGGGCGCACTGCCCGAGGGTCAGCTCCGCGAATTCCTCGCGCACCACGGCATCCAGCCCGGCGCCGATGCCGGCATCGCCGGCGACGTCGAGGAAGAAGCTCCGGCCCCGATCGATCCGCAGGCCGAAGTCGCCCGCCTGCGTGAAGCCATCGCCGCCGAGCCGGACAAGGCGGAGCTGAAGCTCGATCTTGCCCTCGCCCTGCTCCAGGCCGGCGAAGCCGACGAGGCTGAACGCCTGCTCGACGCCCTGCCCGCCAATCTCGCCACCGACGACCGCGCCGTGCGGGCTCGCGCGCGCTTGGGCTTCGCCGCGCTGCTCAAGGACGCGCCGCCGGCCGAGCAACTGGAGGCGGCTGTCGCCGCCGACGGCGCCGACCTGCAAGCCCGGCACCTGCTCGGTGTGCGCCATCTCGTCGCCGGCCGGTCCGAGGAGGGGCTCGAACAGTTCATCGAGATGCTCCGGCGCGATCGCGCGTACGCGGACGGCCTGCCGCGCAAGGCCCTGATCGACGCCTTCCGGGTGATCGAGGACGAAGATCTCGTCGGTCGCTATCGCCGCAAGATGTCGTCGCTGCTGCTGGTCTGACCGGCGATGCCGCGCGCGCTTTCGCCGCGGACGCTCCGGCGCATCCTGAATCTCTGGCCGCCGTACCTGTTCGCCGGCGTGCGCGTGCGCGCCATCGGCGGGGACTGGCGCAGCGCCGAAGTCGAACTGCGCGCGCACTGGTGGAACCGCAATTACGTCGGCACCCATTTCGGCGGCAGCCTGTTCTCGATGACCGACCCGTTCTGGATGCTGCTGGCGCTGCATGCGCTGGGTCGCGACTACATCGTCTGGGACAAGGCCGGCGAGATCGTCTTCCGCAAGCCCGGCCGGGGCACCGTGCGTGCCCGCTTCGCGCTGGACGACACCGTGCTCGACGAGATCCGCGCCGCCACCGCGGGTGGAGAGAAGTACCTGCGCTGGTTCGACACCGACGTGATCGATGCCGGCGGCGAGGTGGTCGCGCGCACCCGCAAGCAGCTCTACATCCGCCGGAAACAGCGCGGATCGGTCGCTGGCGACGACGCAGGCACCGGTTCAGGGTGACGGCGATGCGTCGGCCGCCGGCATCGCGAAGTACGGCGGCAGCGGAATCTTCCAGCAGTCCGAAAGCCGCTTGCGGTAGTTGTCGAGGCACAAGCCGCGCCCGTCGTCGATGAGGCGGAGGCGTCGCGACGTCGCGCCGAACGCGGCGTGCCGTGCTTCGAGTCGCGCGAGGATCGGTCGCGCATCGTTCGCATCCGAACGCATCTCCAGAAGCAGGGCGACGAGACGCAGGCGTGCATTGGTGTCTTCGATCTGGTCGGCGTAGTCGTTATCGAGGTGGCCGATCGCCCCGAGGATGCACCCCGCGGCATCCGACACGCACTCCAGCCGCTTGAATCCCGGAGACGCAGCGTCCGGCACGATGCGCACATCGTCGCGGATGCGTTGCGCCAAACCCGGCGAGCAGAAGCCGGCAAGCGGCATCGCCAGTTCACCGAGCAGCATGTCCTCGTCGAGGATGAGCGCGTCCCTCGCGCGCGCCAGCCCGCGGGTGCCGCGCCGCGCTGCCCAGGCCGCGACCGACCGCTTGTAGGCGAATTCCCCGCGCGCGGCGTCGCACAACGACGATTCCTGCGGCGACGGCGGCGCGAACGCCTGCGTGCAGACCGCCGGCAGCGGATAGTCGCGCGGGACCCGCGCCAGCATGTCCAGGAAGAGTTCGGCATACGTCGCGCGCACCGACGCGGCGCTGAACAATCGGGCGGCCAGCGTGTCGCTGTTCGCGCCGAGCCGGCGCCAGGTGTCGATGGCGCGACAGGTGCCCTCGAACGCCCCATCGCGATCTCCCTGCACGAAGGCGACGGCGTACCGGGTCGCGGGCAGGCCGGAAGCGTTCATGCGGGCGAGCGGCATGACCGCCGGATAGCCGAACGGATCGCGGATCCCCGCATGGCCGGCAAGGGATTCGATCCGGTCCAGCAACGCGGCATGGCGGGCGGCGACATCGATGTAGGAAGCGGGATCGGCCTCGACCGACGCCAGGCAGTTCGCACCGCGCCGGCAGAATCGTGCACGGTCCGCTTCCGTCAGGCTGGGCGGGTACCGCCCCGCCGCGGCGCTCTCGGGGACGACGGAAGGCGGTTCGTCCACGGTCCCCGGCTCGGACGCGAGCGCCTTCCAGCGGCGCACATCCTCCGCGAACACCGCGTCCCGCTCCGCTTCCGGAATCGCGTACGGCAGTTGCCACAGCACCTGGAAGGCATTGGGGCCCCGAAGCGGCGGCATCGTCGACAGTTGCGCCATGGCCGCCCGCTGGGCCGGTGAAGGGCCCCGCAACCGGGACACCGTCCACAGCAGGGTGGCCACGACGAACACGCCGAACAGCCCCCAACCCAGCCCTGCCAGCCACGGTTTCCGCATGCGCCCGTTCTCCGCGTTTTCGGGATGGGCATCCTGTCATGGATTAACCTGAACAGGCGCATTCACTCCGCCATGCCGGGCGGGTATGCTCGTCGGCGAAACAGGGGAAAAACGAGATGGGTTCGACGCGAACGGAGCCGCCGCAGGAGGGCATGCCGGAGATTCCCGGCTACCGCCTGCTGCGCATCCTCGGACATGGCGGCATGTCGACCGTCTACCTCGGCCAGCAGCTGTCGCTGGGCCGCGAGGTAGCGATCAAGGTGATGCGCCAGGAGGTGGTGACCGACGAGATCGGCCGCCGCCGGTTCGAGAACGAGGCCCGCACCATCGCCCGCCTCGACCATCCGCACATCGTCCGCATCCACGAGGTCGGCCGCACCGAGGAGGGCCAGCCCTTCTACGTGATGCCGGTGTTCCCGCGCGGGCATCTCGGCCGCCGCAACCTGACCCGCGACGAGAGCCGGGTGCGCGAGATCGTCGAAGTGCTGCTCTCGGCGCTCGCCTACGCCCACGGCCGCGGCGTGGTCCACCGCGACGTGAAGGCCGAGAACGTGCTGTTCGACGAAGCCGAACGGCCGATGCTCACCGATTTCGGCATCGCCCTGCGCCGAGGCTACGGTTCGCGGGTCACCACCGCCGGCGTCGCCGTGGGCAGCACCGCGTACATGGCGCCGGAACAGGCCCGCGGCGGCGACGTCGACCTGCGCGCCGACCTCTACAGCCTCGGCGTGCTGACCTGGGAGATGCTGACCGGCGGCCTGCCCTACAAGGCCCACGACGGCCTGTCGATGGCGCTGAAACACGTGCAGGATCCGATCCCGCGGCTGCCGCCGCACCTGGCGCAGTGGCAGCGGTTCTTCGACCGGGCGCTGGCGAAGTCGCCGGTCGAACGCTTCTCCGACGCCCAGGACATGCTCGAGGCGATGCGCGCGGTGCCGCACGCGCACAAGCAGCCGCTGCGCGCCGCGCTCGCGCGCCTGCGCAACCGCACCGGCCCGCGCCAGATCGCGATCGGCGCGGTCGTCATCGCCGCCCTCGTCGGCGGGATCGCGCTGCTGGCCCGCCTGGACGAACGCAACGCGCAGCGCCGGCTGGCCGAGATCGCGCCGACGGCGACGCCCGTACCGACCGCCACAGATCCCGCGGTCGCGCTCGATCCGACGCTGGGTGCGCCGGAGGCCGACCCTTCCGAATCGCTCTTGCGCGCGGCCCCGGAATCCGCCGCCCAGGGCTTCATCGACGCGGCCAAGCGCCAGTTGCAGCAGAAGCGGCTGATCTCGCCCGCGGGCGACAACGCCTACGAGAGCGTGATGACCGCCTGGCGGACCGATCCCTCTCACATCGGACTGCAGGACACCAGCGGACGCGTGTTCTCCGCGCTGCTCGACGAGACCGAACAGCGCCTCGGAAAGAACGAGGAGACGGCGATCCGCGACCTGATGAGCCGCATGACCCGGCTGGCCGAGCAGGACCGCGGCAGCGCGCAGATGACCCAGGCGCGCAAACGGCTGGCGGCCACGCTGTCGACGCGCCTGGACCAGGCGCAGGCCAAGGCCGATCGCTCGACCGCGCAGCGCCTGCTCGCTTCGGCGAAGACCATCGGCCTGGACAACGGCCAGGTCGCGGCGATGCAGAGCCGCGCGGGCAAGATCGCGCAGCCCGGCGACCGGCTCGCCGACACGATCGGCGACATGACCCTGGTGCAGGCCGGCGGCAAGCTGGTCGCCGTCTCGCGCGCCTCGATCAGCCGTTCGGAATACGCCGAGTTCGCCAAGGCCACCAACCGCGCGGCGGCGCTGTGCCGCGAGAAGGCCTCGCTGCTGCGGGTGCTGGCGCCGCGGACCTGGGATGCGCCGGGGTTCGAGCAGGCATCCGGGCAACCGGTGGTCTGCGTGTCCTGGCAGGACGCCGAGGCCTACGCCCGCTGGCAGAGCCAGCGCGGCCACTATCGCTACCGCCTGCCGACCGCGACCGAGGCGCAGGCCGCGGCCCGCAACGACGGCGGCAAGCCGGTGGCGGAATGGCTGAACGATTGCGCCGGCGGCAGCTGCGCCCGCCGCATGACCTCCGGCCGCAGTTGGCGCGGCGCCGGGGGCGGTCGCCCCCTGGACGTCTCCCGCGGCTACGACGACGTCGGATTCCGGCTGGTGCGGGAGATGTAGACCGCGACGCGGTGCCGGGCGGCCACGCCGGCGGGATGCTGCATCCGCAGGCGAATCCGCAGACGGCGGGCCAAGGCCCGCCCTACAATCGCCGGATGTCGCCCACCCCCACGCTCGGCCGCCGTCTGCAGGGCCTGTTCATCGCCGGACTGCTCACCCTGCTGCCGATCTGGCTGACCTGGGTCGTGATCAAGTTCGTGTTCGTGCTGTTGTCCGACCTCAGCCGCCCCTTCGTCGACCCGCTGCTGCAATCGCTGGCGCTGTCGTCGCCGAAGACGCTCGGTTGGCTCGCGCAGGCGTGGGTGAAGACCGCGCTCGGGTTGATCGCCACCGTCGGCACCGTGCTGCTGGCGGGCTGGCTGACACGGCGCGTACTCGGCCAGCGCCTGTTGCACTGGTTCGAAGCGCTGATCCGGCGCATCCCGCTGGCGAACACGATCTACGGCAGCGCGCGCAAGCTGCTGGACATCCTGCAGACCAAGCCGGACGGCACCCAGCGCGTGGTGCTGATCGACTTCCCGCACAACGACATGAAGACGCTGGGCTTCGTCACCCGGGTCATGCGCGAGGCCGGCACCGGGCGCGAGCTGGCCGCGGTCTACGTGCCGACCACGCCCAACCCCACCTCGGGCTATCTGGAGATCGTGCCGGTGGAACGCATGACCCCGACCGACTGGACCGTGGACCAGGCGATGAGCTTCATCATCAGCGGCGGTGCGGTGGCGCCGGACACCATCCCCTTCACGCCCCCGGGCGCCCGGGACGCGTCCGCATGAGCGCGCACCTGCTGCAGGACCGCGCGACCCGCCTGTTCATCGCCCTCGCCTCGTTCTTCTGCGTCAACGCGGTCCTGGCCGAGTTCATCGGCGTGAAGATCTTCGCGCTGGAGGACACCCTCGGCATCGCGCCGCTGGAATGGAACCTGTTCGGGCAGACCGGGTCGCTGACCTTCACCGCGGGCACGCTGCTGTGGCCGATCGTGTTCGTGTTCACCGACGTCATCAACGAGTTCTTCGGTACCCGCGGCGTACGCATGATCTCGTGGATCGCGGTGGCGCTGATCCTGTACGCCTTCCTGTTCGCGTTCGCGGCGATCCATCTCTCGCCCGCCGGCTGGTGGGTCGAAGCGGCGCAGTCGCAGGGCGTGCCCGATTACCAGAAGGCCTACTCGGCGGTGTTCGGGCAGGGGCTGTGGACCATCGCCGGCTCGGTGCTGGCGTTCCTGCTGGGACAGCTGATCGATGTCTCGGTGTTCCATCGCATCCGCCGCATCACGGGAGAACGCCACATCTGGTTCCGCGCCACCGGCTCCACCGCGGTGTCGCAACTGGTCGACAGCTTCGTCGTGCTCTACATCGCGTTCGTGCTGGGGCCGCAGCACTGGTCGATGTCGCTGTTCTTCGCGGTCAGCACCGTCAACTACCTCTACAAGATGCTGGCCGCGATCGCGCTGATCCCGCTGCTGTACCTGATGCGGCGGGCGATCGACGCCTATCTCGGCGCCGAGCGCGCCGAACAGCTGCGGCACCAGGCCGCGCATTGACCCGCCGCCGGCGGGTTCCTGCTTGACGCTTCCCGGCGCGGCGCGTCGCCAGTGACCTTTGGCCGATGCCGTGCCGCGGGTTTCGCGCGACCCTCCCGGCATCGCCCCCCGCCCGGAGTGTTCCCATGTCCTCGTACGCCTCGCCCCGCCGGCACGCGCTGCTCGCGTTCGCCGTCGCTTTCGCACTGACCGGCACCGTTGCCCTGCCCGCTTCCGCCGCGGACGCCCCGCAAGCCGCCAGGGCCGAAACCAAGGCGCAGAAGCTCGATCGCCTGTACGAGGCCTACTGGGAGGAGACCCTCAAGCTCAATCCGCTGCAGGCGACGTTCCAGGGCGATTCCCGCTACAACGACCAGTTGCCGAACTTCCTGACCGCGGAATTCCGCCAGCAGGCGCACGACTTCACCGTGCGCTGGCTGAAGACGATCGAGGACGTCGGTCCCGAAGGCCTGAGCGGCCAGGACCGCCTGAGCTACGACATCTTCGTGAAGAACGCGAAGGACTCGCTGGAAGGCGAACAGTTCCCCGGCTACCTGATGCCGATGAACCAGTTCACCAACCTCGCCGGCTTCGCCGCGCAGCTGGGTTCCGGCACCGGGCCGCAACCGTTCAAGACGGTGAAGGACTACGACAACTGGCGTGCCCGCGGCGCCAAGATGCCGGCGATCTTCGACCAGGCCATCGCCAACATGCGCGAGGGCATGCGCGTCGGCGTGGTGCAGCCGAAGGCGCTGATGGTGAAGGTGCTGCCGCAGCTGGACGCGCTCACCAGCGACGATCCCGAGAAGACCCTGTTCTGGGGGCCGATCAAGAACCTGCCCGCCGACTTCTCCGATGCCGACAAGGCCCGCATCACCGCCGAATACCGCACGATGATCGCGCAGGAGATCATGCCGGCGTTCAAGCGCATGCGCGAGTTCATCGCCAAGGAGTACCTGCCCGCCTGCCGCGACAGCGCCGGCATGGGCGACCTGCCCAACGGCAAGGCCTGGTATGCGTTCAACGCCTACCAGAGCATGTCGATCCGCCGGTCCCCGGAGGAGGTGCACAAGATCGGCCTGAGCGAGGTCGCGCGCATCCACGACGCGATGCGCAAGGTCATGGCCCAGGTCGGCTTCAAGGGCACGCTGCAGGAGTTCTTCCACTACCTCAATACCGACAAGCAGTTCGAGTTCGCGTCGGAAGAGGCGTTGCTCGCGCATTACCGCAGCATCGAGGCCAGGCTCCAACCCGGGCTCGAGCGCGAGTTCCACCTCATGCCGAAGGCCGGCTTCGAGATCCGTCCGGTCGAGGCGTTCCGCGCGCAGTCGGCGGCCGGCGGCGAATACCAGTCGCCGAGCGAGGACGGCAGCCGCCCGGGCATCTTCTACGTCAACACCTACGACCTGCCCAGCCGCAAGACCTGGGACAGCGAGGACCTCTTCCTGCACGAGGCCAAGCCCGGCCACCACTTCCAGATCGCGATCCAGCAGGAACTGACCGGCATTCCGAAGTTCCGCCGCTTCGGCGGCGAAACCGCGTTCACCGAAGGCTGGGGACTGTACTCGGAGACGATCGGCAA
>JBGAFR010000030.1:0-38043 GCA_044227145.1 Lysobacteraceae bacterium
GCACGCCGAAGCGCTGGCTGTTGCCGATCACGATGTCCGCGCCCATCTCGCCCGGCGGCTTGAGCAGGGTCAGCGCGAGCAGGTCGGTGGCGAACACCACCAGCGCGCCGCGGGCGTGGATCGCCTCGGCGTCGCGCTCCCAGTCGGCGAGCCAGCCGCTGGAAGCGGGGTACTGGATCAGCACGCCGAAGAAGTCGCCCTTGTCGAGCGCGGCCTGCCAGTCGGCGGTGCCGTTCGCGATTTCGATCGCGATGCCCAGCGGCTCGGCGCGGGTGTGCAGCACTTCGAGGGTCTGCGGATGGGTGTCGCCGGAGACGAGGAAGGTGTTCGACTTCGACTTGGCCGAGCGCTTGGCGAGGGTCATGGCCTCGGCGGCGGCGGTGGCCTCGTCCAGCAGCGAAGCGTTGGCGATCTCCATGCCGGTGAGGTCCGCGCACATCTGCTGGAAGTTGATCAGCGCCTCCATGCGGCCTTGCGAGATCTCGGCCTGGTACGGCGTGTAGGCCGTGTACCAGGCGGGATTCTCGAGGATGTTGCGCAGGATGACATTCGGGGTGTGGGTGCCGTAGTAGCCCTGGCCGACGAAGCTGCGGAACACCCGGTTCCTGTCGGCGACGGCGCGGATCTTCGCCAGTGCCTCGACCTCGGTGATCGCCTCCGGCAGCGCCAGCGGCGCGGTGGACTTGATGCTGGCGGGGACGATGGCATCGGTCAGCGCGTCCAGCGAATCGTGGCCGACGACGCGCAGCATGCGCGCGATCTCGGCGTCGTTGGGGCCGATGTGGCGCTCCAGGAAGGCGGAATGGTGTTCGAGGTCGCGGAGCGTGGCGCGTGGCGCGGCGGAGGTCGGGGTCATGGCAGGCGTCGTCGGGAGCGGCGGTGGCCGCAGGAGGGGCGATCCAGGCCATCGGTCGAGCCGATGGGTGTGCCCCTCTGTCCTTCTGCCTGAGAGTTTGGAAACACGATCCGCGGGAAGCGGGGGGAGGTGCGCTCCCGTGACGTGCTTCTTGCCCCTTCGGCGCCGGCGCTGCCCGTGTCGCGATGGGCGGCCGATCTCTCCAGAGTCTTTGGATCGACGGTGGTCGTTGGGCCTGAGCGATTGCGGGCGTTTGCGCCTTCGGCAGCGGACCGGACGAGGACAGGACGACGACCGGACCGCTTCTCCCACCGTACCCGCCGGATTATAGCCGCACCCGGGCGCCGGGACGGGCCCGGCCGCGGCGCGTACCATGCCCGATCCCACGTCCCGGCCCCGTTCATGTCCGCCATGTCGTCCGCGCCGCCCCGCAAACGCCTCGCCGCGATCCTCGGCGGGCTGGCGATGATCGGCCCGTTCTCGATCGACACCCTGTTCCCGGCCTTCCCGCGGATCGGTGCGCAATTCGGGGCCGATGGCGTGGCGATGCAGCAGACCATCAGCGCCTACCTGCTGGCGTACGCGCTGATGAGCCTCGTGCACGGGCCGCTGTCGGACGCGATCGGCCGGCGTCGGGTGATCCTCGGCGGGCTGGGGCTGTTCGCGCTGGCCTCGGCCGGCTGCGCGCTCTCGACCAGCCTGCCGATGCTGCTGGCGTTCCGCGCGCTGCAGGGCATGTGCGCCGGCGCGGGCATGATCGTCGGCCGCGCGGTGATCCGCGACCTGTTCCAGGGCCAGGTCGCGCAGAAGCTGATGAGCCAGGTGTCGATGATCTTCGGCATCGCCCCGGCGCTGGCGCCGGTGATGGGCGGCTGGATCCTCGGCTGGGCGCACTGGCCGGCGATCTTCTGGTTCCTGGTGCTGTTCGCGCTGGCCCTGCTGGTCGTCACCTGGCGCTTCCTGCACGAAACCCATCCGCCCGAAGCGCGCTTCCGCCCGCGGCCGAATGCGCTGCTGCGCAACCACGCCTGGATCCTGCTCAACCCGCGATTCCAGCGCTTCGCGGCGGCGGGCGGGTTCAATTTCGCGGGGTTGTTCCTCTACATCGCGTCGGCGCCGACCTTCGTCCTGCAGCACCTGCGGCTGGGCGAGGACCAGTTCGGCTGGTTCTTCGTGCCGACCATCGCCGGGATGGTGTTCGGCTCGTTCCTGTCGGGACGTGCGGCCGGGCGCTTGGGCGGCAACCGCCTCGCCGGGATTGGCTTCGCGGTCTGCGGGACGGCCGGTGCGCTGAACCTGCTCTACAACCTGTGGATGCCGCAGCCGTCGATCCCCTGGGCGGTGCTGCCGATGGCGCTCAACGCGATGGGCATTTCGCTGGTGTTCCCGATCCTCACCCTCGCGATCCTCGACATGTACCCGCGCCAGCGCGGCGCGGCGTCGTCGCTGCAGGCGTTCACCAGCCTGATCGTGCAGACGGTGGTCGCCGGCGTGCTGTCGCCGCTGCTGGCACCGCATCCGATGTGGCTCGCGCTGGGGTCGGCCGCGGCGACGGCGGTCGGTTTCGCGTTCTGGTGGTGGGAGGTCTCGCGCACCCGGCTGCCGCCGGACGATGCCGAGCCGGTCGCGTCGGCGCCGCCGGCGCTGTGACGCCGGCGGGCCGCGGGACGCCGTGCGGCGTCAGTGCGCGTCCCTGAGGAACGCGAGCAGGTCGGCGATGTCCTGTGCGGTGAGGTCGCCGCCATCGTCGTACTTCATCTTGCCGCCGGGCACGACCTTCTTCGGCGCGGCGATGTAGGCGGCGAGCTTGTCGGGCGTCCACACGAGGCCGCTGCGGGCGAGGGCGTCGGAATACCGGTAGCCCGGCACCGTGCCCGCCGTGCGCCCGGTCACCGCGGCGAGGCTGGGGCCCTTCTTGTTCTTGCCGGCGTGCAGGCTGTGGCAGTCGGCGCATTCGGAATCGTAGACATCGCTGCCGGCATCGGCGCGGCCGACCGCGGCGGCGCGCGCTGGCACCGCCAGGCCGAGGCCGAGCACGCAGAGCGCGCCGGCGAGCAGGAGAGGGGAAGTCATGTTCATGGTCAGAACGCCGTCCAGACGAAGAAGTGGAGGGAATTGCTGTCGCTGGCCCGCTCGCGGGCGCCGGTGTCGTCGCGGACCTTGTCGAAGGCCACGTACTGCAGGCCGAGGCGGATGTTGGCCCACGGCGCCTGCCACGAGTCTTCCTTGCCCCACGGCGTCCAATCGGCCTGCAGGACGTAGCCGCGGTTCTCGTTCGCGCCGCTGCCCGACGTGGCGTCGAACACGCCCACGCTGCCGCCCCAGGTGTTGCGGAAGTGGTACGAGGCGTTGAGCTTGCCTTCGGAGACGCTGTCGTGGGCCACGCTGTCGCGTTCGCGCAGGTAGCTGCCGTTGACGGCGACGACGTGCTTGCGCGTGCCGAGGAACTGGTAGCTGCCGTCCACGCCGAGATCGTGGAAGCGCGCGGTGCGCGTGCCGTCCTCGCGGCTCTCCAGCGAACCGTTGTTGCCGAACACGCCCATCGACCAGTCGCCGTGCGGCGCGTCGCCCAGCCACGCCGCGCGCCAGTAGGTCGAACCGTGGAGGATGCCCGGCGAACCGTCGCGTCCGACGCCGATCCGCGACAGGGTGCTGGGCGAGAGCGAGCGATAGGTGCCGAGTTCTGTGTAGAGGTGGTCGTTCCACAGCGCATAGCCGGAGGCACCGATCACCGTGCCTTCGAGGCCGCCGATGCCGGTGAATTCTGCACCGCCGGCACCGGCGCCGCGCGGGGCCGAGACGTAGGGATAGCCCCAGGCCGGCAGCGTGTTCAGTGGATCGCTCAGGGTCGGCGCGTTGTTGATCGACACGCCGAAGATCGTGTCCTTGCCGCCGACCTGCTTGGTAGTGGCGTAGCGCACGTCGAGCAGGTCGAGCGCGGTCTTGTGCTCCAGGCCGTCGTAGGTGACCTGGGTGAAGCTGCCGATGTGGTCGGTGATCTTGCCGGCGAGGAATACCGAGGCCTCGGCGAGGTCGGCGTGGGTGAGCTTGCCGCCGTCGTCCGCGGTCGCGGTGTGCGTGACCGAGCCGATCGCCATCGCGGACACCGGCACTTTGCGGCCCTGGCCGTCGGAATCGGTGTAGCCGCCGAGCTTGAAGCGCATGCCGAACGGCGTGAGCGCCGGGCCGAAGGCGCCGATGTGGCAGGCCGCGCATTCCTGGCCGGTCTGGCGCGAGTAACTGGGGACGGCCAGCGCATCGGTGGCGTACAGCGCCGCCAGCGGCAGCAGCCAGGCGCACGGCCTGCGCGCGATGCGTGCGGAGGGTCTTGCGGAGCTTCGTGCTCGGGTCATTCGATCACCTCGTCGACGGGGGAAGGGGGCGGGGAAGGAGGCAGGGAAGCGGCAGGCGGCGGTGCTTTCCCGCGCCGGAGCATGGAGCGGAGGACGTCGTCCTTCGCCATGAAGTGGTGCCAGAGCGCGCCGAGCACGTGCAGCGCGAGGATCGCCAGGAAGATCCAGGCCAGCGTGGTGTGCAGCGACTGCAGGGTTTCGGCCAGGTCGCGATCGCGGCCGACGATGCGCGGCAGTTCCATCCCGAACAGCGCGACCGGCTTGCCCTTGGCGTTGAGGTAACCCCAGCCGAGCAACGGCAGCGCGACCAGCGCGAGATAGAAGAACAGGTGGATGAGCGCGGCGGCGCGGCCGGCGAGGGCGCGGCGGTCGTGCGTCTGCGGCGCCTTCGCACCGAGTCGCGAAACGATGCGGAACGCGGCGAACAGCAGGACCAGCACGCCGGCCTGGGTGTGCACGCGCATCAGGGATTTGCCGACGCCGCCGTCGTCCACCCACTCGCGCGACAGCACGGCGCAGACCGCCACCGCCACCGTCGCGAACACGATCCAGTGCAGCGCACGCACGCGGGTTGCCCAGCGCGGTGTCCCGGCAGGTGGGAAGGGGGCGGCATCGCGTGCGGCGGCATCAAGCGAGGACATCGCGGCGTCCTGTTTCTGGATTCGACGCGCGATTTGAGTAGCGGCGGATTAGGGCAGTGTTAACGGCGCTCGATGCGTTCGCGGCGCGTGCGCAAGCGTGACCGCCGCACGCATGTTCGTGGCGGAAGACGCGACGTGAAGATTCTGTTGGATGTCGTCGCGCTTCGCTTCAGCGCGCGGACCGCAGGCGCCGCCACGCGTGCAGCGGCAGGCCGGCCGCCACCAGCGCCGCGCCCCACAGCAGCGCCTCGCGACCGGTGCCGACCAGCGCGTACAGGCCGTACAGCAGCGCCAGCGCGGCGGCGATGCGTCCGTGCCTGCCCAGCCGCAGCCAGGCCGCGGCGCTGAAGACGTAGGGCAGCAGTGTCGCCGCGGTCGAGAGCAGGATCGAGAACGTGTAGACCTCGCCGAGCGGGCCGGTGTATTTCGCGATCACCAGCCCGCTTGCGAGCACGGTGCCGACCCAGATCCCGAAGCGCGGCGTGCCATGCGCGTCGCGCGTCGCGAACCGGCGCGGGAACAGCCCGTCCGCCGCCGCGGCCATCGGCAGTTGCGCCGACAGCAGCACCCAACCGTTGAGCGCGCCGAGGCAGGAGATCGCGGCGACGACCGCGATCCCGATGCCCGCCGCCGGCCCCCACAGCGCGCGTGCCGCGTCGGCCATCGGCGCGGTGGAGGCCATTGCGGCATGCGGCGGGAGCAGGCCAAGCACCGCGGTGCAGGCGAGCAGCGTCGCGACGCCGGCCAGCAGCGTGCCGATCAGTGTGGCGCGCGGGATCGTGCGTTCGGCGTCGTGGATGGCGCCGGCGGGAATCGTCGCCGCTTCCAGCCCCAGCAGCGACCACAGCGCCAGCGCCACCGTGGCCTGCACCGCGCCGGCCGTCGTCGCCGGCGCGCCGGCCTTCGCGGCCGCGGCGATGGCGTCGGATCGATCGGCGAAGTTCGCCGGGTCGAGCCACCAGATCGCGATGCCCCCGAACAGCAGCAGCGGCAGCAGCTTCAGCACGGTGGTGACGACCTGCGCGCGGCCGGCTTCGCGCACCCCGGCGAGATTGATCGCCGCGCACAGCCACAGCGCCGCCAGCGCGAGCCCCGCGCCGCGCGCGGGCGTGGCCACCAGGACCGGGAACAGCGCGCCGACGCTGCCGGCGAAGGCGACCGCGATCGCGGCGTTCGCGCACCAGATCGAGATCCAGTAGCTCCAGGCGATGGTGAAACCGACCGTGTCGCCGAAGGCCTCGCGCGCGTACGCGTACGGACCACCCGCGCGCGCGCCGCGTGAGGCCAGGCGCGAGAAGGTGATCGCCAGCAGCAGCGCGCCGCCGAGGGTGATCGCCCAGCCGTAGAGGCTCAGTGCGCCGTACGGCGCCAGCGAGGCCGGCAGCAGGAACACGCCGCTGCCGACCATGTTGCCCGCGACCAGCGCGATCGCGGACCAGAGGCCGAGCGGGCGCGCGGCGGCGTTCACGCCCGCGGGGCCGGCCGCTTACTTCCGGCTCACGCCTTCGCGTGCGGCGGGCAGGAGGCGCGCGCCGCGCGGCGTCGCGACCGGGGCCGAGGTCTGCGACGGCAGCGCCTGGGTCGAGGGCGCCACGGAGGTCGGGCGCGGGCGCACGCGGGCGCGATTGCCGTTCAGCACGTCCGGCTGCGGCTCCAGCCAGCTCTTGATGCTCGGGAAATAGACGTCCAGGCGCGAGTAATAGTCGCGGTTCTGGGTGTTGCTGGTCGAACCGCTGTTGCTGCAGGCAGCGAAGCCGCCGTACAGGCCGCCGCGCACCGCGTAGCCCCGCGGGCCGACGGTGAACAGGCCCGAGCCGCTGCTGCCGCCCTCGGTGGTGCCGTTGAGCCACGCGATCTCGATGTTGTCGGCGTCCTTGCTCATCACCTGCCCGGAGGACACCTTCTTGGCGTCGCCCGCCGGATGGTGGATCGCGAAGACTGCGGTGCCGTCGGTGATCGGCGCCGCGTTCCAGCCGGCGAAGTACGCGAACGACGGCGGCGCGTTGTTGAGGCGGATGAAGTTGCCGTCGGTGTTGTTGTCCGAATACAGGTAGGTGGCGCCGCCGCTGAGCAGCGTGACCGGCGTCGAGGTGCCGTTGCCGCAGGCGGTGGTTTCGTAGTTCCAGTAGGTGTTGAGCGTGTTCGCCACGGCCTGCATCTGCGACGGCACCGGCGCCGCGTTGGTGTTGTTCGAGAAGCAGTGGTTCGCGGTCAGGAAGTAGGGCACCTGCGTCTGCGGCACCGTGTCGGCCAGCAGCGTGCCGGTGCAGATGTACGTGGTGCTCCCGACCACGAAACGCATGTGCGCCACGGCGTTCTTGGCGTTGACGTAGTCCTGCCCGAGTTCGTTGATGCGGCAGATCACGTCGACGTTGCAGCTGCCGGATTCGCCGATCTTCTCGACCAGCTTGAACGTGTTGCGACTGTCGGCGATCAGGTGCGAGAGCACCGGCGCGTCGAGGCGGGCGGCGGACGCCGGCACGCCCTTCGGACGGAAGATCTCGATGATCTGGGTGTCGCCGTCGGTGCCGGGGGACCAGAAATGGCCGTCGGTGCCGGGCAGGCGCTTCATCCCGGCGGCGGTCATCGCGGCGACGACCTCGTTCGGGCGCGCGGAGCCGGCGAAGCGCAGTTCGACGCGATCGGCCAGGCCGCTCACGTCCAGCCCCACACGCAGGCCCATGGCGTCCGGCGAGCGGATCTCGGCGCGCGCCACCCAGCCGCCCGCGACCGGCATCCACTTCAGCGCCGGCAGGTGCGACCGCGCGCTTTCCTGCAGCGCGTCGCGGCCGATGCCGATCTGCGTGGCCTTCAGCCCGGGTGCGGCGTTCTTGCGCTGCAGGTCGAGCAGGCGACGGGCCGACATCTCGCCGTAGGCCATCTTCGCCGAGCTGCCTGCGGGATACGCCTTGGCCCGCCATTGCAGGGCCGGGGCCGGGGCGGTCCAGCTGGGCTCGCCCGCGGCTTCGGATGCCGAGACGGTCATCGGGACGGCCGCGCCGAGCGCGATCAGGAGGGCGAGCGTGAGGCGGAAGGTCTGCATGGCGTTTCGCTTCTTCAAGAGGGTCGGATGAGGGAGGAGGACGGCGTCAACGCGACGCGTCCGCCTCCCGATAGGCGCCGCGCACGAGCTCGTGGAAATGATGCACCGCGTTCTCGCGCAGCGGGTTGAGGCGTCCAGCCTCGTAGGAACCGGAAGCCAGGCCGCGCTGCACGGCCTCGCAGATGGCGATGTCCTCGTCCTGCACGACATCGCTGAACGACCGGTCGGCGGCGCGGCGGGCCTCCCCGGCCTCGCTGTCGTTCGGTGCATAGTAGAAATCGAATTCGACCCGGCAGCGATCCGTCCCGAGCGGCACGACCCGGTTGGTCTGCAGCCGCCCGGGCAGGATGTTCAGCATCGTGTTCGGCCACAGCCAGTAGTACAACGCGTCGCCATTGCCGTAGAGGCCGTCGCCGCTCTCCAGCGGACTCCACTGGAAGGAATACCAGTCCGCGGTCTCGGTGACATAGCTGCGGTAGTCCAGCAGCCGGTTCAGCTCGGGATGCACGTGCGGGACGTGGTAGCCCTCGAGGTAGTTGTCGACGTACACCTTCCAGTGGCAGGCGATCTCGTAGGCGACGTGCTGGTGGTGGCCGAACGCCGCGAGATCGCGATCCGCGCCGATGCGGGCGTCGATCCCGGCGACGAAGGCGTCGAACGGCGGCGCCGTGGCCTCATCGACCGCGGCGAAGATCAGACCCTGCCATTCGCGGACCGCGAGCTGCGGCAGGCGGATGCCGGCAGTGTCGAAGTCCGCCGCGCCGGTCATCTCGGTCGCGCTGCGCAGGCGCCCTTCGAGGTCGTAGGTCCAGCCGTGGTAGCGGCAGCGCAGCGCCTTCGCGCCCCGGCCGTCGCACTGGGCCAGAGGCCCGGCACGATGGCGGCAGACGTTGTGCATCGCCCGCACGACCCCGTCCTCGCCCTGCACCGCGACCACCGGCAACCCGGCGAAATCGACCACGACATGGTCCCCGGGCGCCCGCAACCGACTGACGTGAGTGATGAGTTGCCAGCCGCGGTCGAAGATCGCCCGCCGGTCCAGCGCGGCGATCCCCGGGTCGACGTAGCACCGCGCCGGCAGCGCCGAGGCCCGGTCGAGGGCCTGGATGGCGAGATCGGCGGTGCGGAGAGGGGTGGACATCCGGCGAGTATCGCGCACCCCTGCCGGAGCTGTCAGCCTGCAGGGGCAGAGGGGTCAGTCCCGGAAGGTACCCCCCGGGCCGCGGAGGCCGGCCTGGACGCGGGCGATCAGCGCGCGTGCCTCGACCGCATCCAGCCGGCGTCCGAGCGCGTGGCGGACCGTGAGGATCACCACGTCCGCGACTGTGCCGTCGCGCAGCTCGTCGGCGTCGATCCGCGTGGCGCCCCGGTCGCATCGGAGGCGGTCGCCGAGCCGGCACTGGCAGCCAGCCAGCACTTCGAGGTCGACTTCGTCCAGCCCCAGGTCCGCGATCAGGGACTGACCGGGCCGCAGCCGTTTCGCGGCGGTCCCGGACACCCCGGCGATATGCACCAGGGTGTCGCGGACAGTGGTCGCGAGGGTGTCATGGTCGTCCATGGGGGCGCGCTCCTTGCCTTCACTGGACAACAAGATCGGTCACCGGCACATCGAAATAACGTGCCAGCTCGCGGGCGATCCGGAAGCGCACCGCATGCCCGGACTCGACGCGCTTGATCGTGGCGATCGAGACCCGGAAGTTGCGGCGCCAGCAATCGTCGGCCATGTCCTGCTGGCTGAGCATGCGGCCATGGCGCAACCGGCGGAGGGTGTTGGCGTTGAGGAGGATCCGGCCGAGCGCGATCAGGTCACGGCCCCCCGGCGTGGGCGGCGCGCTGGGTGGAATCGAAGCGGGACAGGGCACCACGTACAGGCGAGGCGGGGACGGTACCGGCGGAGGCAGGAGGATCGGGGCAGGGGGCTGCTCCATCGGCAGCGCGCCACCGAGGTTGGTCCCGGCCGGGGGGCTGGCCGCGGCATCGGCCGGCGTGGCGGTGGGGAGGGGGCGGTTGCCGTCGAACGCGCCGAACACGACCGACGCGTCGGAAGGGGTGGTATCGGACATGACAGGACTCCGGAAACGAGGGGCAGGACCACCGGCGGTGGCCCCGGCCCCGCAGCGCACGGCTGCGGGCGGGTGGAGGCTGTCGGAAGCGGGGGCGGACGTCTTTACGGAGTTCTTACGAATCGCAAACCCATGATCTAAAAAGAAAAATGGTCATCGCGTATGTCGCCATGCCGTCGTCCGGGCTTCAAATTGAGGTCTAGCGGCTCGCGAACTTGAAGGCAACCGGGGAAGCACCGAGTTCCAGATCGATCTTGTGGCCGGTTCCATTCTCGACTTGGGGGTCGCAGTTGACGATCTCGCCGTCCTGAGTGTCCGCTACCAGAATGCTGATGTACTTCTGCTGTTGGTCACCTTGAGGCAGGTTCAGTTCGAATTCGATGCTGATCGTGTCATCATCGAACATCGTCTTTTTCTGCGGCGTCTTGTAAGGCTGGCCCGGCATATCGCTGCGCAGCTTTCCCTTGACGGCCTTGACTGACTTTTTGCCCGACTGGAAGTAGGAATGGAAGGAGAAGCGATTGACAGAAACTGGTTCGATGAGGTCGATCCTCAGTTTCACGTCAGGCTTGCTTGAGAAGAAGATCGGATGATCGGTCGGCGAGTAGGCATGGTGGTATACGTCATCCGCGTCCTTCCAAACAAAGAGTGTAAGGGGAATCTCGTCGATTTCTTTGTTGAAAAGGCCGGCTGGCGGGGTGGCGCTGAAGATCTTCAGGCCGCTCATGGCGTGCTCCTTGGTTCATGGGGTGTCAAAAGAGCATGTTCCACAAGTGCGGGATGCGGGGGATCAGTGCGACGCCAAATGCGGATCAGCAGCAGAAAAGCTGGTCGTATTTCGGCATTCGGGAGCGATGCGCGAATAGCCAATCGATGTCAGCCACCGTATCTCCGCGCTGACGTCGTCGGCGAGCCCGGCAAGGCAATGCGCGTTCACCCAATACGCTTTGGCGCGAAATCCATCGGGCGGCTGTCCATTCGGGGAAATCGTTTTCATCGCGCGTTGCAATGCGGACAGTGCAGCCTGTTGATCACCGATGTAGCTAAAGTGTCGGCCTGCCGCGATGAGGGCCTCCGCGCTGACGGTCGCACCTGTTCTGTCCGAAGGATGCTTCCGATGAAAAGCATCCAGAGTGGCCAGGGACTCTTCGATCATCGCCCGCGAATGCGCGGTTTGCTCGCCTGTGATGACATGCTTGAGGCGAATCAACGACTTCAGCCGATTCCATTCATAAGGCGATGAATCGCGAAGACCCATTGCCTCGATTATCGTTAGCGCTTCTTCATAGTCCTTGTTTTCTCGCCGAAGATCGTTACGCACAGCCCTGATGTCGGCCCGTGCCATCAGTGCGTAAGCTTGGTCGCGGCGCCAAGAGTCATCGCCCCCCTTTTCGGGTAGGATTTGTTCGAAAATGGTGGTCGACTCTTCGATTTCCGCGCGAGCTTTCTCGATGTTTCCCGATTCGAATGCCAGTTGCGCGCTGCGGACAAGCGCGTTCGCGAGCCAACGCTTCCATGCTTTCGCTTTCGGATGCTGCCGGATAACTTCCCTGATCGAAGTGATTTGACTCGCATGGCTGCGCGTAGCATCCGAAAAAGCACCCGTGTCTTCCAGGATGTTGGTGATCCACGAGCGCGTGTCGGTCGATTCCTTGCGGTAATCGAGGTTTTCCGGATCGATTTGGATCGCGCGGTCTTTTAGAGAAAGTGATTTCGTGAAAAGATCGAGTGCCTCGGTGTAGTGCCCCTTGTCCGATGCAAGTGTGCCGAGATTGTTTAGCGCATACGACTGTTCGATCAGCCATTTTGGATCGCCCGGAGCGTTGCGGACGAGTTGATCAGTGATGTTGCGGTAACGCTCCCATGCTCCTTTTGCGGCGTCGAGTTGGCCCTGCCTGCGGTAATAGTCGCCTAGCCAGAAGGCTGTCTGTCCGGACTCGTTGAGTACATCAAGATCGCCAGGGGCGCGCTGGACGGCGGCATTGGCCGCGATTTCTGCAGAGCGAAAGGCCCTTCCAGCTTCGGTGATCTTGCCCTTTCTATTCAAGCTTTCTCCGAATGTCACATAGGTGTGTGATCGCAAGACGAGTTCTTCTGCAGACAAGTCGTCGATCCGACGTTGATCGAGGAGTTCCATGGCTTTGTTACTGATCCGGTCCATGAGGTCGAAGTCGCCTTGCTTCTTCAGATTCACTGAAAGATCGTTGAGCATGAATTCGGATAGCCTCAAGGTTTCGGCTCGCCTCTCCTGGGCTTCTCGCTCCATTCGGTTGGATTGCAGAGTCAGTAGGCAGGAAGCGACTAGCAAGATTGCCATCGCCGCCATCGTCGTTTTTCGAATGTTGGATCTGCGCTTTGCGATTCGCTCAGATGCACGGAGGAATGCACGGTCATCATCGGTGAGATCGGCGGAGAAACGGACGGCGACTTCGCGCGCCTCACTCAACGGACGTCCGTTGTTCAGCAGGTGGTCTTCGCGTCTGCCTGCATTGACCCAGCGCTTGGATGCATTGCATAAACGATCCATCGCCTGAAGAAGACGCCGATTTTCCTGCGTCCATTCGACGGCGCGCGGCCATTGTCGGAGGACGGCCTCGTGCACGACACCGACGGTTGGTTGTCCCTCGTGGAGACCGCCTACGAAGAGGCGGGCTTCGATGAATGCGTCGACAAGAGTGCGGGCGTCGACATGAAATGTCTCCGCATTAGCGCGCTTGGCGCTGACCAGGTCGTCGTCGGATTTGAGGTTGACGAGTTTTGTCAGAACACTGTCGAGGCTTTTCCTAGCATCGGAAGGAAGCGCGCTGAATACCTCTTCGGCTCTATGCGCGACAGCGCCTTCGAGTCCGCCGATGGTGTCATAGGCCGCGAACGTGAGGACTCTGTATTCGGTACGGTGTTCGTATAGCATTTGCAGCGTATGTTGAAGCAGAGGCAGCGCATCGGACTGAAAGCGCGTCGCATCGCGCAACACATCGTCGAGACGCATGTGGGTTTCAGGGTGCTTTTCGAAGCTCAGGTCGGCCTGCCAAGCCGGCTTTCGGATGATTTCCCCGATTTCCCCGTATCGTGGCGTGAACACTTCGAGGTGACCGCCACCGCCCTTGAGGTCGACGAGAACAGGCAGGGCTTCGCTCAGTTTTGGATAGAAATCCAGTCGCGAAATCATGGTCGTGAGGGTATGCGGGCAGGCGCATATCGCCTCCAGTGCACTGGCGAAAACAGCAAGCGAGCCGGAATCGATGTCGTTTGCCGCAACCAGCACTTCGGCATGGTCGATTATTAGCAATAGATGAACGTGAGGCTGTTGGTCGAGGGTGCGATCGGTGCAACGCCTGAAGGCTTCCTCGACGTACCCGTGGATCGCTTCCGGTGTTTCCGTCAAGAGCTTACGTAGTTGCTCCGGCGTCTGCGGTGGCATCACAGGGCGACCCTCGAGTGTCCATGCCGCGAGTGCAGCCATCAGCACAGATAGGATATCGCCCGTCTGTGCTGCAGCGAGGTCGCAATTTGCGATCGACAATGCCTTAAGCCCGTCAAATCCGTGAGGCCTTTTCAGCAGTGGGGTCACCCCTGCGCGAAGGATCGACGTTTTTCCGCAGCCGCTGCTGCCGACGATCAGAACGAACCGACGGCGATTGTCTATCTGGCCGCGCATCGCCTTTATTACCCCGTCGACGATCGCGTCGCGCCCACAGAAAACAGATGCATGTGAATCATCGAATGCCGAGAGCCCTACGTATGGGCATCCGTTCGTCCAACGATCTGATCCGGTTGGCATCCGTCGATAGTCTTCTGGCAACGTGACCGAAGAGATCAATCGATACCCTACCTTGCTGATTGTTTCGATGTATTTCGGTTTTCGACTGTCGTCGCCGATGTGCTTGCGTAGCTTGGATATGGTGGCGTTGACTGGATTGTCGCTATAGAAACTCCCGCCCCAGATATCGATGAGCAAACGTTCGGTGCTCATCGCTTCTCCGGCATGCTCGGCCAACGTCACCAGTACTTGCATCATTCGTGGTTCGAGCTTGATGTACCTAGCTCCGATGCTCGCATTTGAGCAAAGCCCATGAGTCAGCCATGCCGGGAGGAAGCTCCTTCCGGCCTTACAGCTTGCGGTGAATTGCGTCTTCGTGGTCGGAGAAAGTGCGGAAGGCTCGCCCGAGCGACCGGCGTGATACCGGATCGAGGCTGGTGATGACCAGATTCCATGTCCGCCCCCTGGCAGTGGGCACGCTTGTGCCCGCATCGATGGTCTGTGGTGTTTCGATTGATTTTTTCTATCGAAAAGGTATTGCCCTCACGCGATCGTGTTGTCGCGCGGCGACGCAATCGTTGTCAAGGATGACTTTCCACACCCCGGCGCGGGCGGGCGCCGGGGTGGGAGAGGGGATCAGCCCTTGGTCGGGGCCGGCGTCGGGTTCGGGTTCCAGCCGCAGCTCTGGCCTTCGTTTTGCTGCTTGAGCCATTCCTGCAGCGGGGCGAAGTATTCGAGCACGGCGGAGGCGTCCATCTTCTCGCTGCCGGTCATCTCCTTGAGGGTCTTCTGCCAGGGCTGGCTGGCGCCCTTGCCGAGCATTTCCCAGTATTTCCGACCGGCTTCCTTGTTGTTGTAGAAGCTGCATTCGTACAGCGGGCCCTTGTGGCCAGCGGCGTCGCACAGCGATTTGTAGAACTGGAACTGGAGGATGTGCGAAAGGAAATAGCGGGTATATGGCGTGTTGCCGGGGACGTGGTACTTCGCGCCCGGGTCGAAGAACTCCTCGCCGCGCGGTGTCACCGGGGCCACGCCCTGGTATTTCGCCTTCAGTTCCCACCACGCCTTGTTGTAGTTCTCGGGCTTGATCGAACCGTCGAACACGCCCCAGCGCCAGCGGTCGATCATCAGACCGAACGGCAGGAACGACACCTTCGCCAGCGCCATCCGCATCTGCGCGTTGATCAGCGCGTCGTGGCTCTGCTGCTGCACGTCGACCAGGCCGATCGACTGCAGATAGGCGGGCGTCATGCTGAGCACGATGGTGTCGCCGATGGCCTCGTGGAAACCGTCGTGCGCGCCGGTCTGGAACAGCGGTGGCTGATTGTTGTAGGCCAGGTAGTAATAGACGTGGCCGAGCTCGTGGTAGATCGTGGTGAACTCTTCCTCGTTCGGCTTGATGCACATCTTGGTGCGCACGTCGCCGGCCATGGTCATGTCCCACGCGCTGGCATGGCACACCACGTCGCGGTCGCGTGGCTTGATGAACTGGCTGCTGCTCCAGTACGACTCGGGCAGGGCCGGCATGCCGAGCGAGACGTAGAACTCCTCGGCGCGCTGCGCCATTTCCTTCGCGGTGTCGAGCTGCGCCTCATGGTCGGCGTCGGCCAGCGCATTGTTCCCCGGGTCGGGGCCGAGCTTCGCGATCTGTTCGGAGTAATGCGTCTGGTAGCGCTTCTCGAGGGCGGCGGTGATGTCGAGGCTGCCGGCATCCTTGTAGGGTTCGAGGATGTCCCAGTCGTTGCTCCAGTCCTGCTGCCACATGTTGCCGAGCAGGTGCGCCGGCAGCATGCCGCCGGCGACGGCACCCTTGCCGGGGCCGTATTTCGCCTGCAGGCGGGTCCGGGTGTAGCAGTGCAACTGTTCGTACAGTGGCTTGACCTGGCCCCAGAGGCGATCGGTCTCGGCGGCGATCTCCGCCGGCGGCATGTCGTAGCCCGACCGCCACATCTCGCCGGCGTCGGCGAAGCCCATCTCCTTCGCGCCCTCGTTCACCAGTTCGACGAAGCGCACGTAGTCCTTGCGCATCGGCTGCGAGATCGTGTGCCAGCCCTGCCACGCGTCGAGCTGCGCCTGGTAGTCGCGGTTGTGCGCGAGCACGTCGCTCAGTTCGCCGAGGTCGCGGCAGGTCCGTGTCTCGCCTTCGCCGGTGCAGTACTTGCCGGCGCCGTAGTCGCCTTCCATGCGGGTCGCGATCCGGGTGAGCTCCGCGAGCTTCTTCGGGTCGTTCGGCGGCGGCATCGCGGTCGAGAGCTTCATCAACAGGATCGAGCGCGCGCTCTCGGGCGACATCTTGTGCCCCTCGAACGGCTTGGCGGCCTTGATCCAGCCGTTGAGCTGGGCGAGGAAGCGCTCGTTGGCCTTGGCGGCGACCATCTGGGTGTCGTCGTTGATGTAGGTCGACGAGATCCACTGCGCGGCGGTGAGTTCCGGATAGCCCGCCTTGTATTCCTCGTTCACCCGCGCCACCAGCGCATCGGCATCCTTGTCGCCGCCCGGCGGCGCCTTGGAGGACGTGGCGGTGCCGCCATCCGGGGACGAGCGATCGCAGGCGGCGAGGCTGAGCAGGCCCGCGCCGATGGCGAGGGCGAGGAGGGCGAGGCGAGGGGTCACGGGCGAGTCTCCGGGGCCGAATGGCGTCAGCCCCGCAGGCTAGTGCCCGCCACGGGCAGGCGCAAGGGCGGACCTTGCTTGCTACGTCGCGGCGCCGCCGACGAGGCCCTGCAGGTGCGGCAGTTCGCGCAGGAACTGTGCGGCGTCCTCGGCGTCGCGCTCGAACCAGGCGCGCGCCGATCCCAGCCGGAACGTGTAGCCCCAGGCGTCCATGTCGGCCAGCGCGCGCGCGGTGCCGAAGCCCGGGACTTCATCGGCCAGCAGCAGTTGCAGGTAGCACGTCGCGTCTTCCTCGAACACCGAATCGCTGGCGTCGGTGTGCACGCGCCAGCGCAGTTCGGGCGGGATGACGATCAGGTGGCAGGCTTCGTGGAGCAACGAATGCAGCGGCGTGTCGCCGCGTGCGAACACGGTGGAGGAAATCAGCCCCGCCTCGCTCTCGCCCCAGAAGCTGCCGGGGATCGGCGCGCCGTCGGCCACGCGTTCGAAACGCAGGCCGTAGCGGGCGAGCAGGGCGACGATGTAGCGCTCGGCAACATCGCGCAGACGCAGGACCTCCGGCTCGCGCAGAATCGTCGACGGCAGCGTCGCGGGCACGACAGGCCTCCGGCTCAGCCGGCCGCGGGGCGATCTTCGGGCAGCGCCACCGAGATGTCGAGCACGTCGTGGTCGCCGTCCTTCGCCATCTCCACCTTCACCGCGTCGACGTCGACGCTGACGTACTTGCGGATCACTTCCAGCAATTCGCGCTGCAGCAGCGGCAGGTAGTCCGGGGCGCCGCGGTGGGAGCGCTCCTGCGCGACGATGATGCGCAGGCGCTCCTTGGCGATCGAGGCGGTGTTCTTCTTGGGCTTCAGGAAATCGAAGATCGACATGCCTCAGCCTCCGAACAACTTGCTGAAGAAGCCCTTCTTCTCGTTCTGCGTGAAGCGCATCGGGCGTTCCTCGCCGAGTAGGCGGGCGACGGCGTCGTCGTAGGCCTGTCCGGCGCTCGATTCCATGTCGAGGATCACCGGTTCGCCCTTGTTCGAGGCGTTGAGCACGTCGCCGGATTCGGGGATCACGCCGATCGTCTTCAGGCCCAGCACGTCCTCGACGTCCTTGATGCTCAGCATCTCGCCGGTTTCCACCCGGGCGGGGCTGTAGCGGGTCAGCAGCAGGGATTCCTTGACGCGTTCGCCGGCTTCGGCGCGCCTGGTCTTCGAGGCGAGCAGGCCCAGGATGCGGTCGGAGTCGCGCACGGAGGACACTTCCGGGTTGACCACGACCACCGCCTGGTCGGCGAAGTACATCGCCAGGAACGCGCCCTTCTCGATGCCGGCGGGCGAGTCGCAGAGGATGATGTCGAAGCCCTCGTCGGCCAGTTCCTTGAGCACCTTCTCGACGCCTTCCTTGGTCAGCGCGTCCTTGTCGCGGGTCTGGGACGCAGCCAGCACGTACAGGTTCTCGAAGCGCTTGTCCTTGATCAGCGCCTGCTTGAGCGAGGCCTCGCCGTGGATGACGTTGACGAAGTCGTACACGACCCGGCGCTCGCAGCCCATGATCAGGTCGAGGTTGCGCAGGCCCACGTCGAAGTCGATGACCGCGACCTTCTTGCCGCGACGCGCGAAGCCGCACGCGAGGCTGGCGCTGCTGGTGGTCTTGCCGACGCCCCCCTTGCCCGATGTGACGACGATGATTTCTGCCAAGATCGTTCTCCGATGTGCTGTGGTCCGCGGCTCAGGCGAGCGCGGCGATGTGGATCTGTCCGTTGTCCAGCCAGACCTGCGCGGGCTTGCCGCGGACGTCGGCGGGAATGTCCTCCATGACCTGGTAATGCCCCGCGATCGCCACGAGTTCGGCGTGGAACTCGCGGCAGAAGATGCGCGCCTTCGGGTTGTCGCGGGCGCCGGCGAGGGCGCGGCCGCGCAGGGCGCCGTAGATGTGGATGCTGCCGTCGGCGATCACCTCGGCGCCGGCGCCGACGGTGCCGAGCACGGTCAGGTCGCGCTGCTCGGCGTAGATCTGCTGGCCGGAGCGGATCGGCGCCGTGTGCAGCATGCCGGGCTCGCCTGCGGCGGCGGGCGCCGGGGCTGCGGCCCGTTCGGGTGTGGGCGCGGGTGCAGGCGCCGCCGCGCGCGGCGCGGGAGGCGCGGCATCGCCGGCGGGGGACTCATATTGGGCCCGGAACTTCGCCAGCAGCGGCAGGCCGAGCGCGACCGCCAGCTTCTCGTTGTCGCTGCTGCCCCAGGCGAGCGCGACCGGGATCGCCCCGGCCGCCCGCAGCGCGTCGAGCAGCGCGCGGGCCGTGTCGACGTCGGGGGTGCCGGGCAGGCCGCCGAAATCGACGATCACCGCGGCGCGTTCGAACAGCTTGGGCGCACGCGCGACGCGGTCGCGCATCTCCGCGCCGAGCCGGGCGACGTCGAGCGTGCGCACGCGCAGGTTGGCGATGCCGACCTGGCCGATCTTCAGGTCGCCGGCCAGCTCGTAGTTGGCGTTCTGGGAGGCCGCGCTCATGCGTCCGTGCCCGTGGCGCGGTGCGCCGCCACGGGGTGGCGCGGCGCGATCAGCCACGGCTCGTGCGGCAGGTCGCCGGCGTAGGTCTCCTGCACCCAGGCGAAGCTGCACAGGTCCTTCATCAGCATCGCCGCGCGCAGGCCGGTTTCCGGCATCACCTGCTGGCCGACCTCGCGGAAGCCGAAGCTGCCGTGGAACAGCAGGGCGGGGTCCGGCAGCGACGCGTCGCGGGCGGTGTCCAGGAAGACCTCGCAGGCCAGCTGCGGGTAGCGCAGTTCGGCGTAGCTCTGGGCGTCGGCGTAGAACGCCCGGCCGAGGCCGCCGCCCCGGCGCCGGCTCGCGACGACGATGCGGTCGATGTAGAAGAAGTCCTCGTAGCGCTCGCGGAACCAGCGGAAGTTGCTGGAGTCGTGCGCGGCACGGCTGCCGACGCCGATCAGGAAGCCGGCGAGGGTGCCGTCGCGCTCGGCGACGCGGAAATACTCCGCAGTGTCGAAGAAATGACGCAGACGGGCGTGATCGAAGGGCAGGATCGTGGGGCCGGCGGCATTGTTCAGGGCAAGGACGGAATCCAGCTCGTGCTCGCGCACGTCGCGGATGACAATCGACATTCCAGATGGCTCCGGCGGTGGCGGGCGCGGACAGGGGCCTGCGCCGATGGGTCGGAATTATCGCATGACGGCCCGGGGGCGGCGACATCGCGCCGGGGCGCTTCCCGCGGCCGGAACGCGCAGGAAAGCCCGTGCCGGCCATGACTTCCGGTGGGGTTCAGGGCCGCCGCGAACGCCTACACTGCGGCCATGTTCGCGCGCCTCGACCACAGCCGCCTGCTCAGTTACTCCGGCCTCTTCACCTGGGCCGCGGTCGGCGTGCCGCTGTTCTACACCTGGGTCGTGCCGATGCTGGTCGAGCCCGAAGAGCCCCAGCCGCTGCTGGTCATGCCCTGGCAGGGCTGGCTGGCCTACGTCGTCTTCGGCGGGGCCTACGCCTGGCTGGCCCGTGGCCTCGGCATGCGCCGCCCGGGGCCGCTGGACTACCTCCTGCTGCTGATCCTCACCCCGGCGGCGATCAGCCTGGGCTACTACAGCCAGAGCGGGCTCGGCAGCGTGCTGCTGATGGTGGCCGCCTCGGCGCTGCCGTGGCTGCTGTCGCTGCGGATGGGGGTGGCCTGGCTCATCCTCAGCCAGCTCGCGGTGGTCCCGGTGTTCATGCGCCGCGACCTGACTGCGCTGGAAGCGGTGATGCAGGCCCTGCTGTACGCCGGGTTCGCCGGGTTCGTGTACGCCACCAGCATGGTCGCGCGCCAGCAGGCGCAGGCGCGCGAGGAGCAGCGCCGGCTGAATTCCGAGCTCCGCGCCACTCGCGCGTTGCTCGCCGAGAGCGTGCGGGTCAACGAGCGAACCCGCATCTCGCGCGAGCTGCACGACCTGCTCGGCCACCACCTCACCGCGCTCAGCCTGAACCTGGAAGTGGCCAACCACCTGGTCGAGGGCAAGGCCCAGGAGCACGTCACCCAGGCCCACACCCTGGCCAAGCTGCTGCTCAGCGACGTGCGCGAGGCGGTCAGCCGGATCCGCGACAGTGACGACATCGACATGGCCGCCACCCTGCTGCCGCTGGCCGACAACGTGCCCGGCCTGCACGTGGACATGCGGCTGCCGGACCCGTTCCTGCTGGACGATCCCGAGCGCGCCCACGTGCTGCTGCGCTGCACCCAGGAAATCATCACCAACGTCGTCCGTCACGCCCAGGCGACCACACTCGACCTCGAATACCGCTGGCAGGACGACGGCGTGGTGCTGGACGCCCGGGACGATGGCCGCGGTGCGGAAGCCCCGGCCGCCGGCAACGGGTTGCGCGGCATGCGCGAACGCCTCGCGGCCTACGGCGGGCGGCTGACGATCGACACCCGCCCGGGCGGAGGTTTCGGCCTGAGCCTGTACCTGCCGGCTTCGCGCGGCACCGAGCGCCGGGGCATGCCGCGGCCGCTGCCGGCCTCCGGGAAGGCCGCATGACCCCCTTTCCGTCCCGCAATCAACATCGCTAGGACCCAGGAGACCCCATGATCCGCGTTTGTCTGGTCGACGATCAGACCCTGGTGCGCCAGGGCATCCGCTCCCTGCTGGCGCTGGCCGAGGGGATAGAAGTGGTGGCCGAGGCCGCCGACGGCCGCCAGGCGGTCGACCTGATCCCGGAGATCCAGCCTGACGTGGTCCTGATGGACATGCGCATGCCGGTGATGTCCGGCCTGGAGGCCCTGCAGGCCCTGAGCCGGGCCGAGCGCCTGCCGCCGACCATCATCCTGACCACGTTCGACGACGACCAACTCGTGCTGGCGGGGATGAAGGCGGGCGCCAAGGGCTACCTGCTCAAGGACGTGTCGCTGGACCAGCTGGTGGGCGCGATCCAGGCTGTCGCCGGCGGCGGCTCGCTGGTGCAGCCGGCGGTGACCCAGCGCCTGCTCTCGGGCCTGGAGCACATGCGCAACGAATTCGTCAGCCTCGACCGTCCCGATCCGCTGACCGACCGCGAGACCGAGATCCTGCGCCTGATGGCCTCCGGCTTCTCCAACAAGGAGATCGCCAATTCGCTGGGCGTGGCCGAGGGCACGATCAAGAACCACGTCTCGAACATCCTGTCCAAGCTGGGCGTGCGCGACCGCACCCGGGCGGTGCTCAAGGCCTTCGAGTTGCAGTTGATCTGATCGACAGGATGGCCCGCCCGGCGCAGTGCGCCCGTCCTTCGTCGTCGTGCGGTCTCCGGTCCGTCTCCGGCCCGGCCGCGCATCGGGGCCGCGGACAGGCCCGGCATGCCGCCCCTGTCGGCACAGGGCCGGCACCGGCCCGGCCCTCGCCCCGCACCGGTCATCCCTGCTAGCATTCGGGTCTTGCCCGCCGCGAGCGGGCATCTGGTCCCGGAGAGCCCCTGAATGACCCGTCTGCTCGAGATCCTGATTTCCCTGGCGATCGTCGCCGCGCTGTTCCTGATCGTCGGCGTGGTGCTGCCTTCCAATCGTTTCGTGGTCGAGAAAGTCGAAACGAACCGGAAGCCGCCGATCGTCTTCGACACCCTGAACAGCTTCAGCCGTTTCAAGGACTGGAACGCGATCCCGCTGCGTGACCCCAAGATGACGATGACCGTGTCCGGCCCTGCGTCGGGCGTCGGCGCCGAGTTCCACTACGACTCCAAGAAGTCCGAAGTGGGCACCGGCACCTGGAAGATCGTCGAGAGCGTGCCGAACGAGCTCGTCGCGATCCAGATCGACAACGACCGCATGGGCTCGGGCAAGCGCACCGAGTTCAAGCTCAAGCCGACCGGCCAGAACAACCGCAACCTCGAGATCACCCAGACCTACAAGGTCAACTACGGCTGGAACCTGCTCGGCCGCTACGCCGGCCTGTACGTCGGCAGCCAGGTCGGCGACGACATGAAGTTCGGCCTCGCCAAGCTGACCAACATGCTGGCCTCGATCCCGAACGTCGACTACACCTCGTATGGCGAGCGCCTCACCGGCCTGTCGATCGTGGACGTTCCGGCCGAAAACCTGCTGCTCGTCAGCGCCGGCAGCCAGAAGTTCGACGACACCGTCATCCAGCAGTCGATGCGCGCCAACATGGAATGGATCACCCGCGCGCTGGCCGCCAACGGCCTGACCGCCACCGGTCCGATGCGCATCATCACCAGCGAGCAGGGCCGCGATACCTACACCTTCGACGTCGCCGTGCCGGTCCGCCGCAACGCGGATGCCGCCGATGCCCCGGCCACCGAGCTGACCGGCCTGACCTTCGCTGGCGGCAGCCCCGTCAAGTACGTGCACGTGCCGGCGCACCGCGCGGTCACCGCGAAGTTCGTCGGTTACATCAAGGAAATCGAGAACCTGCACAACGCCCTGCGTTCGTGGTCCGCGCCGCGCGGCCACGAGGTCACCGACCGTCCGTACGAGATCTACGACAGCGGCATCGACGGCGCCTTCGGCGAAGACGGCAAGTTCACCGCCTACTGGGCCATCCGCTGAGCGCGGCGTGATCGCGTCCCGGTCGATGTCTTCCGAAGCGCCGCGTCCTGCGGCGCTTCGCGTTTGTGGCGGCCACGCATGAAACACGCATGAAAATCGGGACCCCGCAACGGATGATCGCCGCCTGCGGCGGCTTGTTCGCGGCCTGCGGCGTCGCGCTGTCCGCCTACGCCGCGCATGGCGTCGAGGTCGCGGCGCGCGCCAACCTGCAGACGGCGGCGCTGTTCGCGCTGCTGCACGGCGTCGCGCTGGCGGCCCTGCCGCGATCGACCGGGCGACGGACGGGACTGCTGGCGCTGGCGACGCTCGTGCTGGGCACGCTGCTGTTCTCCGGATCGCTGTTCGCTCACCACGCCCTGGGCTGGCCCACGCGGCTGGCGCCGGCGGGCGGTTCGCTGCTGATCGCCGGCTGGCTGCTGTACGCGATCGACGCACTGCGTCGCTGAGGAGAGCCGCATGCCCCGTTTCACCCGCGGATTCGACGTCGAGGTCGCCCGCGCGCATCTCGCGAAGCGGGACCGGCGGCTGGGCGCGTGGATGAAGAAGATCGGCCCGATCGACGCGGATCCGCGCTGGCGCAAGCCGTTCGATCCGGTCGATGCACTGGCGCGCGCGATCCTCTACCAGCAGCTCAGCGGCAAGGCCGCGGCGACGATCGTGGGCCGGGTCGAGGCCGCGATCGGCAGCGACCGCTTCCACTGCGACACGCTCGCGCGCTGCGACGACGCGACCATCCGCGCCTGCGGGGTGTCGGGCAACAAGCTGCTGGCGCTGCGCGATCTCGCGCTGCGCGAATCGCGCGGCGTGATCCCCGACCTGCGGCGCATGTCGACGATGGACGACGACGCCATCGTCGCCGCGCTGGTGCCGGTTCGTGGCATCGGGCGCTGGACGGTCGAGATGATGCTGATGTTCCGCCTCGGTCGCGCCGACGTGCTGCCGGTCGACGACCTCGGGGTGCGCAAGGGTGCGCAGCGCGTCGACAAGGCCGAGGACATGCCGACGCCGAAGGCGCTGGTCGAACGCGGCGAACGCTGGGGACCGTATCGCACCTACGCCAGCTTCTATCTCTGGCGCATCGCCGATTTCGCCGCGCAGGCGAAGACCCCGACCAAGCGTTCGCAGGACTGAGCCGCGCGCCTCAACCCACCAGCCGGCGGCCCATCGCGCGCCAGTCGGCGAGGTAGTGCTTCAGTCGCTTGGGCTTGAAGTAGCGCGACGACAGCGCGCCGGTGTCGGTGTGCTCGAAGTCGTAGCCCAGCGCATCGGCGACCTTCAGCGTGTCGGGATGGCGCAACACCTTGCGCCAGTCGTCCGGCAGCGTGCGGTGCTGGAAGCGATCGGTATGCTGGCCGCGCTGTTCCGCCAGCGCGTCGCGGTACGGCAGTCCGCAGAAATCGACGAATGCGCGCAGCGCGTCGTCGCCCGCCGCGAACAGCGCTTCGTACGAGGTCGCATGCCACGGGATGTCGGGGCGCTGCAGATGCAGGTCGAGCGCGTAGCGATGGAGCTCGGTCCACCAGAACAGGCATTTCTCGTAGCCGGAGAGCTCCGGCCATCGCAGTTGCAGCGCCGGACGCAGGCAGCCGCTGTCGAACGGCGTCAGCGCGCCGTCGCGAATCCAGTCGTCGCGCTCGTAGACCTGGTGCGTGGCCATCGAGAACGCGGTCGCGACCGGATGACGGGTGAGGTGCACGATGCGCAGCCGGCCGTCGAGCGCGTCGTGCAGCCACGGCAGTGCGGAGAACGCCGGCCAGCCCGCTTCGAAGTAGGGACCGTCCTCCAGACGTTCGCGGATGTGCGCGACGTGCGCGGCCACCGCGGGGATGTCGCCGAGCGATTGCAGTGCCGCGCGCGAGGCGCGGAAGAAGCGACGCGGCAGGTAGGTCGCCTGCAGGGGCTCGTGGGTCGCTTCGACGAGGTCGCCGTAGCAGGCCTGCATCGCATCGTGCAGCCACTGCGTGCCGCTGCGTCCGGTGGAGAGGACGAAGATCGCATCGTGTCGCATGCGCGGAGTCTCTGGCGGAGGAGACCTCCCCAACGCATGCGGCGACGCCGCGGTTGACGTTGCGGTTCAATCCGGATTCGCGTTTCGAGACAGGCGTTTCGCATTCGTGCGCGATGCATGCCGACCGTGCAGCCTGCACGGCGGAGATCATGCGTTTCGCATGCGCGAAGCGCGTTTTCGCTTCCACTCGAGGGCCGGACGTTCGACCAGTCGCCACGATGCGATCGCACAGGCCAGCGCGAGTGCGGTGGCGACGAGCGTGTTGGTGGCCGGCGTGACCGCACCCGCCAGCAGCGCGAGCTGCTGCATCGGCCAGCCGTAGAGGTAGAGGCCGTACGAGACATCGTGACGGCCGGTCGAGGGCAGCCATCGCGGCAGCAGGCCCACGCAGAACGTGCCGTAGGCCACGGTCGCGAAATACGCCGGCACGAACCACGGCGTGCCGCGCGCGATCGCGGCGGCGAGCAGCAGCGGCAGCAGGCCCCACCAGCGCAGCACGAGCCTGTCGCGCCACACCCACAGCAGCGTCCCCGTGATGAAGAACGCGGTGACCCAGACCAGGTAGGCCAGCCATTCGGGCAACGGCGCATGTCGCCACGCGTACGCGCAGGCGACCGCGAGCGCCAGCGCCCACGCGAGCGCGTAGCGCCACGGCTTCAGCATGCCGAGCAGGCCGGCGAACAGCAGCGCGAGGTACAGCCGCCCTTCGATCGGCAGCGTCCACAGCGAACCGTTGACCGCCGTGCGCGGCAGCGTTTCGAACACGCCCGGCAGCCAGAATTCCGCGCGCCACAGCGACGCGTTGCCGGCGAGGAAGCGCCAGGTCGTCGGGTTCCGCCAGTAGTCCGGCGCGGTGGTCAGCAGCGGCCCGAGGACGAACACGGTCAGCAGCGTGCAGACGATCAGCGCGGGATAGATGCGCAGGACGCGGGCGACGAGGAAGTCGCGCCAGCCGTGGCGCTCGAAGCTCGCCGCGACGAGGAACCCGCTGATCACGAAGAACACGTCGACCGCGAACGCGCCGGCGGAGCGGGTGAGCGTGAGATGCGCGAACGGATCGTTGCCCGGCGTGCCGGTGATCGCCCAGGCATGGCTCCAGATCACCATCCACGCGGCGACCAGGCGGATGAGGTTGAAATGATTGCGGCCGCCGGACCAGGCGGCCGCGAGCGTCGGCCTCATGGCGCGGGCGCGTCCGGCAGCAGTTCGACGGTCGTGGCGATGCGCAGTACGCGGTCGTTGTCGGGATCATCCACCGTGGCTTCGATGCGATACGGGCCGTCGGCATCGGTGGCGTCGAAGGTGATCTGCAGCGTCACCGGCGACAACTGCACGATCCCCGCCGGTGCCGCCGGTTGCTGGTCGGCCAGCGACATGTCGTTGACGGGCAGGGCGGTCTTCCCGGCCGGGTCGGTCATCCGCAGGTCCACGCGCGCCGCGCACGGCACCTTGCCGGCGGCGATGTCGGCCTCGCCGGCGTCCTTCGGCGCGCAGCCGCCGTAGGCCAGCACCACGACGAAGGCCTCGCCGCGATGCACCTGGCCGGTGGTGACCAGGTGCGGCGCATGCTCGACCGCGGTGCCGTACCACTCTTCCTGGAAACGCTTGAAATCGTCGAGGGTCGCGGTGGCGATCATCGCGTGCAGGCCGTCCGCGACCGCGCTGTCGGCCGAAGCGCCGTCGCCCTGGATTTCGGCACGGTGCTTGGCGGCGTCCTTCGCATGGCTGGCATGGGCGAACAGGCAGAGCAGGAGAGCCGCGATCGTCGCGGCATGGCGCAGGGAGGTCATGTCAGGCGATTCCGTGGTGACGCCAGTGCCACGGCTCGTAGACGATGCCGTGCGGGTTGTCGCGCGGGTAGCTCATCGCGAAGCCGTGCGCGCCGGCATGCGCGTGCAGCCAGGCGAAGGCGGCGGTGCGTTCGAACGACTCCTCGGCCGGCGGTTCGCCCGGCGTACCGATGTCCAGCGCGCGGCCGCCGTGGTGTTCGCTGAAGCCGGGCGCGGCGTTGACGGTGAGGATGGCGTCGACGGTGAGCCCGCGCGCACGCTTGCGTTCGAAAATGCCGAGCTGGTAATCGTGGCTGCGATAACCGGAGATCGCCTCGAGCACGACGCCGTCGCGCAGCGCGGCCGCGCGCAGGCGATCCCATGCGCGTGCGGCGTCCGGGTGCAGCCACAGCGGGCGCCGGTAGCGATCGAAGCCGGCGAACGCCAGCCATGCCGGCTCCGGAACCAGCGGCAGGCCGCTGCGCGCAGCGTAGTCGTCGGCATCGAGATCGAGCGCGTCCAGCCGTTCGCGCAGCGCGTGCAGCGGCAGCGTCGCGGGATCGCGCGCGCCGGCGTGGGGCAGGGGCGCTTCGACGGCGTCGAGCGCGTCGTCGATGCCGGTCGCCCGCATCCAGCGCGGTTCCAGGCCTCGCCAGCCCGCGTCGGAGGCCACGGCCAGATAACGGCCGTCGCGCTTGCGCCGCAGCACCCAGCGGGCCTGGGCCACGACGCGTGCATCGTGGTTGGCGCGGGCCGACAGCAGCCACGCGGGCCAGGCTTCGACGGCGGCGGTGTTGAGCAGGACGCGGGGCTGCGGGCGCATCGCGGGAGCTTAACGCCGTGTGCCGCGCTCCGCCACGGCGCGCAGCGCCTCCAGCAACGCCTGCGGACGTTCCGCGCTCGGCATCAGCGTGCGCCCGCCGCGTTCCGGCAGCACCAGCGTCTTCGCGCGATCGGTCACCAGCAGGAACGCGCGGGACCGGTCGCGCAGCCGGAAATGCCCTGCCTGGTAGCCGGGCATCAAGGTGCCGAAGGTCTTGAGCCACGGGCGCAGCGTCGGCTGCTGCCGCAGGTCGACGATGCGCGCGGCGGCGAGATCCAGCGCCTCGACGGCGACCTTGTGCCGATGCAGCCCGGCCGAGATGCGCAGCGTGCCGTCCTCGATCGCGATGCGGTTGCGCAGTGCGCTCCAGGCGGCGAGGCCGAATGCGACGGCGACGATCGGGATCGCGCCCCACAGCGCGGGCAGGGTGCGTCCGGCGATGGCGACCGCGACCACCGCTCCGATCACGCCGATCGCGGGCAGCAGCAGGATCAGGCGGAGGTCGGGGGCGACGACCGCGAATTCGCGCTGCGACATGACGATCTCCCGGTGCGCTTCAGCGCGCCTTCTTCTTCGGCGCGGGGCGGCCGACGCTGCCGATCCACGAGGCGACATCGTCGATCAGCACCGGCGCGACGTGGCCCGGCGTCGCGTAGTCCTTCGGCAGGCCTTCACCCGGCATCGCGAGGTGCGTCAGGTCGTCGTACAGCTTGAACGTGACCCGCGGATCGTCGTGGAAGGCATTCCGCCAGCGCTGCCAGTCGGCATCGACCACCTGGATGTCGTTGCCGCCCTGGAGCAGCAGCAGCGGCTGCTTCGCAGCGCGCGCTTCGGCGACGGGATCGACCGCCTCGACCGTGCGCCAGTAGCTCGCGGGCGCGCCCAGCGGTGCATCGGCGCCGCGCACGTCCTCGCCGCGGCGCACGGCCTCGACCTGCGCGGTGATTTTCGCGATCGCCGCGCCTTCGGCGTCGCTGGTGCGGCCGTCGTCGAGCACCGCTGCGCGCTTGGTCTGTTCGATCGCGAGGTCGAGCAGCGGTCGCGCCGGCGCGGCGAGCAGGATCAGCCCGGCGATCTGCGGGTCGCGGGTGCCGATCCGCGGCGCCAGCATCGCGCCCTGGCTGTGGCCGAGCACGAACACCCGGTTCGGGTCGATGCCCGGCTGCGCGCGCAGCAGCTCTGCGGCCTGCACCGCGTCGTCAGTGGTTTCGAGGTCGATCGTGCCGCCGTCGGCGAACTGGTCCGGATGCGCCTTGGTGCGCTTCTCGTAGCGCAGCACCGCGATGCCGCGTTCGGCCAGGCCGCGGGCGAGATCGAGGAACGGCTTGTTCGGGCCGATGGTCTCGTCGCGATCATGCGGGCCGGAGCCGTGGACCAGCACCACCGCGGCCACCGGCCCCTTCGTCTTCGGCAGGGTCAGCGTGGCCGGCAGCGCCGTATCGCCGTCGCCGATCGACAGCTCGCGCTCGGTGTAGGGCGCATCCGCCGGCACCGGCGGCGCAGGGGCAGGCGCGGCGGCGGCGGGTTTGATCAGGAAACCGGAGATGCGGCCGTCCGCCTCGAACGCGAGGCTGGCGTCGAGCGTCGCCGCTTCGTAGTGCAGCGGGACCACGACGATGCGGGTGCCTTCGCGTTCGAGCGTGCGCGGCTCGCCGCGACCTTTGGCGGCGCCCAACTGCGTCGGCAGCGAGGTCCAGAGCTGGCGCAACTGGTCCTCGCTCACCGCCGCGGCCATGGTCTCGTCGAAACGGGCGTGGACGCCGGCGAAGTCGCCCGCGTCCATCGCGTCGAGGACCGATTGCGTGGCCGTGATCGCCTCGGACGGTGCGGCATCGGGCGAAGCGGCTTCGGAGGCGGTGACAGTCGGCTGGGGGGCATCCGACGCGGTCGCATCCGATGCGGGCGGTGCAGTGGCCTGAGGTGCGTCCTGGGCATGCGCGCGGCCGGCGAGGAGGAGGCCGGCGCCGATCGCGATCGCGAGGGCGGAGAGCAGCGCCGTGCGGCCGGCGAGGCGGCGGCCGGTGCGACGTTCGAGGGCGTGGGCAATGTGCAGCATGCGTCGGATTCCTTGGTGATCGCGGCGGGCCGCGGTCGTGGGCGGCAACGCCGGGATGGGCGTCATTCCGCGGTGTCGGTGACGGCCGGCGGTTCCTCGCCTGCGGGCTTGTGCGGCAGCCGGCCCGACTTGCGCAGCGCGTCGCGCAGCACGTATTCGATCTGGGCGTTGAGGCTGCGCAGCTCGTCGTCGGCCCATCGCTGCGCCGCCGCGAGGATCTCGGCATTGATGCGCAGCGGATAGGCCTTCTTCTCGGACACGGGTGTCGCCTCGCGGTCAGTACAGGGAGCCGGTGTTCACGATCGGCTGGGTGGCGCGTTCGCCGCAGAGCACGACCAGCAGGTTACTGACCATCTGCGCCTTGCGCTCCTCGTCCAACTGGACCACACCGTTCTTCTGCAGTTCGGCGAGGGCCATCTCGACCATGCCCACGGCGCCGGCGACGATCCGGGTGCGCGCGGCGATGATCGCGTTCGCCTGCTGGCGCTGCAGCATCGCCTGGGCGATCTCCGGCGCATAGGCGAGGTGGCTGATGCGGGCATCGAGCACGGTCACGCCGGCGTCGGCGAGGCGGTCCTGCAATTCCTTCTGCAAGTGATGGCCGACCTCGGTGGCATGGCTGCGCAGGGCGAGCTGGCCTTCCTCGTGCTGGTCGTAGGGATAGCTCGTCGCCATGGCGCGCAGCGCAGATTCCGACTGGATGTGGACGAAGCTTTCGTAGTCGTCGACGTTGTAGACCGCCTCGGCGCTGTCCACGACCTGCCAGACGATGACCGCGGCGATCTCGATCGGGCTGCCGTCCAGTTCGTTGACCTTGAGCTTGCCGCTCTCGAAGTTGCGCACGCGCAGCGAGACCTTCTTCTTGCCGTAGAAGGGGTTGTTCCAGCGCAGGCCGGGATCCTTCACGGTGCCGACGTACTTGCCGAACAGGTTGAGCACCGCGGCCTGGTTGGGTTCGACCATGTACAGGCCGACCAGACAGAGGACCGCGCCGACGATGACCAGCACGCCGACGATCAGGAACAGGACGTTGCCGGCGTCGGCGCCGCCGATGATCAGGTAGACGGCCAGCAGCATGGAGACGAGCAGCCCGAGCAGTACGGGGATGCCGGGCAGGGAGTGGTAGGTGTTCTCTTTCATGGTCGCGACTCGGCGATGGACTATGTGTATGTGATATCAAAAAGATATCTATTTACGCAACATGCTTCCGACGAATGGTGGAGCGCTCGCGACGCGCGTTGCGCAAGTGACTGATTTAAAATGGACTCCTTTGCCGGGAGCCCGCCATGTCGTCCTCCGATCCTTCGTTCGCGCCGCCGCTGTTCGGCACGCCCGCGTCGCCGTCCGCCCTCCGGGTGCTGCTGCTGGGCTCGGGCGAACTGGGCAAGGAGGTCGCGATCGAGCTGCAGCGCTTCGGCTGCGAGGTCATCGCCGCCGATCGCTACGCCGACGCCCCGGCGATGCAGGTCGCGCACCGCAGCCATGTGCTGAACATGCTCGACGGCGACGCCCTGCGCACCCTGATTGCCGAGGAACGCCCGGCGCTGATCGTCCCGGAGATCGAGGCCATCCATACCGAGACGCTGGTGCAGCTCGAACGCGAATTCGCCGGCCGCGGCACCCACACCCGGATCGTGCCGACCGCCCGCGCCGCGCGGCTGACGATGGATCGCGAGGGCATCCGCCGGCTCGCGGCCGAGACGCTGGGCCTGCCGACGTCGCCGTACCGGTTCGTCGACATCCTCGACGACTACCGCGCGGCGGTGGTTGAGATCGGCCTGCCGTGCGTGGTGAAGCCGGTGATGTCGTCCTCGGGCAAGGGCCAGAGCCTGGTGCGTAGCGCCGACGACATCGACCGCGCCTGGGACTACGCGCAGACCGGCGGTCGCGCCGGCGCCGGGCGGGTCATCGTCGAGGGTTTCATCGACTTCGACTACGAGATCACCCTGCTGACCGTGCGCCACGCCGGCGGCACCGATTTCTGCGACCCGATCGGCCATCTGCAGCGCGACGGCGACTATCGCGAGAGCTGGCAGCCGCAGCCGATGTCGGCGACGGCGCTGGAACGCGCGCAGGCGATCGCGAAAGCCATTACCGACGACCTCGGCGGCTGGGGGCTGTTCGGCGTCGAGCTGTTCGTGAAAGGTGACGAGGTCTGGTTCTCGGAAGTCTCGCCGCGGCCGCACGACACCGGCCTGGTCACGCTGATCTCGCAGGACCTCAGCGAGTTCGCGCTGCATGCCCGCGCCATCCTCGGCCTGCCGATCCCGGCGATCCGCGGGCAGGGACCGTCGGCCTCGTGCGCAGTGCTGGCCTACGGACACGGCGTGCCGGAATTCGAGGGCGTCGCCGAGGCCTTGCGTGAGCCCGACACCGCGCTGCGGCTGTTCGGCAAGCCCGTCGTCGAGGGCCATCGCCGCGTCGGCGTGACCCTTGCCCTCGGCGCGGACATCGACGAGGCTCGCGCCAAGGCGCGCGCGTCGGCGGAAGCGCTCACGATCACCTTGCGGTAACGTGCCGTCTTTCCCGATCCCGAAACGGACGATCGCGCCATGAACGACACCAACGGCTACGCCGTGTTCTTCTTCCCGCAGGCGCTCGAAGCGCTGGGCGAGGCGATCAAGCCGTTCCTGCAGGACGGGCCGGCGGGGCCGCACGTGGCATGCAGCACGGTCGATACCGGCGGCGCCTTCATCGAGATGACGCTTGACGGACGGACGCCGGAAGGACGCGAGGTGTCGCTGGACCTCATGGTTCCCAGCGGCATGGTGCGGATGATCGTGTCGACCCAGAACGAGGCGGCGTTCGGGTTCGGGCCTCGCCGCGACGAACCCGCGGAGCATGCCCTGCCGGTGATCGGCCCGACCGCGGAACCCGCCGCTGCCCCGCCCGACGCGCTGCCGTCCACGGCCACGGGGTCCACGGGCACGGAGCCCGCGGCCGACTGAGCCGCAGCGCGTCGCCTCAGACGCCCGCGTCGTGGCGCCGGGCGGCCTGCCGCCGCACCGCCGGTTCCGGCACGCCGAGCAGGAACCCCTGGCCGTACTGGCAGCCTTCCTCCAGCAGGATCCGGCGCTGCAGTTCGGTCTCGATCCCTTCGGCGATGGTGTCGATGCCGAGCGTGTTGGCCATCGCCAGGATCGCGCGCACCAGCGCCAGGCTTTCGTTGCCGGCATCGCTGTGCAGGCCCGACACGAAACTGTGGTCGATCTTCAGGCCCTGGATCGGGAACCGGTGCAGGTACGACAGCGCCGAGAAGCCGGTGCCGAAATCGTCGAGCAGGGCGGCGATGCCATGCCCGCGCAGTTGCCTCAGCACGCGCAGCGCGCGCGCGGCGTCCTCGATCAGCGCGACCTCGGTGATCTCGATCCGCAGTTGCGCCGGGTCCTGGCCCGCCTCGTCGAGCATCCGCAGCAGGCGATCGGCGAAGTTGTCGGAGAGGAAGTGCCGCGGCGAGACGTTGATCGAGACGTAACAGCCCGGGTATTCGCCCATCGCGGCGATCACGTGGGCGTACATCAGCCAGTCGACCTGTTCGATCAGCGTGCTTTCCTCGCCGACGCCGATGAACTCCGAGGGCATGAGCAGGCCGCGGCGCTCGTGGTTCCAGCGCACCAGCGCCTCGAAGCCGACGCCCTTGCCGTCCTTCAGGCGCTGGATCGGCTGGAAGTAGGGCTCGAAGGCGTCGTGCATGATCGCCCGGCGCAGGTCGGCTTCCAGGTCGAGCAGGCGCATCGCTTCCGCGCGCATCTCCTCGTCGAACACCTCGCTGCGGTTGCGGCCGAGCCGCTTGGCGCGGTACATCGCGGCGTCGGCGTCGCGCAGCAGTTCCTCGCTGCGGCGGTAGCGCGGATGCCAGAGGGTGATGCCGATGCTGGCCGACGGGAACACTTCGCGTCCTTCGATCCACAGCGGCTGTCCGAGCACGCGCAGGATGCCGGCGGCGTAAGTGTCGGCCTGCGCATCGTTCTCGACGCCTTCGGCCAGCACCGCGAACTCGTCGCCGCCCAGCCGCGAGACCAGGTCCTCGCGGCCGATCGCCTGCGAGATGCGGCGGCTGGATTCCACCAGCAGCTCGTCGCCGGCGACGTGGCCGACGCTGTCGTTGATCAGCTTGAAGCGGTCGATGTCGAGGAACATGACCGCGAACGGACGGCCCTCCGGGCTGGAGGCGCGGGCGATCGCGTCGTCGAGGCGCTCCTGCAGCTGCACGCGGTTCGGCAGGCCGGTCAGCGCATCGTGTCGGGTCTGGTGGCGCAGCCGCTGTTCCGCGCGCAGACGCTCCGCGATCTGCTCGCGCAGTTCGCGGTTGGCCTCGGCCAGTTCGCGCGTGCGGGTCTCGACGCGGGTCTCCAGTTCGGCGTGCGCGGTCATCAGCCGATCCTGCGCGCGCTTGCGCGCGAGCGCCGCGTCGACGTGGTGGGCGACGAAGGTCAGCAGTTCCTGGTCGCGCTCCGAGAAACGGTAGGCGGCGCTGTAGCTCTGCACGCCGATCACGCCCTGCGGCGTGCCGTCGCGGGTCAGCGGCACGCCCAGCCAGCAATAGGCGAGCGGCCCGAAACTGCTCACCAGGCCGCGCGCTTCCAGTGCCTGGATCGCGGGCCGGTCCGCCAGCAGCGGCTGGCCGGTCTCGATCACGTATTCGGTCAGGCCCTTCGCGCGCTGGCGATCGCGGTGCGGGCGGGTGTCGACTTCGTCCGCGGCGTACGGGAATTCGATCCGCGCGCCGTCGGCGCTCAGGAACGCGATGTAGAAGTTGCGGGCGTACAGCAGTTCGCCCACGATCGAATGCAGGTCCGCATAGAACGACTCCATGCTTTCCGCGCTGGTCGACAGCTCGGTGATCCGGAACAGCGCCTGCTGCAGTTTCTCCGCGCGCTCCCGTTCCTGGACCTCGGCCTGCAGTTCGAGGTTGGCCTGTTCCAGTGCGTGGGTGCGTTCGCGGACGCGGCGTTCCAGCTCGACCTGCGCGGTCTTGCGCTCCAGCGCGGTCTGGATGTGCATCGCCACGTATTCCAGCAGCGCGCGCTCCTCGGCGCCGTAGCGGCGCGCCTGTTCGTAGTCCTGCACCACGATCGCGCCGCAGATCTGGTCGTCGCGCAGCAGCGGCACGCCCAGCCAGTCCTCGCTCATCGGTCCGCCGGCGTATTCGTCGTCGGCGATGGCGAGGCGTTCGATGATTTCCCGCGGCGAGCCCACCAGCGGCTTCCCGTGCTCGAGCAGCGCCGCAGTCAGGCTGTGCATGGTGTGGTCGGCGGAGAACTCGGTCTCGGGATCCGGATCGAACGCGTCGCGGCTGTCGGCGAAGTAGAGATAGCGCAGCGTGCGGGGCCGGTCATCGTACTGGACGATGTAGAAGTTCTCTGCAGGCATCAGCTCGCCGACGACGCGGTGGATGCGCGCCAGCATCTCGCGCATCTCCAGTCCCGATCCGGCCAGGTCGGAGATCTCGTACAGCGCCTTCTGCAGGCGCTTGGATTTCTCCAGCGTCTCGATGCGCACGTCGGCTTCGGCCAGGTGCAGCGAGGCGAGCAGCAGGTCGCGGGCGAGCCCGAACCAGGCATCGACCGCCCAGTGCGCCGGAGGCGGCGCCAGGAAGGCGATGCCCAGCGCCAGGCGGTGCCCCTGGTCGTCGAGGCGGCGAATCATCCGGCCGTGCACGTCCGCCGGCGGCGCGGCGTCTTCCAGATGCGCGATCACCGCGCGACGCAACTCGTCGGCGTCGGTGTTGTGCGCGCTGCCGGGACCGAGCCGGGCATGGTCCCAGGCGATGGCCACCTGGGCGTCCGCGGGCAGCGTTTGCGTGAGCGAAAGCAGCGCTCGGCGCGCCGCCTCGTCCGCAGTCAGAGCTCCCCCGACTCTGCCTTCGGTTCCGGCCGTGTCGTCGTCATGGCCCGGAATCATGCGGCCAGCATATACCCGATTCCGCGGCCGCAGCAGGGAGCGCGACAGCGGCTTCCCGGCGGCCTGCGCGACGAAAGGCGTCGTCTATCGATCCCGCGTCGGGAGCAGCAGATCGACCCAGACCGGATGGTGGTCCGAGGCCTTCGCCGCCGCGGCGTCCGGGTCGTCCGAGGTCGGCCAGTCCACGCCGCTGGCGAGCACCCGCAGGTTCGCCGAGGGCAGCACGTAATCCAGCCTGAGATCGCCGACCTTCGGCCCGAAATCGCCGGTGTCTTCGGCTGGGTCGCCATGCTGCCCGGCATTCGCCGCCAGGGCGAGGCGTGCGGCCTCGGCGGCGCCCGCGCTGCGCGGTGCGGGCGCCGCCGACACGCGCGGGTGCGCGAGCAGCGCGAGGATCGCATCGTGACGGCCGTCGCCGTCGACCGGGTCGTTGTTCATGTCGCCCGCGATCACGAACCGCTCCCCTGCCGGCAGGCCGCCGCAGCGGCCGGCGTCGTCGCACAGCCAGGAGCGGTCCGCGGGCGCGTCGTCGAGGTAGGCCCGCCACAGCCGCAGCTCGTCGGCATTGCGCGCGCCGTTGCGGTCCTCCGGGCCGTCGAACACCGGCGGCGTGGGATGCGCGACCAGGAAATGCACGCGGCCGAGCGGCGTCTGCACCGGCACGTCCCAGTGCGACTTCGACGACAGCCGCAGCGCGTTCCAGACCGCATCGGTGTGGAAGAAGCGGCGCGCGCGCGGATCGACCGGCCGCGCGGCGTCCGGGAGTGCGCTCCACTTCAGCAGCCGGAAGCTGCGCACCGCGGCAGTGTCGATCGGGTATTTCGACAGCACCAGCATGCCGTACTGCCCGGGGTGCAGGCCGAAGCCCCAGGCGTCGTCGCCGGCGGCGCGGCCGGTGGTGGCGACCGTGCCGTTGCCGTCGAGGTCCAGGCCGCTGGGCACGCCGGTGTTCACCGGCGCGAGGTAGCGGTAGGGGTAGCGCAGCGGCGCCAGTTCAGGCCGCTGCGCACGTTCGAGGTAGCCGCGCTGGAACAGGTCCGCGGCGCGGCCTTCGGCGTCGTAGTCGAATTCGTTGAGCAGCACCAGGTCGGGATGCACCCGCTGCAGCATCGTGGCGACGGCACGCGCCGCGGGATCGCCGGCGGCGAGGCGACGGACCAGGCCGCCGTCGGCGTCGTCGTTGAGCGAGGTGTTGTAGGTCGCCACCCGCAGCGGGGCAGTCGCCGTTTCCGACGCCGCGGCATCGGCTTCGGCGGCCGTGGCCTGCACGGTGTCGCCGGCGCCCGGAGCAACGGCACCGGGATCACCGTGGATCGACACGCGCACGCAGCCGGCGTGCACAAGCAGGGACACGGCGAAGACGGCGAACGGCAGGCGAGGGGGCATGGTGGCTCTCATGGCGGCTTTTATGGAGGATCTCGTGGCGGAGGTCATGGCGCATCTTCCGGCATGGTCGACCAGCCGTGCCCGTCCCAGGCTTCGAGTGGCCGCCAGCGGCGTTTGTAGTCCATCTTTCGATGGCCGTCGATCCAGTATCCGAGGTACAGATGACGCCTGCCGTCGCGCTGCGCCCAGGCGAGCTGCTGCAGGATCGCGAAGGTGCCCAGGCCGCGGGCCGCCTCGTCGGGATCGTAGAAGGTGTAGACCGCGGAGAACGCCTCCGGCACGACGTCGGTCACCGCCACCGCCAGCAGCCGGCCAGGGCCCTGCGGCTCCGGCGCGCGGATTTCGAGGAAGCGTCCGGCGTTCCAGGCACCGATCAGGAACTGGTCGAACTCGGCGATGCCGTGCTCGTCCATGCCGCCGCCCGGATGGCGCGCGGCCAGGTAGCGCCGGTACAGCGCGAAGTGCTCCTCGCCGCGTTCGGCCGGACAGACCCGCGTGCGCAGGTCCGCATTGCGCGCCAGGCAGCGACGCTGGCTGCGATCCGGGCGGAAGGCCTCGACCGGGATGCGCACCGCGACGCAGGCGCGGCAGCCGCGGCAGTGCGGCCGGTAGACGAGATTGCCGGAACGACGGAACCCCCAGCCCAGCGCCATCGGATAGAACCGGCCCAGCCGCGGATCGCCCGGGTCGAGGACGAGATCGCGCGCCTGCCGCTCGGGCCAGTAGCCGCAGGGGTGCTCCGGCGTGTGGAACAGGCGCAGTGGCGTTTCGTCCGCGGCGTCCTCGGCGGGTGCGTCGGGGTGCCGCTGGCTCATGGCCGCAGCGCGCCCGACAGCGCGCCATGGGCAAGGCCGGCGCAGAGGCCCACGACCGCGCCGGCGACCAGGTCGCGCGGGGCATGCCGCGCCAGCCGCAGCCGCGACCACGCGATCGCCGCCGTGAACGCCAGCATCGCCGCGGTCGCCAGCGGATGCAGCGGCCACAGCAGCAGCGCAGCAAAGGCCGCGAAGGCGACGTGCAGCGACAGCTTCCATAGCCGTGCGGTGAGCAGCGCGAAGACGAGGATGCCGGCGGCCAGCCCGAGCGCCAGCGCGACGCGGGGATCATCGGCGATGACCTGCGCGAGCACCGCGGCGAGCACGGTCATCGCGAGCAGGACGAGGTTGAGGTCGCGGCGCTCGCGCGGTGCGCTGGCGTCCACGTGCGCCCAGCGTCCGCGACGCACCTGCCGCCACGACAGGGCCATCACCAGCG
>JBGAFR010000031.1:0-37482 GCA_044227145.1 Lysobacteraceae bacterium
CGCCGGCGGCAGCGGCCGCACGATCCAGGTCCGGTCGGCGCTGAACTCGAACCGGCTCGGCGCCTCGTAGCGCCAGTCCTGGCGCCAGTGCTTGGTCACGTGGCTGCCGTCGTCCGACACCAGCAGGTGCTGGAGCACGACCTTCGTCGGCGTGTCCTCGACCACGATCACGACCTCGTTGCCGCCGCTGTGCATCGCCGGCCTGCGCTCGTAACCCGGCGCCAGAACCACGGTCTCGGCGAAATCGAAGTCGACGAGGTACTCGCCGCGCATCGCGAGGATCGCGGCGTGGTCGCGGACCGGGTCCGCCGGCGCGTCGACCGCCGCCGTCGCTGGCGCGGCAGCGGCGAAAACGCACAGGAAGGCGATCGGCGCGAACGGCCGCGCCCTGGAGGCAACAGGCCATGTCGCAAGAGGCCGGGGGGGCAAGAGGCCAGGGGCAAGGAGTCGGATCATGGGAAACCTCGTCGTGATATCCGGGAAAAGAATTCGTCCGCAACTCGGGCGCCCGCCGCCACGTGCCGTCGGCGCGACGCATCGCCGATCGGCACGTCGCGCGGCAGCGTCAGCATCGGTTCCGCAGCCTCGCAGCGGACGATCGCGCGGGCGACGCGCAAACCGAGCGGCGACAGCGGCGTCGGCACGGCCTGCAGGATCCAGGCGCTCCCGCACCAGCTCGCGCGCAGGCCCAGCACGACCGCACGCCAGCGCCCGGCGCGCATGCGCGCGTCCAGCCGCCGGCACAGCGCAGGCAGCGGTTCGCAGGGGGCTTCGGCGCACTGCGGAAGCCTGTTCGTCAGCGTTTCCCAAGCCAGGAAATCGCTGTCGGGGAGGAGGTACAGCCGCGCCCGGCAGCGTCCTTTCGTGTCCAGGAACGCGATCCACTCGCGCGCGCCGACCGCATCGACCGCGGCGCCGGCCTCCGCACGCGCCGCGCTGCGCCAGCCGGCGAGCGCATCTTCGACGCCGCCCGGGTAGACGCAAAGCGCGCAGCGCAACGCTGCCAGCTGCGCCGGCGTCGGCAGCATCGCGCGTGCGACCCGCGGCCCGGCGTCCATCGCGATCACCAGTCGAACGACAGGTTGACGGCCAGCGTGCGTCCCGGCCGAGTGTAGCGATCCAGCGTCGCGCTGGTCGCGGCCACGCCGGGCACATCGGCCCAATCGGTGTAGCGCTTGTCGCCCAGGTTGAACACGCCGATGTCGGCGCGCACGCCCGGGGCGAAGCGCCAGTGCGCGAGCAGGTCCCAGATGCCGTAGCCAGAAGGTCGGTAAAGGCCGTCATCGGACACGCGCCGCTTGCGGCCGGCGAAGGCCCCGGCGAGTTCCACGCCCCAGTCTTCGCGCGCATAGGCGAGACCGAGACTGCCGCGGAGCGGATCAACGCCGTCCAGCGGTCGGTCGTCGGTGCGGTCCTGTCCATGCGCCCAGGCCGCGGCCCCGCGCAGCGACCAGCCGGCGAGACGCGGGGCGAGGCGCCCGAAGTCCACCCCGCCCTTCCATTCCACGCCGCGGATCCGCGCGTCGGCCACGTTCTGCGACTGGAACACCTGCAGCCCGGCGTCGTTCACGCCGATGAAGCGCAGCGATTCGATGAAATCGCGGTAGCGGTTGTCGTAGACGGAGAACGCGAACCAGGCGGCATCGCCGGCATAGCGCAGGCCCGCTTCGAGGCCGTCGCTGGTCTCGGGCTTGAGGTCCGGATTGGCGATCGCGGTGTAGCCGAAGGCCAGGTTGGTGAAGCCGATGTTGACGTCGGCATAGGGCGGTGCGCGGAAACCGCGGGCATAACCGCCGTACAGCGACCACGTCGGCGCGAAGCGCCACACCGCGCCGAGCTTGGGCGAGACGCTGGTTTCGGACAGGTCGACGACCGCCACGCCCGGGTTGTCGCCGGCGAAGATCGCATCGACCTCCGGCCGCAGTGCGTAGCGATCCACCCGCAACGCCGGGACGAGCCGGAAGGCGCCATCGCCGAACACGATCTCGTCCTGGACGAACAGCGCCATGGTCGTCGTCGTGCTGTTCGGGAAATCGCGGACAGGGAACACGTCCGGCAGGATCACCGGCGTGCTCGCACCGGTGGCGAGATCGGTCGCCAAGCCATCACGCCGCTGCCGGGTCTCGGTCCGGGCCAGGTCGAACCCCCAGCTCAGCGCGTGCGCGGCCCCACCGGTGGCGAACGCACTCGTGACCAGCGCCTTGGCACCGACGGTGCGCTGATCGAAGTCGAACGCCCGCTGCCGCCGTTGCATCGCACCGGCCGCGGTGCGCCGCGTCTCGTCGGTGTCCTGCACGGTTTCGCTGTCCTGCCGGTAGACCGACCAGCGCAGGGCGTCCGCCCAGCGCCAACCGGCGTCGCCGATCTCGTGGTCGAGCGACGCGCGCGTGCGCCGCTGGCGGTCGTCGCCGGTCAGCGCAACCACGGTCGCGCCCGTCAATGGCGAGAAACCGAGGCCGCTGCGCACGTCGGTGTCGGTCGCGTCCTCGTTTCCTTCCACGGTCAGGCGCAGGCGCTGGTTCGCGGCGGGCGCGTAGACCAGCTTGGCGAGCAGGCTGCGTCCATCGCGTGCCTGCGGATTGGCCGCGGTGCGCAGGGCGCCGTCGCTGTCGTCGCGCCCCTGATTCTCCTGCTCATGCCCCTGGCGATGATTGGCGACCATCAACCAGGACCAGCGTTCGCCGCCACCGGCAATGGTCGCCCCGCCGAACAGGCCATTCCAATCGCTTTCGTAACCGAACTTGAGGCCGACGTGACTGCGCGCGCCGTCGCCCAGGTAGTCCTCCGGATCCTTGGTCCGGAACCCGACGACACCCCCGAGCGCGTCCGACCCGTACAGCGCGCTGCCCGGACCGCGCAGCACCTCGACCTGCTTCAGCGTGTCGAGATCGACGAAGTTGCGGTTCGCGTTGGAATAGCTCCCGATGCTGAAGGCGTCGGAAATCGGGATGCCATCGGTCTCGATCCGCACGCGATTGCCGCCGAGGCCACGGATGCGGATGTCGCCGAGACCGAAGCGGCCGAACGACGATCCGACCGACAACCCGGGCTCGTAGCGGAAGAGGTCCTTGAGGTCGTGGACGAGGCGATCGTCCATGTCGGCGCGGTCGATGGCGTCGACGGTCCCTGCGACGTCGGCCACAGCGCGCGCCGACATCGTGCCGACCACCACGATGCGATCGAGTTCATCGACGCCCGCGCCGTCGGGCATGTCGGGTTCGTCGGCGCGAACGGTCGCCGCCGGAAGGAGGAAAAGGGACAGCGCGAGGGAAAGCGCGAAGGGCAGCGGGTGCGGACGCATGGCGGGCTCGTGATCGGGAGAACACAAGGCGGCTGGCGTCCGGGGCGTGCCCGGTGGCTTGCGTGCCTGGATGGGAGGGCGATCGCGTCGCTGGCGTGCGACGCGGGGATTCGATGGATCAGGTCATTTCGTCAGGATGAGCTTGTCGTTCCGGGTGTGGCGCAGGCGGTAGCAATCGCCGCCATGGAGGATCAGTAGTTCGCGCCCGCCCTGCAGCAGTTGCAGGCTGTCCATCACGGGAACGCCGCCCATCTTCGGCGCGGCGGCGGCATCAAGCGCGCCGCCCCGCGCGGAGGTCGACAATCCTGTTTTCGACGACATCGGCATTCGGCTCCGTCAGCGACGAGACGAATGATAATGATTATCATTTGCGAGTCAAGCAGGACTCCCGGGATCCCTCGCCCTCAGGCGGTCGCGGCCTCGATCCGCCGCCATGCGGCGTCCTCGACGGTCGCCAGCAGGTCCAGCGCGTCGAGGTTCTGCCGCAGTTGCTCCAGCCGGCTCGCGCCGAGCAGGACGCTGGAAACGTGCCGGTTGCGCAGGCACCAGGCGATCGCCAGCGGCGCCGGGGCGACGCCGAGCTCCTGCGCGATCGCGACGAAGCGACGGGCGCGGCCGGGGCGGTCGGCGTCCTCCGGGCCCACCACCATCCGCTGCAGCCAGCCCTGGCCTTCCAGGCCCAGGCGCGCGTCGGCCGGCATGCCGGCGTCGTACTTGCCGGTGAGCAGGCCCGAGGCCAGCGGCGACCAGATCGTGGTGCCGAGCCCGAGTTCGGCGTACAGCGGCGCGTATTCCAGCTCGACGCGCTCGCGATGCAGCAGGTTGTACTGCGGCTGCTCCATCGACGGCGGGTGCAGGTCGTGCTGCCTCGCGATCCGCGCCGCCTCGCGGATCATCGCCGCCGGCCATTCGGAGGTGCCCCAGTACAGCACCTTGCCCTGGCGGATCAGCGCGTCCATCGCCCACACGGTTTCCTCGACCGGCGTGTCGGGGTCGGGGCGATGGCAGAAATACAGGTCGAGATAGTCGACGCGCAGCCGCTTCAGCGCACCGTCGCAGGCGTCGCGCACGTGCTTGCGCGAGAGGCCCTTCTGCATCGGCAGCGGGTCGCTGGCCGAGCCGAACATCACCTTGCTGGTCACCGCGAAGCCATCGCGCGGCAGGCGCAGGTCGGCGATCACGTCGCCCATCACCCGCTCCGCCTCGCCGTCGGCGTAACCCTCGGCGTTGTCGAACAGGTTGATGCCGTGGTCCCAGGCCATCGCGACGAGGTCGCGCGCGGTGCCGCGGCCGATCTGCCGGCCGAACGTCATCCACGCGCCGAAGGCGAGCGCGGACACCTGCAGGCCGGTGGCGCCGAGACGTCGATAGAGCATGGTGCGATCCGTGGCCGGGGGATGGCCGCCCAGTGTACCCGTGGGCGCCGCGGGCGCCGATCCACTACAATCCGCGCTCTCCTCCTCCGGGGAGTAGCCCACCGGCCACGGCCGGTCCCCGCGTCAACATACTTGGCCCGCAGGCCATGGCGCGGAACGGTCGCACGGCGACCGCGGGCAAGACCGAAGGCAGGCGTCGCGCCAACCCGGGCCGGGCTGCGCGGCGTTTGCCTTCGCCTCCGCGCGAAGCCCGGCCCCGGAGTTCCGCATGGACCTGTCCTCGTTGTCCACCCTCGGCGTGTCCACGCTGACCGTCGCCATCGCCGAGATCGGCGACAAGACCCAGTTGCTGGCGCTGCTGCTGGCCGCACGCTTCCGCCGCCCCTGGCCGATCGTCGCCGGCATCTTCGTCGCCACCGTGTTCAACCACGCGCTGGCGGGCTGGGTCGGCGCGCTGATCGCCTCGCACCTCACCCCCGACACGCTGCGCTGGATCGTGGTCGCCAGCTTCGCCGCGATCGGCCTGTGGACGCTGGTGCCCGACAAGATCGACGAGGACGGCGACAAGCTGCCGGCGCGGGGCGCCTTCGTCGCGACCGTGATCGCCTTCTTCCTGGCCGAGATCGGCGACAAGACCCAGATCGCGACGATCGTGCTGGCCGCGAAGTCGCCGACGCTGTGGCCGGTGGTGTTCGGCACCACGATCGGCATGCTGCTGGCGAACGTGCCGGTCGTCGCGCTGGGCAGCAAGTTCGCGGCGAAGCTGCCGCTGAAGGCGGCGCGGATGGCCGCGGCGGCGCTGTTCCTCACGCTGGCGGCATGGGTGGCGGTGCGCGGCGTGTCGGTGGGCGACCTGTCGGCCGACGCCGGCGCGGCATCGCCCTCGACGGCGGAAGCGACGCGCTAAACCGGCGGCGGGACGCGACGTCCCGCCGCCGGCGGATTCAGAAGCTGGTCTGGGCCCAGTCGGCGACCGGCAGCCGCTCGAACTGCTGCGACGATGCAGCGCTGCAGGCCTCGGTCTTCAGCTGCGTGCCGGCGGTGGTGACGCCGCCCGGCACCGCCGCGCAGTAGGCGGTGTTCGAGCGGCTGCGGAAGCGGCCGTCGGGGGTCAGGAACCACTTCTCGGAATCGCCACCGTCGCAGTTCCACAGGTGCATGGCCTTGCCGCTGCCGGCGGTACCGCCGGAGATGTCCATGCAGTAGACGTTGTTGCCGCGCGGCCGCAGCTGGCCTTCGGCGGTGTAGACGAACTGCTGGTCGGCGCCGCCGGTGCAGGTTTCCTGGTCGATCTGGCTGCCGTTGCCGTAGCCGTTGTTGCGGGTGCCGATGCAACGCGTGCCGGACGCGCTCAGCGGCCGCAGGGTGAAATAGCCGGGCACGCCGCGGCGGGTGCCGACCAGCGGCAGCGACGCGATCCACGACGGCACGAACACGCTGGTCGCGGTCGGCGCATCGGTCACGTCCATGCCGACGGCGGTCACCCCGTGCGCGACCGCGATGTACGACGGTGCGTAGTCGGTACTGGTGAAATCACCGGCCGCGCCCCACAGGTGCATGAGCTGCCGGTACTGCGCAGACCGGTTCGCGACGAGCTGGTCGTGGTCGCCGGCCTGCACGTTCGTGCAGAACATCTGTCCCGACGCGGCGGGCGACATGCCGTCCACGTCGCCCGACACCTCGTCCGGATCTGACGCGTCCACGTCGGGGCACAGGAAGGCGCGGGTGGCGGCGCCGCGCAGCGAGATCATCGCGTCCATGCCCTGGTTCACGGCACCGATGCGGCCGCCGGTGAAGACGACGACGATGCGATCGCGCAGCGAGGACGCCTGCGGCCAGCCGGCCGAACGCAGCTTCTCGCGCGGCGTGGCGCCGGATGCGCCGGCGACCGCGCTGCGCAGGTCCGCGTAGCGGTACTGCCGTGCGCCCAGGCGGGTGGCGACGAACGCGTCGAGGGCGTCGATCTTCGACACGTCCCATGCGGACAGTGCGTTGTCCCAGCGGGTCTTCATGTCGACGAAGACGACGATCGGCAGTTCCCCCGGATGGAGGTTCTGCCAGGTGACGATATCGTCGAGGCAGTCGCCGAGCCGATCGGCGGTGGTGCGGCAGTTGCTGTCCACCGGGCCGCCGTCGTGGGCCACGTACGGCCCGCGCGGGTCGGTCCACCAGCTGCCCTGGTCCTGCACGTCCAGCTCTACCGTCCGATAACCTGCGGACAGCCACAGGTCCAGCCGCGCGCCGTGGGCATAGGTGTTGTGCGGCTGCAGCATGTACAGCTGGTCGACGCGCTGGGCCCGGGCCAGGCCCGCCTGCAGCGCGAAAGCGACCAGGAGGGCGAAGACGGCGCCGAACGGGCGCCCGCGTTCCTTGCGACGAGACATCGATTCACTTCCTGGATCGAATGGACGGCCATCATACGCCACGGGCGTGTCGCGACCGGCGACGCTATCCTGTGGCATCGACGAACACGGGCACGCGGCGGCATGAGCATCACCGGCGACTGGAAACGCGATCTGGCGCGGACGCTGTTCTCGCGCCCGGACGAGGTGATGCTCGACCTCGGCGCCGGCGGCGAGCTGCTGGTCGCGCGGGTGCGCGCGACGCTGTCGGCGCTGACCCTGCTGCTGGTGCCGCTGGCGATGATCGGCAACCAGGGCGCCGGCAACATCACCGAACTGGTGATCGGCCTGGGCGCATCGGTCTTCATCAACCTGTGCGCGCAGATCTGGCTGGCGCTGGCGCGCAATCGCCGCCGCCACACCTGGCTGCCGTACGCCACCACCACCTACGACGTCACCACCACCACGCTGGTGCTGGGGCTGCTGACCATCGGCGACCCGGTGGCGCCGTTCAACAGCGTGATCATCTGGTGCTTCTACCTGATCTCGATCTGCATGACCGCGCTGCGCAACGACGGCCGGCTGACCCTCTACGCCGGCGCGCTGTCGATCCTGCAGAACAGCGCGCTGGTGGCGGCGCTGTACGTCACGGCCGACGCGCCGGAACAGCTCGTCTCGGTCGATTACGGCACGGTCTCGCTCGGCGCGCAGGTCGAACGCCAGATGCTGATCCTGCTGATGACCGTGCTCACCGCGACGATCGTCTACCGCATGCAGCGCCTGATCGAATCCTCCGGCAGCGACGGCCTCACCGGCCTGCCCAACCGCGCCTGGCTGGTGCAGCGCATGCCGAGGATGCTGGAGGCGGTGCGCGAGGAAGGCGGCTCGCTGACGCTGGCGCTGCTCGACCTCGACGACTTCAAGCGGGTCAACGTCGCGTACGGCCACCTCGCCGGCGACCGCGCGGTCCGCCACATCGCCGGATCGATGCGCGAGATCCTGCAGCCGAAGGAGCGTCTGGTGCGGATCGGCGGCCAGGAATTCGTGCTGCTGATGAACAGCCCGATCGGCAACGCCTGGGAGCGGCTGGACCGCCTGCGCCAGCTGATGGCGGAGCGTCCGTTCGTGCCCGGGCGCGGCGGCGAGCCGCTGAAGATCACGTTCAGCGGCGGGCTGTCGTCGTACCCCGCGGACGGCGCCGACGTGTCCTCGCTGCTGCGCAGCGCCGACCGCCGGCTGCAGGTGGCCAAGCGCGAAGGCGCCAACCGGGTGGTCGCGCGGGACACCTGAGCCCGGCGCCCGGCCCGGCACCGGATCGGCGCGGCCCTCCAGCTGAACGGGCTCGGGCCAGTTGCCCGCCCCGCCCGGCTGCCCTACCCTGCCCGGATTTGGTCGAACGGCTCGGGGAGTGGGGATGGATGCGTTGATGCGGATCGGCTTCGGCCTGTTCGGTCTGGCGGTGCTGCTCGGCATCGCATGGCTGTTCTCGAACAACAAGCGCGCGGTGGACTGGCGACTGGTCGGCACCGGCGTCGCGCTGCAGATCGTCTTCGCAGCCTTCGTGCTGATGACGCCGTGGGGCAGCAAGATCTTCGAGGGCCTCGGCGCGGTCTTCGTCAAGCTGATCGGCTTCACCAACGAAGGCTCGAAGATGATCCTCGGCGGCCTCGCCGACCAGGACAAGTACGGCTTCATCTTCATCTTCCACGCGCTGCCGACGGTGATCTTCTTCGCCTCGTTCATGGCCGTGCTCTACCATCTGGGCGTGATGCAGTGGGTGGTGAAGATGATGGCGATGGCCATCACCAAGGTGATGAAGGTCTCCGGCGCCGAGACCACCAGCGTCTGCGCCAGCGTGTTCATCGGCCAGACCGAGGCGCCGCTGACGGTACGCCCGTACATCGGCCGGATGACCGAGTCCGAACTGCTGACCATGATGATCGGCGGCATGGCGCACATCGCCGGCGGCGTGATGGCGGTGTACATCGGCATGCTCGCCGGCACCGACGTGATCCAGCAGCAGATCTACGCCAAGCACTTCCTGGCCGCGTCGATCATGGCCGCGCCGGCCACGCTGCTGATCGCCAAGATCCTGATCCCGGAGACCGGCACGCCGCTGACCGGCGGCAAGGTCACGCTGCACGTCGAGCGCGAGAGCAAGAACGTGATCGACGCCGCGGCCGCCGGCGCCTCCGACGGCATGAAGCTGGCGATCAACATCGCCGCGATGCTGCTGGCGTTCGTGGCCCTGATCGCGATGCTCAACGCGATCATCGGCTGGTTCGGCGACCTGCACATCCCGGGCTACCAGAGCCTCAACATGATGCTCAACCACGGCGCGATGGGCGAGGCGCAGACGGTCAAGCTCAACCTCGGCCTGATCCTCGGCTACGTGCTGGCGCCGATCGCCTGGGTGATCGGCATCGAATGGAACGACGCGGTGGTCGCCGGCGGGCTGATCGGCCAGAAGGTGGTGCTGAACGAGTTCATCGCCTACCTGCAGCTGTCGCAGACCCCGGTCGGCACCGGCGCCGGCGCGATCAGCGAGCACTCGCGCCTGATCCTCACCTACGCGCTGTGCGGCTTCGCCAACTTCGCCTCGATCGCGATCCAGATCGGCGGCATCGGCGGCCTGGCGCCCGAACGCCGCGCCGACCTCGCCCGCTTCGGCCTGCGCGCCGTGCTCGGCGGCTCGATCGCCACGCTGATGACCGCGACCATCGCCGGCGTACTGATCGGCCTGCGCTGACCGGCCGCAACGACCGGCCGCGAGCATCGGCACCCCGGATGCGACGGCCGCGCGCCGTCGCATCCCGCGTTCGCATCGACAACGTGCCTCATCGAGGCTTGCCTCATCGGCACCTCCGGAGCGATCCGGGGGTGTCGTCGTCCCCCGCTTCCGGAATCCCCACGCAATGACGTCATCCGCTTCCCCCGCCGCCGCCGTCCTCGTCGTCGGCTCGTTCAACGTCGACCACGTCTGGCGCTGCGACACGCTGCCCGCGCCTGGCGCCACGCTCTCCGGCGAGTACGCCAGCGGCCCGGGCGGCAAGGGCTTCAACCAGGCCACCGCGTCCGCGCGCAGCGGCGCCGCCACCGCATTCGTGTGCGCGCTGGGCGACGACGTCGGCGGCCAGCTGGCGCGCGCGCTGTCCACCGCCGACGGCATCGACCTGCGCGACCAGCGCAGCGACGCACCCACCGGCACCGCCGGCATCTTCGTCGACGCGCAGGGCCGCAACAGCATCGTCGTCGGCCCCGGTGCCAACGCGGCGCTGACGGCCGGGTTCGTCGAATCGCAGGCGGCGACGATCGCGTCGGCTTCGGTGGTGCTGGCGCAGCTGGAATCGCCGCTGGAGGCGGTCGCCGCGGCCCTGCGCCTGGCGCGCGCGCATGGGCGCTGCGCAATCCTCAATCCCGCGCCGGCCAACGTGGCGCTGCCGCGCGAACTGCTGGCGCTGGCCGACGTGCTGACCCCGAACGAGACCGAAATGGCGGCCCTGGCCGCCCGGCACCTCGGGCAGCGCATCGACGGCGGCGACCTCGCCAGCCTCGACTCGCCGCGCCTGCATGCGCTGTGCCGCGACCTGCTGCCCGGCGGCACCGTGGTGGTGACGCTCGGCGCCGCCGGCTGCTTCGTCTCGCATGCGGACAGCGCCCTGCGCGGCGACGAGACGGCGTGGTATCGCCTGCCGACCGAGAGTGCCACGGTGGTCGACACCACCGGCGCCGGCGACGCCTTCAACGGTGCGCTGGCGGCGGAGCTGGCGCTGCGCCCCGAGGCCCCGTTCGCCATGCACCTGCGTGCGGCCCACCGCTACGCCGCCCTGTCCACCGAGCGGGCGGGCGCCGCGGCGGCCATGCCCACTGCGGCGGAGGTCGCCGCACGATTCCCCGGTTGACGCCCCCTCTCGCCGGCCACGGCTGCTAACCTCCGGGTTCCACCCGCCCCGAGGAGATCCGCATGGCCGGCAAGTTCGTCATCAGCAAGCGCAGCAACGGCGAGTTCCAGTTCAACCTCAAGGCCGGCAACGGCCAGGTGATCCTCACCAGCGAGGGCTACAAGGATCGCGGCGGCTGTACCAACGGCATCGAGTCGGTGAAGAAGAACGCCCCGGACGATGCCCGCTACGAGCGCAAGACCGCCGCCAACGGCAAGTTCCACTTCAACCTCAAGGCCGGCAACAATCAGGTCATCGGCAGCAGCCAGATGTACGTCGACGAGGCCGGTCGCGACAACGGCATCGCATCGGTGAAGGCCAACGCCCCGGGCGCGTCGATCGAGGACGAGACCGCCTGACGCACACGCCCTTCCCCGCCGCACGCCGCGGGGAAGACGGATGCGCATCTCCCCTTGCGCCGAGCGCAGGGAGAGGCCGGGAGGGGGTCGAGAACGCCTCGCGCTTCAACCCCTCCCCAACCCTCCCCTTCGCAGCGCGAAAGGGAGGGCGCATGGCCTCTGGCGGTCAACGCGCGGGCCGTACAATGCCGCCGATGCGCATCGGCCCCTACCTCATCCAGCCCCGCGTGCTCCTGGCCCCGATGGCCGGGGTCACCGACAAGCCGTTCCGGCAGCTGTGCAAGCGCCTGGGCGCGGGGCTGGCGGTGTCGGAGATGACGACGTCCGATCCGCGCTTCTGGAGCACGCGCAAGTCGCTGCACCGCATGGACCACACCGGCGAACCCGCGCCGATCAGCGTGCAGATCGCGGGCACCGTGCCCGAGGTGATGGCCGAGGCCGCGCGCCACAACGTCGACCATGGCGCACAGCTGATCGACATCAACATGGGCTGCCCGGCGAAGAAGGTCTGCAACGCGTGGGCGGGCTCGGCGCTGATGCGCGACGAGGCACTGGTCGGCCGCATCCTCGCCGCGGTGGTGAACGCGGTCGACGTGCCGGTGACGCTGAAGATCCGCACCGGCTGGGCCGCCGACGCGCGCAACGCGCCGGCGATCGCGCGCATCGCCGAGGACAGCGGCATCGCCGCACTGACGATCCACGGCCGCACCCGCGACCAGCAGTACGCCGGCGTCGCCGAGTACGACACCATCGCCGCGATCAAGGCGACGCTGAAGATCCCGGTCATCGCCAACGGCGACATCGATTCGCCGATGAAGGCGAAGCAGGTGCTCGACGCCACCGGCTGCGACGCGGTGATGATCGGCCGCGCCGCGCAGGGCCGGCCGTGGATCTTCCGCGAGGTCGCGCACTTCCTCGCTACCGACGACACGCTGCCGCCGCCGACACTGGCGGAGATCCGCGACATACTCGTCGGCCACCTCGACCACCTGCACGCGTTCTACGGCGAACAGCACGGCGTGCGCATCGCGCGCAAGCATCTGGGCTGGTACGCGAAGGACCGCCCAGAGAACGAATCCTTCCGCGCCGTCGTCAACCGCGCCGAGACCGCCGACGCGCAACTGCGCCTGACCCGCGACTACTTCGACGCGCTGATCGCGGGCGTGGCGCCGGCGCTGGAGGCGGCGTGAATCAATGGATAGGAAGCGCCGTGAGAACCTGCTGTTGATCCACGAATCTTTTGCGGATTCGATCATCAAACAGCTCATCCGTGTTTGGCAACGGCCGCTGACAAGCGATGAAATCAACGCCGTAAAAGACGGCATGCTTTGCCAGTCTTTGATGTCCATCGAGTCAATCGAGAGGGGGCTCCTCTCCACGGATGACTTCGAAAAAACGATCTCCGAATTCGAATTCATCCGCCTGCAGGCGGAAAAATACCGAGACAAAGTGATCATTGAAGTCCGCAAGGGACTGAGAGGAATCGCCTCCAATCTCCCGGAACCGGCGGCTTTTCCGAATCTGATCGAATGGGAGCGCGCACTACTGAATCACTGTGAATGAAATCGCGGCGAGGCGCGTTTCACCGGCCCAGACTTCTGAAGAACGACTTCAAGGTGGGTTCCGACCGCACGAAATCTTCGAACCAACTCCCCGCCTCAAGACCCTGACGGCATCGACACGCCTTCCTGCACCGGCTCCCGCCAGATCCGCGTCCACACCGCGGGCAGGCGGTCGGCGGCGTTCCACGGCCACTCGAGCTGCACCGGCGCGATCGGTCGCCAGACGACGACCGGCTTCGGGCCTTGCGCAGTGTTCACGCTCTGCTCGCTGCGCTCGGCGATGTCGAAGCGGAAGGTGTAGTCGGGCTCGCTGCCCATCCGCAGGTCGGTGATGCGCAAGCGGCCGTCGATGGCGTCGGCGCGCGCGAAGTGGTGGTTGAACCACAGCAGCCGCGCGCCGGCGGGCACGGACTTCGCGGCATCGACCAGCGCGACGTCCGCCGGCACCTTGCGGAAACGCATCGGGCCGCGATCGGCGACCACCGAGCGCTCGCCTTCGAGATACCCGTCCGGCGTCATCACCACCACGCGCCACAGCAGCGTGTTGAACGGTATCGGCACGCTGAAGCGCGGCACGCCCTGCAATGCCATCGGCGCGAGCGCGCGTTCCGCCGCCTGCTCGACCTGCCATTTCGCGACCAGCGACCAGCCGAGATAGCCGAAGCCCAGCGCCAGCCCGGCCACGAGCGCGCGATCGGCGAGGCGCCGCTGCGGCATCGCCATCGCCACCAGAAACGCCAGCAGCCACACAAGCAGGAACACCGGGTCGATGATGAACAGGCTGGACCACATCGTCGGCGCCAGCGGCAGCGGCCACAACAACTGCGTGCCGTAGACGGTGAAGGCGTCGATGAACGGATGCGCCAGCAACGTCAGCATGAACACCCAGAACCAGCGCCGCGGCGCCTCCGCCACGCGGCCGCCGCGACGCTTGAACCACGCCCACAGCGCCCACGCCACGAACGGCAGCAGCAGCATCGAATGGGTGACGCCGCGGTGGCAGGTCATCTCCGCCACCGGGTCGGCGAACAGCTTCAGCGGGATGACGTCGAGGTCCGGCAGCGTGTTGATCGCCATGCCGGCCAGCAGCGCCGCGCGACGGTGGGCACGCGGCGCGATCGCGGCGGCGATGACGCCGCCGTAGAACAGATGGGTCACGGAATCCATGCGCGGATGCTAGCAGCGCATTCGCGCGCGATCGCGCGGCGCCACGGACTTCAGCCGCCCACGATCGCCTGCACCGCCGCCACCAGTTGCGCGTTCATCGACGCCTGCTGCTGGGTGGTCGTGATCACCAGTTCGGGCGAGGCTTGCGTGGGATCGCCGGCATGCGTCGGCGGGTCGGGGGCGTACTGATTGGCGAGCTGGGTGGTCTGCGCCGCGTGTTCGCCGGCGATGTCCTTCACCAGTTCCAGCGCGAGGTCGAGCGAGGAGGAAATGCCTCCGCCGCTGAAGCGCCGGCGCTCGCGATCGATCTGCCAGCGCGGGTAGCCGGGCACGACGTCCAGCGTCGGGAACAGCGCCAGCGCATCGCGGGCGCTCCAGTAGGTGGTGACCGCGCACGCGTCGAACAGGCCCGACGCCGCGACCACGAACGCACCGGTGCAGACCGAGCCGGCCCATTTTGCCTGCGGACCGGCGGTCTTCAGCCAGCCCTGCAGGGCGGTGTCGTTCATCGCGGCGGTGACGCCGTCGCCGCCACCGCCGGGGACGAACACGATGTCGGCCACAGGGGTCTGCGCGAAGGTCGCGTTCGGCAGCACCGACACGCCTTCGGTGGTCGCGATCGGGTCGGCGGTCGCCGCGAGCCACACGGTGCGGAAGCCCGGGGTGTAGGCGAAGATCTGGGTGGCGCCGGCGAAATCGAGCAGCGTGCAGCCGGGATAGAGGGCGAAGGCGACGGTGAGGGACGTGGTCATGGCGGGAGGCCTCGATCGGGGCTGGGGGCGATGAAAGGGCGGCGGCGCGCGGCGCGCGATCGGTCAGGCCGGCGGCACGAGGCCGGACCAGATCAGGTACAACTGCTCCATTTCCTCCATCGCGGATTCGGAGTCGTCGCGCAGGACCTCCGCAGTCGCCAGAATCGACGCGCTGCCACCGGCTCCGGCATAGGCGGGCCGGGTCAGGCCGTTGCTGCCCTGGCGATATGCGGTGTCGAACGTCTGCCCGACGAAGATCGCGGCCAGCAGCGCTGAGCGGACCGGCCCTCGCGGATCGTCGCCGCCCGCGAGGGCCGCGAAGACGCACTGCATATGGCCGAACCAGTTGAACCACATTTCGCGCGTGTCCATCCTGTGGAAACGGGCGTAGTCGTCGACCAGGCGGTAGTCGCCCGGATTGCCGAGCGCTCGCACCCGCTGTTCGCGATCGCTGTCGAGCGGAAGCGCATCGCCGCCGAAGCGGGAGAATGCATCGAACAGAGCCTGCGTATCGAGCGCATCGTCGCGTCGGAAATGATGTTCGACCAGACCGCACAGCCATGCATCGATCCTCAGCAGACCATTCAGCACGACCGGGTCGGCGATCGCCTGGAGCACCCGGTCCCACAGGAGGCGCTTGCGCTTGCGCAGCAGCTCGGTCGAGGGCACGATCCGGACGTAATCCTTCCATGGGCCCTGTCTCAGCAGGGAACCGAAGAAAGTGCCGTAGGCGGGCCTCATGTCGTCGAGTCCTTCGCGGGCGCCGTACACGTCGAAATATTCGGTCTGCGCGTCGATCGCGCGGAAGAAGTCCGCATAGACCCCTCCGCGATGTTTCGGTAGCCCTTCGCGCAGCCAGGCCTCGAAGCGCGCGATCTTCTCCTCCGGCCAACCGGTCGGCGGCATGCGCATCAGCCCGTCTTCGGCTCGAAGATGCCGCAGGATCAGCGGCGCTCGCGAACGGACCTGATCCCAGTTCCAGAGGTCGAACGACCCCCGAGGGATCGAGGCCATGCACAGGTGTTCCGCATCCGTGACGATCGACCGGATGTCTTCTTCGAACCCAACGCTTCCCGACATTCTGTCCACACGCCCCCCTTGCCTGATTGATCTGCTGGATTGATCTGCTGGATTGATGGCCGGGATCGGGCATCCGGATCGACCGTACCGATGAAGGCGCCTGCGCGAGACGCCCCCATCCGACGGCAGCCGCTGCCCGTTCTCAGTTGGCCGGATTCACCGCCTGGTACTGGAAGCTGGGTCCGGTGAACACCGCCGCGTTCGGGATGCCGGCCATCATCGCCTTGGCCTGGCCCTTCAGCGACATCATCAGCCCGATCGCCACGTTCATCTTGTCGTTGGCGAAGGCCTGCGCCGAGCCCGGCGGATAGGGCGCGGTCGGCGGATTCGGATCGGTCGGCACCGGGTACACGCCGGTGGCGTCGAAAACGACCGCCGCGCCGGCGTAGGCCCAGGGCGGGGTCTGGGCAGGCGCGGGCACCAGCAGCGCGCCCTTCTGGATCTGCATGAAGCGATAGTAGTGCGCGACCTGATCGCCGACCACTTCCTCGGGCGAGGTGGAGGTGCCTTCGCCCTGCTCGACGATGACCTGCAGCGCCTGCTGCGCGCTGGCGACATCGGTCACCACCACCGCCTCGGGCATCAGGTCGGGGCCGACCTGGTTGCGCGGCGGGTTGGCGAAGGCGCCGTCGCCGAGCTGGCCGATGGCCTGCGAGATCGCCGCGTAGAACTGGCCGATGGTGATCTGTCCGCTCTCGGCCATGGCCTTGATCGGCAGCGGGTTCTCCGGCTGTTCGATGTCGAGGAAGGTCTGCAACTGGTCCATCGAGAACGGCGCGAGGTGCACGGTGAGGTCGCTTTCGACGCCGCCGGGCAGCGGGCCCGGATAGCTCGGGATGAAGCCGGGCGTCGCCACCTGCGAATCGCCACCGAGCGCGTTCAGCACGTTCGAGGCCAGGGTCATGTGCAGCATTTCCTCGACCACCACGGACTGCAGGATCGACACGATCTCGGCGTTCTTGGCGGCGTCCAGCGAATACAGCGCGTAGAGATAGAGCGGGATGGTCGAGTGCTCGAGTTCGACCGCGTTCTGCAGGGCCTGGATCACGGCCTGCGGATTGGGCATGGCCTCCGTGTCCAGGCCGGCGAGCATGCTGCGCTTCAGTCGGATCATGGCGTTCTCCTCAACGGGTCTGCAGCACGAGACGACGGGCGGCGGCCATCGCCTTGCCGCCCTTGCCGGCGGCGGGCGACGGGGCGCCGGTCGGTGCGGGCGCGGTGCGCGGCGCGGCGGCCTTCACCGACGGCGTGCCCGGCAGCGGGTTCGACAGCCAGGCGAGGATGGCCGCACGTTTGGCCGGCGACAGGTCACGGGTGACCGGCATCGTGTTCGGGTCCGAGGGCGCGAGGCCGAACGCCAGCGACAGCAGGCGGACGTTGGCCAGCACGTCGTCGTAGCTGGCGAGGTTCAGGAACCGGTTCATCACCGGATAGAGGTTCGCGTACTGCTGGAAGATCGGCTGCAGGTCGTCGTACCAGGTCGGCGCGCCCGGCACCTTCGGCGACCAGCCGCTCCACACCAGGACACTGACGAAGTTCCACTGGTTGATCGGCGCGTCGCCGTAGGTCGCGGTGTCCGCGAAGCCCGGACGCACACCGTAGACCTGGCCGTCGATGCCGTAGTCGCCGGTCGGGTTGGTCGGGCCGATGCCGAAATTGCGCGGCGTGCCCGGGTCCGCGGCGCTGATCGTGAGCAGCGCGCGGCCGTTGGCGTCGGTGGTGGCGCCGGCGTTGAACCCGAGCGCCGACGCCGGCGTGGCAACGGCGGGGCTGTCGGTGACGAACGGGAATCCGCTGCCGACCTGGGTCTGCAATTGCGAGGCGTCGGCGGCGAAGGCGATGCCGGCGTTCGCGAGCGGCTGGCCGTACTGCATGGCGTAGACCGGGACCGACGCCACGTCGCCGGGGCTCATGCGATGGACGAAGCGATCGGCGCGGACGAAGGCGCCGCTGGTCCATTCCGCGATCGCGACGCCACTGTCGCCCGAGAGGACCAGCGCGGCGGTCTTCATCTGCGGCAGCAGCGTCGGCGGGATCGGGATCGCGACGACGCCCGCGGTGGTCGCGTACCAGTCCGCCGCGGTGTAGGTGGCGACCGGCACCGTGCCGACCGGGATCACGCTGCCTGCCGGCGCGACGGGCGAGAGCAACGGGTCGTAGACGCCGAGCGCCAGGTCGCCGAGGTTCACCATCGCGCCGCCGGCGCCGGTCGGGATCGCATTGCCGAGGTCGAGGTACAGGCAGCCGGCGTCGGCATCGACCACGCCCGCGCAGTGGTTGATCCGCCCGGCGGGCAGGAAGAAGTTCGCGGGCGGATTCGCGGTGGTGTCGGAGGCGGCCAAGAACTGCCGGCCCACGACGAGATGCTGCGGCTCCGTCGCCGCGGCCGGGCCGATGGTGCCGGCGATGCGCCCGGTCATGAAATCCGGGGAGGTGTAGTCGAGGTTGAAGCTGTCGACGTTGAACTTGATCGACAGCAGGCCGTCGGCCGCGGCCGCCTGCAGCGCGGTCAGGAACGGCGAGGCCGAGACGTCGCCCCAGCGCAGGTTGCTCAGCACGGACTGGTACATCGCGCCGGCGTCGGCGTCGCCGCCGGCGGACACGGTCGCGCGATCCCAGATGTCGATGAACGCCGCCGGCGCGTAATCGGCGAGCAGCAGGGTGTTGCCGTTCGCGTCGGCGATGCGCACCTGCAGGCCCCAGATCTCGGAGACGAGCTGCTGCTCCGGATCGAGGTCGACCAGCTTCGCCGGCACCCGGCCGTCGCTGTCGGCGACGCTGTAGCCCAGCACCGGGTCGCTCGCGGGCACCGGCGCCGACGGCGAGGTCTTCGTCGGCATCCAGGCCGCGGTGATCGCGCAGCCGAGCAGGCGCCAGGCCGCGTCGCCCTCGGGATTGAACCAGCCGTTCGGCGGATTCATGTTCGGCCCCTGCAAACCCTGCCAGGCGGACTGGAAGATCGCGTTGTCGAAGTGCCCCGGGTCGTTGTTGACGGTCGAGACGTTGGCCTGGAAACGGCCGGCGAAATGCAGCCGCAGTGCGTTGAGGTAGCTCATCGGACCCTCCTGGAGGCGATGAAGGACGTGAACCCGCGCGACACGCCGCGCGGGACGGAGTGCGCTCAGGCCGCGAAGGGCGCGATCAGGCCGATCGGGTTGCCTTCCGGGTCCTGGATCATGGCGAAGCGGTAGCCGTCGACCTCGCTCACCGGCATGTACGGCGCGCCGCCGGCGGCGATGGCCGCGGCGACGGTGGCGTCGAGATCGTCGACCTGCAGGTAGAAGTTGCGGCCCGGCTCGAACCCGGCCACGCCGGCCTGCGCCTGGCCGATGCCACCGAGCAGCGGCCGCGCCGCCGTCGGGAAATCGATGTAGGCGAAGCCGCCGGTGCCGATGCGGTAGGTCCAGCCGAAGACGGTGGTGTAGAACGCCATCAGGGCGTCCTGGTCGCGGGCGATGACTTCGAACATCACCGCCGGATGCGCGTTCGCGATCGTCACGACATGCCTCCCTGGGTCCTCACGTATTCGTAGCTGGGGCCGACGGTCTGCCCGGTCTGCGGATCGGCGACGGTCTGCATCATCGCCACCGCCACCACGCGCAGGTCGTACATCGCGCCGATCGCCGCATCCAGCCGCGCGGGTTCGCCGTTGAACGCGTCGTGCAGCGCGTTGAGCAGAGACGAATAGTTCCACGCGTACTGCTCGATGCGCGTGCGCGCCTGCGTGCCGACCGCGAACTCCGCGATCGTGCAGTTCGGCTTCAGCGGCCAGATGCCGTCTGGGTCGAACGGGATCGCGGCGCCGGCGTAGGCGTAGCCGGTGGGCGTGGTGACCAGCTCGCGCCCGGCGACGATCGAACCGAACTTGTAGAAGTGCGCCGGATCGTCGGGCGACTGGTACGGCGTCAGCGCGGTGCCCTCGCCTTCGAGCTTGATCAGGTCGATCGCGCGGCAGGCGCTGTCCGGGCCGGTGATCGGGTAGAGCTTGTCCGGCGGGAACCAGTGCGGCGCCACCACCTGCGGCGGCGCGGTCGGGTTCACGAAGATCGACGGCCCCAGCGCACGGATCTGCGCCTTGATGGCGTCGTAGAACTCGCCGATGGTGGCGTAGGTCTCGGCGGCTTCCAGCAGCCCCGGCGTGCGCACCGGGATTTCGTCCTCCGGCTGCTCGATCGCCATGAACGTGTCCTTCACCACCGGCATCGAGAACGCCTCGATGCCGACGATCAGCCCGCCGATGTCCATCGGCAGCGGCCCCGGATACTTCGGGATGAACGCCGGATTGTTGATCTGCGGCCGGCCGCCGATCGCGATCAGGATGTTCGCGGCGATGCTCATGTGCAGCATCTCCTGGATCACGATGCTGCGGATCAGCGTACCGATGCGGTGGTTCGTGCCCGACCGCAGCGAGAACATCGCGGTCAGGTACGGCGGGATGGTGCTGTGCTCCAGTTCGATCGCGTTCTGCAGGTAGACGTGCAACTTTTCCGGCGTGTCGGCCTGCCGGATCCCTTCGATGACGGCACGCGACAGGCGGATCATGACGGCTCTCCCGGTTCGGACGTGTCGCCGCGGCGCGCGGCGTACTGCAGGATGAAGGCGGTCTTGCCGCCGCCCTGTTCGGGCAGCAGGTCGAGATCGGGCGGCGGCGGCGAGGCGGCGGCGTTCGCGGCGACGGCCACCGCATCCGGCGGCGGGCCGACCTTCGGCCGCCCCAGCACCGGGCGGCCGTCGGGGCCAGGGTTGCGCAGCCACTTGAGGATCGTGTCGCGGTCGCCGATGCCGAGATCGCGCGTCACCGGCATGTGGTTGGCGTCGTGCCGCGGCAGCGAGAACGCGAGCGTCAACGGCGGGATGCGTTCGCAGACCGATTCGTAGCTGTTCAGGTCGACGATGTAGCGGCCCATGATCGGATAGAGGTTCCCGAACTGCGCGAACACCGGCTGGATGTCGTCGTACCAGGTCGGGATCGCGGGCACGTCCTTGCGGCTGTAGGCCAGTACGCTGACGTAGTTCAGCGGATTCGACAGGTAACCCGGCGGTTGCTGCGCCAGCTGGTAGCCGACGCCGTACAGCTGGCCGGAGATGTAGCCGCGCGGCACGCCGGGGCCGGCTTCGGACAGGCGCAGCGTCGCGACGGCGCGGCCGTCGGCACCCGTGGTGACGGTGCCCGGGAAGGCGAACGCATCCGCCGGGACCGCGATGTCGGGGATGGCCGCGGCCGGGCGCGGGGTCGGCGCGATCGTCGCGCCGCCGCCGGAGCCGCCCATCATGCCTTCGGTAGGCGACAGCACGACCTGCGACGCCGCCAGCGCCATGCCGAAGCGCGACGCATGCAGATGCAGCTCGCAGACCTCGCCGGGATCCATGCGGAACACGAACTGGTCGGCGCGGACGTACTGGCCGTCGATCGATTCCTGCAGCCGCACCGAGAAGGACGCGGCATCGGCGTTCGCAGCGCTGCCAGCGGTATCGCCAGCGGGCGCGGCCGGTCCGAGCAGCACCAGCGGATGGTCGCGCAGGAGGTCGCGCGCGTCCGGCTGCGCCGAGAGGTCGAACGCCTGCACGCCGGCGGTCTGCGCGTACCAGTCGGCGTCGCGGTACGGCACTTCGCCGATCACCACCACGTCGGCGGCCGCGACCGTCGTCACCGCCGCCTGCGGATTGGCGCGCAACACGCCGACCTGCACCGGGCCGACATCGAGCAGACCGCTGTTCGCGTCGAGGATCGGGAAGCTGTTGCCGAGGTCGAGCGTCAGACGCGCGGCATCGGCGTCGTAGCGGCCCTGCGCGTTGTAGAGGCAGCCGGTGGCGATCGCGGGCCAGTTCGTCGGGTCGGCGATCATCTGCCGGCCGACGACGAAATGCGCCGGCTCGCCGCGCCGGTATGGCCCGATCGTGCCGACGACGTGGCCCATCGTGTAGCGCGGGATCGTCGCGTCGCGGCCGTAGCCGTAGACGTTGAAGGCGATCGACAGGCGATCGTCGTCGCTGGCGTCGCGCAGCGCGCGCAGCAGCGGCGAATCGATCAGGTCGTCCCAGGCCATTGCGTCGAGCACGGACTGGTAGTTCGCCGCCAGCTGCTGGTCGCGCGGCACGCCGGTCTGCTGCCGCTTCCACAGATTGCAGAACGGGCCGGGCTTGTATTCGCCACTGAAGAGCTGCCGGCGCGCGGCGTCGAGCAGCCGCAGTTGCATGCCCCAGATCTCGGACACCATCTGCTGCTGCGGGTCGAGGTCCACCAGCTTGCCGGGCGCGCGCCGGTCGGCGTTCTCCAGCAGCATGCCGATCACCGGGTCCTGGCCGGCATCTGTCAGCGTGCGGCCGTCGAGGTTGCCGCCGGTGACCGCGCATTCGAGGAAGCGGAAGATGCCGGTACCTTCCGGATTCCAGCTGTTGTTGGCGTTGAGCTGCTGGTATTCGGGCACGAACGACGCGTTCTGGTAGAAACGGACGTCGTTGTTGATCGTCGAGACGTCGGCCTGGAACCAGCCCTTGAAATGCAGGCGGGGACTGTCGAGATAACTCACGGCGCACCTCCTGTTTCCTGACCCTGGAGATCGGACCATTGCGCCGGCGCCTCGGCACCGCGCACGGCGGCAGGTACCGCGGCGCCATCCTTCTTCGGGCAATCGCCTTCGAACAGGCAGCACCACTCGGGATCGGCCGGGCACATCTGCGCGACCTGGTCCCAGGTCACGATCGGATCGGGCCGCTGCGCGCGGAAGCTGGTGTAGTTCTGGGTGACGATCGGCGCGTTCGGCGGATCCAGTGGATAGCCCGAGAAATAGAACGACTGCGGGTGCCGGTACTTCGGCGACTTCGGGTCCGCCGGGTCGTCGGAGGTCGGTGTCGAGTAGAACGCGTAGCCGAACAGGATCTTCTGCGGCCCCACCTCACGGGCGTAGGCCTGGATCTGCCCGCCCACGTGCGTGCTGCGCGCGGCGTCGTATGGCAGATGCTTGATGAAGTCCACCCGCGGCGGATGGTTCTTCGGCGAGAACTTGCAGCACTGCGGCGTGCCCTGCGGGCGATCGGCGTAGCGCAGGAAGTAGGCCTTGTTGCCCAGCGAGACGAAGGCGCAGGTGTAGTGGTTGTCCGACGGGAAGATCGGCAGGCAGTACTGGTCGTAGTACTCCATCATCGCGCCGGTGCCGTCGCCGTCCTTCGGGACGTAGGTCGAATCGTAGTAACTGGCGCCGTAGGACACCTGGTAGTCGGCCGGCGTCAGCCCCGCCGGCGGATTGGCGTACGGCGGCGGATACGTCTCGTAGTTCGCGAACACCCGGTACATCGTCCAGGTGCTGACCCACCACTGCGGGTACAGCGGGTCGGTGGGCTCACCGGCCTTTCGCGAGTACACGCACTTGGCCAGCGGGATGCAGCCCAGGTCGTTGTGCACGCCGCCGGTGTAGTAGACGTGCCGCTGCGCGGGCGTGGGCGCGACGGCGGCTTCGGCCGCGTCGACGCGACCGGTGGCGAGACCGGCCAGCAGCGCGAGCGCGGCGGCGGTCGATGCGAAGACACGGACGTTCATGGCTCCTCCTGTACGTCGGGACGGGTCGATGCGGACATGCCTTGCGTCGGCATGGGTTGCGCGGGAACGGATGACGGTGGCGTGGCGACGCGACCGAGCAGGCGCGCGACCACTCGCCGGTGCAGCAGCCACAGCGCGCTCGGCAACGCCAGGACGCAGAGCAGCGCGGCGGGAAGACCGAGCGTGTCGCGCCCCAGCGCCGCGCTGGCGGCATACAGCGCGGCGGTCGCCAGCGAGGCCGCGGACGCGGCGGCGAAGGCCGGGAGTGGAGGCAAGCGCCAGACGCCGGCGAGCACCGCGCTGGCCTCCGACAGCAGCGGCAGCGGGCGCATCAGCGAGATCCACCACAGCGCACGGTGGTCGGCGCGATCGCGCACGCGATCCCACAACGCAGGGCCGATCCAGCGCCGCAGGCGCGCCTCGGGCACGCTGCGGCCGAGCGCGTAGCCGACGACGAAGGACAGCGAGAAACCGGCGGCCACACTGGCGCCGCCCCACCACGGTCCGAGCCGCCAGCACAGCGCCATCGCGACGAGGGTGCTGGGCACGGGCAACAGCACGTCCGCGATCAGCAGGCCGATGCCGAGCGCCGCGAATGCGGCGTCGGAACCGAACGCCTCCAGCCACCGCGGCGCCGCGTGGTCGAACCGTTCGCCCCAGAGCACGAACGGCAGCGACAGCGCGAACAGCAGCGCGCAGAGCAGCATCGCCAGACGCCAGCGTGCCGCCGGCGTGTCCTGTCTGCTGCGTCCTTCGACCTGCGCCATCGTCGTCCCGCCTCCTTCCGATGAAGCCGATGCGTCCCGCGATTCGCTGCTCGCGTCAGTGCGTCGCCCAGGTCAGCGACAGCCGCAGCCGGCGTTCCGGCCACGGCGTGCCGATGCTCTGCTCGCGCGCGGTGTCGAACACGTTGTCGATCCCCGCCACCGCGACCACCGCACCGAATTCGCGGCGCAGCGCGGCGTCGAGGGTGGTGACCGCCGGCAGCCAGCGGTCGCCGGTGGGGATCGACGAATCGAAGCGCCGGCCGAGATGATTCGCCTGCAACGACAGCGCAAAGGCGCGCGGCAGCGGCACGTCCAGCCCGGCGTTCCACTGCAACTGCGGGCGGAAGCGCAGGGTGACGCCGTCATCGGCGCGCACCCGCTGGCGGCTGCCGTCGAGGCGCAGGCGCCAGTCATTGGCGAAACGATGCGACAGCGACCACTCGATGCCGTCAGCCGCGACGCGCGCCCGGTTCACCAGCTGCGGCGGCGGTCCGGCGTCGAAGTCGACGAGATCGCGGTAGCGCGCGCTGAACAGGGTCAGGCGCAGCGGCCACGCGGCGTCCGCATTGGTCGCGTAGTACAGCTCGCGCTGCAGCGCATGCTCGGCCTTGAGCGCCGGATTGCCCACCAGCGGATGGCCGAGCGCATAGAAACTCGGCTGCTTGACGCTGCGCCCGACCGACGCGCCCCACTGGCCGCGGCCGTCGCCCAGCGTGCGCTGCAGCGACAGCATCGGCAGCACGCTGGCGTCAGCGCGGTCGGGATCCTCGCGGCGCACCCCGCCCTGCCACGTCCAGGCGCCCGCCCGCCAGCGCGCTTCGGCAAGCACGCTGACCGTGCGACGGTGCAGGTCGAAATCCGCCGGCAGCGCGAAGAACGGGCCGAACCGGATCAGGCTGTCGAGCGTGCCGTGTTCGCGCTGGTACTGCGCGCCGACGGTGAAACGCAGCGCCGCATCGTCCGGCGACAGCCACAGCAGTTGCGCGTCCTGGCGGCGGTATTCGCCAAGGCTGTCGATCGACGGCAAGCCCGCGGGATCGCGCAGCCCCGGGGCGACGCCCGGCGAACGCTCGTCGGTACTGCGCGACAGCGCGTCGGCCTGGAACTGCAGCGCGCCGCCGCCCACGCCCGCGATGCGCAACTGCATCGCGCCCTGGCGGCTGGTCGCGCGACGTTCTTCCAGCGTGCGGAGGACGGCGTAGCGCTCGCCGCCGCTGTCGTCGGGAAAGCCGAGGTTGCGGCTGTCGGCGACGCGCGCGTCCAGCTGCAGATCGACGCGTTCGCCGAGCGCATGCGACCAGCCGGCGTCTGCTGCGCGGGTGCGCCCATAACCGGCATCGCGGTCGCCGTCCTCGCGCACGGTCGCGCCCGCACGCCAGCCCGCGCCGCGCACGTTCGCGCGCGCGCCCGTGAGGCCGTCGCCGCCGGCGTCGATCCCGACCGAGGCGCCCTCGCCGCCGCGGCGGGTGAAGATGTGGATCACGCCGGCCATCGCTTCGGCGTTCAGTACCGAGGCATTGCCGCGCACGATCTCGATGCGCTCGACGTCGCCGGTGCTGAGGGTGTTGAGGTCGACCGCGCTGCCGCGCGAGGACAGCGGGTCGTTCTGGCGCACGCCGTCGATCAGCACGACGACGTGGCTGGGATCGGCGCCGCGCATGTACAGCGCGCCGTAGCCGCCGCTGCGCGCGCCGTGGTCGGTCACCAGCCCCGCCTGCGCCGCGAGCACGTCGCCGACGCTCATGCCGGCCATCGCGTCCAGCTCGGCGCGGCCGATCACGGTGACGTGCTGGGAGGCGGCCGCGGCGGTGGTCGGCAGCGAGGTCGCGCTGACGCTGATGCGGTCGAGGGTGCGGACGGGGTCGTCGGCCTGCGGGCCGGCCTGCGGATCGTTCTGTGCGAATGCGGCGCCCGGCACCAGCACCAGCGCGACGAATACGGCGATCCGCAGTGCGCCCGCGGCACGCGTGGGTGTCGTCGACGCGCTTGCCGCCATGGTCGCCATCCGGCGGCACCGCTCCCGCGGAACCGCCACCTCCCTGTGATGCCGATGCATCGTGTTCCCCTGTGTCCTGAGCTGCGCGCCTCCGAGCGGCAGCCTCTCGAGGCTGCACGTTCCGGAACCGCACGGCATCCGCGCCGTGGTCCGCACTGTACCGCAAACCATTCGCGTCCACAGCGTCCACGCGCTGCTGCGACGCAACAGGCGCCGGCACCGGTGTCGCACGGAAGGATCGCGCGCGGCGACGCCGCGCGGTCAGGTCACGGTGTCGCGCGCCTGCAGGTAGCGCTGACGCTTCTTCGGCGATACGCACGCCAGATCGACTTCGATCAGGCCATCGATGCTGTCGCTGAAATCCGGGTCCACGCCGAACGCGAGGAAACGCGCGCCGCCGGGTTCGCACAGTTCGGTGTACTGCTTGTAGAGCACCGGCACGGTGGCGCCGTGCGCGGCGAGATTGGCGCGCAGCACGCCGAACGCGGTGTCGGCGTCGAGATCGCCGAAGTCCGGCGGCGTGGCGACGTAGCGGAACGGTCGCAGCGACGCCGCGGCGCTGCCGCCATCGCCGTAGTAGCGCGAGTAGTACGCGACCAGCTGTTCGCGCGCCTCGCGCGGCAACGCGGCGCTGATCGACACCGCGCCGAACAGCCAGCGCACCTGCGGATGCCGGCGCAGGTAGGCGCCGATGCCCTGCCACAGGTAGTCGAGACTGCGGCTGCCCCAGTATTCGGGCACCACGAAGCTGCGGCCCAGCTCCAGCCCCTGCGCGATCCGCGGCAGCGCCTCGTCGGTGTAGTGGAACAGCGACGCGGTGTAGAGCCCGGCCAGACCGCGGCGGGCCAGCAGCGGCGCGCCGCGGGCGACGCGGTAGGCGCCGGCGATCTTCGTCGCCGCCGCGTCCCACACCAGGATGTGCTCGTAGTCGGGATCGTAGGCGTCGACGTCGCGGCTGCGGCCGGTGCCCTCGCCCACCTCGCGGAACGTGCGCTCGCGCAGGCGGCCGATCTCCGCCAGCAGTGGCGCGTCGGCGGTGACGCGCGCCAGCCGGATCTCCTTGCCGTCGCCGGTGCGGCCCAGCAGTTCGGTGCCGGCGATGGCCAGCAGCAGCGTCGCCGGATCGATCGCGTCCGCCAGCGGCGCCGGGCCGGGCGCGGGCCGCCGGTCGCGGCCGAGCGCGTACAGCGCGCGGCGAACGTCGCGCAGACAGTCGACCGGCGAGGCTTCGGCGTCCAGCCGCATCGGCCGGCCCACATGCAGCGCGATCGGGCGCGCACGGCGGGCGAACATCTCCCGCGCCAGCAGCGCCGTGCCGGCCGGCTTGAACAGCGTCGAGGCGCCATAGAACAGCGCCGAGTTGCGCGCATCGATGCGCACCGGCAGCACCGGCGACCCGGTGCGGCGGGCGAAGCGGACGAAGCCGGCGCGCCAGCGTCCGTCGCGCACACCGCGCAGGCCCAGGCGCGAGACTTCGCCCGCGGGGAACACGATCACGCATTCCTCGCGCTCCAGCGCCGCCTCGATCGCGCGCAGGCTGTCGGCGCCGGCCTGGCCGCCGAACACCTTCACCGGCAGGAACAGGCCGGCCATCGGCGTCAGCAGCGACAGCAGGTCGTTGGCGACGATCCGCAAGTCGCGGCGCACGCGGCCGACCGCGTGCAGCAGGGCCAGCGCGTCCAGCGCGCCGGAGGGGTGGTTGGCGACGATCAGCAACCGGCCGACGGCGGGGATCGCGGCGAGGTCACGGTCCGCCACCCGGTAGCGCAGGCCGAGGAAGTCCAGACCCGCGTCCAGGAACTCGAAGTCGCGCAGGTGGCCCTCCCGGGCGAGGAAGCCTTCGATCTCGTCCAACCGCGACCAGCGGCCGAGGCCGCGGAGCACGGACCGGGCGACACCGGCGCGGCGGCCGGCGAACCAGCGGGGATGGCGGATCTGGAGATGGCGTTCGAGCGCTTGCATGGGCGTGGACGAGTCGGCCGGGATGGCCGCCAGCCTGCGATCCGCCGGCGACAGCGGCGTGGCGGCCGGACGGCGATCGCGTGACACTGGCGCTGCGCGCGGCCGCCCCCTGCCCGCGGTCATGCAGCGGACAGGTCGGGGGTGTATGATGCGCGCCCATCTTTTCATCCCGATCGAGGGATGAATCCCTGAAACCGCCCGAAACAGAAGGAAGCCCGTCGATGTCCAGCTACCTCTTCACCTCCGAATCGGTCTCCGAAGGCCATCCGGACAAGATCGCGGACCAGATCTCGGACGCCGTCCTCGACGCGATCCTCGCGCAGGACAAGCGCGCCCGCGTGGCCTGCGAGACCATGGTGAAGACGGGCGCCGCGATCGTCGCCGGCGAAGTCACCACCAGCGCCTGGGTCGACATCGAGGAGCTGACCCGCAAGGTCATCAACCAGATCGGCTACGACAATTCCAACGTCGGCTTCGACGGCCACACCTGCGCCATCATCAACATGCTCGGCAAGCAGTCGCCGGACATCGCCGCGGGCGTGGACGGCACCGACAAGAAGGCGAAGAAGCCGGAGGAACAGGGCGCGGGCGACCAGGGCCTGATGTTCGGCTATGCCTGCAACGAGGCCCCGGAATCGATGCCGGCGCCGATCTACTACTCGCACCGCCTCGTCGAGCAGCAGGCCAAGGTGCGCAAGAACGGCAAGCTGAAGTGGCTGCGTCCGGACGCGAAGTCGCAGGTCACCCTGCGCTACGGCAGCGACGGCGCGATCCTCGGTCTCGACGCCGTGGTGCTGTCGACGCAGCACGACCCGGGCATCAAGCACAAGGACCTGGTCGAGGGCGTGCGCGAGCATATCCTCAAGCCGGTGCTGCCGAAGAAGTGGTACGAGGCGCTGCCGAAGAACAAGGTGCACATCAACCCGACCGGCATCTTCGTGATCGGCGGCCCGGTGGGCGACTGCGGCCTCACCGGCCGCAAGATCATCGTCGACACCTACGGCGGCATGGCCCGCCACGGCGGCGGCGCGTTCTCGGGCAAGGATCCGTCGAAGGTCGACCGCTCGGCGGCCTACGCCGCGCGCTACGTCGCCAAGAACATCATTGCCGCCGGCCTCGCCGACAAGTGCGAAGTCCAGGTCAGCTACGCCATCGGCGTGGCCGAGCCGACTTCCATCTCGGTCACCACCTTCGGCACCGGCAAGATCGCCGACGACCAGATCGAGAAGCTGATCCGCGCCCACTTCGACCTGCGTCCGTACGGCATCGTGAAGATGCTCGACCTGATCCACCCGATCTACCAGGCCACCGCTGCCTACGGCCACTTCGGCCGCAAGCCGAAGGAAGTGACCTACACCGACGGCGCCGGCAAGCAGCACACGGCCACCGCCTTCTCCTGGGAGAAGACCGACAAGGCCGAGGAACTGCGCAAGGCCGCGAAGCTGAAGTAAGCCTCGCACCGTCGCGATGCACGCAAACGAAGGGCGCCGAAAGGCGCCCTTCGTCGTTTCCGGCACGCACCGGCGCTTCCGGACGCGAATTTACGCGGAATTTATGCCGCCGCGGCATGCGGGCCATGGCGACTTTACGCACGTCCCCACGAGAATGCCGCCCGGCATCCCGATGCCGTCATCCTCGACCATTCGCCCCAGGAGGGCGTCATGCCCGGTTGGCTCGTCTTCGTCTGCGGTGCGGCGGTCATCGTCGCCTGCGGCTATCTCCTCTACGTGATCCTGCGCCCGGAACGTTTCTGACCTCGCGCGGCACCACCGCACGGCGCCTCGCGCGCACCGGCGCACTCCGAGAACTCCCATGATCGAAGCACTGCTCGTCTTCGCCCTCGCGATCGGCCTCGGCTGGCCGCTGGGGCACTACCTCGCCGCGGTGATGCGCGGCGCGCCGTCGCGGCTGGACCGCGCATTCGGCTGGATCGAACGCCCGCTGTACGCCGCGCTGGGCGTGGACCCGGCGCGCGGCCAGTCGTGGCGCGGCTACGTCCGCGCATTCGCGCTGAGCAACCTCGTGCTCGGCGCGCTGGTGTGGACGCTGTTCATGACCCAGGCCTGGCTGCCGCTGAATCCCGACGGCATCCCCAACCTGCGCTGGGATACGGCGCTGCACACGATGGTGTCGTTCCTCACCAACACCAACCAGCAGCATTATTCCGGGCAGGCGCAGCTGTCGTACCTGTCGCAGATGGTCGGCATCGTCGGCCTGCAGGTGATCACGCCGATGATGGGCCTGGCGCTGGCGGTGGCGACGCTGCGCGCGCTGGTCGGCGGCCGCCGCGACGATGCGAGCGCCTCCGCCACCGACGAACCCGACGTCGGCAACTACTGGGTCGACGTCACCCGCGCGACGGTGCGCTTCTTGCTGCCGCTGTGCCTGGTCTGGACGCTGCTGCTCGGTGCGCAGGGCGTGCCGGCGACGCTGCACGGCGGGCCGACGGCGACGCCGGTCGACGCCACTGCGGGCATGGCGCAGCAGAAGCTCCCGCTGGGCCCGGTCGCGCCGATGGTCGCGGTCAAGCAGCTCGGCACCAACGGCGGCGGCTGGTACGGCCCGAACAGCGCGGTCGCGCTGGAGAACCCGACGCCGTTCTCGAACCTGCTGGAAACGCTGGCGATCATCCTCATCCCGATCGCCGTGGTGTTCATGGTCGGCCCGTTCACGCGGCGACGGTCGCTGACCGCGCTGATCTTCGGCGCGATGCTGCTGATGTCGCTGCTGTCCACCGCCACCGGCCTTTGGCTGGAAGGCCACGGCCCGGTCGCGACCGCGCTGATGGAAGGCAAGGAAACGCGCATCGGTGCCGACGCCTCCGCGCTGTGGGCGATGCTCACCACGCAGACCAGCAACGGTTCGGTGAACGCGATGCACGACTCGCTGGCGCCGCTGACCGGCCTGGTCGCCATCGGCAACATGCTGATCAACGCGATCTGGGGCGGCATCGGCTGCGGCCTCGCGCAGTTCCTCGTCTACCTGCTGCTGGCGGCGTTCCTCGCCGGGCTGATGACCGGGCGCACGCCGGAACTGTTCGGTCGCAAGATCGAGGCGCGCGAAGTGCGGCTGCTGTCGCTGCTGATCCTGCTGCAGCCGTTGGCGGTACTGGGCTTCACCGCGCTGACGCTGTCGCTGCCGCAGTTCACCGGCAACTCGAACCCCGGCTTCCACGGCATCAGCCAGGTGTTTTACGAGTACACCTCCGCCTTCGCCAACAACGGCTCCGGCTTCGAGGGCCTCGGCGACGGCACGCCGTGGTGGAACCTGACCTGCACGCTCGTGCTGCTGCTCGGCCGCTTCCCGGCGCTGATCGTGCCGCTGGCGGTGGCCGCCTCGCTCGCGCGCAAGCGCCGTGCGCCCGAGGGCGCGGGCACGCTGCGCATCGAAACCCCGACCTTCGCGCTCACGGTCGTCGCGGTGATCCTCATCCTCACGCTGCTGCAGTTCATGCCGGCGCTGGTGCTGGGCCCGATCGCCGACCACCTGCAACTGACCCATTGAGGCATCCGCCATGACTTCGCATCGCAGCGGCCCGCAGGCGGGCCGCAACGCACCGCCGCTGATCGACGCCGCGACCCTGCGCGCGGCGAGCCGCGACGCCGTTCTCAAGCTCTCGCCGCGCCACATCGTGCGCAGCCCGGTCATGGCGATCGTGCTGCTGGGCACGGTGCTGGCGGCGCTGATCACCGCCGCCGGGCAGGCGCCCGTCGGCTTCGGCCTCGCGGTCACCGCGATCCTGCTGGTCACCGTGCTGTTCGGCAATTTCGCCGAGGCCGTGGCCGAAGCTCGCGGTCGCGGACAGGCCGCATCGCTGCGTCGCGCACGCAAGGATCTCGTCGCGCGCCGCCTCGCCGACGACGCGACGGACGCCGGCGGCGCGGGCAGCACAGAAACCAGCGTGCCCGCCGCCGAATTGCGCCCGGGCGACCGCGTCGTGGTGTCCGCGGGCGAACTGGTGCCCGCCGACGGCGAGATCGTGCACGGCATGGCCACGATCAACGAATCCGCGGTCACCGGCGAATCCGCGCCGGTGCTGCGCGAGGCCGGCACCGACCGCAGCGGCGTGATCGGCGGCACCAAGGTGCTGTCGGACGAGATCGTCGTGCGCGTGACCGCCGAGCCGGGCCACAGCTTCCTCGACCGCATGATCGCGCTGGTGGAAGGCGCCAACCGGCAGAAGACACCGAACGAGATCGCGTTGACGATGCTGCTGGCGGCGATGACGCTCACGTTCATCATCGTCTGCGCCACGCTGCCGGCGATCGGCGCGTCGGTCGGCGTGAAGGTCGACCCGCTGCTGCTGATCGCGCTGCTGGTGTGCCTGATCCCGACCACCATCGGCGGCCTGCTGCCGGCGATCGGCATCGCCGGCATGAATCGCGCGCTGGCCGCGAACGTGCTGGCGAAGTCGGGCAAGGCGGTGGAAGTGGCCGGCGACGTCGACGTGCTGCTGCTGGACAAGACCGGCACGATCACCCACGGCGATCGCCAGGCGACCGCGTTCCACGCGCTGGCCGCGATCGACCCGGAACAGCTCCGCGAGGCGGCGATGCTGTCGTCGCTGGCCGACCCGACGCCGGAAGGCAAGTCGATCGTGCGGCTGGCGCGCGAACAGGGCACGCAGCCGGCGGATCCGGAGGGCGCGCACTACGTCGCGTTCACCGCGCAGACGCGCATGTCCGGCGTGGACCTCGCCGATGCAGGCGCCGCCGACGCCCGGCGCGTGATCCGCAAGGGCGCGGCCGACGCGATCGAGCGCCACGTGTTGGCGCTGGGCGGCACGATCCCCGGCGAGATGCGCATGCGCGTGGACCAGGTGGCGCGCCAGGGCGCGACGCCGCTGGTGGTCAGCGAAGGCAAGCACGTGCTCGGCGTGGTCGAACTCTCCGACGTCGTGAAGCACGGCGTGAAGGAGCGCTTCGCCCGGCTGCGCGAGATGGGCGTGCGCACGGTGATGATCACCGGCGACAACCCGCTGACCGCGGCCGCCATCGCCGCCGAGGCCGGCGTCGACGACTACATCGCCGAAGCGCGGCCCGAGGACAAGCTGGCGCGCATCCGCGCCGAGCAGGCCGGCGGCCGACTGATCGCGATGGTCGGCGACGGCACCAACGACGCGCCGGCGCTGGCGCAGGCCGACGTTGGCCTGGCGATGAACTCCGGCACCCAGGCCGCGAAGGAAGCCGGCAACATGGTCGATCTCGACAGCGATCCGGCGAAGCTGCTGGCGGTGGTCGAGGTCGGCAAGCAGCAGCTGATCACCCGCGGCGCGCTGACCACGTTCTCGCTGGCGAACGACGTTTCGAAGTACTTCGCGATCCTGCCGGCGCTGTTCGCCGCCGCGATTCCTTCGATGGCCGCGCTCGACGTGATGCACCTCTCCAGCCCGCGCAACGCGGTGCTGGCGGCGCTGGTGTTCAATGCGCTGGTGATCCCGGCGCTGATCCCGCTGGCGTTGCGCGGCGTACGCTTCAAGCCCTCCGGCGCCACCGTGCTGCTGCGCCGGAACATGCTGGTCTACGGCCTCGGTGGCGTGCTGCTGCCGTTCGCCGCCATCAAACTGATCGACCTCGCGCTGGCCGCGACGGTCGGTGCCTGAGGACATCGCCATGCCCACCGACACTTCCCTCGACGACACCGTCGGCCTGCGCGCCCCGCTCGCCTTCGCCGGCGTCGTGCTGCTGGTCTTCGGCTTCGGCTACTCGCTGATCGGCACCGGCCTCGCCGGCACGCTGTTCCCGGCGGTAGCGAACGGCAGCCTTGTCGAACGCGATGGCCGCGTCGTCGGCTCGGCGCTGGTCGCGCAGCCGTTCGCCGATGCGCGCTATTTCCGGCCGCGCCCGTCGGCCGCGGGCTACGACCCGATGGCCGCCGCCGGCAGCAACCAGGCGCGCAGCAATCCCGACCTGCGCAAGCGCCTCGACGCCGAAGTGGCCGAGATCGCCGCGCGCGAGGGCATCGCCACGGACGACGTGCCGCTCGATCTCGCGACGCAATCGGGCAGTGGCCTCGATCCGCACATCTCCCCGGCCGCGGCGCGCGTGCAGATCGCGCGCGTGGCGCGGGCGCGCGGCCTCGCGCCGGCGCGGGTCGCGCGCATGGTCGAGGCGATGACCGAAGCGCCGCAGTTCGGCGTGCTGGGCGAGCCGCGGGTCAATGTGCTGCGGCTGAACCTCGCGCTCGACGCGCTGCCGCACTGACGCAAGGCCGCTCGCCATGGCCACCGACCGCGACGCCACCCTCCGCGACCAGCAGGCCGACGCCCTGCTCGACGGCCTGCGTCGCGAGCGTCGCGGCCGGCTGACACTGTTCCTCGGCGCCGCGCCGGGCGTCGGCAAGACCTACGCCATGCTCGCCCGCGCCCGCGAGCGGCATGCGCAGGGCGTCGACGTGGTCGTGGCGCTGGTGGAAACGCACGGCCGCAGCGAGACCGCGGCGCTGGTCGACGGCCTGCCGCTGATGCCGCGGCGACGGTTCGAGCACCACGGGCGGACGATCGAGGACATGGACCTCGACGCGATCCTCGCACGCCGGCCGGCGATCGCGCTGGTCGACGAACTCGCGCACCGCAACGCGCCCGGCTGCCGCCACGAGCGCCGCTGGCAGGACGTGATCGAACTGCTCGACGCCGGCATCGACGTCTACACCACGCTCAACATCCAGCACCTGGAAAGCCTCAACGACGTGGTGCACCGGATCACCGGCGTGCGCGTCAGCGAGACCGTGCCGGACCTGGTGTTCGACCGGCTGCGCGACCTCGTGCTGGTCGACCTGCCGCCGCGCGAACTGATCGAGCGCCTGCAGCAGGGCAAGGTGTATGTGCCCGAACAGGCGGCGCACGCGCTGCAGGCGTTCTTCTCGCCGTCCAACCTCACCGCGCTGCGCGAACTTGCGATGCAGACCGCGGCCGACCGCGTCGACAGCGACCTGCGCGAGGCGCAGGCGGCGCGCGGGCTGCCCGGCATGCCGCTGCGCCGGCGCGTGCTGGTGGCGATCGACGGCCGCGGCCAGTCGGAATACCTCGTGCGCGTCTCGCGCCGCCTCGCCGAGCGCCGCGACGCCCCGTGGACGGTCGTCACCGTGCTCACCGGCGGGCCGCCCGGCGCCGAAGCGCAGCAGGAACTCGACCGCGCCTTCGCACTGGCCCGGCGACTGGGCGCCGAGACCGAAGTGCTGCACGGCAGCAGCGTGGTCGACGCGCTGCTCGACCACGCGGCAGTGTGCGGGGTGTCGACGATCGTGCTTGGGCGCACCCGCGAGCGTCCGTTCGCGCGGATGTTCAACCGCACGCTGACGCAGCAGCTGCTGCAGCGCGGCGCGCACTACGAGCTGACCATCGTCAGCACCCCGGAAGCGCGGGCGCGTGCACGTCGCTCCGCGCGCGCGCCGCTGGGCCGGATATCGCGCGGCGATTTCGCGCTGTCGGTGCTGGCCGCGGCGCTGGCGACGCTGGCAGGCACCGCCGGCGAGCGCTGGCTGGGCCTGATCGACCTGTCGATGGTGTTCATCGTCGCGGTGGTGCTGGTGGCCTCGCGCACGCGGACGATGGCGGCGGTGGTCGCGGCGCTGCTGTGCTTCCTGTCGTACAACTTCTTCTTCATCGAGCCGCGCTACACCTTCTACATCTCCGCGTGGAAGGGCGTGGCCACGGTCTTCCTGTTCCTGGCGGCGGCGCTGATCGCCGGCCGGCTCGCCTCGCGCCTGCGCATGCAGGTGGTCGCACTGCGTGCGGCCAACGCGCATGCGATCGCACTGCAGGCGCTGGGTCGCGAACTGGCCGCCGCCGCCGACCTGGGCCAGGTCGTGATCGCCGGCAGGCGCGCGCTGCAGCGCGCGACCGGCGCGGAGGCACTGGTGCGCACGGGCGATGCGCCACTGGACGCGCTCGAAGTGCCCGCACTGTCCGACAAGGACCGCGCGGCTGCGGATTGGGCGCTGAAGCATCGCCAGCCGGCGGGACACGGCACCGACACGCTGGGCGACGCCGACTGGTGGTTCCTGCCGATGGCCGGCGAACGCGCGCCGACCGGGCTGCTGGGCCTGCGCTTCCCCGCCGCCACGCCGCGCCCCGGCGCGGAGCGGCAACGGCTGATCGAGGCCATGGCCGAGGACATCGCCCAGGCGATCGTGCGCGCGCAATTGGTGTCGGCGCTGGAGGATGCGCGCGTCAACGGCGAGACCGAGCGCCTGCGTTCGGCGCTGCTGTCGTCGGTGTCGCACGACCTGCGCTCGCCGCTGGCGGCCATCCTCGGCGCGGCCGGCAGCCTCGACAGCTTCGGCGACGCGATGTCGGCGGAGGATCGCCACAGCCTGCTCGACACCGTGCGGCTGGAAGGCGAACGCCTGGATCGCTACATCCAGAACCTCCTGGACATGACCCGCCTCGGCCACGGCGGCCTCACCCTCAACCGCGACTGGATCGGCGTGGGCGAACTCATCGGCTCGGCGGTGTCGCGCCTGCAGCGCTATCAGCCGAACGTTCGCTTCGAGGTGTCGCCGACCGGATCGCTCGCGCCGCTGTGGGTCCATCCGGCCCTGGTCGAGCAGGCGCTGTTCAACGTGATCGAGAACGCCGCGAAATTCTCGCCGCCCGACGAAGCGATCGCGATCGAGGCCCGGGACGTGGGGGACGCACTGCGCATCGACGTGCGCGACCGCGGCCCCGGCATCCCCGAGCACGAACGCCAGCGCATCTTCGACATGTTCTTCACCCTGGAACGCGGCGACCGCAATCGGCACGGCACCGGCCTGGGGCTTTCGATCACCCAGGGGCTGATCGGCGCCCACGGCGGCAGCGTCGAAGCCCTGCCCGGGCACAACGGCCGGGGCACCACGGTGCGGATCGTGCTGCCGCGGCTGCGACCGCCAGGGGCGCCGGGGGGGCCGGCGTGACGATGCCCGGCCTGCGCGTGCGCCGCGCCTACACCCGCAGCAGCCCGCGGAATCCGCGCGCGGCGTAATACGACTCCGCGCCGTTGTGGTAGACGAACACCTGGTCGTAGCGGCGATCGCAGAACAGCGCGCCGCCGAGTGTGCGCACGGCCGCGGGCGTGTCGATCCAGCTCGAGGTCTTGAGATCGAAGCGGCCCAGGGTCTGCAGTCGGCGATACTCGGCCTCGGTCAGCAGCCGGACGCCCATCGCCTCGGCCATCGCCGCCGCGCTGCCGGCCGGCTTGTTCGCCTTGCGTGCCGCGAGGGCGTCGGCGTCGTAGCACAGGCTGCGGCGGCCCGACGGGCTTTCCGCCGAGCAGTCGACGAAGACGACTGCGCCGCTCGCCGGATCGTGGTCCACGACATCCGGTTCGCCGCCGGAGGCCTCCATCGCGGCGAGCGCCTT
>JBGAFR010000032.1:0-37216 GCA_044227145.1 Lysobacteraceae bacterium
ACGATCGGTTCCAGCCGTTCGCCGACCGTCTTCGACCCGGGGATCAGGCCGCCGGCGTTGAGGATCCAGGCGATCGCGATCGGCCCGGCGAAAACGGCCAGCAGCAACAGCAGCGTGCGACGGCCGCGGTTGCGATCCGGTGGTGTCGTCATGGCATCAGCCCTTCTTGTCGACGCGCGCGGCGGGCGCGCAGGGTCAGCAGCAATGCCGCGATCGGCACCGCAGCGGCGAGCCCGAACCACTGCACCGCGTAGCCGAGATGGCGTTCCGGCGGCAGCGTGTTGGGCAGGATGTCGAGGTCGCGCGCATAGCCCCAGGGCAACGCGGGATCGAGTCGCAGCACGCGCGGGGCAAGTGCGCGCAGGCCTAGTGCATGGCGCACGCGCGCGAGTTCGAGGCCCGCCGCGAGCAGCGCGCCGTCCGGCTGCGGTTCGATCACCGGCGCGGCCAGCCCGTGCGAGGGCGGCGGCATCAGCAGGCCCGCGATGCGTTCGGCCCGTGGGCGCGGCACCTCGGGCATCCGTCGGTCGCCCGGGAGCGGCAGCCAGCCGAGTTCCACCAGCAGCGGTTCGCCCTGCGCCGGCAGGAACAGCCAGTACGCACGCACGCCGACGCGACCGTCGCGCTGCTGATTGTCGAGCAGCACGGGCGGCGCATCGGCGAACCGTCCCTGCCCGCCCGCCCAGGCATAGGCGGTCGCGACATCGCCTTCGACCGGCGCCCGCGACGCCGCCGACAGCGGCTGCGCATGCCGTTCGCGCAGCACGGTGTCCACGGCGGCGATCATGCGCAGCTTCTGCGCGCGACGATCCAACTGCCAGAACCCGAGGCTCGCGAACCCCGCGCACAGCACGATCGCGAACAGCCACAGCGTCAAGGGATGCCGGAACAGACGCATGCCCTTCGCCTCAGAGCCTGCGATAATCCGCGGCACGAGGCGCGCCCGCCCATGCGCCCGCGGAGCGATGCGCGATGAACGATTCGTTGAAGACCCTGATCATCGTCGGGTTCCTGATCCTGATCGTGTGGAATCTCGGCGCCGGCCTGTACTACATGCTGGTCGACAAGGGGCGGACCAAGCGCACCGTCAACGCACTCACCAAGCGCATCGCGCTGTCGGTGACCCTCATCCTGCTGCTGATCCTCGCCATAGCGATGGGCTGGATCGAACCGCACGGCATCGGCCGCAATCCCGGTTGAACGACGGCCGGAAGCGCCTTCCGACCGGAACGACGACGACACCCGCTCGATGCACCTTCCGCAGACGCGAAGGCCGGCGCAACGCCGGCCTTCTGCGTCTCTGCCCGGTCCGGCGTCGCCGCCGGTCGCGCGTCAGAGCACGTAGACGAACAGGAACAGGCCCAGCCAGACCACGTCCACGAAGTGCCAGTACCAGGCCACCGCTTCGAACGCGAAGTGGTTGTCCTTGCTGAAATGGCCCTTGGCGCAGCGCAGCCACATGATCGCCAGCATGATCGTGCCGAGGGTCACGTGCGCGCCGTGGAAGCCGGTGAGCATGAAGAAGGTGGAGCCGTAGATGCCGGAACCGAGGGTCAGGTTCAGCTCGGTGTAGGCGTGGATGTATTCGGTCGCCTGGAAGTACAGGAACAGGCAGCCCAGCAGCACGGTGGCGCCCAGCCAGAACAGCAGCGCGCCGCGGTGCGCGGCCTTCAGCGCGTGGTGCGCGAGAGTCACGGTCACGCCCGAGGTCAGCAGGATCAGCGTGTTGGTGAGCGGCAGGCCCCAGGCGGGGATCGTCTTGAACGCGCCGCCGACGTCGCCCGGGCCGGCGCTCGGCCAGGCCGCGCTGAAGTTCGGCCACAGCTCGGCGTTGGTCATCGCGCCGTCGCCCTCGCCGCCCAGCCACGGCAGTGCGAACTGGCGGGCGTAGAACAGCGCGCCGAAGAACGCGGCGAAGAACATCACCTCGGAGAAGATGAACCACACCATGCCCATGCGGAACGAGGTGTCGACCTGCTTGTTGTAGTGCCCGGCCAGGGACTCGGCGATCACGTCGGCGAACCACTTGAACAGGATCGCCATCAGGCCGGCCAGGCCGACGAAGAACACCGGTTTGCCCCAGGACATGTGGTTCATCCAACTGGCGAGGCCGACCATCTGGGTGAACAGGAAGACCGAGGCGAACACCGGCCACTTGCTGCCGTGGGGCACGAAGTAGACGTTCGGATCGTGTTGGTCGGCGTGGGCGTGGGCCATGGTCGGTCTCGCGTGAGAAGTACGTCGGATGTCAGGGCGCGCTGCGCGGCGCGTCGGACGACCCGCCCGCCTTCGCCTCGGACAGGCGTGCGGTGAGCAGGTCGTTCTTGAAGAAGGTATAGGACAGCGTGAGGCTGTTCACGTCGTCGGGCAGGTCGCGGTCGATCAGGAAGCGCACCGGCATCTCGCGCGACTCGCCGGCGGCGAGGGTCTGCGCGGTGAAGCAGAAGCACTCGGTCTTGATGAAGTACTTCGAACCGCGCGCCGGGGCGATCGACGGGGTGGCGCTGCCCACGATCGCGTGATCGCTGGTGTTGCGGGCGTGGTAAGTGGTTTCGTACAGCTCGCCGGGACGCACCTGCATCGTGCGCCGGTTCGGGGCGAACTGCCAGGGAAGCTTGGAATTGACGCCACCGTCGAAGGTGACGGTGATCAGGCGGTCGCTGCGGCCACCACGTCCCGCTTCGGCGGCACGGTCGTCGCCCGGCGTGCGCTCCAGCCGGATCCCGAAGACTTTTTCGCAGGCGATGCGGTACAGCGGCACCAGCGCGAAGCTGAAACCGAAGGCTGCGATCGCGATCGCGATCATCGGCCCCATGCCGAAACCGCGCGCACGCGGCGTCTGGACGGTGTCGCTCATCGCGACACCACGTTCAGCACCATGAACCCCACGTAGACCGCCACCGCGACACCCGCGAGCAGCAGTGCCGTGCGTCGCGCCGAAGCGCGACGGGCGGCGACCTGGTCTTCGGGGATCGACGGCGTCACGGTCGCGGTCGCCCGGCTCAGTGCGTGATGTCGCCGTGGGCGAGGTCGCCCGCAGCGATGACCGGCGGCGTGCCGAAGGTGTGGTGCGGCGCCGGCGACGGGACGGTCCACTCCAGGCCCTTCGCGCCTTCCCACGAGCGGGCTTCGGCCTTGGCGCCATGCTTCAGCGAGTGCCACAGGATGACGGCCATCATGAACGGGGTCACGAACATGCCGAACGCGCCGATCGAGCTGACGAAGTTCCAGTCCGCGAACACGACGTTGTAGTCCGGGATGCGGCGCGGCATGCCGGCCAGTCCCAGGAAGTGCTGCGGGAAGAACAGGACGTTGACGAAGACCACCGACCACCAGAAGTGGAACTTGGCGAAGGTCTCGTTGTACATGCGGCCGGTCCACTTGGGCCACCAGTAGTACACCGCCGCGATGATCGCGAACAGCGCGCCGGTCACCAGCACGTAGTGGAAGTGGGCGACGACGAAGTAGGTGTCGTGGTACTGGAAGTCCGCCGGCACGATGGCGAGCATGAGCCCGGAGAAACCGCCGATGGTGAACAGGATCACGAAGGCGATCGCCCACAGCATCGGGGGCTCGAAGGAGATCGAACCGCGCCACATGGTGGTCACCCAGTTGAACACCTTCACGCCAGTCGGCACCGCGATCAGCATCGTCGCGAACATGAAGTAGATCTCGCCGCCCATCGGCATGCCCACGGTGAACATGTGGTGGGCCCAGACGATGAACGAGAGGAAGGCGATCGAGGCGGTGGCGTACACCATCGCCTGGTAGCCGAACAGCGGCTTGCGGCTGAAGGTCGGGATGATCTCCGAGACCACGCCGAAGGCCGGCAGGATCATGATGTAGACCTCGGGGTGCCCGAAGAACCAGAAGATGTGCTGGAACATCACCGGGTCGCCGCCGCCCTTCGCGCTGAAGAAGCTGGTCAGGAAGAACTTGTCGGTGAGCAGCATCGTCACCGCGCCGGCCAGCACCGGCATGACCGCGATCAGCAGGAAGGCGGTGATCAGCCAGGTCCAGCAGAAGATCGGCATCTTCAGCAGGTCGACGCCCGGGGCGCGCATGTTGAGGATGGTGGCGATGATGTTGATCGCGCCCATGATCGAGCTGATGCCCATCATGTGGATGGCGAAGATCGCGAACGACAGGCTGTTGGTCTGCAGCGACAGCGGCGGATAGAGCGTCCAGCCGCCGGCGGGCGCGCCGCCGGGCATGAAGAAGGTGATCAGCAGCAGCGCGAAGGCGAACGGCATGATCCAGAAGGACCAGTTATTCATGCGCGGCAGCGCCATGTCGGGCGCGCCGATCTGCAGCGGCACCATCCAGTTGGCGAGGCCCACGAAGGCCGGCATCACGCCACCGAAGATCATCACCAGCGCGTGCACGGTGGTCATCTGGTTGAAGAACTCGGGCGTCACCCACTGCAGGCCCGGCTTCATCAGCTCGGCGCGGATCACGACCGACATCGCGGCGCCGACGATGAACATCACGAAGCTGAACACGAGGTACAGCGTGCCGATGTCCTTGTGGTTGGTCGAGAAGAACCAACGCTCGACGAAGCCCTGCTTGTGCTCGTCGTGACCGCTGTGATCGATGCCGGCGTGGGTGGTGGACATGGAGCGTGTACCTCTAAGTAAAGGCGGCGATCAGCCGGCCGGCGTGGCGGCGGCGTTCTTGTCGGCGGCGGCAGTGGCCGGCGCGGCGCTTTCGGCGGCGGGCGCGGCCTCGGCCGGGGCGCCGTCAGCCGGCGCAGCATCGGTCGGCGCGGGCGTGGCCACCGGCGCGGGCGCGTTCTTCGCGCGCTGGTCGGCCAGCCACTGCTTGAACTCGTCCTTGCTCACGGCCTTGACCACGATCGGCATGAAGCCGTGGTCCTTGCCGCACAGCTCGGCGCACTGGCCGCGATAGATGCCGGGGGTGTCGATGCGCGCCCAGGCCTCGTTGACGATTCCGGGGATCGCGTCCTGCTTCCAGCCCAGCGCCGGCACCCACCAGGCGTGGATCACGTCGTCGGCGGTGACCAGGAAGTGGATCTTGGTGCCGACCGGCACGACCAGCGGATTGTCGACGTCGAGCAGGTAATGCGGCAGATCGCTGGTGCGGGCATCGACGCCGCTCTGGCGCACTTCGTCGCTGCGGCGGTCCAGGCGGCTGGTGAAGACCACGTCCTCAGCCGGCGTCGCGCCCGGGTATTCGTACTTCCACAGCCACTGGTAGCCGGTGACCTTGATGGTCATGTCCGCTTCGCGGACGTCGTACATGTTGAAGATCTTCTGGGTGGCGGGCACCGCCATCACGATCAGCAGCAGCACCGGCACGGCGGTCCAGACGATCTCCAGCCGGGTGCTGTGGGTGAAGTCGACGTCCGGCACCGCGCCCTTGGACTTGCGGAACTTGAACATCGCGTACGCCATCGCGCCGAAGACGATGATGCCGATGACGAAGCAGATCCACAGCGCGAGCATGTGCGCGCTGTAGGCGTTCTCCGCGAGCGGGGTCACGCCCTTGCCCATGTTGAGCTGCCAGCGCTGGGGATCGGCGGATTGCGCCATCGCCGCCAGCGGCGCCAGCAGCACGGCCAGCGAGGCGACCGCCCCCGTCCGCGACATCCGGCTGCATTTCGTCCCACCCGCACGCACTTGCACCATGGCCCAGAACCCCAGCTGTCTCGACTCCGCGGAGTCGGTTCGGATCGATACTCGTCTGTTTCGGATGCGGAAGACAGCCGGCGGCGCGGTCGGGAACCCGCTGCTGGCCGCGCATGGCACCCGCATGATCCCGAGAATGGTAGCCGTTCGCGACGGCGACCGGCAAGCCGAACGACACCCCCGGCCGGCCCTGCGGGGGTGTGAAAGGCCCCGGCGGCGCTGCTAGTATCCGCGCCTCGCCGTCCTCCGGACCGCCGTGAACGCCCTGCTCACCCCCGAACTGCCGGCCGCCCCGGGCCCGCTCCGCGCCGCGATCACCGCGGCCTGGGTCCGCGACGAAACCGACCACGTCCGCGAACTGCTCGCCGTCGCCCGCCAGCCCCATCCCGACTGGGGCGATGCCGACCGCGCCGCCATCCAGGCCACGGCCGCCGACCTCGTCCGCCGGGTCCGCACCCGGGCGCAGGACCAGGGCGCGATCGAAGCCTTCATGCGCCAGTACGACCTCGGCAGCGAGGAAGGCGTGCTGCTGATGTGCGTGGCCGAGGCCTTGCTGCGCATCCCGGACCAGGACACCGCCGACCGGCTGATCCGCGACAAGCTGGGCGAGGCCGACTGGAAGCGCCACCTCGGCCAGTCCGAGTCGGTGCTGGTCAACGCCTCGACCTGGGGCCTGATGCTGACCGGCACGCTGGTCGACCTGGCCGACGACACCAAGCGCGACGTCCACAACGCCTTCAAGCGCCTGATCGGCCGCGTCGGCGAGCCGGTGATCCGGCTCGCGGTGCGCCAGGCGATGCGGATCATGGGCCACCAATTCGTGATGGGCCGCACGATCAGCGAGGCACTTGCGCGCAGCCGCAAGGGCGCCAACGCCGCCTACCGCTATTCCTTCGACATGCTGGGCGAAGGCGCGCTGACCACCCGCGACGCCCTGCGCTACCTCGAAGCCTACCGCCAGGCCATCCACGCGATCGGCCGCAGCGGCAACTTCGCCGGCGGAGACGTGTTCGTCGCGCCGAGCATCTCGGTCAAGCTCTCCGCCCTGCACCCGCGCTACGAGCACGCCAAGCGCGCGCGGGTGTTCGCCGAACTCGGCCCGCGGCTGCTGGAACTGTCGCAGCTGGCGAAGGGCTACGGCATCGGCCTGACCATCGACGCCGAGGAGACCGACCGCCTCGAACTGTCGCTGGACCTGATCTTCGGCGTGCTCGCCGATCCCTCGCTCGCCGGCTGGCACGGCTTCGGCATCGTGGTGCAGGCGTACCAGAAGCGCGCGCCGTTCGTGATCGACCACATCGCCGACCAGGCGCGCACGCTGGGCCGGCGCATCCCGGTGCGGCTGGTGAAGGGCGCGTACTGGGACAGCGAGGTCAAGCGCGCGCAAGTCGACGGCCAGCCGGGCTACCCGGTGTTCACGCGCAAGCCCAACACCGACGTGTCGTACCAGGCCTGCGCCTGCCGCCTGCTGGGCGCGACCGACGCGGTCTACCCGATGTTCGCGACCCACAACGCGCAGACCATCGCCGCGATCCACCGCATGGCGTCGGTGCTGCTGGGCGCGGACGCCGCCGCCGGCAACGCCGCGTCGAAGTACGAATTCCAGAAGCTGCACGGCATGGGCGACGATCTTTACGCCGAAGTCGTGCCCGCCGATCGCCTGAACGTGCCGTGCCGCGTGTACGCGCCGGTGGGTTCGCACGAGGACCTGCTGCCGTACCTCGTGCGCCGCCTGCTGGAGAACGGCGCCAATTCCAGCTTCGTCAACCGCATCACCGACGAATCGGTCGCGATCGAGGACCTCGTCCGCGATCCGGTCGAGACCGTGTCGGCGTTCGAGAGTATTCCGCATCCGCGCATCGCGCTGCCGGTGGACCTGTACCGCAGCCAGGGCCACGAGAGGGACAATTCCATGGGCATCAACCTCGCCAACGACGCCGCGCTGCACGCGCTGGCCGAGCGCATCAACGACGCCGGCGCCGGCACCTGGACCGCCGCACCGCTGGTGCCGGGCGCGCAGCCGGCGGGCGAGAAGCTCGCCGTCACCAATCCGGCCGACCGCCGCGAGACCGTCGGCCACTGGCTGCCGGCCGACGCCGCGACCGTCGAGCAGGCACTGAAGAACGCCGTCGCCGCGCAGCCCGCCTGGGACGCCACCCCGGCCGCCAGCCGCGCCGCGATTCTCGAACACGCCGCCACGCTGCTGGAAGCCCGCATCGCGACCTACATGGCGATGTGCACCAAGGAAGCCGGCAAGACCCTGTCCGACGGCATCGCCGAAGTGCGCGAGGCGGTCGATTTCCTGCGCTACTACGCCGGCCAGGCGCGCAAGCATTTCGCGCCCGAAGCCCTGCCCGGCCCCACCGGCGAATCCAACACGCTGCAGCTCGCCGGCCGCGGCGTGTTCGTGTGCATCTCGCCGTGGAACTTCCCGCTGGCGATCTTCATGGGCCAGGTCGCCGCGGCGCTGGCCGCCGGCAACAGCGTGATCGCGAAGCCGGCCGAACAGACCAACCTGATCGGTTTCGCCGCGGTGAAGCTGCTGCACGAAGCCGGCATCTCCGAGGCCGTGCTGCAGTTCCTGCCCGGCGACGGCGCCACCGTCGGCGCCGCGCTGACCCGCGACCCGCGCGTCGCCGGCGTGGCTTTCACCGGCTCCAACGACACCGCCCGCGCGATCAATCGCGCGATGGCCGCGCACGACGGTGCGATCGGCGTGCTGATCGCCGAGACCGGCGGCCAGAACGCGCTGATCGCCGACTCCTCGTCGCTCCCGGAGCAACTGGTAAAGGACGCGATCTCGTCCGCCTTCACCTCCGCCGGCCAGCGCTGCTCGGCCGCGCGCGTGCTGTTCGTGCAGGAAGACATCGCCGACAAGGTCGTCGACATGCTCGCCGGCGCGATGGCCGAACTGAAGGTCGGCGACCCAGGCCTGCTGTCGACCGACGTCGGCCCGGTGATCGACGCCGACGCGCTGGCGCTGCTGGAAGCGCACGCCGCGAAGATGGCGACCGCCGCGAAGCAGATCGCTGTCGCCGCCACCGACGATAGCGTCGCGCACGGCACGTTCTTCGCGCCGCGCGCGTGGGAACTCACGTCGCTGTCGCAGCTGACCCGCGAGAACTTCGGCCCGGCGCTGCACGTGATCCGCTGGAAGGCAGACCAGCTCGACGCGGTCGTCGACACCATCAACGCCACCGGCTTCGGCCTGACGCTTGGCATCCACTCGCGCATCGACGAGACCATCGACCGCATCGTGCAGCGCGCGAAGGTCGGCAACATCTACGTCAACCGCAACCAGATCGGCGCGGTCGTCGGCGTGCAACCCTTCGGTGGCCAGAACCTCTCCGGCACCGGCCCCAAGGCCGGCGGCCCGCACTACCTGCCGCGCTTCGCCACCGAGAAAACGGTCACCGTGAACACGACAGCGGCGGGCGGGAATGCGTCGTTGTTGACGCTGGGAGATTGATCGACCACCGGCGAGCCGCGCGATGACGCCCGTCTACTGGTTCCGCTCGACGCGCTTCCGTGTCGAGCCCGGCGAGGATTCGGACACGAATCCCGGTACCTTCGGCAAGCAACTGGTGGCGTGGATCGCCGCGGCGTTGCGCGATCGCGGTTACGCCGATGCCGAGGAAGTCGCCGAAGACTGGGGGTGGGCCGTGGTATGCCAGGGCCGCCCCTTCTACCTGTATGTGGCCTGCGGGAACCTGCTGGAGGAGATCGGCGAGAACGGGCCGAAGCGCGTGGCCGATGACGCGATCATCTGGGGCGCATACGCCACCGCCGACAGGCCGCTGTTCGCGCGATGGCGCGGCATCGACGTCGACACGGCGGTGGCCCGGCTTGATGCGGCACTCGGCGAAATGCTGCGCGACGATCCGGAGATCCACTTCGTCCCGGAGCCCTGACCTCACGGGCAGGTGCTTTTTCGATGCGTGGCCATCGCACACGCCGCCTGACACATCCCCCGCGCCGGCGCCAGTCTGGTCCGCACTGCGCGCGGCGGTGACAATCGAGGGACAACGTCCAACCGCGAAGTCCCGATGTCCAGCACTGCCGAAACGCCTGAAAGCCTGTCCGCGCCCGTCCGCTCCGCCGCCAGCATCGCGGCCCTCATCGCCGACACCATCGCCACCGAGATCGCCGCGCAGCCGGCGCAGGTGCGCGCCGCAGTCGGCCTGCTCGACGAAGGCGCGACCGTGCCGTTCATCGCGCGCTACCGCAAGGAAGTCACCGGCGGGCTCGACGACACGCAGTTGCGCGATCTCGAATCGCGGCTGGTCTACCTGCGCGAACTGGAGGACCGCCGCGACGCGATCCTCGCCTCCATCGCCGAGCAGGGCAAACTCACCAAGGCGCTGCTGGACGACGTGCTCGCCGCCGACAGCAAGGCGCGACTCGAAGACCTCTACCTGCCGTACAAGCCGAAGCGGCGCACCAGGGCGCAGATCGCGCGCGAGGCCGGGCTGGAGCCGCTGGCGGACGCGATCCGCGCCGATCCGACGGTCGCGCCGGACGTGCGCGCCGCCGCCTTCGTCGATGCGGACAAGGGCGTCGCCGACGCCGCAGCCGCGCTCGACGGCGCGCGCGCGATCCTGATCGAACGCATCGGCGAACATGCGGCGCTGGTCGGCGAACTGCGCACGTGGCTGCAGCAGAAGGGCGTGCTGCGCGCGAAGGTGTTGCCGGGCAAGGAAGCCGCGGGCGAGAAGTTCCGCGACTACTTCGACCACAGCGAAGCGCTGGCCGGCATTCCCTCGCATCGCATGCTCGCGCTGCTGCGCGGCCGCCGCGAGGAAATGCTGTCGCTCGACCTCGAACCGACGATGGACGTCGAACAGGGCCACGCCTACGCCGAAGGCCGCGTCGCGCTGACGTTCGGCATCGCCGCGCAGGGCCACGCCGCCGACAAGTGGCTGGCCGACACATGCCGTCTGGCGTGGCGCGCGCGCCTGCTGACCAACCTGTCGCTCGACCTCGTCGCCGCCGCGCGCGAGAAGGCCGAGCAGGAAGCGATCGCGGTGTTCGGCGACAACCTCAAGGATCTGCTGCTGGCCGCGCCCGCCGGCCCGCGCGCGACGCTGGGCCTCGACCCGGGCCTGCGCACCGGAGTGAAGGTCGCAATCGTCGACGCCACCGGCAAGCTCGTCGCGACCGACACGATCTATCCGCACGAACCGAAGCGCCAGTGGGATGCGTCGATCGCGACGCTGAAGAAGCTCTGTGCCGCGCACCACGTCGAACTCGTCGCCATCGGCAACGGCACCGCCTCGCGCGAGACCGACAAACTCGCCGGCGAACTGATGGCGAAGCATCCGGAGCTGAAATTGACGAAGGTCGTGGTCAGCGAGGCCGGCGCGTCGGTGTATTCCGCCTCGGAACTCGCGGCACGCGAATTCCCGAACCTCGACGTGAGCCTGCGCGGCGCGGTGTCGATCGCGCGACGCCTGCAGGATCCGCTCGCGGAACTGGTGAAGATCGAACCCAAGGCGATCGGCGTCGGCCAGTACCAGCACGACGTGAATCCGTATGCGCTGGCGCGTTCGCTGGACGCGAAGGTCGAGGACTGCGTGAACGCGGTCGGCGTGTTCGTGAACACCGCCTCCGCCGCGCTGCTGTCGCGCGTGTCCGGCCTGTCGGCGTCGGTCGCGGAGAACATCGTGGTCTGGCGCGACGCGAACGGCGCGTTCAAGTCGCGACGCGAGCTGCTGAAGGTGCCGCGTCTGGGCGAGAAGACGTTCGAGCAATGCGCCGGCTTCCTGCGCATCGCCGGCGGCGACGAACCGCTCGACGCCTCGGCGGTGCATCCCGAGGCCTATCCGGTCGTCGAGCGCATCGTGAAGAACTGCGGTCGCCCGGTGGCGCAGCTGATCGGCGACGGCGCCACGCTGCGCGGACTGAAACTCGAACAGTTCACCGACGAGCGTTTCGGTCTGCCGACCGTGCGCGACATCGTCAAGGAACTGGAAAAACCCGGTCGCGATCCGCGTCCCGAGTTCAAGGCCGCACGCTTCGCCGAAGGCATCGAGAAGATCGCCGACCTGCAGCCAGGCATGGTGCTGGAAGGCGTGGTGACGAACGTGGCCGCGTTCGGCGCGTTCGTCGACATCGGCGTGCACCAAGACGGCCTCGTGCACATCTCCGCGCTCGCCGAGAAGTTCGTGAAGGACCCGCGCGAGGTGGTGAAGGTCGGCGACGTGGTGAAGGTGAAGGTGATGGAGGTCGACGTGCCGCGCAAGCGCATCGCCCTCACCCGCCGGCTCGACGACGTGCCGGGCGAAGCGCGGGGCGCCAAGCGCGACGACACGCGCGACGGCCCGCGCCCGCAGGGACGCGATGCGCGCGGAGGAGAGCGGGGAGAAGCGCGCGATCGCGGTCGTCCCGCGCAGCGTCCGGGGCAGTCGGCGCCACCGGCGAACACCGCGATGGCCGACGCGCTGCGCGCCCTCAAGCGCTAGGCGGACGCACGCGCGAGCGCGCTATTCGAACACGCCCTCGCGCAGCCACTTCGTCGCCACCCATTTCTCGCCGGCGATCACCGGCGCGCCGCCGTGCAACGTGCGGCTGGAAGGATCGGGGCGGTCGTACGAGAAGAACAGCGCGGTGCCGCGCTTGGCCGCGAAGCGCAGGCCGAGATCGGGAAAGGTCGTGTCACCGCCGCGCTCGGGTTCGCGCAGGTACATCAGGAAGGTCGCGATGCGCTGCCCGCCGCGCGCGAGCACCGCCTGCGCGCCGGGGCCGGCCGGGTCGAAATAGTCGTAGTGCGGCTCGTAGCGGTCGCCGGGACGGTAATGCAGCACCTGCAGGTGTTCGCCATGGTCGACCGGCCACGCCAGCAGCCGCGACACCCGCGCCTCGATCGTCCGCACCAACGCGTTCTCGCCGCGCCGGAAGAACATGCCGCGGCTGGTGCGCACCACGTCGGTGCGGCTGGCGCCGGTCTCTATATCGACCGTGAGCGAACGCTGCATCCGCGGCAGCGCCAGGTCGATCAGTGCATCGCACTCGGCATCGCTCAGGAAGCCGTCGAACAGCACGATCTTCGGCGCCTCCATCGCCGCCAGCACCGACACGCGGCGGTCGCCGAGGTCCACGTGCAGCGCGCCCTCCTCGACGATGGGTGATGGCATCGCGCGGGCGGGCACCGGCGACGTCTGCGCGGCGGGCACCTGCGCCTGTGCCGGCACGGCCGCCTCCGCGCCCGAGCGCATCGCCATCGCCATCGCCTGCGCGATCAGGCCGTAGGCGACCTCGCGGTTCCAGCCGCGGTCGCGCATCGAGCGCAGCAGCGCGTCCGCCGGCTGGCCGCCGCGGATCTGCTCGACCAGCCACTGCCTGATTTCGCGATAGTCGGCGGCGGACATCGTTTCTCCGTGGCATTCCTGCGATCCGGCGCGTCGCTGCGCAGCGCGCGGAGGGGCGTCAGCATATCGAAATCCCGTCAGAGCCCACGCGCATCGGTCATCGCGCGCCTGCCGGGAGACCGGCCGGAACGACCTAGACAAAAAGTTCTAGACAAGTCAGTCTAGACAACATAGTCTAGATTCAACCCGTCACCGGACACCCGCATGTCCCGCACGCCCCGCCCCACCCCGGCCGAGCTCGAAATCCTGCATACGCTCTGGCGACTCGGCCCAGCCTCGGTCAGGCAGGTGCACGAGGCCCGGCAGCAGGAACGCCCGGACCTGGCCTACGCCGCCGTGCTGCGGCTGATGCAGATCATGCACGGCAAGGGCCTGCTGACCCGCGACGAACGCCAGCGCTCGCACGTCTACGCCGCCGCGCAGCCACAGGATTCGCTGCAGACGCGGCTGCTGGACGACCTCATCCACAAGGCGTTCTCCGGCTCCGGCAAGGACCTGGTCCTGGCGGCGCTGCGCAGCGGCAGCGTCAGCGACGCCGAACGCGAGGAAATCCAGCGCTTCCTGGAGGACACCCGCGATGTCTGACGCCCTGTCCGCCGTGGTCTCCCCGTTCGTTCCCGTGCTCGCCCGCGTGCTGCTGGACTTCCTCTGGCAGGGCGCGCTGATCGGCCTGCTCGCCTGGCTCGCCCTGGCCCTGCTCCGCAACGCCCGGCCGCAGTGGCGCTACGCGGTGGCCTGCCTCGCACTGCTGGCGTGCGCGCTGCTGCCGATCGTGCAACTGCTGTTCGCGCTCGCGACTCCCGCCGGTACCAACGTGCTGCCAGGCGACACGGCGCCGATCGTGATCGCGGGCCTCGCCACTGCGCCGGACGCGTCGCCTGCGCGTACCGGATTCGCGCTGCCGATGCCGTCGCAGGACGCGATGGCCTGGCTGGTGACGCTGTGGGCCGCCGGCGCTGCTCTGCTGTCGCTGCGGATGCTGGGCGGCGCGCTGTGGCTGCAACGCCTCTGCCGCGAGGCACGCACGGAAGCCGGCCCGTGGCAGGCGCGGGTCGACGATCTCGCCCGACGCCTCGGCGTGCGACGCCGGGTCTCGCTGCGACTGACCGCCGACGGCGACGGCCCATCGACCGCCGGCTGGTGGCGTCCGGTGATCCTGCTGCCCGCGGCGGTCGCGATGCGGATGCCGGCGGACCTGCTGGAAGCGCTGCTGGCGCACGAACTGGCCCACGTCCGCCGCCACGACTACCTCGTCAACCTGCTGCAGCGGCTGGTCGAGACGCTGCTGTTCTACCACCCCGCGGTGTGGTGGCTGACGCACCGCATCCGCCTCGAACGCGAACTCGTTGCCGACGACCTCGCCGCCACCGCGCTGGGCGACGGCCGCCGCCTCGCCATCGCCCTCGCCGAACTCGATCGCCTCCTCGCCGCATCGCGATCGCCCTTCCCGCTCCCCGCACTCGCGCAAGCCGCGCACGGAGGTCATCTCATGTCCCGCATCCAGCGTCTCGTCCGCCCCACCCGCCGCGCGCTCGGCGGCGCCGTGATCCCGCCGCTGCTCGGCCTCGCCGTGGCCGCGGGTGCCTTCTACGCCCACGCGCAGCTGGCCTCGCCGACCAGCACCGGGCAGCCGCATCGCAGCCCGTCGGCGTCGACCGCATCGCCGAAGGTCGCGACACCGTCGAACCCGGCCCCGACCACGCGGCAGATCGCCCGCGCCGACGACCGCCGCGACCAGAGCGCCTACGCCCTGGTCCGCAAGGGCGGTGATGGCACGACGATGTCCGGCACCCACGACGATCGCGACAACGACGACATCGAAGCCGCGCAACGCGGCATCGACGGCGATTTCCTGTGGTTCCGCCGCAACGGCAAGGCCTACGTGGTGCGCGATGCCGCCGTGCTGGCGCAGGCCGACGCCGCCTGGGCATCGACCCGCGACCTGAGCGCACAGATGCAAGGGCTCAGTGCACGCATGCAGCCGCACCAGGAGAAGATGCAGGCCCTGGGTGCACGCATGCAGGCGCTGCAGGTGGAGGTCGTCCAGCCGCCGGAGATGGAGGCGGCCCGGGCCGAGATGGAGCGGCTGGGCGGACGCATGCAGGCGCTGGGCGAACAGCAGGGTGCGCTGGGCGCGCGCATGGCGGGCGCCGACGACGCCGAACGCGATCGCCTGGAAGCGCAGATGGAAACGCTGTCGGCGGAGCAGGAACGCCTCGGCCGCGAAATGGAACGCCAGGGCGAGATCATGGAGACCGCCGGCGAGCGGATCGAAGCGCGCACCGCGCCGATGGAGGCGCTCGGCCGCGAAATGGAAGAGGCCAGCAAGCCGATGGAAGCCATCGGCAAGGACATGGAAGCCCTCGGCACCCGTCTCGAGCGCGCCGCCGAGGAAGCTGAGCGGCGCACCCGCGGGCTGATCGACGAGGCTTTCGCGAAGGGCCTGGCGACGCCGGTGCCGGCGCGGCAGTGATCGTGCGGGCCGGGCGCGCCGCCGCCCGGCCCGCCTGCCCGGCAAGGGGCGCGATTCGAAAGGGCCGATGGGACGCGTTGTATCCTTGGCGCGCCGCGATCACGCGGCGCACGGCGCCGTCAGGGGCCACATTTCCGACGCCCGATCCCGATGCCCGCCCGCTCCGCCGCCCCATCCGCGATGATCCCCGCCGACGCCCTCCGCCTGTCCGTGGCGCCGATGATGGACTGGACGGACACGCACTGCCGGAATTTCCACCGGCTGATCGCGCCGCACGCGCGGCTCTACAGCGAGATGGTCCACGCCAACGCCGTGATCCACGGCGACCGCCGGAAGCTGCTGGCGATAGACGCCGGGCAGCATCCGGTCGCGCTGCAGCTTGGTGGCAGCGAACCGGTGCTGCTGGCGCAGGCGGCACGGATCGGGGCCGAGCACGGCTTCGACGAGATCAACCTCAATTGCGGCTGCCCGTCCGACCGGGTGCAGGCCGGGCGCTTCGGCGCCTGCCTGATGCGCGAGCCGGCGCTGGTCGCCGACTGCGTTGCGGCCATGATCGCCGCGACGCCGGACACGCCGATCACCGTGAAATGCCGGCTTGGCGTCGACGACGACCACGAGTGGGAGCGCTTCCTCGCCTTCGTCGACGAGATCGCGGCGGCGGGCTGCGCGCACGTGATCGTGCATGCGCGCAACGCGTGGCTGCAGGGCCTGTCGCCGAAGGAGAACCGCGAGGTGCCGCCGCTGCGCTACGACTGGGCCTACGGGCTCAAACGCGAGCGCCCGGCGCTGCAGGTGGTGGTCAACGGCGGCATCGCCGATATGGAAGAAGCCACTGCGCATCTCGACCACGTCGACGGCGCGATGCTCGGGCGTGCCGCCTATCACGACCCCTACCTGCTGCATCGCCTCGATTGCGCCTGGTGGGACGCGCCGGCGCGCAGCCGCGGCGACCTGCTGCGCGCCTGGCGGCCCTACGTCGAGGCGCAGCTCGCGCAAGGCGTCGCGCTCAAGCACCTGACCCGGCACGTGCTCGGCCTGTTCCAGGGCCAGCGCGGCGGGCGGGCGTTCCGGCAGATCCTCAGCGAGGGCGCGCATCGTCCCGGCGCGGGCTGGGCGCTGGTCGAACAGGCGCTGGCGCCCACCGAGCCCTCGCACGAGCGCGCGGCCTGATGCTGACCCACGACGCCGACACCTTCCTCGCCATCGCCCGCGGCTGCGCTCCGGATTTCGGGCCGGCGACGGCAAGGGCGGTCTTCCTGGTGGCGCCGGACGGGTTCGGTCTGGCGGCGGAGTCGGCCACCGACAATCGCTACATGGCTAGCGCCGAGGCGTTCGACGCCGGCCGCGCGTCGGCCCAGCATCGCGACCTGCAGCGCGCCCTCTCGGCCGAGTTGCCGGTGATCTGCTTCGCCGGCGACCCGGCCACGCCCGACGCGGTGTTCCCGAACAACGTCTTCGCCACCGCGCCGGGACGGCTGATCGTCGGCCGCATGCGGCACCCGGTCCGCCAGCGCGAGGCCACGCGCCGGGACATCCGCCGGTTCTTCCGCGAACAGCTCGGCCGCGAGGAGATCGATTTGTCCGGTCAACCGCATCCCTGCGAACTGACCGGCGCGCTGGTCGTCGACCGCGCCCGCGGGCTGGGCTTCTGCGGCCTCTCCGAGCGCTGCGACGAGACCGGCGCGCAGCGGATGCACGAGGCCTTCGGGCTGCGCGCGACCCTGATGTTCGACCTCGCTCCGGGTGAGTACCACACGAACGTGGTGCTGGCGGTGCTCGCCGGCCGGGCCGCGCTGTACTGCCCGGATGGCTTCGCCGGCGGCGACGTGGCGCGCGTCCTGCAGGCGCTGTACGGCCGGCATGCGATCGCGCTGTCAGCCGGCGAACGGGCCGCATTCGCAGGCAATGCGATCGCATTGGGCGACGATGCGGTCTGGATGAGCGCGACCGCGGAAGCGGCGCTGGCGCCGGCAACGCGCGAGGCGCTGGGGCTCGCCGGCTTCCGCGTCCGCGCGGTGCCGCTGGAGGCGATCGAGGCCGCCGGCGGCTCGCTGCGCTGCTGCGTGGGCGAGATCTTCTGATCGCCCCAACCGCGGACGGACTGAACCCCGCCCCCGGCGTAAGGAAAAGTTAAGGACCAATTCACCGCCCGGTTTCGAGAATGCCCCTCCGACGCGCGATGATGTGTTCCGTGCATCGCCCGACCCGCTTCCGAGTTGCGCCCATGACCCTGCCGTCCCGCCTGTCGCTGTCCGTGCTGGCCGTCGCCCTCGCAGGCGTCGCCTTGCCCGTGGCCGCACAGCAGGGGCCGCGAGGCCGCCAGGACGCGCCGCCCGCCGACGCCCCGGCGCCGCACAACGACGCCGTGTCCGACGCGGTCCGCCGTTTCGAACGCGCCAACCGCGGCCAGGTGCTCAGCGCCGAGCGCATGCAGTACGACGGCCGCGACGTCACCCGGATCAAGGCGGTGGACGGCGACGGCCGGGTCCGCATCTACATGGACGACCCGCAGCCCGCGAACGACGCCCCGCGCTCGCCGCGCCGCGACGACGCCCCGCCCCGCCGGCCGCGCGGCGATCGTTGATCCCGTCTCCCGGCGTCGTGCGGAACGCACGGCGTTTCCCGCAATTTTCCCGCGACTAAGCGAAATCTGAACAGGGCAGCGGCGACCCGCCCGGCCACCATCGACCGCGGCTATGCTCCGATCCTGAACGAACGTCGGCCCCCGCCGGCCCTGGAGCTCTCGATGCGCATTCTCCTCGTCGAAGACGAAGCCCCCCTCCGCGAAACCCTCGCCGCGCGCCTCAAGCGCGAGGGCTTCGCCGTCGACACCGCGCAGGACGGCGAGGAGGGCCTGTACATGGGTCGCGAAGTGCCGTTCGACATCGCGATCATCGACCTCGGCCTCCCCAAGATGTCGGGCATGGAGCTGATCCAGGCCCTGCGCGGCGAGGGCAAGCAGTTCCCGGTGCTGATCCTCACCGCCCGCGCCAGCTGGCAGGACAAGGTCGAGGGTCTCAAGCAGGGCGCCGACGACTATCTGGTCAAGCCCTTCCACGTCGAGGAGCTGCTGGCGCGCATCAACGCCCTCGTCCGCCGCGCCGCCGGCTGGAGCAAGCCCTCCCTCGAATGCGGGCCGGTCACGCTCGACCTCGCCGCGCAGACCGTGAGCGTCAACGGCGGCAACGTCGACCTGACCAGCTACGAGTACAAGGTGCTGGAATACCTGATGATGCACGCTGGCGAGCTGGTCTCGAAGGCCGACCTGACCGAGCACATCTACCAGCAGGATTTCGACCGCGATTCGAACGTGCTGGAGGTCTTCATCGGCCGCCTGCGCAAGAAGCTGGACCCGGACGGCGCGCTCAAGCCGATCGAAACCGTGCGCGGGCGCGGCTATCGATTCGCGATCGCCCGCACCGGCGAGATTTGAACCGTTCCGCCCACCCCGCCACCGACGCCGCGCCGATGAGGCGCGGCGTCTTCGTGTCCGCCCCGCGAGCGTCGGTCCATGCCCTCGCGTGAGCCTTTCAGCCGCTGGCGGCCGCGGTCGCTGCAGGTCCGCCAACTGCTCGCGGCGAGCCTCGGCCTGGTCGCCTTCCTCGTGCTGGCCGGCTATGCGCTTGATCGCGCGTTCGTCAGCACCACCGAGAACATCCTCAAGGACCGGCTCAACGATTACGCGCTGGATCTCGCCGGCAAGACCGAGTTCGGCCGCGGCGGCGACCTGGTGCCGCCGATGGACAGCGAGCTGCCGGATCCCCGGCTGAAGCGCCCCGGCAGCGGCCTTTATGCGCAGATCGTCATGCCCCACGCGCAGTGGGAATCCCAGTCCGCGCACGGGCCGGCCCTGCCGGCGGTGAAGCTGCTGCCGCCGCGCAGGACGAGTTTCGAAGGGCCGCTGGAGATCGTGCGCAGCAACGGCGAACGCGCCCGCGCCTATCGCTACGGCTTCGGCCTGGTCTGGCCCGGCGACGATCTCTCCGACGAGATTCCCTACACCATCTACATCACCGAGGACACCGCGCGCCTGCAGAGCCAGCTCAACGTGTTCCGGCGCGCGCTGTGGAGCTACCTCGGCGCGGTCGGCGCGCTGCTGCTGATGCTGCAACTCGTGGTGGTGCGCTGGAGCCTGTGGCCGTTGCGGCGCGTGGTGGACGAACTCAAGCGCGTGCAGCGCGGCGTGGGCACGCGCATGAGCGAGCGCCACCCGCGCGAGCTGGAACCGCTGACCGAAAGCATCAACGCCTTCATCGAGAGCGAACGCGAGAACCTCGACCGCCAGCGCAACATCCTCGCCGACCTCGCGCACAGCCTGAAGACGCCGCTGGCGGTGCTGCGCGCACGGCTGGACAGCGGCGCGCCGGACGCCGAACTGCGCAGCGACCTCGACCACCAATTGCGGCGCATGAACGATCTGGTCGGCTACCAGCTCAGCCGCGCCGCCTCGGGCGGGCACAAGCTGTTCGCGGCGCCGATGCCGGTCGAGCCCGACGCCGAGGAGATCGTGCGCGGCCTGGAGAAGGTCTACGCCAGCAAGGGCGTGTTCTGCGAGTTCGAGATCGACCCGGCGGCGCGGTTCTACGGCGAGAAGGGCGACCTGCAGGAACTGCTCGGCAACCTGCTCGAGAACGCGTTCAAGTGGGCGCGGTCGCGGGTGCTGCTGACCGTGCGCACCGGCGCGACCGCGACCAATCGCCGGCCCGGGCTGGTGATGATGGTCGAGGACGACGGGCCGGGCATCCCCGAGGACAAGATCGCGCGCGTGCTGCAGCGCGGCGTGCGCGGCGACGAGCGCGTGCAGGGCCACGGCATCGGTCTGGCGATCGTGCAGGACATCGTTCGCAGCTACCGCGGCGAACTGGTCGTCGGTGACTCCGACGAACTCGGCGGCGCGCGCTTCGAAGTCACCCTGCCGCCGGGCCTGTGACGCGCCCCCTGCCGGTCGGGGCCGTACTTCGCGTTGTTCCGGTCGGGCCCAAGGAACCCGGAGACGACACGACCATGCCGATCGACGACATCGCGCTGCACATCGGGTCTCTGTTCGGCTACGACCGCCTGATCCGGCGGCAGGTGTTCGCCGCGCTGGAAGGCGACGGCGTCGCTACGCTGGAGGTCGGCGCCATCGTGCGGCTCGCAGGCGATGCGCACGGGCATGTGCCGGGCGGATTCCGCGCCGGATCGACCGCGGTCGTGGTCGGGTTCCTCGTACCGGACTTCGCCCCGGGCGGCTGCACCGACCACGTCGTGCTGGTGAGCGACGGCTGCACCGTCTGCGAGATCAAGCCTTCGAACGTCGACGCGGTGGTGAAGCGGGCGCCGCGCGCCCTGGGGTGACGCGGTCCGGGCGTCAGCCGCGGCGCGCCATCGGCGATGGCCCGTAGAACCGCTCCAGGTGCGTCGCCACCGTCGGCAGCGCCTGCCGCAGCCGCGCCGGTGCGCTGAAGTGGTACTCGCTGCAGACCGCGAAGAATTCCTCCGGCGCCTCGGCGGCATAGGCGTCGATCGCGGTGCGGCGGCCGGCGTCGACGCGGGCGACGAAACCGTCGTACGCCGCCTGGAAGTCGCGCGCCCATGCACGCTGCCAGTCGCGCGGCAGCGGCGGGGTGCCGTCGAGCGCGCCGTCGAGCGCATCCAGCTTGTGCGCCATCTCGTGCACGGCCACGCAGAAGCCGGCGTCCGGTTCGTCGAGATCCGCCTGCACGTCGGCCCAGGACAGGATCAGCGGCCCCGCTTCCCACGCCTCGCCGATGAGCTCGTCGTCCCACTGGTGGAGGACGCCGGCGGCATCCACGTGTTCGCGGCGGGCGCGGAACGCATCGGGATAGACGATCAGCTGCGACCAGCCGTGCAGGCCCTCGGCGCCGAATTCCAGCAGCGGCAGGCAGCACAGCGCGGCGAGCACGGTGCGCTGGTCGTCGTCGAGCGCCAGGCCCTCGACCGGCGTGATGGTCTTGGCGTGCAGGAAGCGCGCGGTCAGCGCAGCGAGGCGGGCATCGCGGTCTGGATCGAGCGCCACGACCCACGGCACGGCAGCGCGCACGCGCGCCCAGCGGTCGGGATCGAGGGTCGGATCGGGCCGGGCGAATCGCCCGCGGAACCAGCGCAGCACGCGTCGGTCAGGCGACGCGGCTCAGCGGAACATGCCGGGCAGGAAGCGGTGCCAGCGCGGGCCGCGGACCTGCAGGGAATCGCCGCCGCGGGCGGTCGGGCGGGCCTTGCCGGCGGTGGGGGCGCTGGTGCGCTTGGCGACCGGCTTGGTCGACGGCGCCGGGTCCGCGTCGGCATCGGCGGCCGGCACTTCGGTGCATTCACCGGAATCACCGTTGGCACTGGCGAGCGGCGAGGTCCGTGCGGCCACGGGCAGGCTCGCGAGGGCGAGGACCAGCAGCATCGGCGACACGAAGCGGGAGGTGCGCATGGCAGTGTCCAAAAAGTGGGCGGGCCCGGACAAGACGCCGACTATACCCTGCTTGTGACTGCCCGACCCGTGCCGGAAGATGAACGGCCGCTTGCTGCAAAGCAACAGCCGGGGCCGCGCGGTTGCGGCAGACTCGCCCCCGTGAACGCTTCCGCCCACGCGCCTCCGTCTGCCCCGGCCGCAACCGCCCTCACCGCCCCAGCCCTGCGCCGGGCGCTGATCGCCGGCGCCCGCCGCGTCATCGCCGCCCGCGACGGCCTCAACCGGATCAACGTCTTCCCGGTGCCCGACGGCGACACCGGCAACAACCTGGCCTTCACCCTGGGCAGCCTGCTCAACGGCGCCCTGCGCCGGCGCAGCCGCCACATCGGCGAACTGCTGCACCGGATCGGCGACGACGCCATCGACGGCGCTCGCGGCAATTCCGGGGCGATCCTCGCCCAATTCCTGCACGGCGTGGCCGAGCACGCGCGCAACGCCCCGGCGCTGGACGCGACCGCGCTCGCCGCCGCGGTGCGGCACGGCGCCGCCAGCGCCCGCGGCGCGCTGGCGCATCCGGTCGAAGGCACGATCCTCAGCGTGATCGACAGCTTCGCCGACGCGCTGGAGGAAGCCGCGGCCGAACATCGCGGCGACCCGCGCCGCGGCTTCGCGCGGGCCCTCGCGCAGGCGCGCCGGGCGCTGGCGCGCACGCCCGAGCAGATGGCCGCGCTGCGCGACGCCGGCGTGGTCGACGCCGGCGCGCAGGGTTTCGTGGACCTGCTGGAAGGCATCGCCGAATTCGTCGAGGGCGGGCCGCGGGCGCTGCGCGTGCGCGGCGGCCTGCGCGCGGCGAACGATAGCGCCAACGAAGGACACGACCACGACGCGCACGACACCGAGCCGCATCCGCCGCACGATGCGGTCGATCCCGACCGGCGCTGGTGCACCGAATGCCTGCTGATCGCCGAGGCCGGCCGCGACCCGCCGATCGAGCGCGCGCCGCTGCGCGAGGCGCTCGAAGCCATCGGCGCCGATTCGCTGGTGCTGGCCGGCGGTGCGACCCGCATGCGCGTGCATGCCCACGTCGGCGCGCCGCAGGCGCTGTTCGACGCCTGCGCGGCGTTCGCGACGGTCGAGGGCATGAAGGCCGACGACATGGCGCTGCAGGCGCGCAGCGTCGATCGCGGCGACCGGGTCGCAATCGTCACCGACAGCGCCGCCGACCTGCCCGAGGCCATCGCCCAGCGGCTGTGCATCCACGTGGTGCCGGTACGGGTGAACCTCGACGGCCGCGATCATCTCGACAAGGTCGGCCTGGTCACCGCCGACTTCTACCGGCGCATGGCGACCGCGCGCGAACTGCCACGCACCAGCCAGCCGCCGCCGGGCGATTTCCGCCGCGGCTTCGACTTCCTCGCCGCGCACCACCCCGCCGTGGTCTACGTCGGCCTGTCGCGGGCGCTGTCGGGCACCCTGCAATCGGCCGAACACGCCGCCCAGCGCGGCGGCGACGGCAAGGTGCGGGTGTTCGACAGCGTCAACGCCGCCGGCGGTCAGGCGCTGCTGACCTGGCGCGCGGCGGACCTGGCCGAGGCCGGCGCCGACGCAGAGGCGATCCTGCGCGAGCTCGAACGCCTGCGCCCGCGGACGCTGAGCTGGGCGATGGCCCGCGATGTCTCGCACGCCGTGCGCGGCGGGCGCATCCCGCGGTGGGCGGAACCGGCGGTGCGCTTCACCGGGCTCACCCCGGTCGCGAAGATGCAGGCCGACGGTCGCCTCGCCGTCGTCGGCGGGCTGATCGCGAAGGCGAAGGCGCCGGAGGCGTTCGCGCGCTACGTCGCGAAGCGCGTGCACCGCGCGCTGGGCGCGGAGACCCCGCTGCGGGTGATCGTCGGCCATTGCGACACGCGCACCGACGGCGAGCGCCTGCTTGCTGCGCTGTGCGCACGGCTGCGCGTCGACGCAGCGCATCTGGTCGAGACCGGTCCCGCGATCGGCGCTCATGCGGGCCGCGGCACGCTGGTGGCGTCGGTGCAGCCGGTCGCGACATGACGCTGCGACGCGTCCTCGTCGCCTTCGTCGTCGGCCTGCTGCTCGGGCCGGCGAGCTGGTGGATCGCGGGGCTGGCGTCGGGCCGGTTCGAACCCTTCGACGACAGCACCGGCTTCTTCGTCTCCCAGGCGGTGCTGGCGCTGCCGATGGGCGCCCTCGCCTTCCGCCGCGGCCTGCCGACCTCGCTGCCGGCGCTGCCCGGCGCGTGGCTGGGCATGAACCTGTACGCCTACGCCCTCGGCAGCGACGAGACCCGCGCCTGGATCGTGCTGCTGCTGTTCTCTTCGCTGACGCTGCTGATGTTCCCGCTGGCGGCGATGCTCGCCGGCGGCATCGGCCATGCGCTGCGGCGGCGCGGCGCACGCCGCCGCGCGGCGGATGACGGCATGCGATCATCCGCGTCGGCACCAACGGGCACGCGAGACGCATGGGCTGGGCGAGCGGATACATCGAACGACTGAAACGCGGCGAGACGGTGACGTTCCGTCCGCGCGGCGGTTCGATGACCGGCCGCATCGAATCGGGTCAGCTGTGCACGGTCGCGCCGATCGCCGACATCGCGACGCTGCGCGTGGACGACATCGTGCTGTGCCGGGTCCACGGCGCGGAATACCTGCACCTGATCAAGGCGATGGACAACGGCCGATTCCAGATCGGCAACAACAAGGGTTACCTCAACGGCTGGATCGGACCGAACGATGTGTTCGGGCACTGCGTGCGGGTGGATCCGTGAGCGCGGCGTTGTTGATCCTCGCCGCCTACCTCCTCGGCTCGCTCTCCGGCAGCCTGCTGCTGGGCCGGCTGCGCGGCGTCGACATCCGCACCCAAGGCAGCGGCAACGCCGGCGGCACGAACGCCTTCCGCACGCAGGGGCTGACGTTCGCGCTCGGCGTGGTCGCGATCGACATCGGCAAGGGCGCGCTGGCGGCGTGGCTGGGCCTGCGTTTCGGCGAGGCAGGCTGGGTCGCGTACGCGACCGCGTTCGCGGCGGTGGTCGGCCACGTGTGGCCGGTGTGGCACGGCTTCCGCGGTGGCAAGGGCGCGGCCACGGTGATCGGTGCGACGCTGGTGCTGTGGCCGGCGGCGGTGCCGGTGCTGCTGGCGGTCTGGCTCGGCGTGCTGATCCTGACCGGCTACGTCGGCCTGGGCACCGTCCTGACGGGACTGGCGCTGGCGACGCTGGCGATCGCGACCCGCGCGGACACGCCGAAGCTTGCGTTCGCCATCGCCGCGGCGCTGCTGCTGGTCTGGACCCACCGCGGCAACCTCGCCCGGCTGCGCGCCGGTACCGAGTCTCGGTTCGAGAAGGCGCGGCTGCTGCATCGCCTGGCACGGCGCGCATGACGCGCATGCCGTCCGCGGACGCCCTCGACGCCGACGCAATCCGCGCGCAGTTGCCGGCCGAGATGCGCGCGTCGTTCGCCGCGATCGAGGTCGTCGACGACATCGATTCGACCAACAGCGAACTGCTGCGCCGGCGCACGCCGGATACCGGCATCGTCGCGCTGTTCGCTGAACATCAAAGCGGCGGGCGCGGTCGCCAGGGGCGCGCCTGGGCCTCGCCGCCGGGCGCCAATCTGTATCTGTCGCTGGCGCGATCGTTCGACGGCGACTTCGCCCGCCTCGGCGGGCTGAGCCTGGCCGTCGGCGTCGCCGTCGCCGAAGCGCTGCACGCGCTCGGCGCGCGCACCGTCGCGATCAAATGGCCGAACGACCTGGTGCTCGACGACGGCGAGACGCTGCGCAAGCTCGGCGGTGTGCTGATTGAAGGCGGGCTGCAGGACGGCCGGCCGCGGGCGGTGATCGGCCTCGGGCTCAACGTGCGCATGCCGGCGGACGCCGCAGCCGCCATCGACCAGCCGTGGACCGATCTGGACGCGCTGCTCGGCGATGCCGCGCTGCCGCGCAACGTCGTTGCCGGGCGTCTGCTCGACGCGCTGTCCGCGGCGCTGCAGGCCTTCGACGCCCATGGACTGCGGCCGTTCCTGCCGCGATTCGAACTGCTCGATGCACTGCGCGACCTGCCTGTGACGGCACGGATCGGCGAGCGCGAGGTCGTCGGCACGGCGATGGGCGTCGACGACGACGGCGCGCTGGTCCTGCGCACCGATGCGGGCCTGCAGCCGCTGCGCGCGGGCGAGGTCAGCGTTCGCCGGCGCACGCCACCTCGGGCATGACCACCTCGGGCATGACGTCATCGGGCATGATGCGCGGATGAGCGACACCGTCCTGTTCGATCTCGGCAACACCCGGCTGAAGTACGCACCACTGCGCGACGACGGCGACATCGGCGACGTGTTCGCCGTCGCGCACGACGGCGAAGGGCTGCCCGCCGGCTGGGACGCCGCGTTGCCGGCGCGGTTCGAGGCCGCGGCGCTCGCCAGCGTCGCGTCGACGCCGCTGCGGGTCGCGCTGCTCGACGCGCTGACCGCCCGCTGCGCGCGGATCTCGATCGCCCGCACCGTCGCGCACTTCGGCGACCTGCGCATCGCCTACCCCCAGCCCGACACGCTGGGCACGGACCGTTTCCTGGCGATGCTCGGCGCGCGCGCGCGGCATCCGCAGGCGGCGACGCTGGTGATCGGCATCGGCACCGCGCTCACGCTCGACCTGATCGACGCCGACGGCGGCCATCGCGGCGGACGCATCGCGCCGTCGCCCGCGCTGATGCGCGCGAGCCTGCATGCGCGCGCGGCGCAACTGCCGGAGACCGGCGGCGCGTTCGTCGCGTTCGCCGACAACACCCTCGACGCGCTGCGCAGCGGCTGCGACGGTGCGGCGGCGGCGCTGGTCGCGCAGGCGCTGCGCGACGCCGCCGACGCGCTCGGCACGACGCCGCATCTCCTGCTGCACGGCGGCGGCGTCGACGCACTGGCGGCGGCGCTGCCCGCCGAGGCCGGGCGCGCGCCGGCGCTCGTGTTGGAGGGGCTGGCGGTCTGGGCGAGAATGCCGGGATGACGATGCGCGCCCTTCTCGTGCTGCTGGTGGTGCTGAACCTCGGCGTCGCCGCCTGGTGGCTGTTCCACGACGACACCGTGGCCCCGACGCAGGCCGAACCGCCCTCCGGCATCGCCCGTCTGGCGCTGGCCAGCGAGCACCCGGACCTGTTGCCACCGCCGAGCCCGGCCGCGACGCCCGTCGAGACGGCACCGGCGGACGCTCCCGCTCCGACGCCACCGCAGCCGACACCGCCGCCGGTGGCCGACACCTGCCTGCGCCTCGGCCCGTTCACCGACGCCGACACCGCCGGCAAGGCCCAGGAGACGCTGCGCGCCGGCGCCAAACGCATCGCCGTGCGCGAACAGCAGGCCCAGGCGGGTCGCGATCGCGGCTGGCGGGTCTACCTGCCGCCCGCCGCCGATCGCGCCGCCGCCAACGCCACCGCCGACCGCCTGCGCGCGGCCGGCTTCAAGGACCTGCTGGTGGTCGGCAACGGCGCCGAAGCCAACGGCATCGCGCTGGGCCGCTTCAGCAGCGAGGACCGCGCCCGCCAGCACGCCGAGGCCCTGCGCGCGGCCGGCTTCGAGGCCAAGGCCGAGGCGCTCGGCGAGACGAAGACCGCGTACTGGGTCGAGCTGACCGTCGCCGGCACAGCGGACCCGGCTGCGCTGCGTCGCCGCGCCGGCGCCGCCCAGGCGCGCGCGATCGATTGCGCCGCGGCGCGCTGAGCCGCAGGGCGGCCCTGCGGGCAGGGCCATCGGACAGGGCTGCTAGAATCGGTAGCCCGGCTGGTGCGCTCCGCACCCCGGCACCCGCCGGCATAGCTCAGCTGGTAGAGCAACCGCCTTGTAAGCGGTAGGTCGTCCGTTCGAATCGGACTGTCGGCACCATCTTCCCCAACGTCCGGAGCCCGCATGCGCCGCAGCTACCCCCCCGTGTCCCTGATCGGCGCGCCCACCGACATCGGCGCCGGCCACCGGGGTGCGCGGATGGGGCCGGAAGCGCTGCGCATCGCCGGCCTGGGCGAAGCGCTGGCCGCGCGCGGCATCGACGTGGCCGACCGCGGCAATCTCGCCGGCCCGCCGAACCCGTGGCAGCCGCCGGTCGACGGCTACCGCCACCTCGACCAGGTCGTCGCCTGGAACCGCCTGCTGATGGACGCCGTCGCCGCCGAACTGGCCGGCGGACGCATGCCGATCGTACTCGGCGGCGACCACTGCCTCGGCGTCGGCTCGATCACCGCCGTCGCCCGCCACTGTCGTGCTACCGGAAAGAAGCTGCGTGTGCTGTGGCTGGACGCGCACGCCGACTTCAACACCAGCGCGGTCACGCCCTCGGGCAACGTCCACGGCATGCCGGTGGCCTGCCTGTGCGGCGTCGGCCCCGAGGCGCTGGTCCGGCTCGGCGGCGACGCCCCGGCGATGCGCCCGCACGAGATCCGCCAGATCGGCATCCGCTCGGTCGATCCCGAGGAGAAGCGGCTGGTCAAGGACTACGGCCTCGACATCTACGACATGCGCTACATCGACGAAGTCGGCATGAAGCGCACGATGGAAGGCGCCCTCGCCGATCTCGACGAGGACACCCACCTGCACGTCAGCTTCGACGTGGACTTCCTCGACCCCAGCATCGCCCCCGGCGTCGGCACCACCGTCCCCGGCGGCCCGAACTACCGCGAAGCGCAGCTGGTGATGGAGATGATCGCCGACACCGGCCGGCTCGCCTCGCTGGATATCGTCGAACTCAACCCGGCGCTCGACAGCCGCAACGCCACCGCCGAACTCGCCGTCGACCTGGTGGAGAGCCTGTTCGGGAAGTCGACGCTGATGCGGGATTGAGCGCGGGAACGCGCGCCATGTTCGACATCGAATTCATGGGGTTCCGTGTCGAGGTCCCGATGACATGGGCCCAACTGCGGTATCTGCTGTCGGGACGCAAACGCTGCCCCGAATGCGCTGCCGCCATCGAGCGGATGACGAAAACCCGGGACGATGGTTTCGGCTGGGAAGACAACGCCGACGGCGTCGAGCGCACCCACACCACCCGCGTCGGGATCGAATACGAATGCCGGCGCTGCCGCAAGTGGTACACCCTCTCCGAACTGGCCGCCCGCCCGCGGCGTTGAACTGCCTGGACGCCGCTCTGCGACTCAGTACTCGTCCGGCAGGGCTACTCCGGCAGGAGATCGGATACCGCCGTCTGACGATGCCGCCCGCTGACGGCATGCGCCACTGCTCGGCCTGCCGCGCGGCAGCGGGCCGGCGCTTACATCGACATCGTCTTGTGCGGCGCCTGGGTTTCGGACGGCGCGCCGGGATTCCGGGCGACTTCGGCGAGCTGCTGCAGACTCTCGGTCGCAGGCTGCTGCCTGGCCTCCGCGATCCGCACGTCGACATGTCGTGCGTCCGCTGCGGCGGGATCGGCGCCCTGGATGGCGATGAGCCGGCTGCCGTCGCGGCTGACGACGACATGATCCACCGACTCCAGTCCCGCCTTGCCGGCCTCCAGCGCGAGCGCGGCGGCGACGTTGCGCCGCTCTTCGCCTTCGCTCGCGCCCGGGATCGTCCTCAATCCGGACATGCCTTCGACGATCTGCTGCGGCAAGGCGCCGCCCTGCCTGTCCGCAGCCCTGACGTCGTCCTGGGCCATCGCCAGCGACGACGAACTGCCGAAGAGTCCCGACCAGAAGCCCTGCGCCGCCTGTTCCGCCGGCAACCCGAGCCGCTGGCGCGCATCCTGCCGCGACACCACGAGATCGGGATGATCCTGCAGCAGTTGCGTGTGATTGGGCGCAAGCACCGCGTTCGACAGGCGCAGCTCGCCGTTGGCAGGAACATCGAGCAGGTGGGGGTTGGCGCCCAATGCCGCGAAATCGACCCTCACGTCGACCGATCGGTACGGATCCATGCTCGCGGATGGCGGACTCTGTCCGGCATGGGCCTGCTTGTAGCCATCGACGAAGTCCACCAAATCCCGCCCGAGCTTGATCTTCTCGACGTTCGTGATCGCGTTCAGGCCTTCCATGATGAAGCTGTGGCGATAGTCCATCAGCCCGTTGGGGCCGAACGTGTTCGGGAATTTGTCGGCATAGTTCGTCTTCATCGCATCGATGTTCTCGGGCGTGAAGGCGATGTAACCCTGCGCCGAGCGCTGGAGGTTGCGCGTCTCGTAGGCGCCTCCGGGCCCGGTCGGCGCGAAGAAGTCGTCGGCACGGGCGCCCAGCCGATCGACGATGCGCGCGGCCGTCGGCTCCTTGCCTTCGGCGCGCAGCGCCGACACCACGGCATTGAATCCGCCGATGTGCGCGCGCGCTTCGTCTTCGCGCCCGTGCTCGATGAACGCATGCAGGGGCTGGGTGTAGTCGCGCGGCGGCGCCTGGCCGGAATCGCGGATGTGCTCGAGTGCGGGGAACAGCACGTCCGCGCGATAGGCCACGCCCTGGGTGTTCAGTGCATGCTGGTTTTCGTGGCCCAGCGCGAAGATCAGCCGCATGCGGTCGTCGAGCATCTTCTCGGGCAGCGCGATGCTCTTGTCCCGTTCCGAATACCCCGCCGCGGCGCCGGAGTCGGCGGCCTGGTTGACGATCCGCTCGAGGTATCCCTCGGCCACCGACGTCAACAGGCTTTCGCGGAGCGCGGGCGAGGCATCGATCGCCTTGCGCAGTGGATTGCCGAAGAAATAGAAACCATCGAGCGAGTCATGGTAGCGATCGACCATCGCATTCAGGCGACGCTCGGCTTCTTCCGGACCGTACTTAGACATGGAGCGCCTCCTGCGCGGACACGATCAGGCGGTTGACGCACAGCCGCGTCGGTTCCGCAGCGCTGAGGCTGCGTACCTGGACGTCCACTTCGATCGGCGCCCGGGCGAAGGCAAAGCCCTCGAAGGCCTCGCGCATGCCGGTGCGGACTTCGCCCGCGTAACCGGCCGCGGCCAGCGTCCGTGCGAAGGCCTCGAAATCGAGGGCGCACACCGGCGTCAGGTCCGCGTAGGTGCCGCTGGTGTCCTCGAACGCGAACGACAGGCGGGTCCGCAGGCGATCGCCTTCGCTCGCGGGGAGGCTCCGCACCCGGCACAGCCAGCCGCCTTCGACCGCGCGCACGAAACCGTAGCGCGCCGGATCATCGGCGTCGTGTTCGATGGGGATGCCCAGTGCGCGTTCGACGGCGTCGGGAGCAAGGTCTCCGGCACCAGTCGCACGGCCGAGGAGGGCGAGGATGCGCTCCGCCAAGTCTGTCGCCGAAGCGTGGGCAAGCTGCGTCTGCATGGCGTCGAGTCCTTTCCCGGAAGCCGGGGCATCTGCCGTCGCCGTCCCGGCGAAACCGCATCCTAGCGCGCTTCGGGAGCATCGTCACCCGCCTCCGGAATCGGGTCGGGCGGCGTCGCGCACGCGTCCGGCAGGGCTACTCCGGCAGGATCGGATACACCCGGCTGACGATGCAGCCCGCCGACGGGATGCGCCACTGCTCGGCGTCGCTGCGCAGCAGCGGGCCGGGCGAGTCGTCGTGCGAGAAGCGGGCACGGTCGCCGGCGTTGCCGCAGATCACGTTGCCGCCGATCCGCGATTCCAGATGCATCTGGCTCATCCGCGACGACTCCGAGCACGGCGAGCCGAGTTCGACGCGGTAGTAGCGATGGCCGCCGTTGCGCACCGGCGAAACCTCGACGATCAGATCGTTGCCGTCGTCGTGCCAGCCACGCATGAAGCGCGCGTCGAGGCAGTAGCTGTAGCTGGCCTGGAACCCGTGGCGCTTGCGTGCGCGCACTTCGATCGTGTCCAGCTCGTCGGGGGCGCGCGTCGCGTCCGGGGCGCGATCGGCGTTCATGGCGAGACCGGCGTAGTCGCGCGCGTCGATGCGTTCGACCGCGACGACCGCGCAATCCCGGCCATCGCTTTCCAGCCGCGCCTCGCCGCCGGTGCCGCAGATCCAGCCCTGCGGGCCGGTCAGGCGGGGGCGCGCGCCGCGCAGCATGCCCGGGCAGTCCTGGCGCAGCGCGACGCGCCAGCGCGATTCGTCGTCGAGCCGGATCGCCAGCGTGCGCGCGTCGCTCTGGAAGGCTTCGCGCATGCGCCGGGCGTCGAAGCAGTCGCCAGCGGGCGCGGGTGCGCGGGCGGCATGCCTCGTGCGGGCGGGCGTCTCCGCGCGCGCGGGCAAACCGGCGGCACACACGGCGCAGGCGATCGAGAGGACGAGCGGCAGGGATCGGCGTGGCATGCGGGGGAGGCTCCTCCGGGCGTGTGCTCGATGCGGTGCGCGGGCGTCAGGCCAGGCGCACCGCACCGTCGACGACCGCCACCGCCACCGCGCGCAGCGACTGGCCGCGGCACGGGCCTGCGACGCACAGGCCGGCGTCGGTCTCGAACGTGGCGCCGTGCGCCGCGCAGACGAGCTGTCCCTTCGACAGCAGGAAGCGTCCCGGGGCCCAGTCAAGCCGGCGACCGGCATGCGGGCAGATGTTGAGCCAGGCCCGAACCTCGGTGCCACGGCGCAGCAGGATCAGCGATTCCGGGACGCCGTCGACGGTCGCCTCGCACTCGGCCGGGACGCCTTCCGCCAGGGCGTCGAGCGCGATCAGCATGTCGGTGGCGCCGCCGTGGCTTAACGAAGTCATCACACCTTCCGTCATGTCCCGTCCGATACTGCGGTCATTGGCCGCTGGCCGTTCTAGTGTGTCACGACACGCCCGCATGTTCGCGTTCCGTCCGTCCTCGTTCCGCCCCTTCCGCCGCCGCGGCTTCGACGCGGTCTTCGCGCCGCGCAAACCCCGTCATCGCATCCTGCGGGTCGTGCTGACCCTGCTGGGCGTCGGCCTGCTGGTGGTGCTGCTGGCCTTCGGCCTGGTCATCGGCGCGACGATGCTCGGCATCGGCCTGCTGTACCGGTTGTGGCGCCAGCGCGGCAAGCCGCTGGCGACGCCGCCGGGCACGCTGGAAGGCGAATACCGCATCCTGCGCAAGCCAGTGCTGACGACGGGCCGCTGACACGGGCCGCCGAACCGGCACGCTCGACGGCATGCCGCCGCCCGCGCGATCATGCGGGCATGAACGACACCTCCTGTGACCTTGTCCCGCCGCCCGCCACCGTGCGCGTCCCGGTGCGCGGCCATGCCGTCTCCGGCGATTTCCCGGTACGCCGCATCTTCTGCGTCGGCCGCAACTTCGCCGACCACGCCCGCGAAATGGGCGCCGCGGTGCCGGCCTCGAAGGCCGATCGCGGCACGCCGGTGTTCTTCACCAAGCCCGCCGACGCGCTGGTGATCGACGGCGCCGACGCGGCCTACCCGCCCGGCACGCAGGACCTGCACCACGAGATCGAACTGGTGGTCGCGCTGGGAGAGGACGCGCCGCCCGGCGAGCTCGACCCGGAGAACGCCGGCGCGCTGGTGTTCGGCTACGGCATCGGCCTGGACCTGACCCGCCGCGACCTGCAGGCCGCGGCCAAGGCCAAGGGCCTGCCGTGGGACATCGCCAAGGCCTTCGACCAGTCCGCGCCGATCTCCGCGCTGCGGCCGGCCGACGAGATCGGCGCGCTCGGCCCGCGCACGCTGTCACTGCACGTCAACGGCACGCTGCGCCAGCAGTCGACGCTGGACCAGCTGATCTGGGACGTGCCGGAGATCCTGCACGAGCTGTCGAAGCTGTTCGCGCTGAAGGCCGGCGACCTGGTCTTCATGGGCACGCCGGCGGGCGTCGCGGCGCTGCAGCCGGGCGACGTCTGCGAGGGTTCGCTCGACGACCTGCTGCGGCTGGACTGCCGGATCGCCCCGCCGGCCTGAAAAAGCCCGTCCGGGCCCCACGGCGTCTCGCGCCGGCGATAGACTGCGGCCCTATCCACCAGCGGGAGCGCGGTCCATGGGCATGATGTCGGAGTTCAAAGAGTTCGCGATGAAGGGCAACGTCGTCGACCTGGCCGTCGGCGTGGTCATCGGCGGCGCCTTCGGCAAGATCGTCGACGCCCTGGTCGCGAAGGTCATCATGCCGCCCATCGGGCTGCTGATCGGCGGCGTCGATTTCTCGAAGATCGCGATCACGCTGAAGGAGGCCAGCGTCGACGCCGCAGGCAAGGAGGTACCGGCGGTTGCGATCGGCGTCGGCGATTTCCTCAATGCGCTGATCCAGTTCATCATCCTCGCATTCGCGATCTTCATCGTCGTCAAGGCGATCAACCGCATGCGCACGCCGGAAGCCGCGCCCGCCCCCGCGGCGCCACCGGAAGACGTGGAACTGCTGCGCGAGATCCGCGACCTGCTGAAGCGCTGACACCACGGGACACTGTTTTCCCGCCCGCCACCGGTCCCGGGACCGATGGCAGGGGTCCTCGGAAGCCGCGGGCTGCTACGCTCGCGGCTTCCGTGTTTTCGTGCGCCGGAACACCGGCCGGGAGAAGCGTCGATGCGTCAGAAGCTGTCGTGGTCCCTCGCCGCCGCCCTCGCGGCGACATCCTCCGCCGCCGGCGCCGCCTCGCCGCCCGAGACCCGCATCCCGGACGCGGCCATGGCCACCGCGGCGCAGCTGCGCGAGACCGCGCTGCACGACCGCACCGCGTGGGACGCGGTCGAATCGCTGACGACCGAAGTCGGCCCGCGCCTCGCCGGCAGCGAGGCCGACGCCCGCGCCGTGGCCTGGGCCGAAGCGAAGTTCCGCGCACTGGGCTACGACAAGGTCTGGCGCCAGGAAGTGACGTTCCCGAAGTGGGAGCGCCGCGGCGAATCCGGCGCCGTGCTCGGCGATCACGCCCAGCCGCTGCACCTGACCGCGCTGGGCGGCAGCCCGGGCGGCACGGTCGAGGGCGAGGTGGTGCGTTTCACCGATCTCGCCGCACTCGAAGCCGCGCCCAAGGGCTCGCTCGCCGGCAAGATCGCGTTCGTCGATTTCCCGATGGCCCGCGCCCGCGACGGCGCCGGCTACGGCGAAGGCAGCAAGGTCCGCGGCCGCGGCCCGTCGGCGGCGATCCGCGCCGGCGCCGCCGGCTACGTGATGCGCTCGGCCGGCACCGACCACCATCGCAATCCGCACACCGGCATCACCCGCTTCGACGACGGCTTGACGCCGATCCCGTCGGCCGCGCTCTCCGTGCCCGACGCCGAACAGCTCGCACGCCTCGTCGCGCTGGGCGCGCCGGTGCGTATCCGCGTCGCGCTGGACTGCGGCTGGGACGGCACCGCGACCTCGTACAACGTGATCGGCGAAGTCACCGGCAGCGACCGCAAGCGGCGCGACGAAGTGGTCGTCATCGGCGGGCACCTGGATTCCTGGGACCTCGGCACCGGCGCGATCGACGACGGCGCCGGCGTCGCCATCGGCATGGGCGCGGGACGGCTGATCGCGCAGTTGCCCAAGGCGCAGCGCCCGCCGCGCACGATCCGCGTGATCGCCTTCGCCAACGAGGAGCAGGGCCTATACGGCGGCAAGGCCTACACCGCATCGCAGAAGGCGAACATCGCGAAGCACCAGATGGTGGCCGAGAGCGATTTCGGCGCCGGCCGCATCTACGCCTTCGCCACCAGCGCGCCGCCCTACGCGCAGGCCGCGGCCGCCCGCATCGCCGAAGCGCTGAAGCCGCTGGGCATCGAAGCCGAAGCCGACGGCCATCCGGCCTCGGACGTGGGCGCCATCGCCGCCGAAGGCGCGGCCTGGGCCGATCTCAGCCAGGATGGCACCGACTATTTCGACCTGCACCACACGCCGGACGACACGCTCGACAAGATCGATCCCGACGCGCTGGCGCAGAACGCCGCGGCCTATGCCGTGTTCGCGTATCTCGCCGCGTCGGCGGACGGCGGTTTCGGCAGCGCGCCGAAGCCGGCGGACGCCGCGAAGCCCTGATCGCCCCCCGCACGACGCAGTTCCCCCTTCACTCCCGGATCAAGGACAGACCACCCATGGCATTCCCGACCGCCGTCAATTCGCAGATCACCGATTCGATCACCCAGGCCAACGTCAAGGTCATCGGCGAATCGCCGGCCATGGCGATGGGCCAGATCTACGGCGCAGGCGGCCACGAACCAGGGCGTGATCCAGATCTACAGCGTCGACACCATGGCCGGCGCGATGTCCACCGAAAAGATCGCGCAGAGCGACGTGCCCGACAACATGCTGAGCCTGCTGACCGCGCTGAAGGCCGCGAGCGCGCAGCCCGCCCCGAAGGCGATGGCGGCGACGCCCGAAGCCGAGGTCGCGAGCGCCGGAACCGGCGACGCATCGACGGCCACGACCGGGCCCGCGTCGGACGAAGCCGGTGCTCACGGCATCGCGCAACAGGTCCGGGACGCGGTCGTCTTCGCCAACGAGAGCGTACTCGGCAGCAACAAGGCCTTCATCACGGGCCTGCATGCCGCGGTCGAGGCGATGGCACATGCGCTGGACACGATCAACCGCAGCGAGCATGAGGCCCGCATCGATGTCCTGCAGGAAGCCGCGCTCGCCGCTACGCTCGCGGCGATGCTGCGCGAACCGGAGAAGGCGAAAGCGTACGACGAGGTCCTGCAGGCGATCCGGCGGATGGAGTGAGACGGCAATCGATCGCAGCGCTGTGGCTGCTGCTCTGCGCTGTCACGTCGGCGGCGGCGCAGGACACGTTCGCGTTGCCGCCACCCGACATCGCGACCGCGCAGCATGTCCGGCTCTGGGCCACGCACTACAACGTGCATCCAGCCAGCGCGGCGGCGATGGGCCTGCCGCTGCTGGGGATGGACGGCACGGTGGTTGGACCCGCGCTGTCCGCACGCGACTGGTGCCTGGCCGCGCTGGAGGGCACGGTCGCAGTGACGATGGACACCGGTACCACGACGTACAACTACGCGGGCAAGGCGGCTGACGCACAGATCGACTGCGTGCAGGTACTGGCGCTGGATCCTGCCGGAAAGCCGTGGGCCGGTGCTCTCGGACGCTCGCGCTTCAAGCCGTCGCGCGGGCCTTACGGCGAAGGCGCGGGCGATTTCGATCTGGTGCCGTACCGGACGATCGCCGTCGATCCCGCGACGCTGCCGCTCGGCACGGTGCTGTACGTGCCAGACGCCCGCGGCATGACGGTGACGCTGCTCGACGGCACGCAGGCCGTCCACGACGGCTACTTCTTCGCCGCGGACACCGGCGGCGCGATCAGGCAGACGCACATCGACGTGTTCTGCGGCATCGCCACGTCGAACTGCCTGCCGGGTGTCGTGCACAGCAACGCCACGAAGACGTTTGATGCCTACGTCGTCGTCGACGCGGACATCGCGGGGTTCCTGTCGGGCCTGCATCGCCCGGCCGCCGACGCCGCTGCGGTCAGCGACGCCGCGCCCACGCCGCCAGCAGCACCGCCGTCGCCGCCGCCACGTTGAGGCTCTC
>JBGAFR010000033.1:0-36415 GCA_044227145.1 Lysobacteraceae bacterium
CGCGCTGCACGACGCGCTGGACAATCCCGCGTTCATGCAGCGCATCCGCGACAACGTCGTGCGGATGGACGGGCTCGCGGCGGAAATCCTGCAGCGGGCGCGCGAGGCGCATCCCGGGATCGACGACGGCGGACTGGCGGTACTGCTCGACGCCCCGGCGGCCGAACCTTCGCTGGCCCCGATCTGGTACGCGGCGGCGTAGACGGCGCCGGGTACGACGGAAGCTCAGGGAAGGGCGGTAACCCCATCCTCCAGTCGGAGGGTCAGCACGGCACGATCTGCCGGCAACATCGCGTTCCACTTCACGAGATAGTCTTGCTTCTTCTGCGCAACGTCTTCGCGGCGCTTGTCATACCAGGCATCGGCTGCGGCAGTGCGTTCGACGAATGTCGCGGCGCCATACCACGAGCTGAAATCCTTCCCTTGGAGGCTGTACTCTGCATCGGCGTTCGGGTGGAAGGGAATCAGCGAGAATCTGGTCTTCGCGATGCCCGGCCTCGCACGCACGAGGACGTAGTAACGCTTGCCCGCCTCTAGCGTGGCATCGAGGAAATCGGCGTTTTCGGCATAGGCCATGAAACGATGGAACCCGGGTTCGACCTGTACGGCAAGACGGTCCCCGGAATACAGGATGCCGAGGAAATCCACACGGTCGTCCGTGCCATCGTAGACGGAGGCTGTCGCCTTGCCGCCCATGAAGCCTGCGCGCAGGAACACCACCATCGCCTTTCCGGTTTGGGGTACAGGATCCTGGTCCTGCGCGACGCTCATGTATTTGTTCTTCGCGCAGGCCGGCTGCGCGAAGAGGACCACAAGCAAGAGCAGAACGATATATGGACGCCGCACTTTGTTTCCTCGCGATCGGTAATTTGATGTCTCTTGCGTGCTTGTTGGCCGGACCGATATCCGCGGTCGTCCAGTCGTCACAATCCCCGGTTCGACGGGCTCATTCCTCATGCCCCGGCGCCACCGCCATCGGCCCACCGACCGGCGCCTCGTGGTTCGCCTTGAGGTAGTCGGCGACCATCGCCGAGAGACGGATCATCATGTGCTTGTCCATCGCGCCGAAGGTATAGGTCGCGCTGAAGGCATTGGCGTGCTGGTAGAACTGTGGTTCGCCGATGACTTCCCCGGTCGCGGCGTCGCTGAGCTTCATCTTCACCAGCACGGATGACCCACCGGCGAAGGCGCCGCCGAAGAAGCGCTTGCCGCCGGTGATGAAACGGACGTAGACGATCTCCGGCTCGATCTTCAGCGTGCGCGGCGCATCGCCCGCGGCCCCGGCGTTCCATTCGGCGACGATCGGTTTGACGCGTTCGTCGAGGTTCGCCTGCAGGTGGTCCCTGGCCTCCTCGTTGGCCTTCTGCCCGGCCCAAGGTGCGCCCATCGCGAGCGGCGACAGTTCGAAGCGCTGGAAGGTCTTCAGCGCCACGGCCGGCGGCGGATTGCGTGCGTCGTCGGCGATCTCGGGCGCCTGGATCTTCTCGCCGGCGAACGCGGGCGACAGGACGGACAGCGCGAATGCGGACAGCGCGATGATGACGACACGCTTGAACATGTTGCGGTTCCCCTCTCAGGAATGTGGTGCGGCGCGACGGTCGATCAGGTCATGCCCCCATCCACCCCGATCACCTGGCCGTTAATGTACGACGCGCCGTCGCTGCAGAGGAAGGCCACGACGGCCGCGATTTCCTCCGGCCTGCCGGCGCGGCCGGCCGGGACCATCTGCTTGATCTGCTCCGGCGGGAAGGCGTCCCCGGCCATGCGTCCCGCGATCACGCCGGGCGCGACCACATTGGCGGTGATGCCGCGGCTGGCCATCTCCCGCGCCAGCGACTTGGTGGCGCCGTGCAGCGCCGCCTTGGCCGCGGCGTAGTTGGTCTGGCCGCGGTTGCCGGTGACCGCGGCCACCGACGACACGCTGACGATGCGGCCCCAGCGCTTGCGCGCCATCGGCAGCAGCAGGGGCTGGGTGACGTGGAAGAAGCCGTGCAGCGACACGTCGATCACCCGCGTCCACTGCGCTTCGCGCAGGCCGGCCATCGGCGCATCGTCGTGGATGCCGGCGTTGTTGACGACGATCTGGATCGGACCGGCCTCCAGCAGCGTCGCGATCGTCGCGCGCGTGGCCGCGCCGTCGGCCACGTCGAAGGCCACGGCCTCGGCGCTGCCGCCGGCGGACAGGATCTCGTCGCGCACCACTTCGGCGCGGGCGAGGTTGCCGTTCGCATGCACGATGACGTGCGCGCCCTGCGCCGCGAGCGCACGGCAGATCGCGCCGCCGAGATCGCCGCTGCCGCCGGTGACGAGGGCGCGGCGTTGGAGTGGGTTCGACATGGTCCGGTTCTCTCTGCAGTTCATGAATACGATGCGTCGCCGTCGCCGCGGCGTCGACGCCCTCCCTCCCTTTCGCCATTGGCGAAGGGGAGGGTTGGGGAGGGGTCTGCTCTGTCGAGCCGCTCACCCCCTCCCGACCTCCCCCTGCGCTGCGCGCATGGGGAGGAGACGACGCCGCGCATGCGGAATCGCACACGCGACGGAGCGCACGCTCACCCCTGCAGCATCACCGCCGCGCGCCCTTCGGCCAACAACATGCCCGCGTGGAACAGGCGGAAGGCGTACTGCTGGCTGACGGCGCTGTCGGCAAGGAGTTCAGCTTCGCCTTCAAGGTCGCCGGCCAGGTCGTCGATGCGGGCCACGTGCAGGCGCACGTCGCGCAGGGCGACGAGGAAGCCGACCTTCGGCGCACCGCCGGCCGCGGCGCCGCGCAGGCCGCCGTGCACGGCCATCGCCTGCGCGCCGTACTCGCACAGGTGCACCGCGCGTAGTCGCCCGTCGCTGCGCAGAGGATGCGCGGGATCGCGATGGCCGCCGCTGCGCAGGCGGATGCGGGCGTCATCCCAGTCGGTCACCGCGTCCCACAGGCACATCGCGCCCTGGTGCGGGATCATCGCGAGGATCGCGTCGCGATCGATCATGCCTGCGCGCCCCCCGGCGTCGTCGACGCATCGGCCGTGGGATGCCGCGCGATCAGCAGCGCCAGCACGAAGTTGAAGCCGACGCCGAGCGTCACCGTCACGCCGATCGCGCGCAGCACCGGGATGCTGGACAGCGCCAGCAGGAAGAACACGAGGAACGTCATCAGGCTGCAGACGATCAGCGCGTGGAACGTGCGCAGTTGATCTTCGAGGCCGTCGCCGGCGTGCTCGAAGAACAGCGCGTAGTCGAGGCCGAGGCCAGCGGCGAGGATCAAAGCCACCAGGTGGAACAGCGTCAGCTCCACGCCGAACGCGCGCAGTGCGGCGAGGATGATCAGCGTGGTCAGCGCCATCGGCAGCAGCACGCGCAGCACGCGTCGCGGCGTGCGCAGCGCCACCCACACGGTCGCGATAAGCAGCAGCGCGGCGATGCCGAGCGCGAACAGCACGCGCTCGCGGTAGGCGACGACCAGCGATTCCGAGGCAGTCTTGAGGTCGAGCAGCTCGACGCCCTCGTGACCGGCGACCGCGGCGGACACCTTCGCCGGGTCATCGAGGCCGGTCATCGACACCAGCGCGACCGCGCCGTGGCCGTGGTCGACCAGCAGCCCGCCGATGCGCGTCGCCAGCGGCGTGCCGTCGAGATCGTGTGCGCTGAGCGGCGGCGCGGTGCGCGCGGTCTCGACGTCGGCGAGGAAGGCCTCGAACGCGTCGCTGCGGAACGGCGACGTCGCGAGCGCGTCATCGAGCGCCGCGCGCAGGACATCCGGTGCCGGCAACTTCGCCTGACGCGCGCGCTGGATGGCGGCACTGGGCAACACCTTCGCGGCGCTGTCGTAGCCGGCGATGACGCGCTTCGCGACGAGCGCGTCGAGCGTCGCCTGCAATGCTTCGGTGCGGCGCAACGCGGTCTCGGCGTCGGCGCCGCGCACGGTCAGCAGCCAGCGCACGTCGGGCGCGCCCAGCGCGGTGCGCAGGTGCGCGTCCTGCGCCAGCGCTTCCGGGCGCACCGGCGTGAGCTTGGACAGGTCGTTCTGCCAGAACGGCCCTGGCGCGAATCGCAGCATGGCGAGCGCGGCCACCGCCAGCACCGCCAGCAGCCAGCGCGGCGGCCGCGGCAGGCGTTCGACCTGCGTCCACAGGCGCGCGAGCCGCCGGGATGCGGCCGGATCGCGCGGCGCGGGATCGATCAGCGCGGGGAGCAGCAGGCGCGTGGTCGCGGCGGCGACCAGAAGCCCGGCGATGGTGAACACCGCGAGCTGGCGTAGGCCCTCGACCCCGGAGAAGAGGAAGGTGACGTAGGCGATGCAGGTCGACGCGACGCCGGTGGCGAGCGTCGGCCAGATGGCACGGGCGTTGTCCCACGGCGACACGCCGGCGCGCTGGTGGCTGAAGAGATGGATCGGGTAGTCCTGCACCACGCCGATCAGCGTGAACCCGAACGCGACGGTGATGCCGTGCACCCCGGGAAACAGGAGCGCGACCGCACCGAGCCCGGCGAGGCCGGCGCTGGCCAGCGGCAGCACGCCGAACAGCGGCGTGCGCCAGCTGCGATACGCCAGCAGCAGCAGGATGATCAGGCCCAGCGTGTCGACGCTGCCGATCCAGTTCGCCTCGCGCTGCGTGCGCCCACCGATCTCCACCGAGAACGCGCCGGGCCCGGTGAGCACGAGCCATGACGCCGTGGCGCCTCGCGCCTTCGCGAATGCGGCCTGCACCGCGTCGACCGCCGCCTGCTGGCCGCTGGGGTCGAAGCCCGCGGCCCGGGTCTCCACCGCCAGCAGCGCTTCGCGGCCGGTGGCGTCGAACCACACGCCGTGCAGCCGCTGCGGTGATGCCGCGCCCTGCAGCGCCTCGGCGACGTGCAGCGTCTCCAGCGTGGGATCGGACGGCAGCAGCGGTTCGATAAGCCCGGCCGCCGGCGAGCCGAGGTCCTGCACGCGCGCGTCGAGTTCGTCGCGCAGGAATGCCGCGTCGAAATGCTGCCTGTCCAGCGTCGGCGACAGCAGGTAGCGATACGGCTTCAGCCGGTCCGGGATCGCCGCCAGCGGATCGCCGCCGCCGTTGGCGACGAAGGTGAAGCGGTCATCGGCGGACAGCGTCGCGGCGACGGCCTGCGACTGTGCGGCGAGCGTCTCGGCATCGGCGCCCGAAATCGACAGCAACAGCAGGCGCGAGCCGGGACCTTCGCCGAGTTCGTCCAGCAGGAGCTTCTGCGCGGGCGTCTCGGCCGACGGCATGAACTTGCGCAGGTCGCCGCTGACATGCAGCCGCTGCGAGATCGCGTAGCCGGCGACGGTCAGGACGGCCAGCCAGACCAGTGCGAGGACGGTGCGGCGGGTGGAGGTCATGCGATGTGCCCGGGGCGCTTCATCATTGTCATTCCGAGCGCAGCGAGGAATCTGCTTTTCCGTCCACTGCGCGAGGGAGGAAAAGCAGATCCCTCACCTGAGGTTCGGGATGACAAGGAAAGGGGTTCGATTCCCCTCACCGCACGCCCGTCCGGCACAGCGCCTCCAGCGTCTTCGCATCGCTGCCGGGCTTCGCGGCGAGCGCGGCGCTGGCGAGCAGGGTGCGCTGCAGGTCGCCCTTGGCCGGGCGCGTTTCGATGCAGCGCAGCTCGGCGCCCTGGCCGTACAGCACGATGTCGCGGACGCGGGTCGCGAGGGCCTTGTCCTTCGGCGCGAGGGTCAGCGTCCAGCGCTCGCGGCTGCCCGCGGCGGTCACCGCGTAGCTGCGCTCGATGCCGACGCGATCGCCGGCGAGCAGCGCGCCGAAGCTCGACTGCAGCCCGGCCAGCTCCGGCACGCGCGACAGCGAGAAGGTGCGCGGCGCCTTGCCGTCGCGGGCGATGGTCGCCTCGCCGGCGCGCAGGGTCGTGGTCTCGCGATACGGGCTGCGCACTTCTCGCACGAGGGTGTCGGCGTCGGGGCGTCGGTATTCGCCGCTGAGCCGCAGCGGCGCCTTCAGCAGCGGTGAACCGCGCAGTTCGACGAAATCGGTTCGCACCGGCGCCGGCCGCGCCAGCGCGGAGAGGATCCAGTCCGCGGCGACGCCCTGCGCGGCGGACGCGGTCGAGGCGGCGGCGAGGACGGCGAACGCCGATGCGAGTCGGATCGAGCGGACGGCAGGCATCAGTCGCGGCTCCAGAAATCGTAGAAGTTGAACCAGTTGTACGGCGCCTTGCGGGCGACATCTTCCAGCCGCGCGGCGTAACGGCGGATCAATGCGGTCAGCGCCTCGGCGCGCTGCGCGCGCGGGATGTCGACCGCGTCGCTGAAATTCTCGAACCACAGGTCGTAGCGGTTGCCGCCGCGGTACAGGCCGAACGCGATCGTCACCGGCGCCTTCAGCACCGAGGCGATCAGCCACGGCGCGACCGGGAACTGCGCGTCCTCGCCGAAGAACGGCACCTGCACGGTCTGCCCGCCGGGATGGGCGCGGTCGACCAGCAGCGCCACCAGCGCCCCCGACTGGATCGCCTCCTGGATCGCCAGCATCAGCGCCGGGCCATCCTGGTTGCCGTCGATCACGGTCGAGGCCACGCCGGGGTTGAGCGCGTCCAGCAGCTGGGTGAGGGCCGGGTTGTGGCCTTTGTCGAGCACGACGCGGATGGTGTACTCGGGCCGCCGCAGCGAGAGCACGCGCATCACCTCGAAACTGCCGAGGTGCGAGCCGAACAGCAGCATGCCGCGGCCCTGGTCGAGATGCGCGTGCAGTTCGTCCAGGCCGCGCACGTCGACATCGAACCGGCGCTCCAGGCATGCGCCGTCGCCGAGCAGGAACACCCGGTCGAGGATGGTCGCGGCGAAGGTGTGGATGTGCCGCGCGACATCGCGCAGCGTCGCCGGGCGGCCGAGCGCGCGGGCGAGCCAGGCGCGCGAGGCGGCGCGCTCGGGCGCGCGACGCAGCAGGAAGTACAGGGTGATCGGATACAGCAGCAGGCGCGACACGGTGCGTCCGCCGTAGCGGCCGATGTTGCGGATCAGCCACAGCGCGAAGAGGCCGCCGCCCTCGGGGCGCGCCTTCCAGTCGGTGCTCACCCCTGCACCTCGCCGGTGGCGACGGTGGTGGCGTCGTGCAGCACGCGGAAGCGCCAGCGCGGCGCGGCATCCGCGGCGGCGTGCAGGGCTTCGAGTTCGATCCGCGCGGCTTCGCCCGGCAGCAGCGGTCGCACGAACTTCACCTGCGGCAGGCGCAGCGCGCCGAGCGGGCCGTGCGCGGCTTCGATCGCCGCCAGCACGCGGTCGAGCACGACCACGCCCGGCACCACCGGCCTTCCCGGGAAGTGCCCGGGCAGCGCGGGATGGTCGGCGGCGATGGTGAAGCAGGCCGCTTCGCTCACGGCGCGCGTTCCAGCAGCGCGACCACCGCATCGCGGGCCTCGCGCGCCAGCGCCGCGCGGTCCGCGCCGGCGGTCGGCAGCGGCGTGCCGAAGCGCACGACCAGCGGACCCGGACGCACGCGGAAGAAGCCTTCGGGCGGCAGCACGTCGCCGGCGCCGACGATCGCCACCGGCAGGACTTCGACGCCGGCGTCGATCGCGGTCTGGAACGCGCCGCCCTTGAACGGCCCGACCCGGCCGTCGCGGCTGCGCGTGCCCTCGGGGAAGACCACCAGCGTGGCGCCGTCGTGCAGCAGCACGACCGCCTCGCGCAGCAGCTTGGCGCCGGCGCGGCGGCTGTCGCGCTCGATGAACACCATGCCCATGGCGCGGGCGTAGCGGCCGACGAACGGCACCCGCGCCATCTCCGCCTTGAGCACGAACCGCAGCGGCACCGGCACCGCGCGAAACAGCGCGCAGATGTCGATGATCGACTGGTGGTTGGCGACCAGCATGCGCGGCTTCGACCAGTCGATGGCGTCCGCGCCCTCGACCGCGAACCGGGCGCCGGCGCCACCGATCAGGCCCGGCGCCCAGAAGCGCGCGGCCATGCGCAGCGGCAGGCGCGGGCTGCCCGTGGCGAGGCGTACCAGCAGCGCGAGGACGATCGCCGACGCGGTGAAGGCCAGCGTGAACAGCAGCTGCAGCGCGTTCCACGCCGTCCAGGCGACGGTCGTCCACGGCGCGGCGCGGCGTTCGCGGGTCTCGAGGCGGGCATCGACGGTGGACATGGGCGGTGGATCTCCTGGCGGTGGGCGTCGCGGTCAGCGCGCCGCGCCGACATCGTCAGAACGGAAGAAATCGCGCCAGAAGGCCGGGCCCAGCGCGGCCATGCGCCGCACGAACTCGGCCGCGTTGCGATACGGACGCACCGGGAAGACCACCCGGCGCACCTGGTATTCGACCAGCGCGAACACGCCCAGCAGGCCGTAGTTGGCGACGTTGGCGACCAGCGACCACTGTTCGGCGGTGACCGTGAACTGCGCCGCGACGCCGGCGCGCGCGAGCAGCCCGTCCGGCACGGCGACCAGCGCCAGGGTCAGGTTGATCGCGGTCAACAGCGACAGCATCAGGCCCCAGCCCAGGGTCAGGCGCCGGGTGTAGGCGCGGTGCGCCGGCGAGAGGTCGTCGGGCGGGGTGCCGTACAGCGCCGCCACGACCTTGCGGATCAGCGGCACCCGGCCGGGGCGCAGGCTGCGCAGGAAGCCTGCTGCGATCAGCGCCGTGAACAGCGGCGGCACCAGCAGCAGCGGGGTCAGCGCCCACGACGAGCCGGCCAGCGGCACCAGCACGGCCGCGACTGCCGCCGCCGCCAGCCAGGCCGCCGGACGACGCGCGACCAGGCCTTCGATCAGCACCAGCAGGGCCAGGTCCGCCAGCGCGGCGACGGCCAGCGTCGGCGACTGCCGCGCGCCGGCCAGGTGCGCCAGCAGCACGTAGCCGGGCAACAGCAGCAGTCTGAACGCGCCGATCACACGGTGCGTTGCTGTTCGATGTGGGCCGAGAGCGCGCGCAGCGAGCCGAAGATCCGGCGGTTGTCGTCGTTGTCCGAACGCAGCTGGAAGCCGTATTTCTTGCTGATCGCCAGCGACAGCTCCAGGGCGTCGATCGAATCCAGCCCCAGGCCGGCGCCGAACAGCGGGGCTTCGGGGTCGATCTCGGCGGCGGACACGCCGTCCAGGTTCAGGCTTTCGACCAGCAGGTCCGCCAATTCACGTTCGGCGGAAGTCATCTCGGACATGGCTCACCATCAAGAGTCACGAAAACGGAAAGAAACGCGGACGACCCCGCCGGCCGCCCGGAGGACGACCTGGCGAGGCCGCGCGATGCACACGCTCCGGAGCGCGGTGGCTCCCGTGGGGGACGGCGCGCCGGAGCCTGTGCGCCACCCGGACGGGGTGGCAGCGGCGCGCCAGGCGTTATGATGCCAGTCTTGCCTGCGAACCAGAAGAACATGACCGTCCCGTCCGGCGACACTGCCGACCGTATGGTGCCTTCGACACCGTCCCCGGCCCGCCTGGAATGCGACGTCCTGATCATCGGCGGCGGCCCCGCCGGCAGCGCCGCGGCCATCGTCCTGGCCAAGGCCGGGCGCCGGGTCCTGCTGCTGGAGAAGGACCGCCACCCCCGCTTCCACATCGGCGAATCCCTGCTGCCGATGAACCTGCCGATCCTGGCGCGCCTGGGCGTGCTCGACCGGATCGCGGCGATCGGGGTGCGCAAGATCGGCGCCGATTTCCCGCTGCCGGCCGACCGGCCGGGCGACACCCACGTGTTCAGGTTCGACCGCTCGCTGACGCCCGGCTGCACCCACGCCTTCCAGGTCCGGCGGGACCGGTTCGATGCCGAATTGTTCGACGCCGCCCGTGAAGCCGGGGCCGACGCCCGCGACGGCATCGCCGTGACCGCGGTGGACTTCGGCCCCGACGGCCGCCCGCAGGGCGCCCGGGCCCGCGCCGACGACGGCACCGAATACGCCATCGACCTGCGCCATCTGATCGACGCCAGCGGTCGCGACACCTTCCTCGGCAACCGGCTCAAGCTGAAGCGGAAGAACCCGCGCCACCAGTCGGCGGCGCTGTTCAGCCATTTCCGCGGGGTGCGCCGCCGCGACGGCGAGAATGCCGGCAACATCACCATCGAGCGTTTCGCCGACGGCTGGGTCTGGCTGATCCCGCTGCCCGACGACGTGATGAGCATCGGCGCGGTGTGCTCGCCCGAACACCTCAAGCGGCGGCGCGGCGACAGCGAGGCGTTCCTGCTCGACACCCTGCGCGGCATGCCCACCGTCCGGGAGCGCATGGACGGCGCCGAGCGCGTCGCCCCGGTCCACGCCACCGGCAACTACTCGTACGTCTCGACCCGGATGACCGGCCCCGGCTGGACCACGGTCGGCGACGCCTACGTGTTCATCGACCCGATCTTCTCCTCCGGCGTGTACCTGGCGATGCACAGCGCCGAGCGCGCCGCGCACATGGTCGACGCGATCCTGCGCGACCCGGCGCGCGAAGCCGCGCTGCAGCGGGCGCTCAAGCGCGATTTCGACCGCGGCCTGCGCGAGTTCTCCTGGTTCATCTACCGCTTCACCACGCCGGTGATGCGCCACCTGTTCGCCAACCCGCGCAACGTCTGGCAGATCGAACAGGCGGTGATCTCGATGCTCGCCGGCGACGTGTTCGACAACCCCGCGGTCGTGCGCCGGCTGCGCGCGTTCCGCATGATCTACCGCTTCACCGCCGCGACGATGGCGCCGACGGCGCTGCGCGACTGGTGGCGCCGCCGCCGCCAGCGCGGGGCCCGCTTCAGCGGCGAGACGCTGCAACCGGACGCCGCAGGGACGGCCGCGCTCCGGGACACCCCACGGGAATCCGCATGAGTCGTCCCCTGCAACATCCTCCTTTCGCCCTTTCGGTCGACTACCTCCGGGCGCCCTCGCCCGACGCGCTGCTCGGCCCCGACACCCTCGCCGTGTTCGGCTTCGGCGACGACGCACCGGACTGCGACGACCCGCGCTACCTCCGGGTCCCCCTGCAGCCCTGGGGCGTGGCGCCGTTCGAGCACTGGCGCAGCGCCGGCCCGGTCGACTGCGGCCGCGACGGCGACCCCGAACGCGGCATCGTGCGCTGGGCCAGCGACGGCCACCTGACCTTCGGCGTGATCGAGATCGACGAGGCCCCTGGCGAGCATCCCGACCACAGCGACATCAGCGACGCCGCCGAGCGCGCCTACCGGCGCATGGTCGAGTTCGTCGCCGGCAGCCGCACCCCGCACCTGCTGCGGATGTGGAACTACCTCGACGCCATCACCCTCGGCGACGGCGACGCCGAGCGCTACCGCCGCTTCTGTGTCGGACGCGCGCGTGGCCTGGGCACGTTCGACACCAGCACCCTGCCGGCGGCGACCGCGATCGGCCGCTGCGACGGCCGGCGCACGCTGCAGGTGTACTGGCTGTCGGCCGACCGCCGCGGCACGCCGGTGGAGAACCCGCGCCAGGTCAGCGCCTACAAGTACCCGCGCCAGTACGGCCCGCAGTCGCCCAGCTTCGCCCGCGCCATGCTGCCGCCACCGGGCAGCGCCATGCCGCTGCTGCTGTCGGGCACCGCCAGCGTGGTCGGCCACGCCTCGCAGCACGTCGGCGAACTGCTGATGCAGATCGGCGAGACCTTCGCCAACTTCGACGCCCTGCTCGCCGAGGCCCGTCGCCATGCCCCGGGCCTCCCCGCCGGTTTCGGCAGCGGCACCCGGCTGAAGGTCTACGTCCGTGACACCGAGGACCTGCCGATCGTCGCCCAGGCGCTTGACGCCCGCTTCGGCAGCAGCGTGCCGCGCGTCGTGCTGCACGCCGCGATCTGCCGCCGCGAACTGGCGGTGGAGATCGACGGCGTGCATGCGTAGGGCGGGCTTCAGCCCGCCATCGCAACCTCACCGATCAGGATCGCAATGATCGAAGCCGCCCGATTGACGGACGGTGCGATCGGACATATCGCAATGGCGGGCCAGGGCCCGCCCTGCGACACTTGAATCCGGGGGATGGCGCAGTCATCTTGCAGTCGCCGGCCGCGCTTCCGCGGCCCTTACCGAGGAAACACCGCCATGGGTCTGATCAGCCTGCTCTGGGGCATCGTCGCGATGGTCCTGATGTTCGTCGGCCTGATCCCGCTGCTGGGCTGGCTCAACTGGCTGTGGATCCCGTTCGCCGGCGTCGGCGCGATCATCGCCGCGCTCGGCGTGCTGCTCACCCCGAGCGGCAAGAACGGCCGCGCCAAGGCCGGCCTGGTGCTCAACGGCCTCGTGATCGTCATCGCGCTGGTGCGCCTGAGCCTGGGTGGCGGGATCGTCTGACCTCCGGCGCCGCTTCCTGGCTCTTCGTAGGAGCGACGTGAGTCGCGACCCGGAAGCTTTTCGGCAAGGCCGCAGCACCTCCGCTGAAGCCGCGCGGGGTCGCGACTCACGTCGCTCCTACAAAAGCGCATCGCGCGGCATCTGCCGTGCCGCCACCAGCGCCTGCGTATGCGCATGCCGCGGATGCGCCAGCACCTCGGCCGCATCACCGAGTTCAACGATGCGGCCCGCTTCCAGCACCGCGATGCGCTCGGCGACCGCCGCAGCTGCGGCGAGGTCGTGGGTGACGAATAGCAGCGCGAGGCCGCGTTCGCGCTTGAGCTGCGTCAGCAGGTCGAGCACGCCGCGGCGGTGGTGCGCGTCGAGCGCCGACACCGCTTCGTCGCAGACGAGCAGATCGGGATCGCACGCCAGCGCGCGGGCGATCGCGACGCGCTGGCGCTGGCCGCCGGAGAGCTGGTGCGGCCAGCGCGTCGACAGTGCCGGATCGAGTCCGACGGCGGTCAGCAATTCGCGCGCCTTCGCCTCGCGCGACGCGTCGTCGCCGATCGCGTGGATGCGCAGCGGCTCTGCGACGAGATCGACGACGCGCATGCGCGGATCGAGCGAGGCGTAGGGATCCTGGAACACCACGCCGATGCGCCGGCGGCGGTCGCGCAGCGCACGGCCGGTCAGCGCAGTGAAGTCTTCGCCGTCCAGCCATACGCGGCCCTGCGCCCCGCGCAGCAGGCGCAGCAGCGCGCGGCCGAGCGTGCTCTTGCCACTGCCGCTCTCGCCGAGCAGCGCCAGGCCTTCACCGCGATGCAACGTGAGCGCGACATCGTCCAGCGCCGGCCGTGGTGCGCGCGGGTAGTGCATGGCCATGCCTTCGGCGCGGAGCAGCGGCGCGACTTCGCGAAGAGCGTCCCCTCTCCCCAACCCCTCTCCCACGAGGGGAGAGGGGCTTGAAGCGAGCGCTGGGCCGGGTGGCGACTCGGCAGGTGCAGGTTCGGCAGATGACGGTTCGGCGGATGCAAACGTCGGCTGCCGGTGCGGCAGCGCGACGTGCGGAACCGCGGCTTCGGAAGCGGCAGACGCGAGCCCCTCTCCCCCTGCGGGAGAGGGGTTGGGGAGAGGGGCCGGCAACCGATCCGCCTCCAGCAACTCGCGCGTGTACGCCTGCGCCGGCGTGGCGAACACCGCGCGCGTCGACCCGCGTTCGACCACCGCGCCGCGCCGCAGCACCAGCACCTCGTCGGCGTAGGCGCCGACCAGCGGCAGGTCGTGGCTGATCAGCATCAGGCCGAGGCCGTCCTCGCGACGCAGCGCGTCGAGCAGGTCGAGCACCTCGCGGGCGATGCGCGCGTCGAGCGCAGAGGTCGGCTCGTCGGCGATCAACAGTTTCGGCGCGCTGCACAGCGCCAGCGCGATCGCGATGCGCTGGCGCTGGCCGCCGGAGAACTGGTGCGGGAAACGCTTCAGCGCGGCGTCGGGATCGGGCAGCTGCACGCGGGCGAGCAGCGCGCGCGCTTCCGCATCCGGGCGGCCGTGTATGCGCAGCGTTTCGCGCAATTGCGCGCCGACGCTGCGCAGCGGATGCAGCGACGCCAGCGGGTCCTGCGGCACCCAGCCCAGCACGCGGCCGCGCAGCGCGGCGTGCGCGCGGCTGCCCAGCACGCAGTCGACGCCGTCGTGCGCCAGCACGCCTGTCGCGCGCAGGCCCGCGGGCAGCAGGCCGAGCAGCGACAGTGCGGTGAGGCTCTTGCCGCTGCCGCTCTCGCCGACCACGCCGAGGCAACGGCCCGGCGCGAGATCGAGATCGAGCGGACCGAGCAGGCGCCGTTCGCCGGCGAAGACGTCGAGCGTGCGCAGAGACAGTGTCGTCATCCGACCCCTCCCCGACCCTCCCCTTCGCTTCGCGAAAGGGAGGGCGCCGATGCGCCGTGCACCGCCCACCACGCAAGCGGTGTTCCTCCCCTTGCGCGCAGCGCAGGGGGAGGTCGGGAGGGGGGCGAGCAACGCATCGACGGCGAACGGCGGCTTCCGGCACCGGCCGTCGCAGCGTCGCCACGCAGGCCCTGGTCGATCGCGCTGCTCATGCGGCCGCCGACTCGGGTTCGGGTTCGATGCGCGCATCGCCGCGCACGTCGAGCCAGTCGCGCAAGGCATCGCCGAGGAACTGGAACGCGGCCAGCGTCGCGACGAGGAAGCCGGCCGGGAACAGCAGCGTCCACGGCGCGCTGTCGAGCTCCTGCACGCCCTCGGACAGCAGCGTGCCCCAGCTGGCGGACGGTTCGTCCACGCTCAGGCCGAGGAAGCCGAGGAAGCTCTCGACGAGGATCGCCTGCGGCAGGATGAGCCCCAGCGAGACGAACGCCAGCGGCAGCAGGTTCGGCAGCGCATGCCAGCGCAGGCGTTGGCCGAAGCTGGCGCCCATCGCGGTCGCGGCCAGCAGGAACGGCTGCTCGCGCAGGCGCGCGGCCTCGGCGCGCATGATCCGCGCGAGGTCGATCCACACGTAGCCGCCGATCGCCGCCAGCAGCAGCGGCAGCGAGCGGTCGAACAGCGTCAGCAGCAGGATCACGATCAGCAGGAACGGCAAGGCGCTGAACATGTCGAGCACGCGCAGCATCAGCCGCTCGACCCAGCCGCCGGCGAGGCCGGCACTGGCGCCGAACCCCAGCCCCAGCCCCAGCGCGACCAGGCTGGACAGCAGGCCGACCGTCAGCGACAGCCGCCCGCCGGCCAGCGTGCGCGCCAGCACGTCGCGGCCGATCGCATCGGTGCCGAACCAGTGCCCGGCCACGCCCGGCGCCACCGACAGCGCATCCCAGTCGGGCCGGTGCGGATCGAAGGCGATGAGCAGCGGCCCCAGCCAGCACAGCAGCGCCAGCGCGGCGAGGAAGCTCAGGCAGGCACGGGCGAGCGGCGGCAGCGGGCGCGAAGGTCGCATCGGGGCATTGTAGGCTGCGCATCGCGCGCGACGCAGCGTCTTGCGCGGGCGCAAATCCGCCCGGTGCGCCGGGCGTATCATGCGCGCCATGACCTATCCCATGACCCGCCTCCGCCGCATGCGCCGCAGCGAATTCTCGCGCCGGCTCATGCGCGAACACGTGCTGACCGCGAACGATCTCATCTACCCGGTCTTCGTCCATGAACTGCCTGGCCGCGCGCCGGTGGGCTCGATGCCCGGCATCGAACGCCTGTCGATCGACGAGCTGCTGAAGGTCGGCGAACAGGCGGCCGAACTGCGGGTGCCGGCGCTGGCGCTGTTCGCGGTGACCGCGCCCGAGGCCAAGTCGCTGGACGGCGTGGCCGCGTGGGACGACGAGGGCCTGATGCAGCGCGCGGTGCGTGCGCTGAAGGCGCGCTTCCCGGAGCTGGGCGTGATCACCGACGTCGCGCTGGACCCGTACACCAGCCACGGCCAGGACGGTTTGCTCGACGACACCGGCTACGTCATCAACGACGAGACCGTCGAAGCGCTGGTGCAGCAGGCGCTGTCGCACGCGCGCGCCGGCGCCGACGTGGTCGCCCCCAGCGACATGATGGACGGCCGCATCGGCGCGATCCGCGAGGCGCTGGAGGCCGGCGGTCACATCCACACCCGCATCCTCAGCTACGCGGCCAAGTACGCGAGCAGCTTCTACGGCCCGTTCCGCGACGCGGTGGGTTCGGCCGGCGCGCTGGGCAAGGGCAACAAGTATTCGTACCAGATGGATCCGGCCAATTCCGACGAGGCCTTACGCGAAGTGGCACTGGACCTCGACGAGGGCGCGGACATGATCATGGTGAAGCCGGGCCTGCCGTACCTGGACATCGTGCGCCGGGTGAAGGACCGCTTCGGCGTGCCGACCTTCGCCTACCAGGTCAGCGGCGAGTACGCGATGCTCAAGGCCGCCGCGCAGAACGGCTGGCTGGACGAACGCGCCTGCGCGCTGGAAGCGCTGGTCGCGTTCAAGCGCGCCGGCTGCGACGGCATCCTCACCTACTTCGCGCTGGACGCCGCGCGCTGGCTGCGCGAGGCGCACTGAGCGCGCCGATGGCAGGCGTCCCGCCGCGACCCGCGCGACCGGACGACGCCGAAGCGGTCGCCGCGCTCGCGGCCGAGTGGGGCTATCCCGCGTCGACGGACACGTTTGCCGCGCGACTCGACGCGCTGTGCGCTTCGCCGTGCCATGCCGTCTTCGTCGCGCCTTCCGCCGGCGGCGGCCCCGATGCCGACCTCGACGGCTGGATCGTGGTCGAGGCGCGCACCACGCTCGGAAGCGGCACGTTCGCGGAGATCGCCGGACTGGTGGTCGCGGGCCGGGCGCGACGCGGCGGGGTGGGGCGGACGCTGGTCGCCGCCGCCGAGCGCTGGGCCGCGGCACGCGGATTGCGCAAGGTCGTCGTGCATTCGAACATCGCCCGGAAAGAATCCCACCTGTTCTACCCCGCGCTGGGCTACAGTCGGGCCAAGAGCCAGCACGTCTACACACGGACGCTTCCATGAGCAAACGCTACGCCGTCTTCGGACACCCGGTCCTGCATTCGCTGTCGCCGGGCATCCACCAGTCCTTCGGCCAGCAGGCCGGCATCGATCTCGAATACGTCGCGATCGAATGCGCCCCCGACGACTTTCCCGGCGCGCTGGCCGCGTTCGCGAACGGCGGCGGCCTCGGCGCCAACGTCACCCTCCCGCACAAGCAGCGCGCGGCCGAGCTGTGCCATCGGCTGAGCCCGCGTGCAGAGCGCGCCGGCGCGGTGAACACGCTGGTCCGTGACGCCGCCGGCTGGCTCGGCGACAACACCGACGGCGCCGGGCTGGTCCGCGATCTCACCGAGCGCCATGGCCTGGACCTCCGCGGCCGGCGCACGCTGCTGCTGGGCGCCGGCGGCGCCGCGCACGGCGTGGCGCCGTCGCTGCTGGAGGCCGGCGTCGGCGACGTGTACGTGGTCAACCGCGACAGCGCCAGGGCCGATGCGCTGGTCGACCGGATCGGCGAGCCCGGGCGCGTGCATTCGCGCTACTTCGAGGACCTCGGCACGCTGGGCGAGTTCGACCTGATCCTCAACGCCACCTCCGCCGCGCGCAACGGCGCGCTGCCCACGCTGCCGATGTCGCTGGTCGGTCCGCGCAGCGCGGCGGTCGACCTGAGCTACGGCGAGGCGGCGATCCCGTTCCTCGCGTGGGCGCGTGCCGCGGGGGTCCGCGACGCCATCGACGGCCTCGGCATGCTGGTCGAGCAGGCGGCCGAGAGTTTCTTCCTCTGGCACGGCGTCTGTCCCGACACCGCTCCGGTGTACGCCGAACTCGCCGCGCGCCACGCCGCGCTGCTGACGGCGGACTGACGCCATGGGCGACTTCGGCATGTGGCTGGGCACGCTGGGCTACGCGCTGCCCGAACTGCTGGGCATGGGCATCGCGCTCGCGCTGCTGCTGACCAGCGCCCGGCCGGGCCACGGGCGCCGCATCGGCCTGATCGGGCTCGGCGCGATGATCGTGGCGGCGACGCTGTCGATCGCGCTGGTGATCGTGCAGAACCTGGCCGTGCGCAACGCCGACGGCGGCCTGTCCCAGGCCTTCGCTGTCTTCAGCATGGCCCACGTCGTGCTGAACGTGCTGTCGATGGGCGGCCTGGTCACGCTGGTGTGGGGGTTGTGCGTGCAGACGCAGGTCGGCGAGCGGCGCGAGCCGCGACCTTGATGGCCTCCCGGCACCGCCATCCACGCCTCCACTCGGGACACCGCACGATGCGCAAGACCCTCTTCGCCGGCTGCCTGATCGGTCTTCCGGCGCTCGCCCACGCCGCCGCGCCCGTCGCGCTGGAGAATGGCCTGAACCGCATCGATTTCACCGGCGACGGTCGTGCAGATCTGGTCGTGGTCGCGCATCGCGAGAACTTCAACGCGCACGGCTTCGACGTGGTGAGTTTCCACGTCGAGGACGGCGACACGCTGCTGCAGGTGCCGCTCTTCGATGGCGACGACGAACGCCAGTTCGCCACGGTCAGCGGCGGTGCGGACTGCACCCTGCACGGCCTGCGCCTGCTGCCCGGCAAGCCGGGCGAGCCAATGACGCTGGTGGTCGCCGATCGTGCGCTGGGCGAGAGCTACGCCGATCCGAACACCGTCACGTTCACCTGGTACGCGCTGCGCACCAACGCCGATGGCGACGTGGGCTATCCGCAGTACCGCTTCGAACGGACGCGCACCACGCAGGCGACCAAGCCCCACTGCGACGTCGGCGATGCGTTCGACGCGACGTTCGGAAAGCCCTGATCGATGCGTCGCGGTCCCTGTGCCGAGCGGCTCCGCGGACTTCCGAGTCGACGGCTGATCAGCGCCGCAGCAGCACCGCCACCGAAGGATCGAGCGTCGCCATGAACGCTTCCACGCCGCGCGTGTAGTCGTTGTCTTCGCCGAGATCCTTGTTGATCGCGCCGTGGCCCATGGGCTCGGGCAGCACCTCGGCGCGCAGGCCCAGGCCCTCGCTCTTCTTCGCGTAGGCCGTGGCCTGGCCGCAGGGATCGTCCTTGCGCTGGGTCGAGCACACGCCCAGCCACGGCGCGGCGCTGCGGTCGAGCCGGTGGTACGGCGAGGCCGCCTTCCAGCCGGCTTCGTCGTCGCACACCGAACTTCTGCCGCAGCTCGCCGTCGGCGTTCACCAGCGACACCAGGTGCGCGCCGGCCGAGTGGCCCATCAGGATGACCCTGGCCGGATCGCCGCCCCATTCGGCGGCATGCGCCTGCACGTAGGCGGTCGCGCGGGCGATCTCGCCGCCCTGCGCGCGCGCGTCGGCACCGTCGTTGACCATCGGGTAGTTGGCCGAGACGAACACGAAGCCCTGCGATACCCAGCGCGCGACCTTGTTCGCGGTGACGCCCGCCATCGCCTTGTCGCCGACGCACCAGCCGCCGCCGTGCACCATGACGATGACCGGCGCGCCGCCGCGCGGGGCCGTCTTCGGTGCGAACACGTCGAGCCGCTCGCGCGACGCCGTCCCGTAGGCGATGTCGGCGCGATCCGGCGTCGGCCCGTGCTCTCGCCCCTGCATCCGCTCGCCCAGCCGATCCACCCGCTTCGCCCAGTCTGCGCAGCTCATCGCCCCGCCGAACGCGCCGCTCATGCCGTCGTCGCCTTCGGCACGCTGCTGCATCCGCTCGCGCAGGCGTTCGCGCAAGGGCCCGGCGCGCAGATCGGAGACTGCGCCGGCGGCCAGCAGGGCGACGACGGTGGCGGTGACGAAGACGGTGGCTTTCATGGCGGGCGCTCCCTGGGCACGACGCGAGATTCGGTCGCAGCCTAGCGCGGTGCCACGGGGAAAGGATGTCGAAATGTGTCGGACGCCCACGACGCCCGGGGATGCGCTTCCGTGCGTCGGAGGACTTCGGCGCACGGCGCCTGCGCTGCGGCGCAGGCTGGAAACCCACCAGCAACCTAATAGTTTACGTAAGCCAATGAATACAAGAAGATTTTTCCGAGGCTTTAGCCGGTCTTACTCGCAAAATTACTCACTTTCTGCGGTCTGTCGGCCCACTGCGGCATGCAAGCGGCCTCAGGTTTGATCGCGACGCCGTGCCGCTTTTTTGCCATGCCGGTGGAGGTCGAAAGGGTACGGTCAACCGCTAGGGTTGCGACCGATCCCGGCCGGTCGAGGTCCGTGAGTGCGCGGCAGGTGGCCGGCTTCACTGCGGCGCAAGGCGAGGATGCGGGACGTGTGCAGGGGCTTGGGCCCGGATTGCGCGGAGTGCGTGACAGGGCGGAGGCCTCCCGGGCATGCTGTCTGCACTCCGGCAGCACGGCCTGCGCACCCATCACGGGATGCCGCCTAGCTCCGAAAAAGGCCGCGACCCTAGGCAAGTCGTGAAGCTGCGCCGGGGGGCGAAATAGCAATCAAGGGGGGCATGGGAATGAAAAGTAAAAAGAACGTGGTTTATTTCTTGGCACTCCTCAGCGTCTTCATGTTCCCGGTAGTGCTCTACATATGCAATTTTGGGTTTCATCTGTCGAATGATCACGAACGCTGGGGGCAGGCAGGCGATTTCCTTGGTGCCGCATATGGGTCGATCACTGCAATAGTGACGCTAATAATTTTGGCTTTGCAAATCAAATTGCAGTCAGAGTATGGGGAGCACGAGAAGGTAAGAGCACACCTTGATAATTCGCGTTCTGATTTGTCCTACTACATAGACCGACTCTCTAGTATTCTCAAGTCTCTACCGGAGAACGGGAATGAACCGCTGTCGAGGCTTATTGTTGATGGTTTTTCACAAAAAGATTTGGCGTATCTTAAAAGTGATGTCGCGATAGAAAGGTTTAAATTCATTTATGATAGAAACGACAGCGTTGTTGCATTGTGGTCCGCCATAAATATCAGTTTCTCTACATCGAAGATGCAGGAAGACGATTCGTTCAAACTTTTCTATGAGAGCTCAAAGGGTAAATGTATTGCGATGTTTGGATTCGCGATGTGTGAGGCTTTGGATAACTTATATTACGCCGGCGCCGGGGAGCGTTCGGCATTCGAGTTCTCATTCAGTCGGGTATTGGGAAGTAACTAGCGTGGCCCTGTGCGGGCGATCCATTGTCTTAGGTTGGCTCGTGACGCCTGCTTTCCACGCTCAGTTTTCGGTCCGGTCGAGCTTCCCCCATGCCACTTACAGCGCTGCTTCCCGGGCACGCTGAGCGCTTGGCAGGGCAACCCGTCACGGCGTCGTCGGGCACCACAAATGACACGGGCCATGCTGTCGGTCGCTTTCTTTATCCCCTTAGGGGGATGACAAAACCCGGAGTCATTCGCGCGCGCGGACGTGTCGGAAAACTCCGGCCGCTTTGCCGAAGTTGGGGGCTTTGATACTTCGCTGTACTTAATTCCGGTCAGTTGCGCCCACTCCGTCAGGATGGCGTCGAGCATGGCGCTGTTGGTCGCCGACAGGCTCCCGCGCTGCAACTGCGCCCGCTTCGCTTGCAGGATCGCGACCGCCTCCCGGCCCGGCATGTAGTCGACTCTGACCATGCGCTTGCGTCGCTTGCGTTGCATCGATGCCAGGTGTTGACGATCGCGCGACAGGTAGTTGGTCACTTCGCTGCCCTCCAAGGTCTTCAAGCACTTTTCGGACACAGCCCTGTTATCTATCTAGGGTGTACGGTTTTGACCACTATTCGGCAGGATCGATGGTGGTCATTTTGACCACTATTTCAGGTGGGGCAGTGTGAAAAAATCGGGGGTTGCGCGATGCCCCGGTCGGCCTGTTGCGCTCGCTTGGGTCAAGTCGACAATCCGAGAGTCCGTCGCCTCAATCACTGCATTACGCCGTCGTCTAGGACTCATTCCTAAGCGGGCCGCGTCCTCCATGGTGAAGGTCAGGCGGCCATTGTTGCTTCCGTAGTGCTTCCGTGCCAGCGCAAGCACAAAGACTTTTGCATCCGATGACAGCATTTGAAAGCCGGGGGAGTCATAGAGCGCGTTCGGTAGTGCGACGAAACCCTTTTGATCGCCTTTGTAGGCGCTCGAAACGATTGCGGCGACCTCTGCCCCGTCTAGCGGAGGAATGCAACGTCTAGCATTCGCAACGTTGGTCCGGTGCAACGCTTCATCGAGGGGCAGTCCTTGGGAACGAAGGCCGCAGGCGAACCGGAACATCGCGTCGTTCCGCCCCCCTTCGACGTACAGGCCCGCGTCCGGCTTCTGCGATGGGTCGACGAGGCCCATGCACACGACAAAGTCCGGCCATATCCATGGCTTCACAAAGTCGCAGTGCAAGAGGTGGGATCGATGCGGCGTCGCCTTCCTGTGCAGGAATCCCGGTATCCGCATGACGCGCGGAAGGTCGCACACCTTGGGGTCGCCGCCATACTTGGCCGCAAGGGTCCGCTGCGCCATGCGGAAGGCCGACAGCGGCATGTCCGCGACAGGCCAATAGGCGTGGTACTTGCCCGGCGAGGACTCGCAGGTGATCGGCGGTGGCAAGGGCGCGGCCATGACGGGTTTCAGCGGTGCGCCGTCCAAGTCGAGGAACACCGCCCGGACGGCCTGCACATTGCGTTCCTTGCGTCCTCCCAAGTCGCCACGGTTGACCATGACGAAGCATCCGGCACCGCGTTCGTTCAGGTCTTCAAGCCTGTTCGCGTGCTGTCCGAACGTGCCGTGCAGCACGCGGCTAAGTGCCTTCGTGCCGGGCTTGGCATCGTCGAAGGTCTGGAACGTCAGTTCGCCGTCCGGGGCAAGCGCGGATAGAAACCTCGCTGCGTCGCGATGATCGTCGGCCATGATTGCGAGACCGGCAATTCACTTGATACTTCCGGCGTCGCGCGCTGCGATTCGCGCAGAGATCCATGCGGATAGTTCCGATGAACTCCACGCACGCGCTCGCTGCCCGATCGGCACAGGCGCAGGGAACGTGCCTTCGGCAATCATCCTGTAGATCGACGAGCGCTTGAGCCCGCAGAGGCTACAAACTTGGGGCAGCCTCAGTAATTGAGGCGCGTCAGGACGGGTGGCCGGGTTCGATGTGAATTGCTCGGGGTTGGGCAGCATGTGGCTCCTCGGAGGAAGGTTGCCCCCGCACCAAGCATTGATTGCGAGCCCCAAGCATTCGCGCTAGATTGAGTTTGGTCGGGAGTCGAAAGATTGCCGGCATGGAGGACTGAAACCGCACGGGTTGACAGGAATCCACGGCCCTCAGGTGGTGACACACCTGGGGGCTTTCTTCTTTCAAAGATTGCCCCTTTGGGCCGCGGTAGCTGCAAAAGTGAAAACGCTGTCGCACTCTCGCAGACGTTAGTGAACGCCCCCGGTGCGCCCAAGTCAACGGTTTGACGCGCAAGTTTATGCCCCCCATTGCCGTTCGTCTTGCCGATTGATTTGGTTTGAAGTAACGGCGTGTTACGTTCAATCGGAAAACGACTAAAAAATCAGGACTTTTCGTCAGGCGTTACTAGTCACGGCGATTGATTCTCGCGCTCCGAATTTGATGCTTTGCGGCCAACCAATTACCAATGATTGCTGGGGGTGAAATCGCAAGTTGCGCAAGAATTGCGCGAACCGGATCGATAGACTCAGTTATTGGTTGACTGCCTCAAAGCCCTCGCTGCCTCAAGTGCAAACTCGCACAAGTAGGCCGCGCTGCCATCCGTGCCCGTCTCGATTGATCCGCCCAAGAGGCGCCTCACGGCGTCCTCCAAGTCGGAGGCTTCCCGCCGGGCCGTCTCGCAGTCCACGCCTTCGGCGACTTCCAAGAGGTGCCTGCCCTCCACCGGGATCGTCCGGAAGGCCACAGAGGCCGTCTCCGGGCGCGTGCGGGGCATTGCCGGGGCAGGGCGGCAGGGCGCCCCGTGGGCGCTGCGGTGGGCTGCTAGAGTGCGCTTAGCCATTGTCGTTCCCTCAGTGAACGGTGGTGGTGAGGGCGGCCGGGGTGTTGACGCACCCCGGTCGTCCGCTTGGTCACCGGCTCGCGCCGGATGCCTTGCGCCGCATCGGCAAGACCTTGCCGGTGCTGTCGCGTAACTGGTCGAGATAGTCCGCCCACGCTTGCATCATCTTGCGGCGTTCGGCCAAGTGGGCGGTGCGGTTGTAGGCGCGGCCGTTGGGGTCGCGAACTGCGTGCGCCAGCTGGTGTTCGATGAAGTCGGGTCGGAAGTGCAGCACCTCGTCGAGGATCGTCCGCGCCATCGCCCGGAAGCCGTGGCCGCTCATCGTGTCGCCGTCGATACCCATGTACCGGAGCGCGGCATTGATCGTGTTCTCGCTCATTGGCCGCCGAGCGCTGCGCACGCCCGGGAACACGTATTCGCTTCGCCCGGTCAGCGGTTGCAGGTCGCGCAGGATGGCGACCGCCTGTTCCGACAGCGGCACGATATGCGGCGTACCGGTCTTGCTGGCGATGAAGCGCCATTCGCCGGCCTCAAGATCGATGTCGGCCCACCGCGCTTGACGCAGTTCGCCGGGACGAACGAACACCAGCGGCGCCAGCCGCAGCGCGGCGACGGTCACGGGCGAGCCGCTGTAGCCCTGCATCGTGCGCAGCAGTTCGCCCACCTTGGCCGGTTCCGTGACGCTCGCGAAGTGTTGGACCTTCGGCTGTTCCAGTGCGCCGGCAAGATCGGCGGCGGGGTTGTACTTGGCACGCCCGGTGGCGATGGCATAGCGGAACACCTGCCCGGCCATGGAGCGCGCGCGGTGGGCGGTTTCCACCACACCCCGCTTCTCCAGCTTGCGCAAGGCTGCCAGGAGGGCGGGCGCGGTCACGTCGGCCACGGGCAGGCTACCGATGCTTGCCAAGTCCTTCTCGATCAACCGGCGTTCGCGCTTGACGGAGCCGGCGCCCAAGCCTTCCTTCGCGCGCTTCGCCAACAGTTCGAGCGCGACCGCCGCGAACGTCGTTTCCGAACGCTCCACCCGGGCCGCACGTTCCACGCGGGCGACATGGACGGGGTTCGCGCCACCTTTCACTAGCAAGCGCATGCGGTCGCGCTCCGTGCGCGCGTCGGCCAACCCCATCATCGGGTACTCGCCCAACGCGGCCATGCTCGCTTTGCCGGCGTAGCGGTAGCGGTAGCGCCACAGCTTCGCGCCGGTCGTGCGCACTTCGATGCACAGCCCGTGGGTGTCGGCGACACGGTAGACCTTCGCTTTCGGCTTCAGTGCGCGCAGCTTGGTGTCGGTCAGCATGGTAGTAACGCTCGGGTGAGTAAGGCCGGGCCATTGCTGCGGCCGTACTCACAGCCTTACTCACTTGCCGGCGGGATGCAATAGGACGCGCATGGACGGCAGGAAAAGAAAAACCCCGAAAGAATCGGGGTTTGGTGTGTCTCTCGGGGTGTCTTGGGACGTTGCCGGATGTCTGTGTGGTGGGCCCACCAGGATTCGAACCTGGAACCAAGGGATTCACGTTGCCCGGCGCTTTCGCCCCGGCGTGGACTATCTCTTCACCCTCAGCCTGCGTGGCTGGTCGGGTGCGGGAGGCTCTGGCCTGTGATCAAGGGCACTGCAGCCCTCAGGTAGTCTCTGCACCTTCCGGCGGTGTACCGCCGGCTCGGCTCAGGATCGCCGCCGGCCGGACCGCTGCGGTTTCCCTGAATTCTTCCCGTTGTCATCCGGCGATTACGCGCCGACGTCACCTGTTCGATGAGTCCCCTGCTCTAACCGTTGAGCTATAGGCCCGTTGCCGGGATCTTACCAAGGCCGGTGTCTCGCAGCACCCCCCAAGGGTTATGTTGCGTGGCTGGAAGCGCAAGGAGGCACTGCTGGTGGAGTTGGGAGGCCGATGCCGCCGATGCGGCTACGCGAGGAATCTGGCCGCACTCCTCTGGCATCACCTCGATCCGGCAGACAAGAGGTTCTCGCTCGACATCCGTTCGCTTTCGAACCATAACGAGGCGGATATTCGCACGGAGATGGCCCAATGCATCGTGCTTTGCGCGAACTGCCATGCCGAAGTGCATCACCCCCAATTCGACAGGCCGCAGCGGGCGCCAGATACGAAGAAACCCGCCGGGAGGCGGGTTTCTTCGGCGAAATCCGGCTGACGCGGGAACGCCCCCTCAATCGATATCCAGGAACGAGCGCAGCTGTTCCGAGCGGCTCGGGTGGCGCAGCTTGCGCAGGGCCTTGGCTTCGATCTGGCGGATGCGCTCGCGGGTGACGTCGAACTGCTTGCCGACTTCCTCCAGCGTGTGGTCCGTGTTCATGTCGATGCCGAAACGCATGCGCAGCACCTTGGCTTCCCGCGGGGTGAGGCCGGCGAGGACTTCGCGCACGGTTTCCTGCAGGTTGATGTTGGTGGTGTTCTCGATCGGGGACTCGACGTTGGTATCTTCGATGAAGTCGCCGAGGTGGCTGTCCTCGTCGTCGCCGATCGGCGTTTCCATCGAGATCGGTTCCTTGGCGATCTTCAGGACCTTCCGGATCTTGTCCTCCGGCATGTCCATTTCCTTCGCCAGCTCCTCCGGGGTCGCCTCGCGGCCGTACTGCTGCAGCATCTGGCGGCTGATGCGGTTGAGCTTGTTGATCGTCTCGATCATGTGCACCGGGATGCGGATGGTGCGCGCCTGGTCGGCGATCGAGCGGGTGATCGCCTGGCGGATCCACCAGGTGGCGTAGGTCGAGAACTTGTAGCCGCGGCGGTATTCGAACTTGTCCACCGCCTTCATCAGGCCGATGTTGCCTTCCTGGATGAGGTCGAGGAACTGCAGGCCGCGGTTGGTGTACTTCTTGGCGATCGAGATCACGAGGCGCAGGTTGGCCTCGACCATCTCCTTTTTCGCCTTGCGCGCCTTGGCCTCGCCGTAGGCCATCGCGCGGCTGATGTCCTTGATGTCGGAAAGGTTGAGGTACAGCGCCTGTTCGGTGGCGATGGTCGCTTCCTGCTCGGCGATGATCTGGTCCTTCACCTCGCGCAGACCCGACGACCACTTCTGCTTGCGCTTGAGCATCTCGTCGACCCAGCCCAGGTTGGTCTGGTTGCCTTCCCAGGCGCGGATGAAGTCCTTGCGCGGCATGCGGGCGACGCGGGTGGAGAGGTCGAGGATGCGGCGCTCGTGCTCCTTGATCTGGCCCAGCACGTCGCGCAGCTTCTTCACCAGGGTGTCGGTGAGCGGCAGCGGCAGCTTGAGGGTCATGAACTGGTCGGCCATCTCCTGGCGCAGGGCGGCGACCGACTTGTGGGCGGCCCCCTGCTTGGCGTAGGCCTTCTGGAACCTGGCGTAGCCCGCGGCCAGCAGCTCCATGCGACGCGCGACCTCGGCCGGATCCGGGCCGGTCGGCGCGCTGTCCTCGGTCGCGCCGTCGTCGTCGCCGTCGTCGCTGTCGTCGTCGGCGTCGTCGGCGGAGGCGTCGTCCCCGGAAGCGTCCTCGGCGACCGGAATCTCTTCGGCCGGTTCCTCGATGTCGTTGAAGCCGGCGACGATGTCGGCCAAGCGCTTCTTGCCGGCCTTGTGCAGTTCGTACTCTTCCAGCAGCAGCTGCACCGACCAGGGGAAGCTGGCCAGCGCCGACATCATCTGGGTGAGGCCTTCCTCGATGCGCTTGGCGATGGCGATCTCGCCTTCGCGGGTCAGCAGTTCGACCGTGCCCATCTCGCGCATGTACATGCGCACCGGGTCGGTGGTGCGGCCGCCTTCGCCGTCGAGTGCGGTCAGCGTGGCCGCCGCTTCCTCGGCTGCGGTGTCGTCGACCTCGCGGCCGCCGGTGGTGCCGTCGGCGAGCAGCAGTGTGTCGACATCGGGCGCGACTTCGTGCACCTCGATGCCCATGCCGTTGATCATGCCGATGATGTCTTCGATCTGCTCCGGGTCGACGAGGTCGTCGGGGAGGTGATCGTTGACCTCGGCATAGGTCAGGTAGCCCTGCTCCAGGCCCTTGCTGATCAGCTGCTTGATGTCGGACTGGGGAGCCGGACGTTCGTTGGCCATGGGGACGCCACCGTTGGAAAGTGAACCCGTAATTATAACCGGCTCCGGGCTGGACCGGGTGTCCGAGGGCGCTCGGACCGAGCGCGGCCCCGCGGCCGCGCGGGACGCCGTCGAAAGAGAAGGAGGCGTCCGGCGGGCGATGTGGTGCGCCGGGACCATGCATTCAAGCCACCGGGGCATCGGCGGCAGGGACATTCAGGGCCCGGGCGGCGGGGGTTCAGGCCCGGAGCAGGAACGTCACCGGGCCGTCGTTGACCAGCGCGACCTGCATGTCGGCCCCGAAGCGGCCGGTTTCGACCTGATTTCGGTGATTTTGCCGGCAGTACGCGACGATATCGTCGAAGATGCGCTCGGCCTCCGCCGGTGCGGCCGCGGTGCTGAAGCTCGGCCGCAGCCCGGACCGGGTATCGGCGGCCAGGGTGAACTGGCTGACCAGCAGCAGACCGCCGCCGGTGTCGGACAGGGACAGGTTCATCTTCCCGGCGGCGTCGGAAAAGACCCGGTAGCGCAGCAGGCGCTCGCCGAGCTTCGCGACCTGGGCCGCCCCGTCGCCCGGTTCGACCCCGACCAGGGCCAGCAGGCCGGGGCCGATGGCGCCGACGGTCTCGCCGGCCACCGTCACCCGGGCTTCGGTCACGCGCTGGATCAGGGCGAGCATGGCGGTCTCGGGACAAGGGGCGGCGAGCATCGCCGGGAACGCGCGGGCGGTGCAAGCGGGCGGTGCAGGTTGGCGGTGCAAGTAGACTTCCGGGATGAGCGCCTTCCTCGCCCGCTGCCTGTACCTCGTCGCCTTCGTGCTCGGTCGCCTGCCGTGGCCGGTACTGCGCGGCCTGGCCGACGGCGTCGCTGTGCTGTGGCGGCGGCTCGGCGCCCGCGAGAGCGTGGTCGCGATGCGCAATCTGCAGCTCGCCCACCCGGACATGCCAGCGGGCGAACGCGAGCGCCTGCAGCGCGCGATCCTGCGCACCACCGCGCGCCAGGCACTGGAGACGCTGCGGCTGTGGACCCGCCCCCATGCCGCGAACCTGCGCCTGATTCGCGAAACCGAGGGGGTCGAGTTGTTCGACGCGGCGATCGCCGCCGGCAAGGGCGTGATCGTCGCCGCCCCGCACTACGGCAACTGGGAACTCCTGAACCAGTGGCTGGCCGCGCACACGCCGCTGGCGATCCTGTACCGGCCGCCGGAATCGGCGCTGGGCGAAGCCTTCCTGCGCATCGTCCGCGCCGACGACGACGACCGCGTGACCCAGATCCGCGCCGAGGCCGCAGGCATCCGCCAGCTGTTCAAGCGCCTGCGCGACGGCGGCGTGGTCGGCATCCTGCCCGACCAGCAGCCCAAGGGCGGCGACGGCGCGTTCGCGCCGTTCTTCGGCCGGCCGGCCTACACCATGACCCTGCTGCCGCGGCTGGCGGAGCGCAGCGGCGCGGCGGTGCTGTTCGCCTACTGCGAGCGGATCGGCGACCTCGCCTTCGCGCTGCGCATCGAACCGGCGCCGCCGGAGATCGCGTCGCCGGATACGATGGTCGCCACGACGGCGCTGAATGCGGCGGTCGAGCGCATCGCCGCGCGCGACCCGGCGCAGTACCAGTGGACGTACAAGCGCTACACCCTGCAGCCGCCGGATGGCGGCGGAAACCCCTATCGCGATCTGGAAGTGGGCCGCGCATGACCGAGTCCGAACACGTTCCCGCCCCTGAAGTCGTCGCCGACCTCGTCGCCGGCACGGGCGCGGCCGCGCCGGCGGCGCCGGCCTGGGACGGCCCGACGGGCTGGCAGCGGTTGCCCCGGCGCGCCTTCGGGGTGTTCGTGGTCGCGTCGCTGGTGTCCTCGCTGATCCCCGGCGGGATCCTCAGCTTGGTCCTGCGCCGGCTGTTCATCCACTACCACCACGGCCATTACGTGCTGACGGCGATCGTGGCCGGCTGGGTGCTGATCGTGCTGGGGGCGCTGTGGATCGCCTTCCGCCGCTACCGCTACACGTTCTGGCGGCTCGACAGCGACGGCTTCGCGGTGCGCCGCGGACGGCTGTGGCTGTGGGAGACGCAGGTGCCGGCGTCGCGGGTGCAGCACCTGGACATCAAGCGCGGGCCGCTGGAGCGGATGCAGCGGCTGGCGTCGCTGGTGCTGCACACCGCCGGCACGCGGCTGGGCGGGGTGCACGTCTCGGGCCTGGACGAACGCGTGGCCGAGCGCCTGCGCGAGCACTTCAGCCGCGAGATCGAACGCCAGGCGGCGGACGATGACGATCGCGCCTGACGCCGCCGCCGCGCCGACCCCGCCGCCGGCGCTGCAGCCGGAGCGTCGACTGCATCCGCTGTCGTGGCTGTTCGTGCTGCTGGCGCACCTCAAGCAGTTCATCTTCCCGATCCTGGTGCTGCTGTTCTTCGGCCGCGGCGACCGCAACGACCTGTGGTCGGTGGTGGTGATCTGCGTGCTGGCGACGTTGTCGATCTGGCGCTACTACACGTACCGCTTCCGCATCGGTCGCGACAGCCTGCAGATCCGCAGCGGCATGCTCGAACGCAGCCTGCGCGAGATCCCGTTCGCGCGGATCCAGAACGTCGCCCTGCACCAGACCTTGCTGCACCGGATCTTCGGGGTCGCGGAGGTGCGGCTGGAATCGGCCGGCGGGATCAAGCCCGAGGCCGAGATGCGGGTGCTGAAACTGTCCGATGCGATGGCGCTGGAAGCGCTGGTCCGACGCCGCCGCGGCGAGGCCGTGGCCGATGCCGAGACCGCCGCGTCGCGCGGCGACGTGCTGTACGCGCTCGGCCTCGGCGACATCGTCCGCCTCGGGTTGATCTCCAACCGCGGCATGATCGTGGTCGGCGGCGCGTTCGCCGCGTTCGCGCAGTTCAGCCCGGACCTGCTGTCGGACCTGCTCGAGAAGTGGGGGCGGGCGATGTTCGGCGTGTTCGAGGGCTATCTCTCGGGCTTCGGCCACGGCCACGTCGCCAGCGCGGCGCTGGTGCTGCTGCTGTTCTTCGTGATCGTGCTGCGGCTGTTCTCGATCGGCATCGCGCTGCTGAACTACGCGGGCTTCCGGCTGGAGGAGCACGGCCGTCGCCTGACCCTGGAACGCGGCCTGTTCACCCGGCTGCGCACCAGCACGCCGCGCCGGCGCATCCAGTCCTGGATCCTGCACGAAGGCATGCTGCATCGCTGGTTCGGCCGGCGCACGCTCGAGGTCAGCACCGCGGTGCTGGAAAACGGGTCGCGGCACCACCATCCGCGCTCGTTGCGCGAGCTGGCGCCGGTGGCGACGCCCGAGCGTTGCGACGCGCTGATCCGCCACCTCGCGCCGCAACTGCATTGGCCGCCGGCCGAATGGCAGCCGCTGCACCGGCTGACGTTCTGGCGCCTGTTGTTGCCGCAATTGCTGTTGGCGTCGGCGATCGGCGCCGCGGCGTGGTGGCGGCTGGGCAAGCTGGGCCTGATCTTCGTCGCGCTGTGGGTGCCGTGGATCGCCTACATCGCGTGGCAGAACGCGCGCCACGCCGGCTACGCGGCCGACGATCGCCTCGTCGCCGTGCGCGGCGGCTGGTGGACCCGCGAATGGCGCTTCGCCGAGATCGGCAAGCTGCAGGCGATCCGCTGGGGCCAGACGCCGGTCGATCGCATGCTCGGCATGGCCCGGCTGCTGCTGGACACCGCCGGCGGAAACGCGATGGAGAAGCCGCTGCAGCTGCGCTTCCTGCCCGAAGCCGATGCCCGCGCCCTGTTCGAACGCCTGTGTCACACGCAGGCGCGACAGTCGTTGCGGTGGTGATGCTTTTTTGTAGGAGCGCCGGAAGGCGCGACGACGCCACGATGCGCTTTCCGCAGCCTGTCGCGGCTTCCGCCGCTCCTACAAAAAAGCGCAGCGTCAGCCCAGCCCCCAATACCCCAGCTTCGACCGGATCTGCAGCGCGCGGAAGCGTCCGCCCAGCGGTTTGCCGCGCAGGCGGCCGAGGCGGCCTGCGATCAGGTCTTCGGTCGCCGCGATCACGCGCTCGGACGATTGTCCGTCGCGATACGGATGGATCGCGTCGGCGTAGACCACGATCGCCGCCTGCAGCTCGGGCGTCGGCGCGAACGCGCGGTCCAGCATCTCCGGCAGCCGTGCCGGAGCGTCGAAATCCAGCATGTGCGGCTTGGGCGCGCGGTTGCGCAGGGTGACGACCGGCTTGTGCTGGACCACGAACTCGGAGACCACCGACGTGGTGTCGGCCACCAGCACGTCGGCGGCGCGTTGCGCGGCCATCAGCTGCTCGGTCTCGACGAAGGCCGCGTTCGCGCCAACGAGGCTGCGGTAGCGGTCGAACAACTCCGGCGCGCACTTCGGATGCAGGGTCAGCAGCCAGTAGCGCTCGCCGCGCGCGACCTCGGCGGCGATCGCGTCGAACAGGTGCGGCGCCGCGCTCAGGCGTTCGGTGAAGGTCGAGGCGAACAGGACCGTCGGGCGGCCATTCGCCGGCGCGCGCAGCGCGGCCGAGGCGCCGTGGTCGTCGCGGAACAGCGGATCGAGCTTGGGCCAGCCGGTCTCGACCACCGCGAAATGCGGATGGCGGGCGGCGATCTCGCGGAACGGGGCGGTCGTCGCCGGACCCTGCGTGCAGTAGAGGTCGAACAGGCCGCGCACGCGGAAATGGCCGCGGGCGGCGTCGCGCTTCTCGACGTTGAAGCCGTGGAAGAGCTGCACCTTCGGCCCGGTCAGGAACGTCGGCACCCAGTTCGCCGCGCTGAACACCGCCTGCGGTCGCAGCGCCACCGCCTCGCGCAGGCTTATCATGCGGACCGGGTCCGGCAGGCGCGCGCCGGCGGCGCCGTCCGCGAACCAGGCGTGCACGCCGTGGCCCGCCGCCTGCAGCGCATCGGCCAGCGGCTGCAGGATCGGCAGCGCATACCGCTCGGTCGCGAACAACAGGTATTCCGCCATCGCCACGTCCTCGCCTTCGTCCGCCGTGCCCGTCTCGGCGGTGATTATCGCCTTCAACGAGGCCGACCGCATCGGCGACTGCCTGGCGTCGCTGGCGTTCTGCGACGACATCGTGGTGGTCGACTCCGGTTCGACCGACGGCACCCGGGCGCTGTGCGAGGCCGCCGGCGCGCGGGTGTTCGAGCGCGCCTTCACCGGGTTCCGCAACCAGAAGCAGTTCGCGGTCGAGCAGGCCGCGCACGACTGGGTGCTGTGCCTGGACGCCGACGAGCGCGTGAGCCCCGAGTTGAAGGCCGCGATCCTGGCCGAACGCGACCGCGGCTTCGCCGGCGCCGCGGGCTACCGCTTCGCGCGGCTGAGCGAATACTTCGGTCGCTTCCTGCGCCGCGGCAACGCCTATCCGGATCGCGTGCTGCGGCTGTTCGACCGGCGTCGCGGCGGCTGGCGCGGCAATCGCGAGATCCACGAGGCCGCGAGCGTCGACGGTGCGGTGAAGATGCTGCCGGGCGACCTGATCCACTACCCGTACCGCTCGCTGATGCAGCAGCTGCAGAAGACGGAGCGCTATGCGCGGATGATGGCCGAGCACGAATTCGCCCGCGGCAAGCGCGCGTCGCTCGCCAAGTTGATCCTGTCGCCGGCGTGGCGGTTCTGGCGCGGCTACGTGTTCCGGCTGGGCTTCCTCGAAGGCTGGCACGGCCTGGTCTACGCCTACGTCCGCGCCAATTATGTTCGCCAGAAGACGATCATGCTGTGGATGCTGGAGCGCGGGCAGAAGGTGGAGTGAGCGATGCCGGTTCGATGCGCGCCGCATCGACGTTCGCCGTCGCTTTCCTGTTGCGTCCGCACGAAAAGGATGCCGTCATCCTCGCGTATGCGAGGACCCACGCATGATCGCCACTGACGCTTGGGTCCTCGCTTGCGCGAGGAAGGCGAGGTTTTTCGAGCGCGCTCGAATCCAGATTCGACGGTTTGCGTTACCCCTTTCCGGACCGACACTCCCCCCATGCTCGACACCCTGACCTTCGACAACCGCTTCCTCGCCGAACTCCCCGGCGATCCCGAATCCGGCCCGCGCCGGCGCGAGGTGCGCCGGGCGTTGTGGTCGCGGGTCGCGCCCACGCCGGTCGCGGCGCCGCGCACGTTCGCGGTGTCGCGCGAGATGGCGGAGACGCTCGGCTTCGACACAGCGGACACCGCATCGGAGACGTTCGCGCAGGTCTTCGGCGGCAACACGCTGCTGCCCGGCATGGACCCGTTCGCGACCAACTACGGCGGCCACCAGTTCGGCAATTGGGCCGGCCAGTTGGGCGATGGCCGCGCGATCAGCCTCGGCGAAACGGTGAAAGCGGATGGCACGCGGCTCGAACTCCAGCTCAAGGGCGCCGGGCCCACGCCGTACGCACGCTTCGCCGATGGCCGCGCGGTGCTGCGCTCGTCGATCCGCGAATTCCTGTGCAGCGAGGCCATGCATCATCTCGGCGTGCCGACGACCCGCGCGCTGTCGCTGGTCGCCACCGGCGAGGACGTGGTCCGCGACATGTTCTACGACGGCCATCCGAAGCCCGAACCGGGCGCGGTGGTCTGCCGGGTCGCGCCGTCGTTCCTGCGCTTCGGCCATTTCGAGCTGCCGGCCTCGCGCGGCGAGACCGCGCTGCTGCGCGCGCTCGCCGACTTCGCGATCCGCCGCGATTTCCCGCACCTGCGCGGCGAGGGCGAGACGCTGTACGGCGACTGGTTCTCGGAGATCTGCACGCGCACGGCGCGGCTGGCTGCCGAATGGATGCGCACGGGCTTCGTCCACGGCGTGCTCAACACCGACAACATGTCGATCCTGGGCCTGACCATCGACTACGGCCCGTATGGCTGGATCGATGCCTACGATCCCGACTGGACGCCCAACACCACCGACGCCGGCGGCCGCCGCTACCGCTTCGGCTGGCAGCCGGCGATCGCGCGCTGGAACCTCATGCGCCTCGCGCAGGCGCTGTCGCCGCTGTTCGGCGACGCCGCGCCGCTGACGGCCGGCATCGACGCGTTCGGCGCTGCGTATGCGCAGGCCGATCACGACAACATCGCACGCAAGCTCGGCTTCGCCGAATGCCGTGACGAGGATGTCGCGCTGATCCGCGACCTGCACGCGCTGATGCACGCGGCCGAGATCGACATGACCCTGTGGTTCCGCGGCCTGATCGATTTCGTCGGTGAGGACGCCGCGCCGCTGGAGGTCGCCTTCTACGACCCGGACAAGCGCCTCGCGCACGACGCGGACCTGCGCGCGTGGCTCGCGCGCTACGCCGCGCGCGCGGCCGACGATCCGTTGCCTGCGGATGTCCGACGCGAACGCATGCGACTGGCGAATCCGCAGGTCGTGCTGCGCAACTGGCTGGCGCAGCAGGCCATCGATCGCGCCGAGGCAGGTGATGTCTCGGCCATCAGCGAACTGCTCGACGCGATGCGCCGCCCGTACGACGATCGCCCGGAACGGGAGGCGTTCGCAACGAAGCGCCCGGACTGGGCGCGCGACCGCGCCGGCTGCGGCGCGCTATCCTGCAGCTCCTGAGCCGCGCCCGGTAGCGGGACTCCGGTCGCGGTCCCGGTCCCATCCAAGGCTGGTCAGCCCGGGGGGCGATCACCGAAAATGGCCGCCTTCCCCCACCCCGCGTCGCCGCCCCCGCCGCCGGCGCATCAGTTGGATACCCTCCTGCGATGGCTCGCATCCTCGTGACCGGCGGCGCCGGTTTTCTCGGCTCGCACCTGTGCGACCGCCTGCTCGACGAAGGCCACGACGTGCTCTGCGTCGACAACTTCTTCACCGGCAGCAAGCGCAACATCGCGCATCGCATCGGCCATCCCTACTTCGAGCTGATCCGCCACGACGTGACCTTCCCGCTGTACGTCGAGGTCGACCGCATCTACAACCTGGCCTGTCCCGCATCGCCGGTGCACTACCAGCACGATCCGGTGCAGACGACGAAGACCAGCGTGCACGGCGCGATCAACATGCTCGGCCTCGCCAAGCGATTGCGCGCGCGCATCCTGCAGGCGTCTACCAGCGAGGTCTACGGCGATCCGGAAGTGCATCCGCAGCCGGAAGGCTACTGGGGCCGCGTCAATCCGATCGGCATCCGCAGCTGCTACGACGAAGGCAAGCGCTGCGCCGAGACGCTGTTCTTCGACTACCACCGCCAGCACGACCTCGACATCAAGGTCGTGCGCATCTTCAACACCTACGGCCCGCGCATGCATCCCAACGACGGGCGCGTGGTCAGCAATTTCATCGTGCAGGCGCTGCGCGGCGAGGACATCACGATCTACGGCGACGGCCTGCAGACGCGCAGCTTCTGCTACGTCGACGACCTGATCGAAGGCTTCGAGCGGATGATGGCGACGCCGGCCGGCTTCACCGGCCCGATCAACATCGGCAACCCCGGCGAATTCACCATGATCGAACTCGCCGAGAAGGTGCTGTCGCTGGTCGGCGGCCGCTCGAAGCTGGTGTTCCGGCCACTGCCGTCGGACGACCCGAAGCAGCGCCAGCCCGACATCGCGCTGGCGAAGTCGGAACTGGGCTGGGCGCCCAAGGTTGCGCTGGAAGACGGCCTGAAGGAAACCATCGCCTACTTCCGCAAGCTGCTGGCCGAGACCGACATCGGCGAAGGTCGCTCGGCATGAACGCCGCCGCGCCCACCACCTTTGCCGTCGTCGTCACCTGCTACAACTACCGCGATTTCGTGGTCGAGGCGGTCGACAGCGCGCTGGCGCAGTCGCGGCCTCCGAGCCAGGTCATCGTCGTCGACGACGGCTCGAAGGACGGCTCGCAGGACCTGCTGCGCGAGCGCTACGGCGCCGACCCGCGCGTGACCCTGCTGATGTGCGAGAACGGTGGCCAGCTGGTTGCGTTCCAGCGTGGCCT
>JBGAFR010000034.1:0-35595 GCA_044227145.1 Lysobacteraceae bacterium
GTGCTGCGCGTGCTCGGCTACCGGCTGATGCAGGCGAAGGACTACGACCACGCGGTCGACGTGCTGCGCGAGGTGCTGCGCCTCGCCGACGAGGAGCCGCAGAGCCATCGCGACCTCGGCTTGGCCCTTGCCGCGGCGGGCGACCGTCAGGAAGGCATCCGCCATCTGTACGACGTGGCCGCGCGGCCGTGGGACAGCCGCTTCTCCGAGGTCGAGCTGGTCGCGCTGAACGAGATGAACGGCATCATCGCCACCAGCCCGACGCCGCTGGACACGTCTTTCATCGATCCGCGCCTGCTGAAGAACATGCCGCTGGACCTGCGCGTGGTGCTGGCCTGGGACAGCGACAACAGCGACATGGACCTGTGGGTGACGGACCCGAACGGCGAGAAGTGCTACTACGGCAACCGCAACACCTACCAGGGCGGCCTGCTCAGCGACGATTTCACCGGCGGCTACGGCCCCGAGGAATTCGTGCTGAAGAACGCCAAGCCGGGCAAGTACAAGGTCGAGGCCAATTTCTTCGGCGACCGCCAGCAGATCGTCACCGGCGCGACCACGCTCAACCTCGTCTTCAGCACCGGCTGGGGCACGTCGCGCCAGAAGAACGAAGCGGTGACCCTGCGACTGAGCGGGCAGAGCGAGACGGTGTTCGTGGGCGAGTTCACGGTGAAGTGACCGCCGCCGGCGCGCCCGGCATCGGGCGCGCCGCGGTCAGGGCGTGTCGGCGATCCGGGTCGTCTGCACATTGACCACCCGCCACATGCCGTCCCGCTTCGCGTAGACATCGGTGTAGCGGTAGTGCACGCGGAACGGCTGGCCTTCCCAGGTGCCGTGCAGGTCGGTGGTGCCGGTGAGCAGCGCGCTGTCGCCGAGGACGCGGATCTCGAAGTCCTCGACGGCGTAGGGCGCGATGGTCAGCCGCGGGTCGAGGATGTCTGCGAGGAAACCGGCCTTGTCGTGCCAGCCGCCGTCGCTGTCGATCTGGCGGAAGCCATCGTCCATGTTCGCGACGATCGCGTCGCGATCCTTGCGGACGATGGCCCGGTCCCAGGCATCGGCCTGCCGGGTCAGCAGAGCGACGGTGTCGTCGTCCGCACGGTGCGGTGGGGTCGCGCACCCCGCCTGCAGCGCGCAGGCGAGGGTGGCGATCAGGAACGAAGCCGAGGGGCGGAGCATGCGGACATCCCGGAGCGGATCGTCCGGAAGCCTACTGCACGTCGGCTGCCGCAGTGCTGTGCGCGATCGGGCGATTCGCGGCGGATTTCGGCAGTGCCTTCAGCCCGAACAGCGGCCGCAGCCAGCGTACCCGGCGCACGATCTCGAAGCCGAGGAAGCACAGCGCGAAGGTCGCCAGCACCAGCAGCGGGCCTTCGAGCACCGGCTGCAGGCCCAGCGGCTGCGCGTTGTGCGCCAACACCACGATCACCGTCTGGTGCAGGATGTACACCGGGAACACGGCCTCGCGCAGGTAGCGCAGCGCGGGCGTGTCGCGGAAGGCGATGCCGCGGGCGAAGCCGAGGATCGCGGCGATCGCCGTCCACTGGAACACCGCCCAGACCACCCGCTGCAGCATCCGCAGGGCGTCCGGCGGCGGTGTCGCATCGTCGTAACCGCTGCCGAAGAAATACCAGACGAGGCCGGCATAGGCGACGAGCGCGCAGGTCAGCGATGTCCAGCGCAGACGATGCAGGGCGTCCCAGAAGCTGGTGCGTGTCGCCATCAGCATCCCGAGCAGGAACACCGGGAAATACTGCGCATGGTTGTACCAGTCGTCGACGAGGGCATGGGTGGATTCGAAACGGCCCACGAGCGCCAGCCGCACGGCTGCCAGCCAGAGCGCCGGCAGGACCAGCACGCCGATTCCCCGCATCGCGCGCGCGAGTCGGTCGCCGAGGGCGGCCGTCGCCCGCGGCGCCCAGCGCAGCGCAGCCCAGGCGAGCAGCGTGTAGACCCAGAGGTAGGCGACGAACCAGAGGTGGTTCCAGGTCGGCAGCCGCAGGCAATCGCCGTCGCGGCAGAAGCTGCCGTCGTGCATCACGTACCGCCACCAGAAGGCGAGATAACCCTCGTGGTAGCCGCCCGGCAACTGTTCGACCACCTGGTAGTAGCTCTGCGGGGTCACGATCACGTACATGCCGAACAGCAACGGCACCAGCAGCCGCCACGACCGCGGCCCGAGGAAGCCCTTGCCGGCCGTGCGACTCTTCTCGAACAGGAACGTCGTCGCCGCCCCCGAGACCAGGAACAGCAGCGACAGCCGCCAGGGCGAACTGAACACCATGTAAGGCTCCAGTGCCGCGCTGGCGAAGGGACTCTTCACGTGCCAGTCCCAGGTCACGTAGTACATGCCGGTGTGGTACAGCACCAGCAGGAAGAAGGCGGCTATCCGGACCCAGTCCAGATCGTGTCGGCGCTGCATGGTCGTCGCTCCTCGGAAGATGCGGCGAGTGTGGGCGCCGTCGCGATGCCTTCCATCGGCAAGTGCCTGATCGGCATGAAAAAGGGACGAATCGCGGGGCAGCGGGGATGACCCGCGGCACGTCCTGTCGGCACGCGCCCTAGAATGCGTCGATGCCAGCGAGCGCATCCTCTCCTCCGGCCGACAGCGCCGTCGTCCTTCCCGGCCCCGCCTGGTTCTGGCGCTGGCGGCGGGCGATCGAGATCGGGTTCTGGATCCTGCTGACCGCGACCAACGGGGTGGCGAACAGCGTCACCGTGATCATGGACGTGCACCGCGTCGGGCTGGACTTCGCGGACTGGGAGCCGGCGGTCTGGGAGTGGTCCAGCGGGCTGATGGTGCTGGCGCTGGTCCCGGCGTTGCTCGTCTGGACCCGCCGGGTGCCCCTGCAGTGGGACGGCATCGGACGACGGCTCGCGCTGCATGTCCTGGGCAGCGTCGTGTTCTCGCTGGTCCACGTCGTGGGCATGGTCGCGCTCCGCAAGCTGGCCTATGCCGCGCTGGGCGGGCACTACGACTTCGGCGACTGGTCGCGGGAACTGGTCTACGAATACCTGAAGGACGTACGCGGCTACGTCATGCTGGTCGCGACGATCGAAGGCTACCGGTTCGTGATCCGTCGCCTGCAGGGCGAGGCCAGCCTGCTGGGCCGGCCCGACGAGGGCGAGCCGCTGGAGCCGGTGGACCTGCCCGAGCGCTTCCTCGTCCGCAAGCTGGGCCGGGAATTCCTGGTCGCCGCCGACGACATCGAATGGCTGCAGGCGTCCGGCAACTACGTGAACCTGCGGGTCCGCGGCCACGACTATCCGCTGCGCAGCACCATCGCCGGGATCGAGGCGCGGCTGGATGCCGGCCGCTTCGCCCGGGTCCACCGCAGCTACATCGTCAACCTGGGCCGGATCGCCTCGCTGGAACCGCTGGACAGCGGCGACGCCCGCATCCACCTGCACGACGGCGCCGTCGTGCCCTGCAGCCGCACCTATCGCGACGCGCTGCGGGCCCGGGTCGCCGCCTGAGCGGTGCCGACGCGGCCGAGCCGGCCGGACCCCGGCCTGCTAGAATCGCCGGCCTTTGTTCCAGCCGCAGAATTGCCATGATCGAACTCAACCCGATCCGCCAGCGCATCGCCGACCTCCGGGGCCGGCTCGATGCGCTGAGGGGGTATCTTTGACTACGACGCCAAGGTCGAGCGTCTCGAAGAAGTCAACCGCGAGCTGGAAAGCCCCGACGTCTGGAACGACGCCGAACGCGCGCAGGCCCTGGGCCGCGAGCGCGCGCTGCTGGACAAGACCGTCAACGGCATCCGCGACCTGAAGGACGGGCTCGGGGGCGCAGAGGAACTCCTCGACCTGGTCGAGATGGAAGAGGACGACGACACCGCGCTGGCCATCCAGGCCGACGTGGAGCGCTACGCCAAGGGCGTCGACCAGCTCGAATTCCAGCGCATGTTCTCCGGCAAGATGGACTCGGCCAACGCCTACGTCGACATCCAGGCCGGCGCCGGCGGTACCGAGGCCCAGGACTGGGCGGAAATGCTGCTGCGCATGTACCTGCGCTGGGCCGAATCGCGCGGCTGGAAGACCGAGCTGATGGAAGCCAGCGCCGGCGACGTGGCCGGGATCAAGTCGGCGACGGTCAAGGTCGAGGGCGACTATGCCTACGGCTGGCTGAAGACCGAGATCGGCGTGCACCGGCTGGTGCGCAAGTCGCCGTTCGACTCCGACAACCGACGCCACACCTCGTTCACTTCGGTATTCGTGTCGCCGGAAGTCGACGACGACATCGACATCGAGATCAACCCGGCCGACCTCAGGACCGATGTGTACCGCTCCTCGGGCGCCGGCGGCCAGCACGTGAACAAGACCGAATCCGCGGTGCGCATCACGCACGTGCCGTCCGGGATTGTCGTGGCCTGCCAGAACGGTCGCAGCCAGCACCAGAACCGCGACACCGCGATGAAGATGCTGAAGGCGAAGCTGTACGAGATGGAGATACAGAAGCGCAACGCCGAGCGCGACGCGCTGGAAGCCACCAAATCCGACATCGGCTGGGGCAGCCAGATCCGCAACTACGTGCTCGACCAGTCGCGGATCAAGGACCTGCGTACCGGCGTCGAACGCAGCGATACCCAGAAGGTGCTCGACGGCGACCTCGACGAATTCGTCGAGGCCAGCCTCAAGTCGGGCCTCGACGCCGGCGCCAAGCGCAGCGACGCCGCCTGACTTCGCCAGGATGCGCGACGGCGGAGCCGCGCTCCGCCGTCGCGGCCTGTGGCGTTGCCTGTCAAGAAAACAGCGAAATCTGTCAAATTATTTCGTCGTTACATTGACGAGATCGATGAATTTCACCTTATGGACATCACGTTTTTTATCGGTACACTCCGATTTGACGGCGGCGTGACAGGGACATGACGTGCGCGCCCGTCGAACACGGGAGCGATCGCACGCATGGGGGACCGGTATGCTCGGATTGTCTGATCTGAAGGCGGCCATCGTCGAACTCAGGCAAACGGGAACCTCCGGTCGGGTCTATTTCTACGCTCCGGGCGATCGGGGCGGGGCGCTCAGGCATGGCCACGTCCGCGTGCAGGATGGGCAGACCTGCCTGATCGAATACGCGCGCAAGGGCAACGACGACGCGATCGCCGAAATCGCGCGCATGACCGCCTTCATCAAGATCGTGTTCATGCCGGTCGACGATGGCGTCGTGCCGACGGCGTCCAACCCCGCAATGCCCATCGACGCGCTGATCGCGTGCTTGTCGCCGCCCCCGGAGCCCGTTCCGGAGCCGCACGCGGACGCCGCTTCCGAGGTGATCCGGGGCATGCCCGAGACCGCGACGAACCCGTCGTCCGATCCATCGCCCGGGAGCGTGCTGTCGGACTCCCAGTGGCAGGCGCTCCGGCAGGACGCGGTCGACATTCTCGGACAGTTCTACGGTTCCGCGGCGGAGAAGAAGGTCATGGAAGCTGCCGCACGCTACTCGCCGCGGGAGAACCCGATCCTGTTCCTCAATGCGTGCAGGCAGCAGCTGGCGATGATGATCGGTACCCAGAAGGCCGACGCATTGCTGGTGCCGCTGTACGACCGGATCACGCTGTAGCAACACCGATGCCGGCCCTGCGTCGGCCTCGAACGGGACGCCGGGGGGCGTCGTCGCATCTTTGATCGTGCATCGAAAGGGGAGTGGGGATGGGTACGGCAAGCAAAGTGGTGGCCTTCGTCTGGGTCGCGCTGTCGATCGCGCTCGCGGTGCTGGCGTGGATCGGTTACGACCCGCAGTTCCGCCTGTATTTCTCGGACGTCCAGCAGACCGCCAGCAGTCTGATCGCGGCGTTCCTGTGTTTCCGCACCTGGGCCGCGTTTCCCCCGGGCAGCCCGCTCAGCAGGGCCTGGGGGTTCATCGGGGCGGGCGTCCTCGCCTGGGGCATCGGCGCGACGATCTTCGGCGCCTACCCGGTCCTGCATGGCGGCCAGGACACGCCTTATCCCTATTTCTCCGACATCGGCTATCTCGCCACCAGCCCGCTCATCAGCGCCGGGCTGCTGTCCTTCCGGCGTTCCGCCGGGCTGAGCACGCCGGCATGGGGCTGGGCGCTGGCGCTCGCGCTGCTGGTCGGCTGCGGCTACTGGACGTTCCTGGCCAACCTAGAGGGCCTGACCGGCAGCGATTTCCCCACCCAGCTGTCGTCGGTCGGCTACACCCTGTTCGATCCGATCCTGCTGGCGGTCACCGTCCTGCTCGCGACCGCCTTCCGCGGCGGCGTGATCGGACGCGCCTGGTGGTACGTCGTCTGGGGCGTGCTGCTCTACATCGTCGCCAACCAGCTCTACACCTACCTGATGCTGTCCGAGAGCTACGTGACCGGCTCGTGGATCGACATCGGCTGGATGCTCGGCTTCGGCCTCATCGCCTGGGCCGCGGCGACGACCCGACAGATGCTGCGCTGACCGGAAGCGGGCGCCGGCCCCGGCCGGGTCGCGCGAGACCATCGACCGCGGCCTGCCGATATACTTTCCGTCCGCCAAGGCGGCGGTCGCGACGATGCGGCTGCCGCGGTGCTGCCGCCGATGGCCCGTGCAGCGCCCGCATCGGCGGCACTCCCTTCCGCTTTCCGACATCCCGCCCATGACCGACGCCCAGAAGCCGCCGCACGACGACAACGCCCTGATCGCGGAGCGTCGCGGCAAACTCGCCGCCCTGCGCGGGCAGGGCACGGCGTTCCCCAACGACTTCGTCCGCCGCGACTACGCGCAGGATCTGCAGGACGCCTACGAAGACGCGGACCGCTGGACCGGCGAGGCGCTGGAGGCCGAGGGTCGCAGCGTCGCCGTCGCCGGTCGCCTGATGGCCAAGCGCGTGATGGGCAAGGCCGCGTTCGCGCAGATCCAGGACATGACCGGCGGCATCCAGCTGTTCCTGCAGGCGGCCGCGCTGGGCGAGGCCTACGACGCCTTCAAGCACTGGGACATCGGCGACATCGTCGGCGCCGAAGGCACGCTGATGCGCACGAAGACCGGCGAGTTGTCGGTGAAGGCGGGCGCGCTGCGCCTGCTGACCAAGTCGCTGCGGCCGCTGCCGGACAAGTGGCATGGCCTCGCCGATGTCGAGCAGCGCTACCGCCAGCGCTACGTCGACCTGATCGTGACGCCGGAATCGCGCGAGGTGTTCCGCAAGCGCTCGAAGATCGTCTCCGCGATCCGGCAGTGGCTCGATGCACGGCGCTTCCAGGAAGTCGAGACGCCGATGATGCATTACATCGCCGGCGGCGCCACCGCACGCCCCTTCACCACGCACCACAACGCGCTCGATCTCGACCTCTACCTGCGCGTCGCGCCGGAGCTGTACCTCAAGCGTCTCGTGGTCGGCGGTTTCGAGCGCGTGTACGAGATCAACCGCAACTTCCGCAACGAAGGCGTCAGCACCCGCCACAACCCCGAGTTCACCATGCTCGAACTGTACGAGGCCTACGCCACGTACAACGAAGTGATGGACCTCACCGAAGGCCTGATCCGCGATGTCGCGCGCGAGGCCGTGGGCGTGGACGAGGTGGTCTGGGAAGGCAACACGATCGACCTCGGCAAGCCGTTCCGGCGCTGGAAGCTGGAGGAAGCGGTGCGCGAGCGCAATCCGGAGATCTCCGTCGCCGATTGCCGCGATCGCGCCGCGCTCGCCGCGCATTGCGCGCGGCTGAAGGTCCACGTCAAGCCGGGCTACGGCTGGGGCAAGCTGCTGCTGGAAATCTTCGAGAAGACGGTCGAGGCCGACCTGATCCAGCCGACGTTCATCACCCACTACCCGGTCGAGGTCTCGCCGCTCGCGCGCGAATCCGATACCGAGCCGGGCATCACCGATCGTTTCGAGCTGTTCATCGGCGGCAAGGAAATGGCCAACGGATTCAGCGAGTTGAACGATCCCGAGGACCAGGCCGCGCGCTTCCGGGCGCAGGTCGAGGCGAAGGAGGGCGGCGACGACGAAGCCATGCACTACGACGCCGACTACATCCGCGCCCTCGAGGTCGGATTGCCGCCGACCGGCGGCCTCGGCGTGGGCATCGACCGCCTGGTGATGCTGCTCACGGGTTCGGCATCGATCCGTGACGTGCTGCTGTTCCCGTACATGCGGCCGGAGAGCTGAGCGGCGATTCTCCGGGCAGGGTGCGACACGGGTCCTCCGGATCGAGGCGGGCAGGCCGGAACCGTCCGGCAATGCCGGGTCGCTGGCCGGATACGCCCGCATCCTGCGTTTCGGCACGCCGGCCGCGAAACAGCGGGATACGAGACAAGGCGCGGAAATTGCTTTAAATTCCGGGGCTGGGACCCAGCCCGTTCATCTTCACTTACGCGCAAGGACGCACGGTATCCGCATGTGGGGCAACTCCGTGAAAATCGTCATCGTCGACGACCAGACGTCCGCGCGCACGATGCTGCGGCACATTCTGGAGGACATCAGCCCGGAGCTTGAGGTCTTCGACTTCGGCGATTCCGAAGAGGCGCTGCGCTGGTCCGAGAACAACCGTCCGGACCTGCTGCTGCTCGATTACCGCATGCCGGTGATCGACGGCCTGGAGTTCGCCCGCCGTTTCCGCCGTTCGCTGAGCAATCGCGACGTCCCGATCGTGCTGGTCACGGTGGTCGGCGACGAGCCGATCCGGCAGGCGGCGCTGGATGCCGGCGTCATCGACTTCCTGGTCAAGCCGGTGCGTCCGCGCGAACTGCGCGCGCGTTGCCGCAATCTGCTGCAGCTGCGCCAGCAATCCGAGTCGATCAAGCAGCGCGCGCTTTCGCTGGAGCAGCGCCTGCTGTCGAGCATGCACGAGGTCGAGGAGCGCGAGCGGGAGACCCTGTCCCGATTGGCCCGGGCGATCGAATACCGTGATATCGGCACCAGCGCCTATCTCGAGCGCATGGCCCACGTCGCCGGGCTGATCGCCGAGGGGCTGGGCATGTCCGAAGAGGAAGTCCGCCTCATCGAACTGGCCGCGCCGCTGCACGATATCGGCAAGATCGCGATCCCCGACGAAGTCCTGCTCAAGCCCGGTCCGCTCGACGAGCAGCAGCTCGGCATCATGCGCCGGCATCCGCAGATCGGCCACGAACTGCTCAGCGGCAGCCAGAACCGCTTCATCCAGGTCGGCGCGCTGATCGCGCTGCGCCACCACGAGCGCTTCGACGGCAGCGGTTACCCGGACGGACTCAGCGGCCAGCAGATCCCGGTCGAGGCCCGCATCGTGGCGGTGGCCGACGTGTTCGACGCGCTGATCTCGCCGCGGCCCTACAAGGCGCCGTGGAGCTTCGACAACGCCCTCGACTTCCTGCAGGAGCAGAGCGGAAAGCTGTTCGACCCGCAGTGCGTCCAGGCGCTGGTGAACAACCGCCCGCGGCTGGAAGACATCTGCGAACGCTACTCGACGAGTTCTCCGCGGCCGGGGATGGAGTGATCCGGGCGCACGCCGCTGCAGTGTGGGTGAAGGCCCGGCTGACCCGGCGCCCTGACAGCGAGCACGGGCAGGCGGTCGTCCGCCTCGTCATCGCCTGTCTCATCGTTGCGTACCTCTATGTGCTCGGCAAGGGGCCTGCCGGCATCGATCCCTCGTATTCGCTGATGCTGCAGGTCATGTCCGTCGAGGCGGCGATCGGCCTCGGCCTGCTCGCCGGGATCGTCGCGTCGCCCGGCGTCTCGCATGTCCGCCGCGCGATCGGCATGTTCTCCGACTACGCGACGCTGCTGATCCTGATGCTGATCAAGCCGAAGGACCTGGCGCCGCTCTACGTCATCATGCTGTGGGTCACGATCGGCAACGGCCTGCGCTTCGGGACCTGGTACCTGCTCTGGGCGTCGCTGATCGGCGCCGCATCGTTCGGCGTGGTGGCCGCGGCATCGGACTACTGGCGCGAACAGTCGTACCTCGCGATCGGCCTGGTCATCGGGCTGGTCGCCATCCCGGCCTACCTGGCGCGGCTGCTGTCGAACCTGCGCCGCACGACGGAGGAGGCGCGCAGGGCCAACGAGGCGAAATCGCGTTTCCTCGCGACCATGAGCCACGAATTCCGGTCCCCGCTCAACGGCATCATCGGCATGTCGGAGCTGTTGCGGGGCGGGCAGATGACGCCGGAACAGAAGGACTGCACCGAAGTCATCTACACCTCCGCACAGACGCTGCTGCTCCTCGTGGAGGAAGTGCTCGACATTTCCGCCATCGAAGCCGGAAAGCTCCAGCGCAAACCGATCGATTTCAATCTTCGCGAGCTCGTGCAGAAGCTCGAGAAGATGCTCCAGCCGCCGGCGGCCGCCAAGGGCCTGGCGCTGCGTTGCACGATCGCGCCGGACGTGCCGAACGAGCTCCATGGCGATGCGTCGCATCTCACCCAGATCCTGCTGAACCTGCTGCACAATGCCATCAAGTTCACCGAGCGCGGCTCGGTGTCGCTGGACGTGCGCCGTTCGGACGGCGCGGCGGGCGGGCTGAGGCTGGCCTTCTCGGTCAGGGATACCGGCATCGGCATTCCCGACGAGTACAAGAAGAAGATCTTCGATGCGTTCGAGCAGGTCGACAGCGGTCCGGCGCGGCGTTTCGGCGGCACCGGCCTTGGGACCACCATCGCCAAGACGCTGACGCAGCTGCTCGGCGGGACGCTCGCGCTGGAAGACAATCCGGGCGGCGGTTGCCATTTCCACTTCGAGATTCCGCTGGCGGAAAGCGCGCCCGAACCGCATGCGGCGGCCCCCGTGCCGAGCAACGTCGTCTCCTTCGACGATCCTTTCGTCCGTCACAAGGCCCGCACCAAGTCGCTGCGCGCGCTGGTGGCCGACGACCTCCAGGCGAATCGCACGGTGCTGGCGAAGCTGCTCGAACGCGCGGGCCACCGGGTCGTCGCGGTGGCGGACGGCGAACAGGCGCTGGATTTGCTGAGCGCGGAGGATTTCGATTTCGTCGTGCTCGACATGCACATGCCGCACGTGAGCGGCCTGGACGTCATCCGGCAGCTTCGCTTCATGCAGGCGGGCCATCCGCAGCGCACGCCGGTGATCGTGCTCAGCGCGGACGCGACCGAGCAGGCCGCGCAACAGGCGTCGCAGGCCGGTGCGCAGGTATTCCTCACCAAGCCCGTGGTCGTGTCCAAGCTGCTCGAGGCGATCGTCGAGGTGATCACGCCGCAGCAGAAGTCGGCGGCCGCCCGCATTCCGATCGACCAGACGCCGTTCCCGGTCAACGCGCACGTCCTCGACGAACTCGCCGCGATGGGGCTGGGCGACGAATTCCTCAAGGATTTCGTGGACCAGTGCCTGCGCGACATCGGTGGCTGCCTGATCAACCTCGGCAAGCATGCGGCCGCCGCCGACTGGAACGAATTCCGCGATGCGGCGCACGCGATGAAGGGCGTCAGCGAAAACCTGGGCGCCGCGCCCATCGCCGAACGCTGCCGGCTGATCATGCGCAGCGACGATGCGACGCTGGCCAAGAAGCATGCGGCATGGATCAACGAGATCAACGCCAGCATGTCCCTGCTGACATTGCACGTCCAGCGCGAACTGGACCGGATCCTCTCCGTTCACCCGGATGCCGGACATCGTCCGGCTCCGGATGCCTCCTGATCGCTCAGCCCACCGCGGCCAGCGGCGAATGCTGTTCGGCGCGACGCTGCTGCGCGCGGATCAGTCGTTCCATCGTCTTGAGGCCGCGTTCGTTGAGGCGCATCGCCGCGTCCACCCACTCCGACGTCACGGTCAGCAGCTCATCGAGCGAGACCGGATGCGACGCCTGGCGCACGGCGTTCATCGAACGCAGCGCGTTGCCGATCTTCTTGTGCTTGCGGATCAGGTCGCTCGCGGCCTGACGCCCGCAACCCTTCGGCACGACCTGGTCGATCACGCCCATCGCCAGCAGTTCCTCGACCGGGTACACGCGCGCATCGAGCATCATGCGTTCGGCCACGACCGGCGGGACGCGGCGGCTGAGGAAGGTGTAGGCGCCCATCCCGGGGAACAGGTCGAACAGGACTTCCGGGAAGCCCATTCCGGTGCCTTCCTCGGCGATGATCGTGTGGCAGCAGAGCGCCGCCTCGAATCCGCCGCCGAGCGCGTCGCCTTCGATCACCGCAATCGAATGCACGTTGTTGTCGTAGAGGCGGTGCAGGTTGTAGGCGACCTCGATGCAGAGCCGCGCGTACTCGAGCAGGCGCCCGCGATTGCCGGAACGGATCAGGTGCGCGAACAGCGACAGGTCGCCGCCGAGATTGAAGACATCCGAGTCCGACGCGAGCACGAGGTGGTGCACGCCGCCTTCGTCGTTGCCCGCGGTCGCGATCCGGTTGCGGAGATGGTTCTGCTCCCGCTTCATTTCGTTGAGCAGTTTCTCGGAGAAACAGGGGTGATAACCCGTGGCGGTATTGGCGTGCATGAACATCCAGTCGGTGCGGTTCGCCTCATCGCTGTGGCGGCGGACGAGGGGCTGGGCGTTGATGGCGGTGATGTTTTCGCGGACGTTCATGGCGGTTTTTCCTGTCGTTCGGGTTTGGAGTAGGGCGATCGGTTTCGATCTGGGCGCTGGGTTCAAGGCTGATCCGGCGAGGGACCGGAGCGGCGAGGGTGAAGCATCAATGTCAACGGGATTCTGGTATGGACGCAGGCCGGAGCCTTGTCCGGACGGCAGAGTCAGGGGAACCCGGTGTCTTCCCGGAGGCGGATGCGCCTCACGATCGACACGTATTGCTGGCGTGGTTGCCCGACAGGGGTGAAAACGGACGATGGCATTGAACTTCCCCCTGCATCGGAACTGGCCGATTCCTGACTCTCCGCGCAATGGACGCGATACTCGTTCTCTGCAGGCGAATGTATGCGCTGAATCGGAACAAACTGCAAGCCGAGATGCCCGCAAAAAAAAGACCGGGAGATGAATCCCGGTCCTTGGTGTGGAAATGCGACCTTCGTCGCTAACGAGTCGCTAATCAGCCGCTGTTCGTCTGCTCCCGCAATTCGCGCCGCAGGATTTTCCCGACGTTCGTCTTGGGAAGCTCCGTGCGGAATTCGATGAATTTCGGCTGCTTGTAACCCGTCAGATTCTCGCGCGCGTGCGCCTTCACCTGCTCGACGGTGAGGTCGGGATCCTTCTTCACGATCACGACCTTGACCGCTTCGCCCGACTTGTCGTCCGGCACGCCGACGGCGGCCACTTCGAGCACGCCGGGCATGAGCGCAATGACGTCTTCGATCTCGTTCGGGTACACGTTGAAGCCGGACACGAGGATCATGTCCTTCTTGCGGTCGACGATGTAGAAGAAACCGTTTTCATCCATCTTCGCCATGTCGCCGGTGTGCAGCCAGCCGTCGGCGCCGAGCACCTTCTCGGTTTCCTCCGGGCGCTGCCAGTAGCCCTTCATCACCTGCGGCCCCTTGATGCAGAGCTCGCCGACTTCACCCATGCCGAGGCGGCGACCTTCCTCGTCCATGACGCAGGCGTCGGTCGAGGGGATCGGCAACCCGATCGCGCCGTTGTATTCGGGCAGGTCGAGCGGGTTCATGCACGCGGCGGGCGACGTCTCGGTCAGGCCGTAGGCCTCGACCAGGGTGCAGCCGGTGACCTGCTTCCAGCGTTCGGCGACCGCACGCTGGACGGCCATGCCGCCGCCGAGGGTGAGGCGCAGGTGCGAGAAATCGATCTTGTCGAAGCCCGGGGTATTGAGCAGGCCGTTGAACAGCGTGTTGACACCGGTGATGGCGGTGAATGGGATGGCGGACAGTTCCTTCACGAACCCGGGCATGTCGCGCGGATTGGTGATGAGGTGGTTGCGCGCGCCGATCTTCATGAAGACCAGGCAGTTCGCGGTGAGCGCGAAGATGTGGTACAGCGGCAGCGCGGTGATGATCAGTTCGCTGCCTTCCCGGGTCATGCCGCCCACCCAGGCGGCCGCCTGCTGCATGTTCGCGACCAGGTTGCGATGGGTCAGCATCGCGCCCTTGGCGACGCCGGTGGTGCCGCCGGTGTACTGCAGGAAGGCGATGTCGCCGGAGGCGATCTGCACTTCGGGCAGGCTGTGCATCTGGCCGAGCGTGAGCGCGTTCTTGAAGCGGATCGCCCCCGGGATCTCGTAGTCCGGCACCGCCTTCTTGATGTTGTTGACGACGAAGTTGACGATCGCGCCGCGCGGGAATCCGAGCATGTCGCCCACGCCCGTCGTGATGACCTGCTTGATCGGGGTGTCGGCGACGACTTCCTGCACGGTGCGGCCGAAGTTGTCGAGCACGAGGATCGCGCTGGCGCCGGAGTCGACCAGCTGGTGCTTGAGCTCGCGCGGTGTGTACATCGGATTGACGTTGACCACCGTCAGGCCCGCACGCAGCACGCCGAAGATGGCGATCGGGTACTGCAGGCAGTTGGGCATCATGATCGCGACGCGATCGCCCTTCTTGAGTTTCAGCTCGCCGAGCAGGTAGGCCGCGAACTGCTTGCTGTAGCGGTCGACCTCGGCGTAGGTGATCGACCGCCCGAGGGCCGGTTTGCCGCTGGGCGAGTTGCTGAAGGCGATCTGGTCCCGGTACTTCTCCAGGGAGGACTGCAGGACCGCGACGATCGACGCATACGCCTCGACATCGACTTCGGCGGACACGCCTGCAGGGTAGCTCGCAAGCCACTGACGCTCGGAATTCATTCAGTTCCCTCCCCGGGAGTTGTGCGTGCGGCCGCTGTGCGGCTCTGGATGGTCTCCCGGATTGGAGCATAGGCCCCCGAGGGCCGCAAGCCGCCGCTGCGCGGGCTTCCGGGGGCCTCCGCGACTCGTCCGGGGGAGGACGGTCGAGGGGCAGTTGCCGGTCCTCGAACCACCGGTTCGTGCGCCGTCGAGCGCCCTCGCGCGATGCGCGAGGGCCGGGCTTCCGCCCATCACCGGAACCAGCAAGCTCAACGGGTCGCGAGCTGCCGGAGCACGTAGTGCAGGATGCCGCCGTGGCGGAAGTACTCGACTTCCTTCGGCGTCAGCAGCAGCACCCGCACCCGGAACCGTCGTTCGCTGCCGTCGGCACGGCGGGCGACCACGTCGGCGGCCCGGGAGGTGCCATCGGCCAGGCCGGTGATGTCGAACACCTCCGAGCCGTCCAATCCCAGGCCGGCGGCGTTCTCGCCCTCCTCGAACTGCAGCGGCAGCACGCCCATGCCGACCAGATTGGAGCGGTGGATGCGTTCGAAGCTCTCGGCGATCACCGCCCGCACGCCCAGCAGGTACGTGCCCTTGGCCGCCCAGTCCCGGCTGGAGCCGGTGCCGTATTCCTTGCCGGCCAGCACCACCAGCGGCACGCCCTCGGCCTTGTAGCGCATGGCGGCGTCGTATATCGGCAGTTTCTCGCGTGATGGCTGGTGCAGGGTGTTGCCGCCTTCCTCGCCGCCCATCATCAGGTTCTTGATCCGGATGTTGGCGAAGGTGCCGCGGACCATCACGTCGTCGTTGCCGCGGCGCGAACCGTAGCTGTTGAAGTCGGCCGGCTGCACGCCGCGCGACTGCAGGAAGAGCCCGGCGGGCGAACTGGTCTTGATGTTGCCCGCCGGCGAGATGTGATCGGTGGTGATCGAGTCGCCGAACAGGCCGAGGACGCGAGCGCCATGGACGTCTTCGATCCGCCCCGTCGACAGGGTCATGCCCTCGAAGTAGGGCGGATGCTTGATGTAGGTCGAGCCCGGGTCCCAGGCATAGGCGTCGCCGTCGGGGGTCGCCATCGCGTTCCAGCGGCTGTCGCCGGCGAACACGTCGGCGTAGTTGCGGGCGAACATCTCCGGGCCGACGGTCGCCGCGATGAGGTCGCCGATCTCCTTTGCGCTCGGCCACAGGTCGCGCAGGAACACCGGCTGGCCGTCGCTGCCGGTGCCCAGCGGTTCCCGGGTCAGGTCGATGTCGACCGTGCCGGCGAGGGCATAGGCGACCACCAGCGGCGGCGAGGCGAGGTAGTTCATCTTCACCTCGGGGTGCACGCGGCCCTCGAAGTTGCGGTTGCCGGAGAGCACCGAGGCGACGGCCAGTTCGCCCTCGGCGATCGCCTTCGACACCGGGTCGGGCAGCGGGCCGGAGTTGCCGATGCAGGTCGTGCAGCCGTAGCCGACCACGTAGAAGCCCAGCGCCTCGAGATCGTCCAGCACGCCCGCCTTCTGCAGATAGTCGGTGACCACGCGCGAGCCCGGGCCCAGCGAGGTCTTCACCCACGGGGCGGGTTTCAGGCCGCGGGCCACGGCGTTGCGGGCGAGCAGACCGGCGCCGAGCATCACCGCCGGGTTCGAGGTATTGGTGCAGGACGTGATCGCGGCGATCACCACCGAGCCGTCGGTCAGCTCCGCATCGCGATCCTGCAGCCGCAGGTGGATGCGCGGGCTGGCCGCCAGATGCGCCGACTGCGGCTGCCCGCCGCCTTCCTCGACGAAGTCCGAGACGGTCTCCGACGACGGCTGCTTCGCCCGGCGCGATGCGGTCAGGCCGCCGAGGTGGCTGCGGAAGTCCGCCTTGACGCCTTCCAGCAGCACGCGATCCTGCGGGCGCTTCGGTCCGGCCAGCGAGGGCCGCACGTCGCCGAGGTCGAGGGTCAGCGTCGACGAGAATTCCGGATGCGGGCTGTCCGGCGTGTGCCACAGGCCCTGCGCCTTCGCGTAGGCCTCGACCAGCGCGATCTGGTCGGCGTCGCGGCCGGACAGGCGCAGGTAGTTCAGCGATTCCGCGTCGATCGGGAAGATGCCGCAGGTCGCCCCGTATTCCGGCGCCATGTTGGCGATGGTGGCGCGATCGGCCAGCGGCAGGTGCTGCAGGCCGTCGCCGAAGAATTCGACGAACTTCCCGACCACGCCGTGCTTGCGCAGCATCTGGGTGACGGTGAGCACGAGATCGGTCGCGGTGCTGCCTTCCGGCAGCCGGCCGGTGAGCCGGAAACCGACCACCTGCGGGATCAGCATCGACGAGGGCTGGCCGAGCATCGCCGCCTCCGCCTCGATCCCGCCGACGCCCCAGCCGAGCACGCCGATGCCGTTGATCATGGTGGTGTGGCTGTCGGTGCCGAACACGGTGTCCGGGAAGGCGGTGGTCTCGCCGTCGAGATCGCGGGCCATCACCACCCGCGCGAGGTGTTCGAGGTTCACCTGGTGGACGATGCCGGTGTTCGGCGGCACGACCTTGAAGTCGTCGAACGCCTGCTGGCCCCAGCGCAGGAAGCCGTAGCGCTCGCGGTTGCGCTCGAATTCGATGCGGCCGTTGAGGTCCAGCGCGTCCGGTTTGCCGTAGACATCGACCTGCACGGAATGGTCGATCACCAGTTCGGACGGGATCTGCGGGTTGATCCGCTTCGGATCGCCGCCGAGGGCGACCATCGCATCGCGCATCGCGGCCAGGTCGACCACGCAGGGCACACCGGTGAAGTCCTGCAGCACGACGCGGGCGGGCATGAACGCGATCTCGGTGTCGGGTTCCTTCGCCGGGTCCCAGGTCGCCAACGCCTCGATGTGCGCCGGCAGCACGCTGGTCCCGTCTTCGTGGCGGAGCAGGTTTTCCAGCAGGACCTTCAGCGAGAAGGGCAGGCGGTCGAGCCGGCCGAACCGGCCTTCCAGGGCCGGCAGGCTGAAATAGGCGAGCCGGCGCCCGCCGACCTCCAGATGGCGGCGGGTGCCGAAGGAATCGGTCATGTCGGGCTCCTGGACGTGGGGGGTTGCGTGGATTATCCCCCTCGACGACGACCGCCGCAGGACGCTCCGGGCGGATGGCGTGTTGCACGACGGCCATGGAGTATGCAAGGAAAAGTATGTAAGATATCGACATACTTCAGCCGGAAGCCGCCGATGGAAGCCACCGTCGCCGAACGCGGTCAGATCACCCTTCCGAAGGCCGTCCGCGATGCGCTGGGCCTGACCAAGGGCAGCGTGCTCAAGGTCGAGCTGGAAGGCAGCCGGATCGTGCTGCGCAAGTCCGTGGACGACGCGGTATCCCGTGCCCGCGGCCGCTTCCGTCTGGACGGCTTCGAGACCACCGAGGCCGCCGTCCAGGCAGTGCGAGGCGATGCCGGCGACGAGGCGCCGGCCGAATGATCGCCGTCGACGCCCCGGTGCTGATCGACCTGCTGACCGACGGCCCGCATGCCGACGCCGCCGAAGCCTGCCTGCGCCAGTGCCTGAGTACCGGGCCGGTGGTCGTCTGCGACGTGGCGCTGGCCGAGATCTGCGCCGCCCTCCGCGATGGCGCCGAGGCGCTGTCGGTGCTGGAGGAGATGAGCATCCGCTTCAGCCCGGTCGAAGCCAAGTCCGCCCTGCGCGCCGGTGAGATGCAGCGCCGGCATCGCCAGCGCAGCGTCGCCGGCGGCGCTGCACTCGCCGCCCCGGTGCGCGCCACGCCCGACTTCCTGATCGGTGCCCATGCGCTACTACAGTGCAATGGACTGATCACCCGCGACGACCGATTCTTCCGCGACTACTTCAAGGGGCTCAAGCTGGTCGTGCCCGCGGCCTGAGTCCACCTGTTCCCCCTTCACCGCTCACCGCTTCCCGTTCTCCGCTTTCGCCCCCGCCACGCTTTTTCCAGGAGTCCTTCCATGCTCGCCGCCTATCGCCAACATGCCGCCGAACGCGCCGCGCTCGGCATCCCGCCGCTGCCGCTGACCGCGCAGCAGACCGCCGAGGTCGTCGAGCTGCTGAAGGCGCCGCCGGCCGGTGAGGGCGCATTCCTCGTCGACTTGATCGAGAACCGCGTGCCGGCCGGCGTCGACGATGCCGCGAAAGTGAAGGCCTCGTACCTCGCCGCCGTCGCCTTCGGCAAGGAAACCTGCCCGCTGATCAGCCGCGCGCGCGCCACCGAACTGCTCGGCACCATGCTCGGCGGCTACAATATCCACCCGCTGATCGAACTGCTGGACGACGCCGAGGTCGGCACCATCGCGGCCAATGCGCTCAAGCACACCTTGCTGATGTTCGACGCCTTCCATGACGTCGAAGAGAAGGCGAAGGCCGGCAACGCCAACGCGAAGGCCGTGCTGCAGAGCTGGGCCGACGCCGAATGGTTCACGAGCAAGCCGGAGCTGCCGTCCTCGCTGAGGATCACCGTATTCAAGGTGCCGGGCGAGACCAACACCGACGACCTCTCGCCCGCGCCCGACGCGACCACGCGCCCGGACATCCCGATGCACGCGCTGGCGATGCTCAAGAACAAGCGCGAAGGCGCGCCGTTCGTGCCGGAGGAAGACGGCAAGCGCGGCCCGATCCAGCAGATCCTCGACCTGAAGGCCAAGGGCCACCTGGTCGCCTACGTCGGCGACGTGGTCGGTACCGGCTCCAGCCGCAAGTCGGCGACCAACTCGGTCCTGTGGTGGACCGGCGAGGACATCCCGTTCATCCCGAACAAGCGTTTCGGTGGCGTATGCCTGGGCTCGAAGATCGCCCCGATCTTCTACAACACGATGGAAGACGCCGGCGCGCTGCCGCTGGAGATCGACGTCGCTGAGATGCACATGGGCGACGTGGTCGAGCTGAAGATCGACCACGCCTCGGGCAAGGTAACGGCGTTCAAGGACGGCCGGCAGATCGCCGAGAGCGCGCTGAAGTCGGACGTGCTGCTGGACGAAGTCCGCGCCGGCGGCCGCATCCCGCTGATCGTCGGCCGCGGCCTGACCGCAAAGGCCCGCGAGGCGCTGGGCTTGCCGCCGTCGACCCTGTTCCGCCTGCCGCAGCAGCCCGCCGACAGCGGCAAGGGCTACTCGCTGGCGCAGAAGATGGTCGGCCGCGCCTGCGGCCTGCCGGAGGGCAAGGGCATCCGCCCGGGCACCTACTGCGAACCGAAGATGACCTCGGTCGGCTCGCAGGACACCACCGGCCCGATGACCCGCGACGAACTGAAGGACCTCGCCTGCCTCGGCTTCTCCGCCGATCTGGTGATGCAGTCGTTCTGCCACACCGCGGCGTATCCGAAGCCGGTCGACGTGAAGACCCACCACACGCTGCCGGACTTCATCTCGACCCGCGGCGGCATCTCGCTGCGCCCGGGCGATGGCGTGATCCACTCGTGGCTCAACCGCATGCTGCTGCCCGACACCGTCGGTACCGGCGGCGACTCGCACACCCGCTTCCCGGTGGGCATCAGCTTCCCGGCCGGTTCGGGCCTCGTGGCGTTCGCCGCGGCGACCGGCGTGATGCCGCTGGACATGCCGGAATCGGTGCTGGTGCGCTTCAAGGGCACGATGCAACCGGGCGTGACCCTGCGCGACCTCGTCAACGCGATCCCGCTGTACGCGATCAAGCAGGGCCTGCTGACCGTCGCCAAGCAGGGCAAGAAGAACATCTTCTCCGGTCGCATCCTCGAGATCGAAGGCCTGCCGGACCTCAAGGTGGAACAGGCGTTCGAGCTGTCCGATGCCTCGGCCGAGCGTTCGGCCACCGGCTGCACCGTGCGCCTGGACAAGGCCCCGATCATCGAATACCTCAACAGCAACATCACGCTGCTGAAGTGGATGATCGCCGAGGGTTACGCCGACGCCCGTTCGCTGGCCCGCCGCATCGCCAAGATGGAAGCCTGGCTGGCTGACCCGCAGCTGCTCGAGCCCGATGCCGACGCCGAGTACGCCGCGGTCATCGAGATAGACCTGGCCGACGTACACGAGCCGATCGTCGCCTGCCCGAACGACCCGGACGACGTGAAGACGCTGTCGGAAGTGGCCGGCGCGACCATCGATGAAGTGTTCATCGGCTCGTGCATGACCAACATCGGCCACTTCCGCGCCGCCGCGAAGCTGCTGGAAGGCAAGCGCGACATCCCGACCCGCCTGTGGGTCGCGCCGCCGACCAAGATGGATGCCTCGGAACTGACCAAGGAAGGCCACTACGGCACGTTCGGCACCGCGGGTGCGCGCATGGAAATGCCCGGCTGCTCGCTGTGCATGGGCAACCAGGCGCAGGTGCGCGAGGGCGCGACCGTGTTCTCGACCTCGACTCGCAACTTCCCGAACCGCCTCGGCAAGAATTCGAACGTCTACCTCGGTTCCGCCGAGCTGGCGGCGATCTGCTCGCGCCTCGGCCGGATTCCGACCAAGGCCGAATACATGGCCGACATCGGCGTGATCAACGAGCAGGGCGCCGAGATCTACCGCTACATGAACTTCGACCAGATCGCCGACTACAAGCAGGTCGCCGACAGCGTCGCTGCCTGATCGAAGCATGCGATGCAACGAAAACGCCCGGCATTGCCGGGCGTTTTCGTTCGGGCTGCGCGCTGCTAGCATTCGCGCATGTCCGAGCACGACTCTCCCACTGGGTACTCGCAGAAATCCGCAGACGGCATCGCGGAGACCACTTGTCCGCATTGCGGCTCATCGCAGGTCTCCCAGCACCCGGTAACGGGCGAGTGGACCTGCCTGTACTGCCGGGCACACTGGACCGCCACCCGGACCGCCGTCGTTTCGGTTGGCGACGAGAACGCACCGCGTGGCGCGGACATCGCCACTGGCCGGGTGTTCGTCTGCCCCAATTGCGGCGGAACCCAGCTCAAGCAGGATGGCTACACCGGCAAGTGGCTGTGCCTGGACTGCCGCAACGAGTTCCTTGATGTCGATGCGCGGATGGTTGTCGTTGATGCCGCCACCACCATCCGCAAGAACGACCTGGTCGTGGACACCGCGAACCTGCTGAGCGATGCGCAAGAGGCCGATTTGCTGGCGTATCTGCGCTCGATCGAATCGCAGTTGGTGGTTGCGGTGGAAACCGTCAACACGATCACCGAGAACGTCGAATACTACGCACGCCGACGCGCGCAGGAACTTGGCGTCGGCCGCGACGACATCGACAATGGCGTGTACATCGTGGTGGTACTGAATCCACGGCGCATCCAGATCGTCGCCGGCAACGGCGTCGCGCCGAAGATCGATGCGACGCAGCTCGACCGCATTTCCAGCCAGATCATCGCGCCGAAACTCAAGGCGGGCGACTACGTGGCCGGGTTCAAGCGCGGCGTGGCGGAGATGCTGCGGTTGTACACGTCTCCGGCCAACAGCGCCGAGGCGTCGGCAGCGAAGCCGAACGGCGGATGGAAGAAGGGGCGCGGCTGCCTGGCCATGGTGCTTGCGGCCATCACGGCCATCATCGGCAGCTGCTTCGGCCTGGCGCATTGGCAGGCCCAGCAGCCGTACCACCGCTACACGCGGTTAAGCGCGGAAGGCGCGGCCTGCTTCGACCACTACTACGTGTACGACAAGCAGGCGAAGACCCATCGCCTGGCATCGAAGGCCGCAGTGCCCGTCGGCAACTGCATGAGCGAGAAAAAAACCTCCAGCTCATGCACGCAGAGGGTTTACACCACCTTCGAATCGAACGATTGGCGCGATGTCGAAGTGAGCAGCCGGACCGTGAACGGCGATTTCTGCAGCAGTTCCAGTGGGGATTCCGGCAGTAACGGCAGCAGCGACGACAGCAGCAGTTCCTATGACGGGGGCGACTTCGATTCGGGATCCAGCGGCGGTTCCGATTGGTAGCGTCACACCAGACGCGCTTCGACCACGGCCGCCATGTGCCGGCGCTGGCACACGAAATTGTCCAGTTCTCGGCATTGCGAATGACGCGATCAGCGCGTGCCGATCGTCCACTTAGCCCAGCTCTTCTTCCACCAGCCGTGCCATCGCCCGGCGCCGGAACATGAAATCCCAGTAGCTGCCGCCCATCTGTCGCCACAGCACCGCGGAGCGCAGGGCGGACAGGAGCAGCGCCCGGATCTCGGCGACGACCTCCGGCTGCTGCAGGTAGTGCGGGTTGCCGTGGACGATGACCTTGGGCTGCAGGTTGCTGATGGTGTCGGCGTAGAGCCGGCCGAGGCGGCCGATGACGTCCGGGTGCAGGCTGCCCTGGCGTTCGGCCGTCGCCTGCAGGTCGCGCAGGGCATCGCCGATGCGGTGGGCCATCGCGGGGTCGGCGACGAAGCCGCGCTCGATCCGCAGCACCGACAGGCCGAGGCGCGACAGGGCCTCGTCGCGCCCGCGGTCGGTCAGCTGCGCGTGCAGGAGCTTCAGGCCGTTGCGGAGCGCCGGAACCCCGCCGTAGACCGCGTCGGCGGTCTCGGCGTCGATCCGGAACACGCTGTCAAGCATAGCGCGCTCGCCGTCCGCATCGGCATGGCCGGTGTCGGCGATCTGGCGCACGAGCTTCAGGGATTGGAGCAGGCCGGCGAGCGCCAGCGTGCGGGAACGGAGATCCGGTGTCGTCATCCCGACAGGATAGCCGGGATGCGTCGCGCGGTCAGGCGCGAGGAGTGTCGAGCGGGGCATCCGTGGCGGCGATCACCGCGCCGCCGAGGCAGACCTCGCCGTCGTACAGCACCAGCGACTGCCCGGGCGTGACCGCGCGCTGCGGGCGGGCGAACGCCACGGCGAGCGTGCCGTCGTCGTGCACCTCGACCGTGCAGGCCTCGTCCTGCTGGCGATAGCGCGTCTGCGCCGTGCAGGCGAACGCGCGGGCGGGCGGGGCGCCGGCGATCCAGTGCCCGGCCTCGGTCCACAGCCGGTTCGAGAACAGGTACGGCGAGTCGCTGCCCTGGTCGACGATCAGGGTGTTGTCCTCGACCCGCTTGCCGACCACGAACCACGGCGCGGCCGCGAAGCCCTTCACGCCGCCGATGTGCAGGCCCTCGCGCTGGCCGAGCGTGAAATAGAACACGCCCGGGTGCTCGCCGATGCGGCGGCCGTCCGGCGTGACCATCGGGCCGGGTTTCGCCGGCAGGTACTGCGACAGGAAGGTGCGGAAGTCGCGTTCGCCGATGAAGCAGATGCCGGTGGAGTCCTTCTTGGCCGCGGTCGGCAGCCCGGCCTCGGCCGCCATGCGGCGCACGTCGGTCTTGATCAGCTCGCCCAGCGGGAAGCGGGTGGCGGCGAGCTGCGCCTGGCCGAGCTGGTGCAGGAAGTAGCTCTGGTCCTTGCCGCGGTCGGCGGCGCGCAGCAGTTGCCAGGCGCCGTCGCGTTCGCGGACACGGGCGTAGTGCCCGGTCGCGATGGCCTCGGCGCCGAGGTCGTGGGCGGCGTCGAGGAAGTGCTTGAACTTGATCTCTCGGTTGCACAGCACGTCCGGGTTGGGCGTGCGCCCGGCGGCGTATTCGGCCAGGAAGTGCTCGAACACGCCGGCCCAGTACTGGCTCGAGAAGTCGCGGAAATGGATCGGAATGCCTAGCCGGCCGCAGACCGCGACCGCGTCGCGGCGGTCGTCCTCGGCGCGGCATTCGCCGCTGCCGTCGTCGGCCCAGTTGGTCATGAACAGGCCGGCGATCGATTCGCCGGCGTCGCGCAGGACCAGCGCGGCGACCGATGAATCGACGCCGCCGGACATGCCGACGATGATCCGCGGGGCGGCCATGCGCCCGCTCAGGCGGGGTGCCGCAGCAGCGACAGCGGGAAGCGGTGGCCGGCGAGGTGGTCGGCGACCACCTGCCAGACCAGCGGGCTGCGATGCCGGTCGCGGGCGTCGAGCAGTTCCTCCGGCGTCATCCACAGGGCGCGGACGATGCCGTCGTCGAGCGTGCGCGCCGGGTCGTGCCGGTCGGGCTCGGCGGCGAAGGCGAACCGGAGGTAGTGACGCCCCGTTTCCGGCGCCTTCCACTGGTAGGCGCCGAGGAACCCGGTCAGGCGCACGTCCCAGCCGGTCTCCTCGCGGGTCTCGCGCAGGGCCGCGTCCTGCAGGCTTTCGTCCGGTTCGAGGTGGCCGGCCGGCTGGTTGAGCACCAGGCGGCCGTTCACCCGCTCCTCGACGCACAGCAGGCGACCGTCGGCCACCACCACGGTGGCCACGGTCACGTCCGGCTGCCAGAAACGGCCTTCGCGATAGGTCATCGGCCTTCGATCGGCCTCAGAGGTCGTCGCGGTCGCCGCTGAACTTGATCTCCATGTCGTCGGCGGTCTCGGCGGCGATGTCCATCGCGGCTTCCAACTGCTCGCCATTGATCGTGTCGGGCAGCTTGATCACGAAATACAGCACGTCGCCGCCGATCTCCCAGCTGCCGAGCTTGTTCTTGCGGCTCTCGCCGAGCAGTTCCATCGCCTTCGAACCGGTGATCCCGTCCTTCTCGACCCGTGCCGCGGGGGCGAAGACCTCGCGGATCTTGAAGCCGCCGACGCTCTCGGTGCCGCCGCTGACGAACACCAGCTGGGTCCGGCCTTCCTTGCTGTAGTTGTAGGTGACCTTGAAGTCGCCGTCGTCGTCGACCGAGTACTTGATGCCCTGGGCATCGAGGCGCGACTTGACCGAGGCGTCCTCGGCGTGGGCGGCGGGCGCCACCGCGAGCGCGGCGGCGAACAGCGTGGAGGCGATGACCGAGGTACGGACAAGCGACATGAACGATTCCCCTTGATGAGGACGACCGGGACGGCCGTCTGCGGTCCGCATTGTGTCTCGTCCGTCCGACCGGCGTCCACGGTCCGGACGGGTTTCGGCCCCCCGCAGATGCGGGGGGATGCCGTAGGCGCCCGGCCGCCAGCGCATGCGCGCCTGTCGGGCGGCGCGCCGATGTTCCCCGGCGGATCGCACGATCGCGGGTCGGTGTCGGGCGACATGCCGGCACCCGGGTCGGTCCCGGGATGCGCGTCGATCGACGGGTGCGGAATCGGTCCGCTCGTCCGCGGTGCGATCACGCAACGCGGGCGCTTGCCCGCCGCGGACCCGTATAATTCGCGGATGGCCGGCCATCAAGAACACGAATCCGATCACGGGCATGGCGTCGCCGTCGAGGCCGCAAGGCCCGAACTGGCGCGCCCGCCGCTCTACTCGGTGCTGCTGCTGAACGACGACTACACCCCGATGGACTTCGTGGTGGAAGTGCTGACGCGCTTCTTCTCGATGCCGCTGGAGAAGGCGACCCAGGTCATGCTCCACGTGCACACCCGCGGCCGCGGCGTCTGCGGGGTGTTCACCCGCGAGATCGCCGAGTCCAAGGTCGCCCAGGTGAACGAATTCGCACGGATGAACCAGCATCCGCTGCTTTGCACCATGGAAAAGGCCTGAGCCAGGCCCCAATTCCCGCCGACGGGTATCCACCGATCGTGCCTTCTGGCGCGGAACTTGCGTGCTTGCATCCGGGCACACGACGGGTCATTGTCGTGACGCATGGACGGGAACGTCGCGATTGCAGCGTTCCGGTACGACGCAGTGTTTCGGATCCCCGGTATTCCACGTCAGCGTGGGGCGACCCATTCTGATCCGCGTGTCCAGAACAGACGAACCGCTGACGCGGAACGTCGGTTCCGGTCTCGAACGGCAGAACTTCTCGGAGGGCGGCAGCGACCATGTTCAGCAAAGATCTCGAATTCGCCATCGGCCAGTGCTACAAGCACGCCCGCGAGGCGCGACACGAGTACATGACCGTCGAGCACCTGTTGCTGGCGCTCCTCGACAACCCTTCCGCCGAGAGCGTGCTCAAGGCCTGCGGCGTGGATTTCCAGCGCCTGCGCGCCGACCTGGAGCATGCGATCTCCACGTCCGTGTCCACGCTGCCCGAAGGCGACGCGCGCGACACTCAGGCCACGCTGGGCTTCCAGCGCGTGCTGCAGCGGGCCGTCTACCACGTCCAGTCCTCGGGCAAGACCGAGGTGGCCGGCGCCAACGTCCTGGTCGCCATCTTCGGCGAAAAGGATTCCTACGCCGTCTACTACCTCAACCAGCAGGGCGTGACCCGGCTGGATGTCGTCAACTTCCTGTCGCACGGCATCACCAAGGCCGGTGACGTGCCCGCGCAGCCGAATCAGGACTCCGGCGAACAGACCGGCGAGGCGGGCGAGGGCGGCGAAGGCCGCAACGACCCGCTCGGCGAGTTCGCGACCAACCTCAACCAGATGGCCCGCGAAGGCCGGATCGACCCGCTGGTCGGCCGTGCCGAGGAAATCGAGCGCACCATCCAGGTCCTGTGCCGCCGGCGCAAGAACAATCCTCTGTACGTCGGCGAGGCAGGCGTGGGCAAGACCGCGCTGGCCGAAGGCCTGGCGCGCCGCATCGTCGACGGCGAAGTTCCCGATGTGCTCGCCGACGCGACCATCTACTCGCTTGACCTCGGTGCGCTGGTCGCCGGCACCAAGTACCGCGGCGACTTCGAGAAGCGCCTGAAGTCGGTGCTGGCCGCGCTGAAGAAGATCCCGCATGCGGTCCTGTTCATCGACGAGATCCACACCATCATCGGTGCCGGCTCGGCGAGCGGCGGCACCATGGACGCCAGCAACCTGATCAAGCCGGCGCTGGCGTCGGGCGACCTGCGCTGCATCGGTTCGACGACCTTCCAGGAATATCGCGGCATCTTCGAGAAGGACCGGGCACTGGCCCGCCGCTTCCAGAAGATCGACGTGGTCGAGCCGACCATCGGCGAGGCGGTGGAGATCCTGCGCGGTCTGCGGCCGCGCTACGAGGCCCACCACAACGTCACCTACGCCGACGACGCCATCCAGGCGGCGGTCGACCTGTCGGTCAAGCACCTCAACGACCGCCTGCTGCCCGACAAGGCCATCGACGTGATCGACGAGGCCGGCGCGCGCCAGCAACTGCTGGCACCGGAGTCGCGCAAGCAGCGGATCGACGTCGAGGAGGTCGAGCTGATCATCGCCAAGATGGCGCGGATCCCGCCCAAGCAGGTCAGCGCATCCGACAAGGACGTGCTGCAGCACCTCGAGCGCAACCTGAAGATGGTGATCTTCGGCCAGGATCCGGCGATCGACACCCTGACCGCGGCGATCAAGCTCGCGCGCTCGGGGCTGGCGAACCCGGACAAGCCGATCGGCAGTTTCCTGTTCGCCGGGCCGACCGGCGTTGGCAAGACCGAAGTCACCCGGCAGCTGGCGCTGCAGCTCGGCATCGAGCTGGTCCGCTTCGACATGAGCGAGTACATGGAGCCGCATTCGGTCAGCCGCCTGATCGGCGCGCCTCCGGGCTACGTCGGTTTCGACCAGGGCGGCCTGCTGACCGAGAAGGTCGTCAAGACGCCGCACTGCGTGCTGCTGCTGGACGAAGTGGAGAAAGCCCACCCGGACATCTTCAACATCCTGCTGCAGGTGATGGACCGCGGCATCCTGACCGACACCAACGGCCGCGAGGCGAACTTCCGCAACGTGATCGTCGTGATGACCACGAATGCCGGTGCGGTGCAGGCGGCGAGGCGGTCGATCGGTTTCACCAAACAGGACCACAGCACCGACGCGATGGAAGTGATCCGCCGCAGCTTCAGCCCCGAGTTCCGCAACCGCCTCGATGCGGTGGTGCAGTTCCAGGCGCTCGGCTTCGACCACATCCTGCGGGTCGTGGACAAGTTCCTGATCGAGCTGGAGACCCTCCTGCACGAGAAGGACGTGTCGCTGTCGGCGACCCCGGCGGCCCGCGACTGGCTGGCCGAGCATGGCTTCGACCCGCTCATGGGCGCCCGGCCGATGGCCCGGGTCATCCAGGACCGGATCAAGCGGCCGCTGGCGGACGAGCTGCTGTTCGGCAAGCTGTTGAACGGCGGCCGGGTGTCGATCGACGTGCGCGACGACGAACTGGTGGTCGAGGCCCAGGCAGAGCCGGAGAAGCTGCTGCCGGCGATCGTCGACTGAGGCGCGCGCCTCCCGAAAACGACAAAGGCGGCCATCGGCCGCCTTTGTTTTTATCCTGATTTTTCAGGGCGTTGCGGGCATCACTTCATGCGATACGTGATGCGGCCCTTGGTCAGGTCGTAGGGGGTCATCTCGACCTTGACCTTGTCGCCGGTGAGGATGCGGATGTAGTTCTTGCGCATCCGCCCGGAGATGTGGGCAATGATCTCGTGCCCGTTCTCGAGCTTCACCCGGAACATGGTGTTCGGGAGCGTTTCGGACACGGTCCCTTCGAATTCGATGACGTCGTCTTTCGCCATGCGCCCTGCATCGGTGGTGAGGCCGGGCGATGGCCCGACGAAGCCGCGCATTCTGCCACGAACGGGCGGTTCGCGCAAAACGCTTGGCTCAGACGATCGCGGACAGCGATATCGCCCCGAAGTCGCCCGTCCAGCGGCCGACCCGTCCCGGCGCGGCGGTCAGTGTCGTGATCGCCTCCAGGAACCGCTCCCGCGGCCAGGCCTCGGCTCCGAGCCGGGTCAGGTGCGGATGCTCGACCTGCGCGTCGATCAGCGGCCAGCCCCATGCCTGCAGACGATGGGCGAGGGCCGCCAGCGCGGCCTTCGAGCCGCCGGATGTCAGGCTGACCATGCTCTCGCCGAAGAACATCCAGCCGATGGCGACGCCGTAGATCCCGCCGACCAGTCGGCCGTCGCCGTCGAAGACCTCGACGCTGTGGGCATGGCCGAGCCGGTGCAGGTCGAGATACGCCGCCTGCATCGCCACGGTGATCCAGGTGCCGTCCTGGCCCGGGCGCGGCATGCCGGCGCAGGCGCGGACGATGTCGGCGAACGCGGTGTCGGCGCGCGCGGTCCAGTCCGAGCCGCGCAGCATCCGCCGGTCGCGCCGCGACAGATGCACGCCGTCGGTGCGGAACACGGCGCGGGGCGCGGGCGACCACCACAGGATCGGCTCGCCATCGGAGAACCACGGGAAGATGCCGTGGCGGTAGGCATTGAGCAGCCGTGCCGGATGCAGGTCGCCACCGGCCGCGAGCAGGCCGTTCGGGTCCTCCAGCGCGGCGGTCGCCGGCGGAAACGGGGCGTTGGGGTCGGCCGGCAGCCAGGTCAGACGCAGCGTCACGGCGTTAATGCGCCGCGGAACGGCGAATGCATCGCCAGTTCCGCCGCCCAGCGCCGGGTCGCCTCGGCCTCCTCGTCGCACCAGCGGGCGAGGGCATCGGCGAAGCCGGCCTCGGCGATCCAGTGCCGGCTGCGCACAAGGGTCGGCAGGAAACCGCGGTCGATCTTGTGCTCGCCCTGCGCGCCGGGCTCGAACCGGGTCAGGCCTTCGCGCAGGCAGTAGTCGATGCCCTGGTAGTAGCAGGTCTCGAAATGCAGGCCGGGCAGCGTCCGCGACGCGCCCCAGTAGCGGCCATATAAGGCGTCGCCGCCGCGCAGGCAGAACGCGCCGGCGATCGGTTCGCCGTCGAGGTCGGCGAGGATCAGCACCAGCCCGCGCGGCAGCGCCTGCGCGAGGTGCCGGAAGAACGGCAGCGTCAGCGCCGGCGAATTGCCGTAGTCGTCGAAGGTGCGTCGGTAGAATCCGTGCATCGCCGCGAGATCGGCTTCGCTCGCCTCGTCGCCGTGGACGATGCGGAAGGTCACGCCGGCGCGTGCGACCTTCGCTCGCTCCTGGCGGATGTTCTTGCGGTGCTTATGGTCCATCGCGGCGAGGAAGGCGTCGAAATCCGTCCAGCCGGCGTCGTTGCGCCAGTGGTACTGCAGGTCGATCCGCGACAGCCAGGTGTCGTCGCACGCGCCGTCGCCGAAGGTCGCATCGTCGGCCTCGGCATGGAAGTTCACGTGCGCGGACGAGCATCCGGCCGCCCGCACCAGCGCGGGCATCGCGCGCACCAACGCCGCGCGGCCGTCCGCATCGCGCGCGAGCAGGCGCGGCCCGGTCACCGGGGAGTAGGGCACGGCGCACAGCCATTTCGGGTAGTAGTCCTGCCCGTAGTGGGCGTAGGCCCGCGCCCACGCGTGGTCGAACACGAACTCGCCGTGCGAATTCGTCTTCACGTAGCCCGGGGCCGCGGCGATCAGATCGTCGCCATCCCACAGCGTGAGATGCAGCGGCGTCCAGCCCCAGTCCTCGCGCAGGCAGCCATGGGTTTCGAGGCCGGCGAGAAAGGCGTGCGACACGAACGGGTTGCGGCCGTCGTGGAGGGCGTCCCAGGCGGATGCCGGGATCGCATCGAGACCGGGCGCGGCGCGGATCATCATGCAGCGCCGTCGCGGAGATAGACGTCCGGATCATGCTTCTGCATGTGCCGCTCCGGCTGCGACAGCGGCTCGAAACCCAGCTTCGCGTACAGGGGCTGCATGTCGCGGGTGACGAGATGCCAGCGGCGCAGGCCCTGCAGTCGCGGGTCGGCCATCAACGCCTCGACGATCGCGCGGCCGTATCCCCGCCCGCGATGCGCCTCGACGACGAACACGTCGGCGAGATAGGCGAAGGTCGCCTGATCGGTCACTGCCCGGGCGAAGGCGACCTGGTGCCCATCGATGAAGCCGTTACAGCACAGCGAGTGCCGCAGCGCGCGCTCCAGTGTCTCCGCCGGGATCCCGCGGGCCCAGTAGGACTCTCGGGACAGGGTGTCGTGGACCAGCGCGAAGTCGATGTCGTCGAAGTCGGTACTGGTCCGCAGCATGGCACTGGATATCCGGAGGATCGGGCGGCGGCAAGCATGCCGGATAACCTTCCGTGGTGCATCGATCCGGCCCGAACCTCCTTGTCCGGGCGCTCGCGATCGCGCGGACGGCCGATCGGGCCGTCCGCAAGCGCGATCACTCGCCCTTGTCGAGGAACCGCTCCGCGTCCAGCGCGGCCATGCAGCCGAAGCCGGCGGAGGTGATCGCCTGACGATAGACCTGATCGGCGACGTCGCCGGCGGCGAACACGCCCGGGACCGAGGTCTGGGTGGCGTTGCCGTCGAGGCCGGTCTGGATGGTCAGGTAGCCGTTCTTCATCGCCAACTGGCCTTCGAACAGTGTGGTGTTCGGGGTGTGGCCGATGGCGACGAACAGGCCGTGGATCGCGATGTCGCGGGTGGCGCCGTCCAGCATCGACTTCACGCGCACGCCGGTGACGCCCTTGTCGTCGCCCAGCACCTCGTCGACGGTGTGGTGCCAGACGGTCTCGATCTTGCCGGCCTGCACCTTCGCAAACAGCTTGTCCTGCATGATCTTCTCGGCGCGCAGGGTGTCGCGGCGGTGCACGAGATAGACCTTGCGGGCGATGTTCGACAGGTACAGCGCTTCCTCGACCGCGGTGTTGCCGCCGCCGATCACCGCCACGTCCTGGTCCTTGTAGAAGAAACCGTCGCAGGTGGCGCAGGCGGACACGCCGCGGCCCTTGAAGTGCTCTTCCGACGGCAGGCCGAGGTACTTTGCGGTGGCGCCGGTGGCGATGATCAGGCCGTCGCAGGTGTACTCGCCGCTGTCGCCCTTGAGCCGGAACGGCCGCTGCGACAGGTCGGCGGTGTGGATCTGGTCGAACACGACCTCGGTGTCGAAGCGTTCGGCATGGGCCTGCATCCGCGCCATCAGGTCCGGGCCCATCAGGCCGTGGGCGTCGCCCGGCCAGTTGTCGACCTCGGTCGTGGTCATCAGCTGGCCACCCATCTGCAGGCCGGTGATGACCACCGGCTTGAGGTTGGCGCGGGCGGCGTAGACGGCGGCGGTCCAGCCGGCGGGGCCGGAACCGAGGATGATCAGCTTCGAATGCTTGGGGGTGCTCATGGCGTCTCGCGAAGGGGGCGGGAGCGGTGCCGGCAGGGGCGCCGCGGCAAGGGGGAATTGTAGCCAAGGGAGGCCGGATCAACCCGGCCGGGTGCGCCCGGGGCGGAACGCTGCATCGCGGCGCGCCGGACGGCGCTCACCAGTCCTGGTGGTTCGGCAGCAGGCCGCGCAGCTCGGCGTCGGTGAGGTTGCGCCATTTCCCCTGCTTGAGGTGGCCGAGCTTGAGGTTGCCGATCCGCACGCGCACGAGCTGCTTCACGCGGTAGCCGAAGTGGGCGGCCATCAGCCGGATCTGCCGGTTCAGGCCCTGGGTCAGCACGATCCGGAAGCCGAAGGGCCCGAGTTTGCCGGTCCTGCAGGGCAGGGTCGTCTCCCCGTGCAGCGGCACGCCGCGACTCATCCCGCGCAGGAACTCGTCGGTGATCCGGTGGTTGGTCGCGACCAGGTATTCCTTCTCCAGCTTGTTCTCGGCGCGCAGGATCGCGTTGACGATGTCGCCGTTGCTGGTCAGCAGGATCATGCCCTCGGAGTCCTTGTCGAGGCGGCCGATCGGGAAGATCCGCTGCTCGTGGCCGACGAACTCGACGATGTTGCCCTTGACGTGCTCCTCGGTGGTGCAGGTCACGCCCACCGGCTTGTTGAGCATGATGTAGACGTGGCGGCGCTGGCCCTTGGCCGCGGTGCGCGCACGCAGCGCCTCGCCGTCGATCCGCACCTCGTCGCCTTCGCCGACCTCGGACCCGACCCGGCCGCGGACGCCGTTCACCGTGACCCGGCCCTCGCCGATCAACCGGTCGGCCTCGCGGCGGGAACAGAATCCGGTGTCGCTGATGTGTTTGTTGAGGCGCATGGACGGGCGACAAGGAGCGGGAGACGGGCAGGTTCCGGGGGAAAGACATGCCCACGCGGAGCGCGCATGCTTCTCGGCGGGTCAGGGTTTGTCAACCGGCGATCATGACCAAGACGATGTAGACGATCACCGAGAAGATGCCGAGGAACAGGGAAGCGTAATGAAGTCTCCTCGCGATCCTGATCCTTCTGGCCAGCCTCGGCGGATAGTCCGCGCGCGGTAATCGTTCGTCCCGCATGAGCCGATGCAGACCGATCGACCGTCGCCAGCCGAACCACTCCGGCCAGGCACTGTCCGTGTAGCGACAGCCCTCGATGGCGACGACCTCCTTTAAAGCAGCGCTGGCGACCCATCGATATACGACATAGGTGCCGACGGGCACGCAGAGGCACAGCGTTGGGTTCACCGATGGCATCCTTACAGAGCGTTGGCAGAGGTTGCCGCCTGGCTCTCTTTTTTGCTTCGCCCACCCGGAAGGGGTAGGGCATCGGCGTAGACATCTTGCGCTGAACCAGTCGCGATCCGGCATACACTGCCATGATCGCGACGTCACGTGCGTCCGGATCGAGATGCATCCTGCCACAGGAAGACGGTCGTGGCAGGTGTTTTTTCGCCAGATGAGCTAGTAATATCAATCATCTACGGAACTTTTCTCAGGCAATTCCATCAGTGGCACGCGAGCTTCCAACTTCCGGCAGCAAATCCCGCCGCACCGCCGAGGCCGCTGCGGGGGCCGCGCGCATGAGCCCCGCCCGTCAGCGCCTGGTCCGCGACATCGCGCTGATCATGATCGCGCCGTTCCTGCTGTACCTCCTGGTCTGCCTCTTCACTTTCTCGCCGCAGGACCCGGGCTGGTCGCATTCGGGCAGCGTCACCGCGCCGCTGGAGAACGCCGGTGGCCGGGTGGGGGCGTGGCTGGCGGACGTGTTGCTGTACCTGTGCGGCTATGTCGCCTTCGTGCTGCCGATCATCCTCGGCGCGATCGCGTGGATCGCGCTGTTCGGCATGGACACCGATGGCGATGGCGACGCCGATCTCGGCCCGGCGCTGCGGCTGGTCGGCATCGTCGGCTTCGTGGTGGCCGCGACCGGGCTGCTGACGCTCAAGATCGGCGCGGTCGAGGATTTCTCGGCCGGCGCCGGCGGCATCCTCGGCAAGCTGGTCGGCGATTCGCTGCTGCGCGGCTTCGGCATGGTCGGCGGCAATCTCTTCCTGATCGCGCTGCTGCTGATCTCCATCACCCTGGCCACCGGCCTGTCCTGGCTCGCGGTGATGGACCGCATCGGCTTCTGGCTGATGAAGCTGCCGCCGCTGTTCCGCCGCGGCACCCAGCAGGCCACCGAGTGGCAGGCCGCGCGCGCGATGCGCGAGGAGCGCGAGGAAGTCCGCAAGGTCGAGACCGAGAAGCGCGCCAAGCGCGAGCCGGTGAAGATCGAGCCGCCGCCGACGGTGCCGGTCGAGAAGAGCGAGCGCGCCAAGCGCGAGCAGCAGATCCCGCTGTTCCACGTGCCCGACGGCTCCGGCCTACCGCCGCTGTCGCTGCTGGACGATCCCAAGCCGCAGCCCAAGGGCTACGACGAGGAGACGCTGGAGACGCTGTCCCGGCAGATCGAGTTCAAGCTCAAGGACTTCCGCATCGATGCGCAGGTGGTCGGCGCCTACCCGGGCCCGGTGATCACCCGCTTCGAGATCGAGCCCGCGCCGGGCATCAAGGTCAGCTCGATCAGTTCGCTGGACAAGGACATCGCCCGCGGCCTCAGCGTGAAGTCGGTGCGCGTGGTCGACGTGATCCCGGGCAAGTCGGTGATCGGCCTGGAAACGCCGAACACGAAGCGCGAGATGATCTTCCTCAGCGAGCTGCTGCGCTCGAAGGAATACGACAAGTCGACCAGTCCGCTCACGCTGGCGCTGGGCAAGGATATCGCCGGCCGCCCGACCGTGGCCGACCTCGCGCGCATGCCGCACCTGCTGGTCGCCGGCACCACCGGCTCGGGCAAGTCGGTGGCGGTGAACGCGATGGTGCTGTCGCTGCTGTACAAGGCCTCCGCGAAGGACCTGCGGATGCTGATGATCGACCCGAAGATGCTGGAGCTGTCGGTGTACCAGGGCATCCCGCACCTGCTGGCGCCGGTCGTCACCGACATGAAGGAAGCGGCGAACGGCCTGCGCTGGTGCGTGGCCGAGATGGAGCGCCGCTACAAGCTGATGAGTGCGGTCGGCGTGCGCAACCTCGCCGGCTTCAACAAGAAGGTGAAGGACGCGCAGGACGCCGGCCAGCCGCTGCTGGACCCGCTGTTCCGGCCGAACCCCGAGCTGCAGGAAGCCCCGCCGGCGCTGGAGCCGATGCCGTTCATCGTCATCTTCATCGACGAATTCGCCGACATGATGATGATCGTCGGCAAGAAGGTGGAAGAACTCATCGCCCGCCTGGCGCAGAAGGCCCGCGCCGCCGGCATCCACCT
>JBGAFR010000136.1:0-4119 GCA_044227145.1 Lysobacteraceae bacterium
GGCCAGCCCGGGCAGGCGGTAGGTCCAGAGGTTGAGCCGCGCCAGCAGGTCGTCGCGGAAGCGGCCGCGTGCGACCGCGTCCTGCAGGTCGCGGTTGGTGCCGGCGATCAGCTGGAAATCGCTCTCCACGTCGCGGTCGCTGCCGACCGGCGGGAAGCGCTTCTCCTCCAGCGCGCGCAGCAGCAGCGCCTGTTCGTCCAGGCCGAGTTCGCCGATCTCGTCGAGGAACAGCAGGCCCTTGTCGGCGGAACGCAGCAGGCCGGCGCGATCGGCGCCGGCGCCGGTGTACGCGCCCTTCACGTGGCCGAACAGCGCGCTCATCGCGCCGTCGCCGCGCAGCGTGGCGCAGTTCACCTCGACGAAGCGCCCGGGCAGTTGGTGCTTCTGCTTCTTAAGCTCGAACACGCGCTTCGCCAGCTGGCTCTTGCCGGCGCCGGTGGGGCCCATCAGCAGCATCGGCGCCTTCGAGCGCGTGGCCACGGTCTCGATCTGCTCGATCATGCGATTGAATGCCGCGTTGCGCGTGGCGATGCCGCTCTTGAGCAGGTCGCGGTCCTCCTGCCGCTGCTGCGCGAAGCGCGTGGCGATGCGGTCGTAGCGCGACAGGTCCAGATCGATCACGGTGAAGCTGCCCGGATCGCCGCCGCCCTGCTTGCGCGGTGGCGAGGTCTGCAGCAGCTGGCCGGGGAACAGCCGGCTCTCGGCCAGCAGGAACCAGCAGATCTGTGCGACGTGGGTGCCGGTGGTGATGTGGATGTAGTAGTCCTCGTCCTCCGGGCGGAAGGCGTAGCCGTGCACGAAGTCGTGCAGCGTCGCGTAGACGCCCTCGAAGTCCCACGGGTCCGCGAGGTAGGTGTCGTGGCGCTGGACCGTGGTCTCAGGCGAGATCTGCGCGAAGTCCTCCTGCACGAGCTGCGCGAGCCGGCCGTAGCGGCGCTCGTCGACCAGCAGTTCCAGCCGGTCGACGACGAAGTCCTCGTGCTGGCCCAGCGACACCGTCGGCCGCCACTTTTCCCAGCGCCCCGGCCCGGTGCCCGCGTCGATCTGGGTGCCGAGCATGCCGAACACCACCTGTGGCCTGCGCATGATCTAATCCGATAGAAAACGATCCGATCATATATGAAATTGGTGATGTCTACCGCCGGCAGCATCGCAGTCAAGTTCTGGAAAATCCTTTCTAAACAACGAGATGAACGCTATGCCGCGATGTTGGCATGCGGCTTGCCTATGCCCTGTCATCCCGCCGATCGGCACGATGCGCAACAGGCGCGACGCCCGACCGGCGGGATCGTCTCGATCGAGGCGAGGGCAGGGCACAGTCCCGGCCGGCAATGGGGCCGGCCGGGCGCAGCTCCGGACGACGGCGGCTGCCGTCCCCGTATCCGTCGCCTCGTTCCCTTTTTCCGCCATGGGAGACTTCCGCCATGCAACCGTTGACCCACGACATCCTCCACGAGCCGGGTTCGGCGCCGATCAAGCTGTGGACCCGCGGCGTGCCGCTGGAGGACGAGGCGCGCAAGCAGCTGCAGAACATCGCGAAGCTGCCCTTCATCCATCGCTGGATCGCGGTGATGCCCGACGTGCATCTCGGCAAGGGCGCGACCGTGGGCTCGGTGGTGCCGACCATCGGCGCGATCGTGCCGGCGGCCGTCGGCGTGGACATCGGCTGCGGCATGATCGCGGCGCGCACCACGCTGGTCGCCTGCGACCTGCCGGACAACCTGTCCGGCGTTCGCAGCGCGATCGAGCGCGCGGTGCCGCACGGCCGCAGCCCCGCCCGTGGCGGCCGCGACAAGGGCGCGTGGGACACGCCGCCGGCGCTGGCGGTCGAGGGCTGGTCGCAGCTCGTCGCGGACTTCGAGAAGATCTGCGAGCGCCATCCGCGGCTGAAGAACACCAACCAGTTCAAGCACCTCGGCACGCTCGGCACCGGCAACCACTTCATCGAGCTGTGCCTGGACGAGGCCGATCGCGTGTGGGTGATGCTGCACTCGGGTTCGCGCGGTGTCGGCAATGCCATCGGCTCGCACTTCATCGAGCTGGCGAAGCAGGAGATGCGCCGCTGGATGATCAACCTGCCGGACCAGGACCTCGCCTACCTGCCGGAAGGCAGCCAGTACTACGCCGACTACGTGTTCGCGGTGGACTGGGCGCAGCGCTATGCGCGCATGAACCGCGAGATCATGATGCGGCACGTCGTCGAGGCGCTGCGCACGGTCATCACCAAGCCGTTCGAGGCGCAGGTCGAGGCGGTGAACTGCCACCACAACTACGTGCAGCGCGAGCACCACTTCGGCAAGGACGTGCACGTCACCCGCAAGGGCGCCGTGAGCGCGCGCAAGGGCGAGCTGGGCATCATCCCGGGCAGCATGGGCGCCAAGAGCTTCATCGTGCGCGGCCTCGGCAACGAGGACAGCTTCTGCAGCTGCAGCCACGGCGCCGGCCGCGTGATGAGCCGCACCCAGGCGAAGAAGCTGATCACGCTCGACGACCACATCCAGGCGACCGCGCACGTGGAATGCCGCAAGGACGCCGACGTGGTCGACGAGTCGCCGGCCGCGTACAAGCCGATCGACGCGGTGATGGCGGCGCAGGCCGACCTCGTGGAGATCGTGCATACGTTGCGGCAGGTGGTGTGCGTGAAGGGGTGAATTAAGGTGCAAGAAAAAGACATTGAGATCAGCAATCTTGGCTTTCGTTTCAGTGCTTCTCCGGAGACAAATGACGACCAGGTCAGAATTCTTGTTGACGGAAATGACCTGATCGAATCATTTGGCTTCGGCGGATTGGGTGTCGATCCGCCGGAATTCTTCGCTCAGCAGACGGCCTTGCGCGAAGGTGGATCGCTTCTGATCGGGCGTTGTCACTGCGGTGCCGTCGGATGTGGCGACACGCGGGTGCGGGTCGAAGTCTCCGTAGAGCATGTTTTATGGCGCTTGCCGCAAGGGCGCTCGTATGTCTTCTGGCGGGAACGCTACCTCGATACCATCGTGACCGCCGCCGCATCGACGGATTGGGAAACACCGCGGCGGCATGCCGAACGGCTGGTGTCGATGCAGGATTTCACCTCGATGCAAGAGATCGGCTATCGGTTCCAATGGGCGTCAGCACGAATGGGGTCTGGCAAGTTGGTTTTGTCTTTCGATTTCACGGGAACACAGCGGCTGTTTGAAATCGGCTGGAACCAATCGGACCCAGAGGATGCCGCGCGTCAAGTGAGACGATGGATCGAGGAGTTCCGGCGTCGGTGAAGCGCGCGAATTTCCCAAGCCAGATCGGATGACGGCCCCAGGATCGAAACAGAAAGCAATGCAGAGATGGACATGATCGAAATCGACGGCGCGGCCGGCGGCGGGCAACTGCTCCGCACCGCGCTCAGCCTCAGCCTGTGCACCGGCACCGCCTTCGCGATGACGCGCATCCGTGCGCAGCGGTCGAAGCCGGGGCTGATGCGCCAGCACCTGACTGCGGTCAACGCTGCGGCGAAGGTCGGCAACGCCTTCGTCGAAGGCGCGGTGCTGGGCGCGACCACGCTGCGCTTCACGCCCGGCCCGGTGACGGCCGGCGACTACGCGTTCGCCACCGGCAGTGCCGGCTCGGCGATGCTGGTGCTGCAGACCGTGCTGCCGCCGCTGTGGCGCTGCGAGCGTCCGTCGCGGCTGCGGCTGGAGGGCGGCACCCACAATCCGCTGGCGCCGAGCGCGGACTTCCTCGTCGACACGTACCTGCCGTCGCTGCGCCGGTTCGGGATCGAGGCGACGCTGGAGGTCGAGCGCCCCGGTTTCTTCCCGGCCGGCGGCGGCATCGCGCATGCGGTCGTGCAGCCGGCGCCGGCGCTGGCGCAGCTCGACTTCGGCGCGCGCGGCGAACTGCAATCGATCGAGGCGACGGCGCTGCTGTCCGGCCTCGCCGCCGGCATCGGCACGCGCGAACTGGAGACGCTGGCGCGGCGGCTGAAGCTGCCGGCGTCGGCGCTGCGCCAGCGCCAGGTGCGGCCGTCGATCGGCCCCGGCAACGCGCTGCTGGTGCACGTGCGTCATGCGCATCACGTCGAGGTGTTCACCGGCCACGGCGAGCGCGGGCGGTCGGCGGAGTCGGTCGCGGAACGTCTGGCGTCCG
>JBGAFR010000035.1:0-34592 GCA_044227145.1 Lysobacteraceae bacterium
CCGCTGCCGCAGCCGGCCTCCCACGCGCGATCGCGGGCAGGCGCGAGCGCGGCGATCCAGTCGAACAGCGCCTGCGGATAGGTCGGGCGCGCGGCGGCGTACCGCGACGCAACGGTGGAGAAATGGTCGGCGAACCCGGGGCCGCTCATGCGCCGTGCTCCGGGCGCAGCAGCAGCCGCAGGTCGTCGCCGAGATGACGCGTTTCCACCACGCGCAGCGACAGCCGCTGCGTCATGTCCTCGATGTGCAGGCCATCGAACAGCGGCCGGGCGTCGCCGCCGAGCAGCACCGGCGCGACGTACAGCAGCACTTCGTCGACCAGTTCTGCGCGCAGCAGCGCGCCGGCGAGCGTGGCGCCGGCCTCGACCTGCACTTCGTTGACCTCGCGGGCGGCCAGCGTTTGCAGCACGGCGGCCAGGTCGAGCATGCCGGCGCGGATCGGTACCGCCGTGCGGGCGATGTCCACGCCGCGCGGCGGCTTGGCGTCGGGCGCGTGGACATACAGCGTCGGCGCATCGCCTTCGCGGATCCGGCTGCGCGCGACCGTCGCCAGGCCCGGATCGAGCACCACGCGCATCGGCGGCACGAAGTCGGGCGGGTCGTCCTGATCGAAGCGCACGGTCAAGCGGGGATCGTCGGCCAGCACGGTGCCGGCGCCGGTGAGCAGGGCGCCGGCGCGAGCGCGCCAGTGCATCACGTCGCGCCGCGAGGCTTCGCCGCTGATCCACTTCGAATCGCCGTTCGCGAGCGCGGTGCGCCCGTCGAGGCTGGTCGCGAGCTTCACCCGCACCCACGGACGCCGGCGCTCGACGCGCGACAGGAATCCGTGATTCAGGCGCCGCGCCGGGCCCGCCATCAGCCCGTGCTCGACCGCGATGCCGGCCGCGCGCAGTTTGTCGAAGCCGGCGCCGTCGACCTGCGGGAACGGGTCGCGCATCGCCGCGACCACGCGCGCGACGCCGGCGGCGATCAGCGCGTCGGCGCACGGCCCGGTGCGGCCGGTGTGCGCGCAGGGTTCCAGCGTGACGTAGGCGGTGGCGCCACGCGCGTGCTCGCCGGCCGCTTCCAGCGCGAAGACTTCGGCATGCGGGCCGCCGGCGCGCCGATGCCAGCCTTCGCCGACCACGGTCTCGCCCTGCGCAATCACGCAGCCGACCATCGGGTTGGGTTTCGTGGTGTACGCACCGCGCTCGGCCAACCGCAGCGCCTGCGCCATCATCGCGTGGTCGACGGCAGTGAACGCCGGCACGCCTTCATTCATGGACATAACGTCCCCGTTCGTCGCCATCGGGCCAGGTCGGTACCAGCGCATCGCCGTCGATGCGCAGCGTCATCGTGTCGAACATCGGCGGCACCAGCCGCGCGCTGTCGAGCGCGATCAGCACGACGTCGCCCTGCGCGGGATCGATGTCGAACGTCTGCTCGACCGTCGGCAGGCCGCCCTCGGTGCCATTGCCATCCTCGGTATCGGCACCACGCAGCACGATGCGGCGCAGCGCGGCACCGTGCCGCGGCCGCAGCAGCGCCCAGCCGCCGCGGTTGGTCACGCGGGCTTCGTGGTGGCCATCGCTGAATTCGAAATCGACGCGAACCCCGGAGAACCGCAGGTCGGCCTTCGGATCGCCGACCACGACCCCCAAGCCCAGCCCCGGCTTCACGCCGGTCGGCAGCCCGGGCGCGCGCGGCGGCGGCAACGCGCAGGCGGCCGGCACGCGCGGCGGCGGCATGTCCGGGCGATCGAGGTTGGCGTTGTCGAACGCATCACGGACGGCGGCCTCGGCGGCACGATAGGTCGCCATCGCATCGACGGCCTGCGCCATCGTCGCATCGGCGGCGTCGCGCAACGCACCATCGCGCGGGGCCTCATCGGCGCGCGCGCGCGCCGCCATCGCGCGGTCGGCGGCCGATTCGGCCCCGGAGCGCGCCGCGACGAGCGCGGTTTGCGCCTCACGCGCGACCTTCGCCAGCGCCTGCGGCGACGGTTCGGCCTTGGTGTCGTCGGCGAACGACGGTGCGGACACCGCATCCGCGACATCGAGGAACGGACAGCGCGCGTAGGCCACGGCTTCCGCGGCGTCGGCCTCCATGTCGCGCAGCCGGTCTTCGGTGTCCTCGTCCCACGGCATCGCGCCCTCGCGGCGGAACAGCGGGGCGTCCTGCGCGGGCAGATCGGTTGTCAGCATCACGCGGCCGTCGGCTGCGCTCCAGCGCCCGGAGGCGGTGCGGTCCATCGCGCCATAGGCGAGGAACCATTCGAAGCGGCCGTCGTCGCGCAGCAGCAGTTCCGAACCGACCTCGGTCACGCCGTTGAGGTAATAGTGGCCAGCCAGGGAGCCGGCCGCGAACACGGGCGACAAGGCGCACACCGCGGCGAGCGCCGCAGCCGTCGCGCACCGCAGGATCGTGTTCACTTTTTCTTCTTGTCCTTGTCGCCGCCGCGGCGGTCCGCATTGCGATCGAAGGGCACGACGTCGCCGCCGGCGAGCAGCGGCAGTTGGCCTTCGCCGGGCAGATCGCGCTCGAGACGATCGAGTTCCTCGCGGAAGTCGGCCACGTCCTCGAACGCGCGGTAGACCGAGGCGAAACGGACGAACGCGACATGGTCGAGCTTGCGCAGCTCGGCCATCACGAACTCGCCGACCCGGCGCGACGGCAGTTCACGCTCGGTAGTCATGCGCAGCTGGTGCACCACCGCGCGCACCGCCGCCTCGATCTGCTCTTCCGACACCGGCCGCTTGTGCAGCGCGCGGTCGAAGCCGTGGCGCAGCTTGCGCGCGTCGAAATGCTCGCGGCGACCGTCGGACTTGATGATCGCCGGCAGCTTGAGTTCGATCGTCTCCAGCGTCGAGAACCGCTCGCCGCATGACTTGGATTCGTGTCCGGAGTCCCGTAGGGCGGGCCCTGGCCCGCCGTTGCAATGTGTCAGATGACGGTGGCGAGATCGATACCGCTTCGAGCGTCGCAACCGCATCGGCGGTGTCGCAATGGCGGGCCAGGGCCCGCCCTGCGAACACCTCGTGATCAACCGTAGACCGGGTATTTCCGGCACTGCGCCTCGACGTTCGCCTTCACGCGGGCGATCACCGCCTCGTCGTTCGGGGCGTCGAGCACGTCGCAGATCCAGTTCGCCAGGTCGATGCAGTCCTGTTCGAGGTAACCGCGGGTGGTCACCGCCGGGGTGCCGATGCGCAGGCCGGAGGTATAGACCGGCTTCTGCGGATCGTTCGGCACCGCGTTCTTGTTCACCGTGATGTGGGCGCGGCCGAGCGCGGCTTCCGCGTCCTTGCCGGTGATGCCCTTGCCGATCATGTCGACCAGCATCAGGTGGTTCTGGGTGCCGCCGGAGACGATCTTGTAGCCGCGGGCGATGATGGTGTTCGCCATCGCCTGCGCGTTCTTCACGACCTGCTGCTGGTAGACCTTGAATTCCGGCTCCAGCGCTTCCTTGAAGGCCACTGCCTTGGCCGCGATGACGTGCATCAGCGGGCCGCCCTGCAGGCCGGGGAAGACGATGCTCTGCAGCTTCTTCTCCAGTTCCGCGAACTGCTCGCTGCCGTCGTTGCGGGCGAGGATGAAGCCGCCGCGCGGGCCGCGCAGGGTCTTGTGCGTGGTCGAGGTGACGACGTGCGCGTGCGGCACCGGGTTCGGGTAGACGCCGGCGGCGATCAGGCCGGCGACGTGCGCCATGTCGACGAAGAGGTAGGCGCCGACCTTGTCGGCGATGGCGCGGAAGCGCGCCCAGTCCATCACCTGCGAATACGCGGAGAAGCCGGCGATGATCATCTTCGGCTTGCTTTCCAGCGCGATGCGCTCGACCTCGTCGTAATCGACCAGGCCCTGGTCGTCCACGCCGTAGGAGACGATGTTGAACAGCTTGCCGGAGATGTTGGCCTTGGCGCCGTGGGTGAGGTGGCCGCCGTGGGCCAGCGACATGCCCAGCACGGTGTCGCCCGGCTGCAGCAACGCGAAATACACCGCCTGGTTGGCCTGCGAACCCGAATGCGGCTGCACGTTGGCGTAGTCGGCGCCGAACAGCGCCTTCACGCGGTCGATGGCCAGCTTCTCGGCGATGTCGACGTATTCGCAGCCGCCGTAGTAGCGCTTGCCGATGTAGCCCTCGGCGTACTTGTTGGTGAGCTGGCTGCCCTGGGCCTCCATGACCCGCGGGCTGGCGTAGTTCTCCGAGGCGATCAGCTCGACGTGGTCTTCCTGACGACGGTTCTCCGCGGCGATCGCCGCGGCCAGTTCGGGATCGAAACCTTCGATGCGGGCATCGCGCGGGAACATCGGCGCTCCAGGGGCGGCGTGGGGAGGCCGGATTGTAGCCCCCGGCCGCCCCCCGGGCCACCGAAGCCCGGCGCGGTCGCCTGCGGAAACTGGCGGCACGGGGGCGATTCCGGCGATAATTCCGCGATTCCGATCCTCCCATCCCCGCCCTGCCCGCGCAGGGCGACGCTGCCTGCCGACCCGGCCGGCGCCGCGACCGTCCGGAGCCCCCATGCAATACATCTACACCATGAACGGCGTCAGCAAGACCGTGCCGCCGAAGCGCCAGATCATCAAGGACATCTCGCTGTCGTTCTTCCCGGGCGCCAAGATCGGCCTGCTCGGCCTGAACGGCGCCGGCAAATCCACCGTGCTCAAGATCATGGCCGGCGTGGACACCGACTTCCAGGGCGAGGCCCGCCCGCAGCCGGGCATCAAGGTCGGCTACCTGGCGCAGGAGCCCGAGCTCGACCCGAACAAGACCGTCCGCGAGTCGGTCGAGGAAGGCGTCGGCGAAGTGCTGCAGGCACAGGCCGCGCTCGACGCCATCTACGCCGCCTACGCCGAGGAAGGCGCCGACTTCGACGCGCTGGCCAAGGAGCAGGAGCGCCTCGAAGCCATCCTCGCCTCCGGCGACGCGCACATGCTCGAACAGCAGCTGGAAGTGGCGGCCGACGCCCTGCGCCTGCCGCCATGGGACGCGATCATCGGCAAGCTCTCCGGCGGCGAGAAGCGCCGCGTCGCGCTGTGCCGCCTGCTGCTCCAGAAGCCGGACATGCTGCTGCTCGACGAACCGACCAACCACCTCGACGCCGAGTCGGTGGAGTGGCTGGAACAGTTCCTCGCCCGCTTCCCGGGCACCGTGGTCGCCGTCACCCACGATCGCTACTTCCTCGACAACGCCGCCGAGTGGATCCTCGAACTCGACCGCGGCCGCGGCATCCCGTGGAAGGGCAACTACACCGAGTGGCTGATCCAGAAGGACGAGCGCCTCAAGCAGGAAGAGAACCAGGAAAAGGCGCGCCAGAAGGCGATCGCGCGCGAACTGGAATGGTCGCGCCAGAACGCCAAGGGCGGCCGCAGCAAGGGCAAGGCCCGTCTCGCCCGACTCGAGGAACTGCAGTCGCAGGACTACCAGAAGCGCAACGAGACCAACGAAATCTTCATCCCGCCGGGCGAGCGCCTGGGCAACTCGGTGATCGAGTTCAAGGGCGTGTCGAAGTCGTTCGGCGACCGCCTGCTGATCGACAACCTCGACATGCTGGTGCCGCCGGGCGCCATCGTCGGCATCATCGGCCCCAACGGCGCCGGCAAGTCGACGCTGTTCAAGATGCTGATGGGCATCGAGAAGCCGGACAAGGGCGAGATCGTGAAGGGCCCGACGGTGAAGCTGGCCTACGTCGACCAGAGCCGCGAGAAGCTGGAAGGCAACCACAACGTCTTCCAGGAAGTCTCCGGCGGCCTCGACATCCTCAACATCAACGGCGTCGAGATCCAGTCGCGCGCCTACATCGGCCGCTTCAACTTCAAGGGCCAGGACCAGCAGAAGATGGTCGGCTCGCTGTCGGGCGGTGAACGCGGCCGCCTGCACCTGGCGAAGACGCTGCTGCAGGGCGGCAACGTGCTGCTGCTCGACGAACCGTCGAACGACCTCGACATCGAGACCCTGCGCGCGCTGGAAGACGCGCTGCTGGAGTTCCCGGGCAACACCTTCGTCATCAGCCACGACCGCTGGTTCCTCGACCGTATCGCGACCCACATCCTCGCGTTCGAGGGCGATTCGCACGTCGAGTTCTTCCAGGGCAATTACCGCGAATACGAGGAAGACAAGAAGCGTCGCCTCGGCGAGGAAGGCGCTCAGCCGCACCGCCTGCGGTTCAAGGCGCTGAAGTGACCGGCCGGCGCGCCCGTGCATCGCGGGCGCGCCGACGTTTCATTCCGGTGACGACGGGATCGTGCGGGCGATGCGCGCTTTCCGACGCAGGACCGCTCCGGTTTGCGACACAGTTCACCCCACGCCACTTTTCGCCGCATCGACCTCTCTGAAATGATGACCGTTCCGGGGACCACATGAACGCCGAACCGATGCGCCGATTCACGGACCGCCTGCGCGACCGCTGGCACCAGGCCGACACGCTGGTGTGCGTCGGCCTCGACCCGGAGCCGGCGAAGTTCCCGGCGAAGTTCGCCCACGACCCCGACGCGATCTTCCATTTCTGCCGCGACATCGTCGACGCCACCGCGCCCTACGTCTGCGCGTTCAAGCCGCAGATCGCGCACTTCGCGGCAGCGCACGCCGAGGAAGCGCTGCGCATGCTGATCCTGCACATCGGCTTCCGCTACCCGGACATCCCGGTGATCCTCGACAGCAAGCGCGGCGACATCGGCAGCACCGCGCAGCACTACGCCGCGGAGGCGTTCGACCGGTACGGCGCCGACGCAGTGACGGTAAACCCCTACCTCGGCCGCGATTCGGTGCAGCCGTTCCTCGATCGCGCCGACAAGGGCGTGATCGTGCTGTGCCGCACGTCCAACCACGGTGCCGGCGACCTGCAGGACATGATGCTGTACGACAAGCATGGCGGCGGCCGCCCGCTGTACCAGCACGTGGCCGAGAAGATCGCCCGCGACTGGAACGACAACGACAACTGCGCGCTGGTCGTCGGCGCCACCTGGCCGGAGCAGCTGCGCGAAGTCCGCGGGATCGTCGGCGACGTGCCGTTCCTGGTGCCCGGCGTCGGCGCACAGGGCGGCGACGTGGCGGCTGTGGTGTCGAACGCCCGCACCCGCGACGGCACCGGGCTGATCGTCAGCTCGTCGCGCGCGATCCTCTACGCCTCGTCCGGCGACGATTACGCCGAGGCTGCCGCGAACGCGGCGCAGGCGCTGCGCGACGAGATCAATCGGCATCGCTGAGGCAAGGAATTTCGGTAGAGCGCGGTCAGCGATCGGGCCGCACCGGCGCCCGCTCCTCGCGCAGCACCATCATCCCGTCCAGCACCGTCGCCCACGGCATCGCGTGGACGATGCGATCGTTGATCGGTCGTGCGGCGATGGTGCCGTGGCGCCGCAGCACCTTCCGGTCGAGATAGCGCAGCGTCCCGCGCGCCTTCGCGAGCGCGACCGTTTCCAGCGCCGACGGGCCGGCCGGCGGCAGCGCATGCACCGAGCCGGAGAGATCGCCGAAGGTCCCGCCCGCGGCGGTGAACCCGATCACGGCGTACCGGTCGCCCAGCCACTCGGCCAGGTGCGCACCCATCGGCACCATCGCCGGCGCGACGTTGTCGACGCGCCGGGCGGCATGCACGGTCGCGCACAGCACGATCACGCGGGTGCCGCGCGGCCAGCGTGCACGATGCCACTGCACGCGTTCGGCCATTCCGAGATCGCGCCGGTCGCCGTCGCCATCGAGGGCCATCTCGAGATAGCGGCCGTAGCTCGCGGCCATGCCGGCGAGGTCCGACAGCGGGTCGAGCCCTTGCGTGGCCACCGCCGCGTTCACCGCGTCGGCGCAGGCGCGCAGGCGCGCGCGGGCTGTGTCGTCGAAGGGCTGTGTCTCGTCGTCGTAGGTCCAGCGATCATGGCGGTCGAACTCGGCGCGGCACGCGTCGCGCTGCGGCGATTGCAGCACCGAGGCGAGCGCGGTGCCCAGGGCATCCTTCGCATAGCGGCCGGCGCGTCCGCCGACCTGCGGATCGATGCCGCCCACGCGCAATCGTCCCGCGACGACCTCGCCGTGCAGCCAGCCGAGCAGCGGCTGCGACGTGGGCATGTCCGACCAGATCGGCCCCACCGCATCGGCGAGCAACCCGACATCGGCGCGGCCTTCGGCAGCGGCGTGTGCGTAGTCGAGCACGTCGTACAACTGGCTCTCGAACAGCACCGCGCCGAACCCGCAGCGCTCGACCAGCCGCCGCACGACTGCCACGCGCACCTGCGTCGAACGTGCGGCGCGGTGGTTCGCGTCGTCGCCGAGCGCCACCACGTCGCGGCGGCAGACGTCGCGGACCAGCCGTTCGATCTCGGCGCGATCGGCGCGCGCGAGCGCCTCGTCCGCCTCCGGCGCGGCGGCCCGCGCCGTCCCGCAGAGCGACAGCACCAGCCCGAGAACGACGGCGAGGCCCGGCCGCATCACTGCGCCTTCGCCGATGCGCGCAGCGCCGCGAGCGGGAAGCGCGCCCAGATCATCGCGTACACCGCGACGCAGACCAGCACGTTGCGACGCGGCGCCTCGAACCTGCGGAAATAGCGCGCGAGCCCGCGGTGCTTGTGCCATTCGACGAACAGCGGCCGGCTGCGGCTGGACACGCCGCGCACGTGGACCACGCGCACCTCGTTGGCGACCGCGACGAACGCGCCGCCGTCGCGTGCGCGCCGGCAGAGATCGAGATCCTCGGCATGCAGGCGATAGCCCGCATCGAAGCCGCCCAGCCGCGCGAACAGGTGCCGCGGCATCAGCATCAGAGCGCCCGAGATCGCCTGCACCGGCTGCAGCGCGGTGGCCGCGTCCACCGGCACGCCGAGCCTGCGCGCCGACGGCCGCAGCAGCATCGCGGCGAAATCGGGATCGCGCCGGCGTGCCGCGTCGTCGCGCACCCCGGCCTCGTCGACCAGATCGGCGCCCAGCAGCGCCTCGCGGGCGCAGGCGCGCGCATGCGCCCGCAGCCGTGCGAGCGTGTCGGTCTCGACCAGCGCATCGGGATTGACGAACGCCAGCCAACCGGCGGCGGCATCGGCATCGGCCGCCCCTTGGTTGCAGGCCGCGCCGAAGCCGGGATTGTCGGGATTGGCGATGAAACGGACGCGCGGATCGGCCAGCGCGTGGCGCTGCACGATGTCGAGCGTGCCGTCGTCGGAGGCGTTGTCGATCACCCGCACGCAGACCACACCGTCCGCGGCGCGCAGCCGCGAGAGGCAGGCATCGATGGTCTCGGCGCTGCGATGCGTCACCACCACGGCGGCGATGCCGTCGGCGGCGCTCACGAGCCACGCTCCGCGTCGCCGCCAGCGTCATCGCCGGCGAACAGATCGGGCTGGGTGCGCAGCGCGAGGTCGGCATTCGCCCGGGCCAGCGCTTCGCGCAGCGCGTGCAGCGGGTCGCGCATCAGGAACTGCGCCAGTCGCGCGTGCCAGCCGGGCCAGCGCGCGCCCAGCGTCTCCACGTCGTCGTCCAGCGGCGCGCCCTCGCCGCGGCGGGCGACGAAGGCGGTTTCGCACAGCACGTTGCGCCAGCCGAGGCCGGCCATGCGCAGCGAGAGGTCGACCAGCGCCGCGTAGGCGGAGGCGTAGCTGGCGGCATCGAGGCCGCCGGCCTTCGCCCGCGCGCGTCCGCGCAGGAACAGCGCGTGATCGACCGCCGACGGCAGCTCGGGATGATGCGCCGGCAGCGAGGCGGCGGCGCGGGCCAGCCGCGCGGGTTCGTCCGGCACCGGGCCGACCTCGCCCACCCGCGGCCAGGCCGCGGTCTCGCCGGCATTGCACCACGGCGTCGCGGTGGCGATGGCGGGATCGCGGGCGGCGCATTCGAGCAGGCGCTCGGCCCAGCCCGGCAGCGGCACCGCGTCGCCGGCGAGCACGAGCACGTCGGCGTCGCCGCAGGCGCGCAGCATTTCGTCGAGGTGCGCGGCCTGGCCGATCGACCGCGGCCGGCGGGTGTAGTCGGCTTGCAGCGGCGTGTGCGCCAGCCAGTGCGCGATCACCGCCTGTCCGCGCGGACCGGCCTGGGCGTCGTCGGCCAGCCAGACCCGGGTGCCGGCGGGCGTGCCGGCATCCAGCGCAGCGAGGCAGGCGTCGAGGGCGTCGTCGTCGACGCCCACCGGCACCAGCACGACCGGCAGTCCGCTCATCCCCGTCGGCGGACGCCCGGCCTCAGCGATGCGGCTGCGGCGGGAGCGCGCGCAGGCCCTTGGGCGCGGGCAGCGGCTCCATCGCGCGGAAGCGTCGCGAGTACTCGTCGGTCATCGTGCGCAGTTCCTCCTGGTTGCGCATGATGGTCGCGGTCAGGAGGATCACCACTTCGGTGCGGTCCTGGCTGTTGCTCTGCTGGCCGAACAGGCCGCCGATGATCGGAATGCGGCTCAGCCCCGGCAGGCCGGTGGAGCCGCGGGTGGTGCTGTCCTGGATCAGGCCGGCCAGCAGCACGGTGTCGCCGCTGCTGGTCACCGCCTCGGTCTTCAGCCGGCGAGTGTTGATGCGCACGTTGCCGTTGGCGTCGGCCTGCGAACCGGGCGAGCTGACTTCCTGGACGATGTCGAGGAACACGGTGCCGTCCTTGGTGACGCGCGGCCGCACCTTGAGGATCACGCCGGTGTCGAGGTACTGCACTTGGCTGACCGTGCTGCTGTTGCCGAGCACCGGGTTCACCGACACCGAGGTCACCGGGATGCGGCTGCCGACGTTGAGCGTGGCCTCCGAATTGTTGCGGGTGAGCACCGAGCCGGTCTGCAGCAGGCGCACGTCGGTGACCTTGTCGAGGGCGTTGATGATCGCCGCGGCATCGTTCTGGAACAGCGTCCACGCCAGGCCCGGGCCGGCGTTGCCGCCGATGCTCGCGCCCAGCGTGCTCCACTTGCGCGGGATGTCGAGGCCGTTGGTCACGTCCGGCAGGTTGTTCTCGGTCGCGGCGTTCTCGAGGAACCAGCTCACGCCGTAGTTCAGCTGGCCGCCGAGCGTGACTTCCACCACCTGCGATTCGATGTGCACCTGCAGCGGCATCACGTCGAGCTTCTCGATCACGTCGAGGATGGAGCGCCAGGCCGATGCGGTGGAACGCACCAGCAGCGTGTTGTTCTCCTGGATCGCCGACACCGCGACCTTGTCGCCGCCGACCTCGAGCACCACGCTGCCGCTGCCGCCCTGCGACGGGCTGAGCGAGAGGCCACCGCTGCCGAGGCCACCGGAGCCGGAGGACGTGGTGTTGCCGACGCCGCCGCCCGGATTGATGCCGCTGCCGTCGTAGCCGCCGCCGTCCTTGCTGTCGCCGCCACTGCCGCCGATGACGCTGGCCTGGCCACCGGGGATCAGCGAATAGCCGCCGCCATCGGAATCGCTACCACCGCCGCGACCGCCGCTGCCGCCGAAGACCTCGCTCAGGCGCGCAGCCAGTTCCTTGGCGGTGACGTACTTCAGTTCGTAGGAATACAGGCGCACGCCTTCGCCGGCGCCGTCGATGCGCTCGATCCATTCCTGGATGTCGTCCAGGTAGGCCGGCTGCGAGGTGATCGCCAGCACCGCGTTGGCGCCCTCCAGCGGCATGAACCGGAACATGCCCGCGACCGGCGACTTGCTCTGTTCGCCGAACACCTTCTCCAGGTCGGAGACCACCTTCTGCGCCTTGCTCGACTGCAGCGGATAGACGCCGACCGACATGCTCGACATCCAGTCGACGTCGAAGATCTGGATCGTGCGCAGGTAGTTCTCCAGCTCCGCGCGGGTGCCGGCGACCGTGATCACGTTGCGGCCGGAATCGACGGTCACGATCGCGTTCGGGCGGGCGAAGGGCTTGAGCAGCTTCTCCATCTCGGTCGCGGAGATGTAGCGCAGCGGCACCACGCGCGACTCGAAGCCGCGGGCGTTGGCCGGCGAACCCACCCGCGGCGTCACCACGCCGTTCGCCAGCGCCTGGTCGGCGGGCACGATGCTGTAGCGGCCGTCGCTGTAGATCATCCGGGCGTTGTTCCAGCCGAGGATCATCTCCAGCACCGACAGCGCCTGGGCCGCGCTCACCGGCTTGGGCGTGGCGTAGGTGACGGTGCCCTGCACGCCGGGCGCGATGGTGTAGTTCTGGCCGAGCATGTCGCCGAGGATCGCCTTGACCACCGCGTGCAGCGACTCGCCTTCGAAGTTGAAGCGCGCTTCGCCGCTGGTGGCGCCGATGTCCGGCAGCGGCGCGCTGGCGGCGACGGTATCGATGACCCGACCGCTGCCGCGGCGGATGCGCGGCTGCGGGCGGCCGTCGTCGCGCGCTTCGGCATCGGCGGCCGGGGTCTCGCTGCCGGCCGTCGCTTCGCCGGCGGCGACGCGCGCTTCGTTGCGGACGATGCGCGGCTGCGGCGAGGCGGCGCAGGCCGCGAGCATCGCGGCGAGCGCGGCGACGAAGAAGGCTTGGCAGGACGTGCGCCGGAAGAATCGCAGGGTCATCGTGTGCATCTCAAGGAGTTTGGCCCGGCTCGCCACCGGGTGTCTGGCCGGCTTGCGCGGCCTGTTGGCGGAGTTGGGCGCGCCGCGCCTCGATCCGCTTGCGGATGGCTTCGAGCTGGGCCTCGGTCGAGACCGGCGCGGAGGCCGGTCCGGACGCGTTCGCCACCGGCGGCGGTGGCGGCACCTGCGGCAGGCCCTGCTGCGGCCCGGCCGCGCCCGGGGGCGGCGGCACGGGGCCACCGGGACCGATCGTGCCGCCCGGCCCCGCGGCACCGCTCGCGGGCACCGGCGCGGAGGCGATCGGCGGCGGGGCGTCGCCGCCGACGCCGTCGAACACGCGCAGTTCCAGCACACGATCGCCGTCCGGCCCGCGGAAGGTGGCCTGGCGCGGCTGCAGCGCGGCCAGCGTCCACTGCGGCGCGCTGTCCACCGCTTCGTTGAGCTTCACCCGCACCGGCGCGGCGCCGTCGGCCGTCGGGCGCAGGATCGCGATCTGCGTCCCGCCCGCGATCAGCACGCTGGTCAGCGTGAAATCGAAGGTGTTGGCCTTGGCTTCGTCGGCGTTGCCGCCGATCCGGAACTGCTGCGGACGCCGGTTCTCGGAGAAGATCGGGCGATCGGCAATCGCGATGTACTGCGTCGGCGGCCCGGGGCGTTCGGCGGCCGGGAGCTTCGTCGCCGGCAGCCGCTGCGGTTCGACGTCGTCCGGCAGCTTGCCGAGGCGGCTGCCGAGGCCAGCCAGCGCGAACACCCACAGGCACACCGCCCAGCCGGCGACGCCGGCCAGCAGCCAGGTGCGGGGGCTGAGGCTATCGAGCCGCATCGCTGGCACCTCCGGCGGCGGGCGCGACATACCCGTAGAGATCGAAGCTCACGTCCAGGCCGCCGCCGACGGGCGCCTGGTCGGGCGAGAAGAAGAAGCGCTGCGCGGTGACGTTGAGGTTGTCGACGAACAGCCGCGGCGAGCCGCTTTCCAGCGAATGCAGCACCGCCGCCAGCTCCGGGGTGCCGCACTGCAGGCGGACCTGCACTACCGCGCGCTGGAAACGCTCCTTGCGCGGATCGGTGAGCGGCGAACGATTCTGGATGGCGCAGCTGCGGTTCTTGGGGCTGGCCTCCTGCACCGCGGTCTCCAGGCGCTGGATCAGCGCCGCGGTCGCCAGTTCGGTGCTGCCCTCGGCCATGAAACCGGGCAGGCGCGCGGCCTGTTCGCGCACGTCGGCGAGGCGCTTGCGGATCTCCGGCGCCTGCGCCAGCGTCGCGCGGGCGCGGGCGTCGCGTTCCTTGAGGTCGTCGACGCGCTCCTGCAGGTCCAGCATCGGCACAGTCCACCACGGGTGGATCAGCGCGAAATACCCGACCAGCACCACGCCGGCGAGCAGACCAAGCGCGATCCAGCGTTCGCGCGGGGCGACGGTCGCGGTCATGGCGCGCCCTCCGTGTCCGTGGCGCCGCCGCCGGCGGGTCTGGCGCCCTTCTTCGGGGTCCCGGCGATGGTGAGGTCGGCGACGAGGGTGAAGCGGTCCTTGCCCTTGGTCGGATCGGGCATCAGCGCACCGGTGAGGTTCATGGCGTGCCAGAGCTTCGAGGACTGCAGCCGCTCGACCAGCTGCGGGGCCTGCGAGCTGAGGCCGATGATCAACAGGTGGTCCCCTTCGATCGACACCTTCTCGACGTAGGTGTCGTCGGGCAGGCGGCGGGTCAGCTCGTCCAGCACCTCGACCGTGGTCGGGCGGCCGTTGCGGGTCTGCTGCAGGAAGCGCAGGCCCTCGACCAGATCGACCAGCTGCTTCTTCTCGGCCGAGACCTTGCGCGCCTGCTGGCCGCGCTGGTTGGCTTCGACCTCGAGGGTGTCGGCGGCGTGTTCGCGGTTGGCGCGGATCTGCCACAGCCCGGCGGCGGCGGCGGCCACCGCGATCACGATGAGCGCGGCGTTCCAGGCCGCGCGCGGATCGCGACGGCCGCGACGGCGGGCGCCGGGCAGCAGGTTCACGCCCAACGGCAGGCCGTCGGCGCCGGCGATGTCCACGCCGGCGAGCGTGGCGGTCAGCGGTTCGCCCAGTGCGGCCAGCGCCGCTTCCAGCGCGGCGCGCGGCACGACCACCAGTTCGGCTTCGACCTGGCCATCGCCGCGGCGGCCGACCAGGCGCGCGTCGTGGTGCACGTCCTCGGCCGAGAAGGGCGTCTGCCGGTCGATCTCGAACCCGAGCACGTCGCGCAGGCGGTCGGCGGCGGCGGCCGGCAACGTCAGCCGACGGCGCAGTCCGGCGGAGGCCGGCAGCACCAGCCAGCGCGGCAGTCCGGCGATGCGCGGCGACAGCACCCGCGCCAGCGGGTCGGCGGGGACGCCGGCGACCGCTTCCTGCGGCAGTTCGGCCAGCGGCCGGACCGGCGCCTCGCCGGGCTGGGCCGGAAGCGTGAGGGACAGCGTGACCGTCTCGTCGTGGGCTTCCAGCAACAGGCGCTGCTGGGCGAGGCCGAACACAGCGCGCATCCGCGGCGGCAACCAGCTGCCGAGGGCGTTCAGCCACCAGCTCCAGAATCCGCGCAGCCCCGGCCAGGCACGACCGAGACCGGCCTGCGGCAGTCGTGGGAGCGCCCGGGCGGGCGTCGCATTGTCGGCGGGAGTGCTCAGAACCTGTCCTCGTTCGATCGACGCGCGGCGCCCGCAAAGCGCCTCACGCACACAAGACCCCGCGGGCCCCGAAAGGTTCGGGCCCCCGGTACGGATACGGTGCGGGCCCGCGAGGGGCCCGGGCCACGACGGCGCGGTCCCGGGTTCATCGCACGATGGCGCCTGCTTCCCAGCGCAGCGGCGTGTAGGCCGAGCCCGGCAGCCCGCTGTTGCCGGCGCGCACCACGGCGCGGAGCACCGAGACGCGGCCGCCACGCAACCGCGCCCGGCTGTCGATACTATACGTGCCCGTGCCCGCACCGACGAGCGCCGCGGCCTCGCCCGGCTGGCGCGGACGCAGGCGCTCGGCCAGGGCGCGCTCGGCATCGACGCCCATCGCCTGCAGCACCTTGGCGTCGGCGTACTGCTCGTTCGGCCGCCCCTGCCCGCTGTAGACGGTGAGGTGCGGGGCCAGCTTCTCGAACAGCTCCGGCGTCATCCCCAGCACCAGTTGCGCCTCGGCCACGGTCTCGAACGGCGCGTCCTTGGCCCCGTAGGGCAGCCCGGCGCTGGAATAGTCGCCGTCCTCGGCACCGCCTTCGGCCTGGGTCAGGCTGTCGGGATCGCGCCAGTCGAGGATCGCCGCCGCCAGCCGACGCGCCGGCGTGCGCTCGACACCCTCGGCCTGGATCAGGCCCGCCAGCAGGTCGAGATCGGCGGCGTTGAGGTCGATCTTCCCGGACTCGTCGGTGATCTTCACCGTCACCTGGGCGTCGCCGTACCGCCAGTCGTAGTCGCGCCCGTCGGGCAGCCACTGCCGGGTCTGGTCGAGGTCGACCACCCGGGTCATGGCGTATTCGAGGCCGGCGCGGGCCGCCTCGTCGGCGACCACGCCGTCGCTGAGCGTCCGGCCCTGCAGGTATTCGACCCGCGCGGCCATCGCGAACGCGCCGACCACCGCGGTCAGCAACGCGATCAGCCAGATCACCAGCAGCAGCGCGGCCCCCGAGTCCGTGCGGCGACGGCGCGGCCCGCGACGACGCGACGCGGCCATCAGAACGGCACCTGCGAGAAGCCGCCGTAGCTGGCGGCCTGCGGCAGCGAGACCACGATCGGCGGCCAGCGCGCGCCGTCGCCGTCGACGATGTCGACCCGCACCTGCAGCGGCAGGCGATCGACCTGGTCCCAGGTGTCGGTCCACTCGCCGACACGCAGTTGCGTGTCCAGCGCGCGGTAGCGGAGCTTGACCTCGCGCAATCCGCCGACCAGCGCTTCCGGCGGTCGCGGGTTCGGCTCCTCGACCACCTTGTTCGCGAGCACGGTCGAGAACTGCACCTCCAGGCGCAGTCCTTCGCCGCTCGGGTCGCGGACGACCGCGATGTCGTGCAGGTGCGGGCCGCCGCGGCCGAGATAGGCGGGCAGATCGGCGACGAAACGCAGTCGGTCGGGTTCGCCGAGGAACCGCGACGGCGAGCCCGAGCCGGCGTCCAGGTCGTAGGCCACCGGCAGCGCGGAGGAAATCCGCTTGCGCAGGAAGCCTTCCACCGCGCGCATGCGTTCGTTGCGCTGTGCACGCTGCTCGCCGCGGGTCGCGGCGTTGGACGAGGCGCGCAACGTCGCGAAGGCGAGGGTCATGGCCGCGGCCAGCAGCACGGTCGCGACCAGCAGCTCGATCAGGGTGAAACCGCGGGGCGTCAAGCCTCGGGGGCGGCAGCCGCGGGAAATACCGGCGCGGCGGCGGTTCATGGCACCACCCCCGCGGCATTGAGATCGGTGGGCGTGACCAGCCGCAGCGAGCGGATCGCCAGCGTCTGCCGCGGACCGCCGTCGCCCCAGCGCAGCACCAGCTCAAGTTGCATCAGCTGCGGCGCGCCGAGGAGCTGTTCCTGCTTCGGCGGCGCGGTGGGATCCCGCCAGGGCGACACGTTCAGCTCCCAGCGATAGCGTCCGTCCTCCAGCTCGCCCTGCTTGTGCCCGGGCGCCAGCGCCTCGCCGACGCCGGCCTGGTCGAGCAGCGACTGCGCGTGCAGGGCAGCACGGCCGTACTCGTCGGACAGCTTCACCTGCTTCGTCGCGTTGGTCATCGCGCCGAGCAGCAGGCTCAGCGCCAGCGCGAGCAGCGCGAACGCCACCACGACTTCGATCAGGGTGTAGCCGCGCTGGGCCGCGCGGTTGCGCGGGCGGGCCTGCGCGCACCGGCTCATCGTCCGGCCTCGCCGCGATGCAGCGACACTTCGCCGGTCAGCCAGGCCACGTCGACGTTCCAGACCGCGCGATCGTGCTTCAGCTGGATGCGGCCGCCGGTGGAGGCGCCGTCCTCGAAGAACAGGATCACGCCCTCGCCGCGCTTCTCCTGCACCTGCCGCACGCCGATGAATGTCACGTCCAGCGACGACGGCAGTTCGCCGTCATGGTCCTTCGCGCCGGCCCACGCGCGCTTGTCGGGCACCACGGTGAAGCGCTGCACGGTGCCGGTGGCGATCGCCTGCGCGCGGGCGAAGCGAAGTTCGGATGCGATCTGCTTGGCCGCGGACCGCATGCGGATGCCGTCGATGCCGCCGTTCATCGCGCCCACGGTCAGCAGCGTGAGCGCGGCGATGAGCGTGAGCACCACCAGCATCTCGACCAGCGTGAAACCGGCCGCGAGCGCGGCCGGGATTCGGGATCGCCTGGAGGGGCGCGACGGCATCGTCGGGCGCCGGGGCTCACGCCCCGCGCTTACTGTTCGTAGTGGAGGTCGGCGTCGACGCTGGTGCCGCCGGGCTTGCCGTCCTTGCCGTAGCTGATCAGGTCGAACGGGCCGTTCTCGCCGGGCGCGCTGTATTGCAGCGGATGATTGAACGGGTCCTTCAACTGTTCCTTCTTCGTGTACGGGCCGAGCCAGCCGTTGGCCTGCGGGTCGGTGACCAGGTCCTCCAGCGAACGCGGGTAATCGCCGACGTCCGAGTTGTACTGCTCGATCTGCGCGGCGACCTGGTTGAGCTGGGTCTTCGCCAGCTTGTACTTGGCCTTGTCGCTGTTGCTGAAGATGGTGCCGCCGATCACCGCCATCACCGCGCCGATCAGCACGATCACGATGATGATCTCGATCAGGGTCATGCCGGCCTGCGAACGGCGCGGGGCGGGACGGCGGAAAGGGCGGGCATGGCGCATGTCGTTCATTCCATTCAGAAAGGTGAAATCGCGTGGAGGCCAGGATTATAGGCCGGCATCGCGACGGGGCCGGTCACAGCGAACCGGTCAGCTGGTACATCGGCAACAGCACCGCCATGATCACGAAGCCGATCACCAGCGCGAGCACGATCGTGATCACCGGGACCATGAGGGCGAGCATGCGGTCCAGCGCCTGCCCGGTCTCGGCCTCGAAGGTGTCAGCGGTCTTCAGCAGCATCGTGTCGAGCGCGCCGGACTCCTCGCCGACCTGGATCATCTGCAGCGCCAGGCGCGGGAAGCGCTTGCCCTTGCCCAGCGCGGCCGACAGGCCGATGCCGTTCTTGACGTCCCCGGCAGCGGCTTCGACATCGGCGATGAGGGCCTGGTTCCCCAGGATCCGGCCGCCGATGCCCAACGCGGTCAGCAGCGGCACGCCGTTGCGCAGCAGGGTGCCCATGGTCCGCGCCAGCCGCGCGGTCTCCATGCGGGCGACGATCGAGCCGGCCAGCTTGCGCTTGAGCAGCCATTCGTCGAACTTCGCGCGGAACGCCGGCTCGCGGAGCTTGCGGAAGAACAGCCAGACCGCGACGGCCGGCAGCGCCACCAGCAGCCACCACCAGTCGTGCACGACCTGGCCCAGCGCCAGCACCATCCGCGAGAACAGCGGCAGCTCGGTGTCCAGGTTCTCGTACATCGCCGAGAACTGCGGCACGACGTAGCCGAGCAGGAACAGCAGCGAGAACCCGACCATCGTCATCAGGATGGCCGGGTAGATCAGCGCGTTGATCACCCGCCCGCGCAGGGCGCGGCTGCGTTCGAGGTACTCGGCCAGCCGCTGCAGGGTGTCGTGCAGGCTGCCGCCGGCCTCGCCGGCGCGGATCATGTTCACGTACAGACGCGAGAACGCGCCGTGCTGGCGTTCCAGCGCGACCGACAGCGAAGTGCCGCCGCGGACGGCGTCGCGGATGTCGGAAATGGTGCGCCGGGCGCCCTCGTCTTCGGGCAGCTCCAGCAGGATGGTCAGCGCGCGGTCCAGCGGCTGGCCGGCGCCGAGCAGGGTCGCCAGTTGCTGGGTGAACTGCACCAGGCGGGCGCCGGCGAAGGGCTTGGGCTTGAACAGGCTGCGCAGCGCCAGACCGTCGCCGCCGCCCGCGGGCCGGGCTTCCATCGGCAGATGGCCCTGCTCCTGCAGCCGCAGCACGACCTCGGCGTCGCTGGCGGCTTCCATCTGGCCGTCCAGGACCTCGCCGCGGGCGTTCAGGGCTTTGTAGCGGTACAGGGGCATGGCGTCCGATCAGCCGGGGAATGGGCCCCGCCGGCGAACGACGGGGTCCGGCAGCATATCGGCCGCCGTCCTCGAATGGGAGCCTCCGCGATGGCGAAGGTTCCCGGGGCGGACGTCATCCGCCGGATGCGGCGCCCTTCGCAGGCGTGGCCGACGCGTCGGCAGGCGTCGTCGCGGCCGGGGCGGCATTCGCCGCGGACGGCGGCGCCCACTGCAGCAGCGATCCCCGGATGACGGCGATGGTCGCGTTGACCTTGGCCGGGTCGATCGCCTTGTTGGGGTTGGCCCGGTAGTAGCTCATGAAATCGGGCTGGTCGCAGGCGAACATGCCGACGCACATCAGCCGCATCATCCGCGAGCCGCTCGTGCAGTCGTATCCGGACGCGCAGGCGACCAGCATCCACGCCTGCGACCCGATGACGTTGTCGAAAGCCAGCGCCTGCGCCGGTTCCGACCAGGTATCGCGCATCCGCGGCAGCAGCGACACCACCTCGAACAGCGCGTCCGGATCGCCGGTGTTGGCGATCTCCTCGATGAAGTAGCGCATCCGGGCCTCGCTGATCCGCTGCGAGGTGCGATTGACGTACCGCATCTGCGCGGTCAGGTCGCCGGCCTTGGCGCTGCTGTGCAGCCAGTAGAGGCCAGCCTGCGGGTTCTTCGTGAGGTCGGCGTCGGCCTGGACGCACATGCGGCGGAAGTCGTTGAAGATGCCCCGGATCGCGGCCTTGGAATGCGGATCCGCGGTGCGGAGCCGCGCCAGCATCTTCATGTTGCTGCTGAGCGGGCCCCGGAAGGCCATGCAGTCATCGTAGACTTCCGACAGCCGGCGCTGCGCGACGCGGTCGCCATCCATCGCCGCCTGCCGGATCTGCACGTAGCTGGCTTCGCGCCACCAGTGGCGATTCTTCTCGACCGCGACGCGGACCGCTTCGGCGCGCTGCTCGGGCGTCAGTTTCGGCGAATGCTGGACGGGCTGCACGTCTTCCGTCCCGCCCTCATCGCGATCGCGGATCAACCACCAGCCGATCCCGAGCAGCCCGACAACGACGACGACCGCGATCACCGCCAGGATTCCCTTCTTCATGCCCCCACCTCAGTGAATGTCCGCGGGAGCCCCCCGCGCGGTCCGCCCCCTGCCGGCGATCATGCCACGGAAGCCGGGTCGGCCGGATGTTAACGGAGCCTCGCACCGGCCCGCATCAGGCGTCCTCGGTGACCCGCAAGACTTCCTCGATCGTGGTCAGGCCGGCCAGCGCCTTGGCGATGCCGTCCTGGTACATGGTGCGCATACCGGCCTCGCCGGCGAGTTGCTCCAGTTCGCCCATGCCGGCATGGCGCATGACCGCGCGCCGGATCTCGTCGTTCATCACCAGGAATTCCATGATCGTGGTGCGGCCGAGGTAGCCGCTGGGCGCGATCGCCGAGCCGCGCGGCCGGTAGAGGTGGATCGTGCCTTCGGGCTGGTAGCGCCGGAGGCCGAACTTCTCGATCTCCTCCGGCGAGGCCTCGTAGCGCTCGGCGTGGGTCGGTTCCAGCCGGCGCACCAGACGCTGGGCGAGGATGCCGTTGATCGTGGAGGTCAGCAGGTAGTCCTCGACGCCCATGTCCAGCAGGCGGGTGATGCCGCCCGCGGCGTTGTTGGTGTGCAGCGTGGACAGCACCAGGTGGCCGGTGAGCGCGGACTGGATCGCGATCTTGCACGTCTCCAGGTCGCGCATTTCGCCGATCATGATGATGTCCGGGTCCTGGCGGACGATGCTGCGCAGGGCATGCGCGAAGTCCAGCCCGATCTGCGGCTTGGCCTGGATCTGGTTGATGCCCTCGATCTGGTATTCGACCGGGTCCTCGACGGTGATGATCTTCACGTCGGGCGTGTTGATCTTGCTCAGCGCGGTGTACAGCGTGGTGGTCTTGCCCGAACCGGTCGGGCCGGTGACCAGCAGGATGCCGTGCGGCTGCTCCAGCACCTTCTGGAACTGCGGCAGGAACTCGTCGGTGAAGCCGAGCTTCTTGAAGTCGAAGACGACGGTCTCGCGGTCGAGCAGTCGCATCACCACCGACTCGCCGTGCGCGGTCGGCACCGTGCTCACGCGCAGGTCCAGCTCCTTGCCCTGCACCCGCAGCATGATGCGGCCGTCCTGCGGCAGGCGGCGCTCGGCGATGTTGAGCTTGGCCATGATCTTCACGCGCGAGATCACCGCGGCGGTGAGGTTGGCCGGCGGGCTTTCGCCCTCCTCCAGCACGCCGTCGATGCGGTAGCGCACCTTCAGCCGGTTCTCGAACGGTTCGATGTGGATGTCGGAGGCGCGCAGTTCGACCGCGCGCTGGATGATCAGGTTGACCAGGCGGATGACCGGCGCCTCGGACGCGAGGTCGCGCAGGTGCTCGACGTCGTCCATGTCGCCGGACTCGCCCTCGGCGGTCTCGACGATCGCGCCCATCGCGCTGCGGCCCTGGCCGTGCCAGCGTTCGATCAGGTCGCCGATCTCCGAGCGCAGGCCCACCAGCGGACGCACCTCGCGCTGGGTGGCGAGGCGGATCGCGTCGCGGACGTAGGGGTCCTGCGGATCGGCCATCAGCACGTCGACCCGGCCCGGCGCTTCCGCCACGGGCACCGCCGCGAACTGCTTCATGAACTTCAGGCTGAGGTCGAGGCCTTCCGGCGGCAGGTCTGGCAGCTCCTTGACCGCCAGCAGCGGCAGGCCCAGCACGTCGGCGCAGGTTTCGGCATGGTCGCGCTCGGACACCAGGCCGAGACGGGCGATCAGGGCCAGCAGTTCGCCGCCGGTGTCTTCCTGCACGCGCTGGGCGCGCGCCAGGTCGGTCTCCTTCAGCCTTCCCTTCTCGACCAGCGCCGCGACCACGCGGTCGCCGTCGGTCGCCGGGGGCGGTGCGGGAGCATCGGTCGGTTCCACCACGGCAGCATTCACCTGCATCGTCCTCTGTTCTGACCGGCGCCGGAGGCCGCCGCCGGGGGCCGTTACTGTAACCCGTCGTCGGCGCCCGAAACGAAGCGCGCCGCCCGAGGGCGGCGCGTTCGCTGTTCCATCCCAGGACCCGTTCCGTCGGGTCCGGCGGTTGTGACCCGCCGTCCGCGCGGAAGTTCCCTGCCTGCGCGACGGGGCTCAGCGCGCCCCGACCGCGACCCGGGCTTCCGGCTGAGGTGCGTCCGCCTGCTGCGCCTGGCGGGCGCCCGCCGCTTCGGCCATCCGCGAACTCTGGTCCACGGTCTGCGTGACCGCCTGGCTGTAGTCGATGTAGGAGTTCTTCGACGCCGGACTGGTCGGGTCGCCCTGCACCGCGACCAGCAGCGTCTGGTTGCCGCTGGCGGCGTTGGTCTTGGCGACATGGTCGATCGAGGTCAGGCCGCTCGCCCGCGCATCCGAGGTGACCGCTGCCGCTGCGCGCTCAAGTTCTTCGCGCGACTTGAAAGCGTTGGGACCCAACTGCTCCAGGTTCGTCAGCGCCTGCTTGTACATCGCGTTGTCGGGGTGCTTCGGATCGGCCATCGACGGCTTGTCGGCCTGGGCGGGCGGCTGCGGCGGCGTGCGATCGGTCGGCAGCGCCTGCGGCGTGTCCGCCGGGGGCGTCCGCGAACCACCCTCGGTGATCGGCCCCGTGACCCGACCGTCCGCAGTGATCTTCGGCTCGAACTTCACCTGCTCCCCGAGCTTTTCGAGCGTCGCGCGGTCGGCCGTGCCGCTCTGCGGCAGGCCATGCGCCTCCTGGAACTTGCGCACCGCCTCGCGGGTGCTGTCGCCGTAGTCGCCGTCCACCTTGAGCGGCTTGCCGTTCGTGCCGGTCAGGCCGAGCTGGTTGAGGTTTTCCTGGAGGCCACGGACATCGGGGCCCTTCTCGCCCGGCTGCAACTGGCCGTCCGCGGCCGCGTGGCGGGTCATGCCCTTCTCGACCAGCCGCAACGTCTCCTTGTCGGCGACACCGGTGGCCTTCAGCCCGTTCTCGCGCTGGAACTGCTCCACCGCCTCGCGGGTGTGGTTGCCGAAATCGCGATCGTTCGCGAGCTTCTTGCCGGCCGCATCGGTGTAGCCGAGGTCGTTCAGCCGCTTCTGCAGGTGCTCCACGTCAGCGCCCTTGTCGTGCAGCTTCAGCTCGCTGCGGGCCTGCGGATCCGCCGCCGGCGCATCCACCTGCTTCGCACCGTTGAGGATCGGGAGCGGGTCGACACGCCCCTTCGGATTCTGCGGGGTGACCGCCTTCGCGTCGTGGATCTCGAAATGCAGGTGCGTATCGCCATGCTTCGGCGTGTTGCCGCTGCGACCCATCGTGCCGATCACCTCGACGTCCTCCGGCACCTTCTGGCCGACCTTGGCGTACATCTTGTCGAGGTGCATGTAGGTGGAGGTGAGGCCGTTGCCGTGGTCGATCACGATCATGTTGCCGGCGTCGCCGTTGTTGGGCTTGACCGCGATCACGCGGCCCGGCATGAACGATTCGATCGGGTCGCCGACCTTGCCCTGGATGTCGACGCCGCCGTGCCTGTGGTCTCCGCGGGGCGTGCCGAACTCGCCGCGCCCCTCGCCGGGCTTGTCGGCCTTGTTGAGGGTGTGGTTGCCCGGCGCGGGCCAGTTGACGCCATTGCGGGCGGGTTCGGGCGTGTCGGCCGTCGAAGACGCATTGCCGGCGCCGGGGCGAGGCGTCTGCCCGCCGGGCGTCTGCGGCGCCGGATTCGGCGTCTGCACCTGCCCGGTCATGCCACGGGCTTCGGTGGCGTATTTCTGGTAGTCGTCCATGAAATTGCCCATCCGGGCGTAGGCTTCGGCCAGGGTCACGCTGCCGTTGCCGTAGAGCGACGCGTTGCCGTGGATGACCTTGGCGGACAGGATCGAATCGACACGCTGGTTCGGGTTGTTCTTCAGCGCCGTGAGGAACGCGGTGCCGTCCTTGTCGCCGAGGTTGTGCAGGGCATAGACATTGGCATCCGGATCCCGGCCGCCCAGGCGAGCACCCTTCTCGACGTTCTCGCGCGTGAACTCCGCCAGCATCGCCGCCTGCAGCCGCGGGTTGTCGCGGATGGCCGCCGCATTGGTCTGGGCCATGGACAGCTTGTCGGCGTCGGGGATTCCGTATTTCTCCCCGTACTTGTGGATCATCTTGTTCCAGGTGTCGTCCAGGAACTGGCCGTAGCCGTAGGCGGACGAGATCGCCATCGTCCCATCCCACTGGCGCACCTTGTTGTTCTCGGGCTTGGTGACCGCGATCGGCTGGGCGTGCGAGTTGTACTTCGATTCGAATCCCGCGATCTTCACCATGATCTCGGGATCGACGCCCGCCCTTTTCGCGGCGTCCACCAGAGTCTGTTTCGATGCGTCCCAGCGTTCGTCGATCTTGCTGCCAGCCATGAAGTGCCCCCTTCCCGTTTGAAATGCGTTGGTTGCGGATCAGAAATCGCCGATGCCCGCGTACATCCCCGTGCCGCGGTCGAATTCGACGATCCGTTCCCCGATCTTGCGGTCGCCCCGGTATTTCTCGACCCGGAGTGGGTATGCATCGCGCCCAGGGTCGTCTGAGATCACCGCGATCCTGTATTCGACGTCCTGCGCATCCTCGCGGATGTCCGGAATGTCGCCGATGTCCTTGAAGCCCTGGCCGCTCGGCGCGACGATCTCGTGGTTCGAAACGATGACGCCCTGCCACATGCCACCGCTGGTGAAGGTCCAGCCGTACATGTCCTTGCCCAGGCGCTGGAACTTCGCATCCTCGCAGCCGCAACCGCCCGCGGTGCCGAACGGTATGCCCTTCTCCGATCCGAGCAGGGTCCAGTGACCGTCGGGGGATACGGACAGCCGGAACGCAGCCATCAGCCCGGGATCCGGCGAGGCATAGGCGTAGTCGGGATTGCCGCGGATGTCGGTCGCGTTGGAGGCGTAGAAATAGACCATCGTGCCCGCGGCGGTCGTCACTTCCTGCGCGAGATGCGGTCGCATGCAATAGGCCAGTTCGTCCTGCGGCGTTTCGAGCGTGAACGTCCAGCATCCGTGCGCGGCGTCGCGCGCACCCGGGTATTCGCGCTCCATGACTTCGGTGACGATGCGCTCGAGGTCCGCGGGCGACAGGCGCGCCTGCGCCGACGGCTGCGGAGCTTGCGCGGACGCCGCAGGCGGTTGCGCCGAAGGCTGCGATGCGGGGCCGGAGGCCGGCGCCGCCGCGGGGGCCGGCTCCTGGCGGCAACCGGGGAGCGTGAATACGCTGGCCAACGCCAGCAGGCATGCGACGGCGCGGTGTCGGATCGATGTGTTCATGACGCGAGACGGCTTCCAGGGGGACAGGGAAGCGTGAGCATCTGTCGACGCACGGCAAAACGCCAGCCGCCGCAAGCGCGGACGGGACGCGCCATCCGCGGGGTCGGAGAGACAGGTGCTGCGGAGTCGGCCGGAAGCGGCCGGAACGCGACGCGGCAACGCGCAGGACACTCCGGGGCGTGCAGACGCCGGGAGGTCGGTCGGGCCGGAACGGAATGCCGCCCGGCATGGTTCGGCAGTGGCCACTGCCCGCAGTCTCGTATCAGCCATGCAACACCCGAATGGATACGATCGATCAAGTTGTGTGGTCACGGACGCCCGCGGGCGATGTGACGTAGCGCAATGTTTAGCACACCGGTCCGCCGACGCACCAGCGCTCCCGACGAACGGCGCCGGACGGGGAAATACCCCGCCCGGCGACCGGGATCAACGCACTTCCGCGACCTCCACCCCGTCCAGGCCGGCGGCCAGGGTGCGGGCGTCGCCGCCCTGGGCGAGCTTGATCTTCAGGCGGACCTCGTTCTGCGAGTCGGCGTAGCGCAGGGCGTCCTCGTAGGTGATCTCGCCGGCCTGGTACAGCTCGAACAGCGCCTGGTCGAAGGTCTTCATGCCGAGGTTGGTGGATTCCTTCATCACTTCCTTCAGTTTGTGGATCTCGCCCTCGCGGATGTAGTCCTGCACCAGCGGCGTGCCGAGCAGGATCTCCATCGCGACCTTGCGGCCCTTGCCGTCGGGGGTCGGGATCAGCTGCTGCGCGACCACGCCCTTCATGTTCAGCGAGAGGTCCATCAGCAGCTGGCTGCGACGATCCTCGGGGAAGAAGTTGATGATGCGGTCCATCGCCTGGTTGGCGTTGTTCGCGTGCAGCGTGCACAGCACCAGGTGGCCGGTTTCGGCGAAGGCGATGGCGTAGTCCATGCCCTCGCGGGTGCGCACCTCGCCGATCATGATCACGTCCGGCGCCTGGCGCAGGGTGTTCTTCAGCGCGTTCTCCCAGCTGTCGGTGTCGATACCGATCTCGCGCTGGGTGATGATGCAGCCTTCGTGCTTGTGCACGAATTCGATCGGGTCCTCGATCGTGATGATGTGGCCGGTCGAATTCTGGTTGCGGTAGCCGATCATCGCCGCGAGCGAGGTGGATTTACCCGTGCCGGTGGCGCCGACGAAGATGATGATCCCGCGCTTGGTCATCGCCAGCGTCTTGATGATCGGCGGCAGCGCGAGTTCCTCGACCGTCGGGATCTTCGACTCGATCCGGCGCAGCACCATGCCGACCTGGTTGCGCTGGTAGAAGCAGCTCACGCGGAAACGGCCCACGCCGGACACGCCGATCGCGAAGTTGCACTCGTGCGTCTTCTCGAACTCCTCGCGCTGTGCCGGGGTCATCACGTTCAGCACCAGGTCGCGGCTCTGCTGCGGGGTCAGTGCGTTCTGGGTGATCGGCTGGATCTTGCCGTGGACCTTCATCGCCGGCGGCATGCCCGCGGTGATGAACAGGTCCGACGCCTTCTGGTGCGCCATCAGCTTGAGGAAGGAGGTGAAGTCGATGGTGCTCATGGGTCACTCCGATGCATGGACTCGTCGTTGCGTGCGTCGCGGCCGCAGGGCCGTCACTCGAACAGGCGCTTGTCCTTCGCGTAGCTCTTGGCCTGCTGGCGGGTGATGAGGCTGCGCTTGACCAGGTCCTGCAGGTGCTGGTCGAGGGTCATCATGCCGAAGTTCTGGCCGGTCTGGATCGACGAATACATCTGCGCGACCTTGTCCTCGCGGATCAGGTTGCGGATGGCCGGGGTGCCGACCATGATCTCCCACGCCGCGGTGCGGCCGCCGCCGACCTTCTTCAGCAGCGCCTGCGAGATCACCGCGCGCAGCGATTCTGACAGCATCGAACGCACCATCGGCTTCTCGCCGGCGGGGAACACGTCGATGATGCGGTCGATGGTCTTCGCGGCCGAGCTGGTGTGCAGGGTGCCGAACACCAGGTGACCGGTCTCCGCGGCGGTCAGCGCCAGGCGGATGGTCTCGATATCGCGCATTTCGCCGACGAGGATGTAATCGGGGTCCTCGCGGAGCGCAGAGCGCAGCGCCTCGTTGAAGCCGTGGGTATCGCGGTGCACTTCACGCTGGTTGATCAGGCACTTCTGCGAGGTGTGGACGAATTCGATCGGGTCCTCGACGGTGAGGATGTGGCCGTACTCGCTCTTGTTGATGTGGTCGACCATCGCCGCCAGCGTGGTCGACTTGCCCGAGCCGGTCGGACCGGTCACGAGGATCAGCCCCTGCGGCTGGTCGATCAGCTCGCGGAAGATCGGCGGGCAGGCCAGGTCTTCCAGGGTCAGCACTTCCGAGGGAATCGTGCGGAACACGGCGCCGGCGCCGCGGTTCTGGTTGAAGGCGTTGACACGGAAGCGGGCCAGGCCCGGGATCTCGAACGAGAAGTCGCACTCGAGGAATTCCTCGTAGTCGCGACGCTGCTTGTCCGACATGATGTCGTAGACCAGCGAATGGACCTGCTTGTGGTCCAGCGCCGGGATGTTGATCCGGCGCACGTCGCCGTCGACCCGGATCATCGGCGGCAGGCCGGCGGACAGGTGCAGGTCCGAGGCCTTGTTCTTGACCGAGAACGCCAACAGTTCGGCGATATCCATGCGAGCTCCCCGCGGTGCTGATGTCGAGCGGGTCGTGGACCCGGGATGCGCCCGAGTATAGCCCCGCACTCCGGATTTGCACCGGGGGCCGCGGCGGCGCCCAGGCCGTACACTGCACGGCGTCCGCATCGTTCCGCGACGCCCGTCGCATCGCCCTCCGCCCGACCACGCCATGTCCGCACCGACACCGCATCCCGCACTCGACGCCCTGCTCGCCGGCATGGCCGTCGCCTCCGCGGGCCGCGCGCCGGCGCGGCTGCTGGCGGTGAGCAAGACCCAGCCGGCGGATGCGATCGCGCGCGTGGCCGACGCCCTCCGCGCCCGTCCGTCCGCGGGCCCGCTGGCGTTCGGGGAAAACTACGTGCAGGAGGCGCTGGCCAAGCAGCCGGCGCTGACGGGGCTCGGCATCGAATGGCATCTCATCGGCCACCTGCAGTCGAACAAGGCGAAGGAGGCCGCGGCCGCGTTCGACTGGGTGCAAACGGTCGACCGCGACAAGCTGGTCGACGCGCTGGCGAAGCATCGCGCCCCCGGGCAGCGGCCGCTGAACGTGCTGATCCAGGTGAACATCGACGACGAGACCAGCAAGCACGGCTGCCGGCCCGAGGACGTCGATGCCCTCGCCGACGCCATCGCCGCGCGTCCGCAACTGGCGTTGCGCGGGCTGATGGCGATCCCCGCACCCGATCCCGACATGGACCGCCGCCGTACGGCGTTTCGGCGCATGCGCGCCCTGTTCGACGCCCTCGCCGCCCGCCATCCCGGCGTCGACACCCTGTCGATGGGCATGAGCGAGGACTACGCCCTCGCCATCGCCGAGGGCGCGACCATGGTCCGCGTCGGCAGCGCGCTGTTCGGCGCCCGGCCGCCCAAATCCACGACCGATACCCCCGCCGCCCCTTCCCCGGAGAACGCATGAGTTCCGCATCCCCGATCGCCTTCATCGGCGGCGGCAACATGGCCCGCAGCTTGATCGGCGGCCTGATCGCCCGAGGTACGGCGGCCGATGCCATCCGCGTGTCCGAGCCGGTCGATGTCCTCCGCGACGGGCTGGCCCGCGACTTCGGCATCGCCACCACCGCCGACAACGCCGAGGCCGCCGCCCCCGCCGGGCTGTGGGTGCTTGCGGTGAAGCCACAGGTGATGCGCGCCGTCTGCGAGGCGCTGGCGCCGCTGGCGCAGCAGGTGCGGCCGATCGTGGTCTCGATCGCCGCCGGCATCACCGCGGCGCAGTTGCAGCGCTGGCTGGGCGGCGGCATCGCCGTGGTCCGGACCATGCCGAACACGCCCGCCCTACTCGGCGCTGGCGTCACCGGGCTGTTCGCCAGTGCCGAAGTGGACACGAACGGCCGCGAACAGGCCGCCAACCTGCTCGCCAGCGCCGGCAAGACGGTCTGGATCGACGACGAGGCGAAGATGGACGCCGTGACCGCCACCTCGGGCAGTGGCCCGGCCTACGTCTTCCTGCTGGCCGAGGCCATGCAGGCCGCCGCCGAGGCCGAGGGCCTGCCCGCCGAGGCCGCGCGCACGCTGGTGCTGGAGACCGTGCTCGGCGCCGCGCGGATGCTGGTCGAATCGGGCGAACCCGCCGCCGAACTGCGGCGCCGGGTCACGTCGCCAAACGGCACCACCCAGACCGCGATCGAGACCTTCGAGGCCGGCGGCTTCCGCGCGCTGGTCGCCGACGCCATCCGCAACGCCACCGAGCGCGGCCGCCAGCTGTCCGCCGCCAACGACTGAGGCCCCGCCATGCGCCTGCCCGCCCTCGCCCTGCTTTGTCTCGCCCCGCTTTGCCTGGCGCTCGCCGCCTGCGGCGGCAGCGAGAAGCCCAAGCCCGCCCGCGTACTCGACCAGCCGCAGGAAGCGGTCGCCCGCGTCGGCGATGTGACCGTCCGCGCCAACGCGATCCCGACCGGCCAGCTCAATCCGGCGATGGCGAAGGCCTACGGCATCGATCGCGCCGACGACACCGTGCTGCTGATCGTCGCGGTGCGCCAGGGGCCGGACGGCCAGGACATCGCCGTCTCGGCCGAGGTCGAAGCCACGGCGTCGACCCTGCAGGGTCAGCGCACGCCGATCGCCCTGCGCGAGGTGCGGACCGGCGACCTCGTCGACCACGTCGGCACTGCGCAGGTGGTGCGGCCGGACACCCTGACCTTCGACATCGCGGTCAAGCGCGACGGCAAGTCGCTGGCCGACCTCAAGCTGGTGCGGGATTTCGCGAAGGAGTGAGCGCGTCGTCGGCGCCGGCCTCCCAGCGTCGGGGCCCGTCGCCGTTGCGCCCCATCGCGTCGTCCGGATTGCGCAGCCGGCAACTGCGCAGCGACAGGCAACCGCAGCCGATGCAGTCGGACAACTGGTCGCGCAGGTGCTGCAGATCGGCGATGCGCGCATCGAGCACGTCGCGCCAAGCCGCGGACAGGCGCGCCCAGTCGCGCTTGGTCGGCGTGCGCGAGGCCGGCAGCGTCTCCAGCGCCGCGCGGATGGCCTCCAGCGGAATGCCGGCGCGCTGGCCGACCCGGATCACCGCCAGCCGACGCAGCACGTCGCGGGCGTAGCGGCGCTGGTTGCCGGCGCTGCGAGCACTGGCGATCAGGCCGCGGCGCTCGTAGAAGTGCAGTGCGGACACGGCCAGACCGCTGCGCCGCGCCACTTCGCCGATACCCAGATCGCGCATGCTTGACCTCGACCATGGTTGAGGTCCCATGCTGCCGTCCCTCCCACTCCGCCACAAGCCCGGCTCCGGCCGACGAACACGCCGCATGACCGAGCCGACAGCCACCGACGCGCCACGCGACGACGCGAACCCGTCGATCCTCGCCCCCGAATTCCTGCCCACGACGATCGGCATGGTCGCGCTGGTGGCGCTGATCGGGTTCGAGGCGCTGGCGATCGCCACCGCGATGCCGACCGTCGCGCAGGCGCTGGATGGGCTGCGGCTGTACGCGCTCGCGTTCGGCCTGACCATCGCGACCAGCACCATCGGCATGACCCTCGCCGGCCCGTGGGGCGATGCCCGCGGCCCGGCGGCGCCGCTGTGGGCGGGGCTCGGCTGTTTCGTCGGCGGCCTGCTGCTGGCGGGGTGCGCGACGAGCATGCCGATGCTGCTCGCCGGACGGCTGGTGCAGGGCCTGGGCGCGGGCGCGATCTACGTCGCGCTGTACGTGCTGGCCGGCGAGCGCTACCCGCCGGCGACCCGGCCGCGGCTTTTCGCGGCGTTTTCGGCGGCGTGGGTGGTGCCGTCGCTGGTCGGGCCGGTGCTCAGCGGGGCGATGGTCGAACACCTCGGCTGGCGCTGGGTGTTCCTGGCCGTGCCCGCGCTCGCGCTCCCGGCGGCGCTCGCGCTGGTGCCCGCCTTGCGCGCGACCCGCCCGCGCGACGGCCGCTTCGCCGATACCAGGCATCGCGTGGTCTGGGCCTGCGGCGCGGCAGCCGGCATCTGCCTGCTCTACCTCGGCGGCCAGTTGCACGGCCTGCCGGCGATCGCGGTGCTGCTGCCCGCGGCGGCGCTCGCGCTGGCCTCGACCCATCGCCTGCTGCCGCGCGGCACCCTGCGCGCCGCCCGCGGCCTGCCCAGCGTGATCGCGCTGCGCGGGCTGATCTGCGCGGCGTTCTTCGGCGCCGAGGCCTTCCTGCCGCTGCTGCTCTCGCGCGAGCGCGGCCTGTCGCCGACGCTGGCCGGCCTTGCGCTCACCGCCGGCGCGCTGGGCTGGTCAACGGCCTCGTGGTACCAGGGCCACCGCCGCAACGGCTGGAGCCGGCACCGCTTCCTGCGCGTGGGCACCAGTTGCGTCTGCCTCGGCTTGCTGCTGTCCGCCTCGGCCATCTCGCCCCGCGTACCGACGGCGATGGCCGTCGTCGGCTGGGTCGTGGCGGGCCTCGGCATGGGGCTGATCTCGGCCAGCCTGGCCGTGCTGACGCTGGCGATGTCGCCTCCGGATCGCCAGGGCGAGCATTCCTCGGCGCTTCAGCTCAGCGAGGCGACCACCGTCGCGACCATGCTCGCCATCGGCGGCTCGCTGTTCTCCGCGTTGCTCACGCATTCCGCGCCCGCGGCTTACGGCGTGGTCTTCGCGATCGCCGGCACGATGGCGCTCCTCGCCGCGCTGGTGGTCTCTCGCACCGACGCCCGCGATCACATCGTGAACTGAGCGCGTCGCGTCAGCGTTCGGCCCATGCCCGCACGATCCGCGCGACCTCGCGCACGCCGTCGGTGAGCGCGGCAGGGCCGGGCTGCAGGATGATCGGCGACTTGATCTCGTGCAGTTCGCCGTCGCACACGGCGGGGATGACGTCCCAGCCCGGACGCGCGGCGACCTTTTCCGGCCGGAATTTCTTTCCACACCAAGAGCCGAGGATGAGATCCGGCGAGCGCCGGATCACTTCACCGGGATCTTCGAGGATGCGGCCCTTCGCCAGCGAAGAGGCCGCGCGCTCCGGGAACACGTCGTCGCCACCGGCGATGCCGACCAGTTCGGACACCCAGCGGATGCCGGTGATCTGCGGCTCGTCCCATTCCTCGAAATACACCTTCGGCCGTCGCGGCAGCGTCGCCGCCTGCGCGGCGATCGCGTCGAGCCCGCGGCGCAGGTCGTCCGCGTACGCATTCGCGCGCTCGGCGACACCGACCAGCGCGCCGAGCCGGCGCACGTAGTCGAGGATGCCGTCGACGCCGCGGTGGTTGCTGATCCACACCTCGACGCCGTGCTTGATCAGCGCCGACGCGATGTCGGCCTGGATGTCGGAGAAGCCGACCACGAAGTCCGGCTCCAGCCGCAGGATCTCGTCGATCTTCGCCGAGGTGAACGCGCTGACCTTCGGCTTCTCCTTGCGCGCCCGCGCCGGCCGCACGGTGAAGCCGCTGATCCCGACGATGCGGTGCTGCTCGCCGAGCGCGTACAGCACCTCGGTCGGTTCCTCGGTCAGGCAGACGATGCGTTGCGGGCCCATGGCGTGTGGCAGAGTGGCGCGGTCGCCCAGTCTACCCGTCGCCCGATGCGCCTCGTGCCGCTCTTTGTCTGTCTGTTGATCGCCTGCGTCGCTGGATGCGGACCTTCGGGCGGACGCCGAGATGCGCAAGCGGCGGACAAGGCCGCAGCGCGCGTATCCGACTCGGGGACAACCCGCGCAGACAGCGAGGCACGATCCGGGCGAACGACGCCAACAGACTCCGAACGCGCAACTGATGCCGCCGAAGGCGCTGCGGAAGCCGCTGCGATGGCGGCGTCCGCGGCCGCGGAAGGTGCCGCACGCGAAGAATGCGCGACTCGGCCGGTCGATCCCGCCGAAGCCGCTGAACGCACCGCGTCGGAGCGCGCACGGACCGCACTCCTGCTCAGCGTCGATGTCCGTGAGCTGCGCACGGGAACACCGGTCGCTGGAGTCGCAGTCGGAGGCGGTCACACCGACGCCCGCGGTCACCATGAAGAACGCCAACCGATGCCCTACCCCGGCGAACGGATCGAAGTGCGCTGCCCCACGCGCATCGCGCGGATGCAGGGTCGGCTACTCGGAACGTCCGCGATCACCGCCGAACACGGACGCGCCTATGCCGCCTTCGACGTGGAAGCCCGTTGCAAGGAGCCAGCCCCGCATCGGATCCGGCGACGATTTGCGGGAATCTACGCATCAGGCTTCGAAACCTCGAACTTCATGCCCTGCGAAGGCATGCCGGCTGAGGCGGCCTACTACACCTGGCCACACAGCTACTGGGTCGAGATGCCTAGCGCGGTCCGGGACGCCGTGGATCGTGCAGCCCCCACGAAATACGATCCAACACCCAAGGTCCCACGATTCCCGATCGGCATCCGGAAAGCCTATGTGGAGTGGCTGGCCACCGAGACCGGCCCCGGACTGAACGGTCACATGGGCAACGGCCTGTACCAGTTGGACGTCGAGACGCTGTACCGGGTATCGGCAAGCCCGCCTGCATCCTGCCGGCCTCCGGGTTGGGAGGCGTTCGGACTCCCTCCGCAGCGCGTGGACCCGCGGGAGCGCCCGCTTCCCTTCCAGCGCTGACGGAAGTCCGGTCCCTTACGGATACAGCATCCGCTTCGTCCACGCGCCGTCCGCGCCGCGTTGGTACAAATGCCGCTCGTGCAGGCGGAACTGGGCGCCGTACCAGAACTCGATGGTCGCGGGCTTCACGCGGAAGCCGCCCCAGCGCGGCGGGCGGGGGACATCGATGCCCTCGAAGCGGGCCTTCGCCTCGGCGAAGCGCTGTTCGA
>JBGAFR010000137.1:0-4020 GCA_044227145.1 Lysobacteraceae bacterium
TCGTCGCCGGCGCGCTGTTCGGCCTGCTGTGGCTGCTGGTGCTGGGCATCGGCTACCGCCGGCACGTCGCGCGGTCGTTCTGGATCCGCCCGGTGGCGCTGATCTTCTATGTCGGCTTCGCGCTCGCGGCCGCATGGCACGCGCCGCGGTCGATCGACGCGGTGCTGGCGCGATACGCCGCCCCGCCGCCGTCGCGGACCCTCGACGAGGACGCCTGGTGGACGCGCGACTGGGCCACGCTGCCCGCGCATCGCGACGAGCGCGACGGCGCGCGGCGCTGGCGGCTGGACCTGCAGGTCGCGGGTCCGCTGGAAGCGGTGCGCACGCGCCTCGAAGCCCGGGGCTGGCAGGTCCAGCCGCAGGCGACGTGGACGACGACGCTCGGCCTGCTCGATGCGAAGCGCCCGCCGTCGCGGCAGTCGGTGCTGCCGGCGACCCTCGACACCGAAGCCGAGGCGCTGCTGATGCGGCGTCCCGGCGCCACGCCGGACGAACTGCTCGTGCTGCGCGTCTGGCGCGCGCCGGCGCGACTGGCCGACGGTCGGCCGCTGTGGATCGGCACCACCCAGACCCTGCATTTCGTGCGGCCGCTCCCGGCCATCGCCCTGTGGCGGCCGGACGTCGATAACCCGGGCCATGCGCAGACGCAGCTGCGCGAGGCGCTCGCCGACCTGCCGCAGGCGGAAGCCGCGCATCCGGACGGCGGTGCGGCGGTGCTGCGCGTGCGGGTCGCCGACCCCGACGAGGCCTCGCCCGCCGGCGTCAACTGATCGCGACGATCAACCGGTCCAGGCGGGCGTGCGGGTCGTCTTCCTGCAGCAGCGCCTGGCGCACAGCGTCGTCCAGCGCCAGCAGCTCGGTCAGGCGCCAGCCCACCCACGCCGCGTCGTCGAACCGCGCCTGCGGGATGTCGATGGCGCCGTCGCCGGTACGCTCCAGCGTCTGCCGCAGCACGTCGCCGAGCAGCGCGTGCTCCGGCCGCAACGGATCGTCGGGGTCGGGCGCGCACCAGTCGACGTCGCCGAGGATCAGCCCGTCGGCGCGCACCCGCGTGCGGCGCACCCGGAACCGGCGCGCGCCGCGCACGCGCAGCGTCAGCAGGCCTTCGGGCGTGGCGTCGAAATCCTCGATCCGCGCCTCGGTGCCGACCGCGGCCGGCGTGGCCGGCGCACCGGCCTCCTCGCCGTCGAGGATCAGGCAGACACCGAACCCGCTGCCGCTGCGCCCGCACTCGCGGACCATGTCGAGGTAACGGGTCTCGAAGATGCGCAGGCCCAGCGCGCCGCCGGGCACCAGCACGGTGCGCAGCGGGAACAGCGGCAGCGCGGTCGCGTCGGTCATTCCCGCAGTGCGGCGAGGAACCGCCGCGGCGCGCCGTCGAAGCCGCCGTTGGACATGAACACCACGTGGTCGCCGTCGCGCGCGAGCGCGCGCAGGGTCGCGATCAGCGAATCGGCGGTCGGCGCGGTACGCGCTTCGCCGCGCACGTGCGCCATCACCTTCGCCGCATCCCACGACAGCTCGGGGCGGTGCAGGAACACCACCGCGTCGGCGGCGTCCAGCGACGGCGCCAGCGCATCGGCATGCGCGCCGAGGCGCATCGAATTGCTGCGCGGCTCCATCGCGACCACGATCCGCGCGGCGCCGACCTTCGCGCGCAGGCCTTCCAGCGTGGTGCGGATCGCGGTCGGGTGGTGCGCGAAGTCGTCGTAGACGGTCACACCCTGCGCGGTGCCGAGCACTTCCAGCCGGCGCTTGACGCTGCGGAATTCGGCCAGCGCCGGAAGCACGGAAGCCGGGTCGACGCCGACCGCCGCGCACGCCGCCACCGCGGCCAGGCCGTTGAGGACGTTGTGCAGGCCGAGCATCGGCCAGCGCACGTCGCCGACGCGCACGCCCTGGCGGAACACCGCGAACGCGCTGCCGTCGGCCTCGATCAGCCGCGCGCCCCAGTGGAAGGCGTCGTCGACCATGCCCTCGCGCAGCAGGCCGAAGCGTTCGACCGGCGTCCAGCAGCCCATCGCCAGCACCTCGTCGAGGCGCGCATCGTCGCCGTTGACGATCAGCCGGCCGCGGCCGGGCACGGTGCGCACGAGGTGGTGGAACTGGCGCTGGATCGCGGCCACGTCGGGGAAGATGTCGGCGTGGTCGTACTCGAGGTTGTTGAGGATCGCCACCAGCGGCCGGTAGTGGACGAACTTGCTGCGCTTGTCGAAGAACGCGGTGTCGTACTCGTCGGCCTCGACCACGAACTCGCGACCGCTGCCGAGCCGCGCCGACACGCCGAAGTCCTCGGCCACGCCGCCGATCAGGAACCCCGGATCGCGGCCGGCGCGGTCGAGCAGGAAGCTGAGGATCGTCGTCGTCGTGGTCTTGCCGTGGGTGCCGGCGACCGCCAGCGTGTCGCGGCCGGGCAGCACGTACTCGCGCAGCCACGCCGCGCCGGAGGTGTAGTGCAGGCCGTGGTCGAGCACGTACTCGACCGCCGGATTGCCGCGCGACAGCGCGTTGCCGATGACGATCTCGTCGCAGTCGCCGGAGATGTTCTCAGGCGTGTAGCCCTGGCGCAGCGCGATGCCGAGCGCCTCGAGCTGGGTGGACATCGGCGGGTACACCGACTGGTCGCTGCCTTCGACGACGTGCCCGTGTTCGCGCGCCAGCGCGGCGACGCCGCCCATGAAGGTGCCGCAGATGCCGAGGATGTGGAGTTTCATGCGTTCCTGGTTGTTCCAGCCCGAAGGGCGTCAGTACATCTGTTTCGCGGGAATATTCCAGCCGGTCAGGGCAAGAAACGCCAGCCCCATGCGATGGACTCGTCCATCTGTCGGCGACCACATCTCGTGGAGTCTGTAACGCGAGCCATCGCGGGCCTCGACAATCCATTGGGCACCATCCGCGCCAAACGAATGGTCTTCGTCGGGAGGAGCCCAGACTGTTTCAGCAGCCAGGCGTGCCGTGATTGTGCTCACTTCTTTCTTAGACAACCGCCGCTCGACTCGCCGCAATAATTTCCCGGGCTCATATCCGCCGGCGCCATCCAACTCCGTCGCGAAAACAACCGTCTCCCCAGCCCGGTATTCGACGCGAATCGCGATCGGATGATGGAAGGTGCGCAGCCACAGGAACCGGTAGACCGGAAAACGAGTCGGGCAATTCAGGGAAAGCTCCCCCATCGCCGCGAGATGTTTCGAATACCAACCGGACGCGAATCTGTCGCTCTGCGCCCTGGGGCTGAAAACGCCCTCGGGGAAATAGGCCTTCGGCGCAGCATCCACGCACAGGGCCTGGGCCACGACCGGGGCATCGGGATGGGCGCATGCGACCAGCGCTAGCGCACAGGCCGTCATAGCACTGATCCGCCGCAACGCGGAACGCGCTTCAACCCACATCCACACCCACGGAAATCGCTTCGACGATGCGATTGAACACGTCGTCCATCGAGCCTTCGCCGTCGACGACCTTCAGCAGGCCGCGCTGGCGGTAGAAGTCGACCACCGGGGCGGTGACGTCGTTGTAGACGGCGAGGCGGTTGCGGACGGCTTCGGGGGTGTCGTCCTGGCGGCCCTGTTCGCGGGCGCGGCCGGCGATGCGCTCGACCAGCAGTTCGGTGTCGACGTCGAGCTGCACGGCGTGTTCGATCTGCTGGCCGATGCGTCCCAGCAGCTGGCCGAGGGCGTCGGCCTGGGCAAGGTTGCGCGGGTAGCCGTCGAGGATGAAGCCGTGGGCGACGTCGGGCCGCGAGAGGCGGTCCTCCAGCATGCCGAGCAGGACCGCGTCGGACACCAGATCGCCACGGGCAATCACCTCCTTCGCCTGCAGGCCGAGGGCGGTGCCGGCGGCGACTTCGGCGCGCAGCAGGTCGCCGGTGGAAATGTGCGGAACCTGCAGGTGATCCTTCAGCCGTACCGCCTGAGTGCCCTTGCCCGATCCCGGGGCGCCGAGAAGAACGAGTCGCATCGCTTGCTCCAGAGACATATATAAGGAATACGGACCCGGGCGCGGAGGCCGCCGGCAGGCCAT
>JBGAFR010000036.1:0-34104 GCA_044227145.1 Lysobacteraceae bacterium
CAGGCAGATGGGCGGTCGGCGCATGCACCAGTTCGCCCATCGGCAACGCGAGTGCGCCCTTCGCCATGCCGGTGGCATGCTCGTGCGGTTCACGCACGTCGACGAGCACGATGCCGCGACGGTTCCGGTCGCGGGCGTCCCGGGGCGTGCATTCGGGGATCGAGGATTCGGAGGCGGTCATGGTGCCGGGCTCCCGGAGGTCAATACGTCAGCACGTCGACGACCGCGCCCGCATCGAGCGCGCATTCGCCCTCGCCCAGCACGATCAGCACATCGGAGTCGGCCGCGGCGCGCATGCGATGCGAGCCATCCGCGGGATTGGGATCGACCCGCAGCGTGCCGTCTTCGTCGCAGGACAGCCGACCGCGCAGGAACTCCAGGCGGTCGTGGGTCTTGCGCCAGCCCGTGCGCAGCCGCGCGCGCAGCCGGGGACGGACGTCGGCACGCCCCTGCAGGCCGTCGAGCAGCGTGCGCGCGAGCGTGAGATAGGTCGCCAGCACCGACACCGGATTCCCGGGCAGGCACAGGAACAACGCATCGCCGAGTCCGCCGCTGCCGGGATTCTCCAGCGACGAATGCGAACCGGCGAACAGCACCGGCATGCCCGGCTTCATTCGCACCTTCCAGAAATGCACGTGGCCCCGTGCCTGGAACAACGCCGGCAGATGATCCTTCTCGCCCGCCGACACGCCGCCGCAGGTCAGCACCACGTCGAAGGCGTGACCGGCGTGGCGCAGCGCGTTCTCCACCGCCGCCGGATCGTCCGGCAGCGTCGGCCAGGCGACCGGCTCGAAGCCGTCCGCGCGCAGCAGGCCCATCAGCAGTTCGCGATTGCTGTTGTAGAGCTGGCCCGGCCGCAGCGGCAGCCCGGGTTCGACCAGCTCGTCGCCCGTGGTGAACAGCGCGACGGTCGGCCGTTTGGTCACCTCCAGACGATCCATGCCCTGCCCCGCGGCCAGCGCGACGCGGGACGGCGTCAGCGCCTGCCCGACGGACAGTAGCGCATCGCCGACACGCACATCCTCGCCGGCGCGACGCACGTGCTGGCCCGGCTTCGGCGCCACCCGCACGCGCACCACATCGCCGTCGAGCACGGTGTTTTCCTTCATCACCACCGTGTCGGCGCCGGTCGGCAGCGGCGCGCCGGTCGTGATCCGCGCGCATTCGCCGACTCCGACGACGAGATCGCCGGCAAGCCCGGCGAACTGTTCGCCGACCAGCCGCAGCGCCGTTTCGCCGTCGGGCGAGAGATCTGCATGCCGCAGCGCGAAACCGTCCATCGCCGAGTTGTCGAAGCCGGGCTGGTCGAGGACGGCCGTGAGGTCGTGCGCGAGCACGCGCCCGTGCGCCCGTCCGAGCGTTACGCGCTCCGCGGGCAGGCGCCGGTCCGCGGCCACGCGCCCGAGGATGGCGCGGGCCTCGTCGAAGCCTGCAGGTCATCCGGGGTGTTGAGGTTACCGAAGCGGAACCCGGAGAACACCACCGCGGGCAGATCGAGGCGTTCCCGCAACCGATGCACGGCACGCTCGCCGGCAGCCATCGCCTGCGCCGTAGCCGCGCGCAGCGCATCACGGCGCCACAACGCGACCAGCGGCTGCGGGCCATCGTCGTCGACTGCGAACGCACCGTCGGCGCCGCGCTTCGACACCAGCGTGCGGATCAGGCAGTCGTTCGCGCCGACCAGATCGACCGGCAGCGTGAGCAGCCACGGCGTCGTACAGGCAGCGGCGAGCGCGTCCAGACCGCCCAGTGGGCCGAGGTCAGGCACGCGATCGGCGACGGCGGCGAGACCTTCACCGGCGTAGTGCCCGGGATCGCGATTCGCCGACACCAGCACCGGCCCGTGTTCGCCCGGCCAGCGTCGCGCCCAGCGCAGCACCTGCGGCACACCGTTGCGCGTCAGCCAGGCCTTGTCGACACCGCCCAGACGCGAGGCGAGACCACCGGCGAGGAGGCCCAGGGTGAGGTCGGTTGGCGGGATCGACGATGCCACGCGAGGATGGCGGGCCAGGGCCCGCCCTACTTGCCCCGCTTGATGTGGCGGATCATCCGCTGGCGCTTCTTGAGCTGGCCTTCGGTGAGGACGTTCTTCTTGTCCTTGTACGGATTGTCGCCTTCCTTGAAGACGAAACGCACCGGCGTGCCGATCAGCTTGTAGCGCTTGCGGAAGAAGTTCTCCAGGTAGCGACGGTAGCTTTCCGGCAGGTTGCGCAGCCGGGTGCCGTGGACCACGAAGGTCGGCGGATTCTCGCCGCCCGGGTGCGCGAAGCGCAGCTTGGAGACGTGGCCGCGCACCGACGGCGGCGGATTCGTCTCGTAGGCGATTTCCATCGCCTGGGTCACTTCGGAGGTGCTGAACTTGTGCGTGGCCGAGCGGTGCGCGCGATGGATCGCGGCGAACAGTTCGCGCAGGCCCGAACCGTGCTTCGCGCTGATGTGCACGGCCTCGGCCCAGTTCACGAACGACAGCTTGCGCGACAGCAGGCCGTCGGTCTGCTCGCGCTGGTACTGCGAGAGCCCGTCCCACTTGTTCACGGCGACGACCAGCGCTCGGCCGGCGTCGAGCACCGCGCCGAGCACGCTGGCGTCCTGGTCGGTCACGCCTTCGCTGGCGTCGAGCATGATCACCGCGACCTGGCACTGCTCGATCGCCGCCAGCGTCTTCACGATCGAGAACTTCTCGACCGCTTCTTCCACCTTCGACTTGCGACGGATGCCGGCGGTGTCGATCAGCCGGTACTTGCGGCCATCGCGTTCGAGATCCACCGCGATCGAATCGCGGGTGGTGCCCGGCACGTCGGACGCGATCATCCGCTCCTCGCCGAGGATGCGGTTGACCAGCGTCGACTTGCCGACGTTGGGGCGGCCGACGAAGGCGATGCGGATGCGGTCCGGATCGTTGTCGAGCACTTCGGTCTCGCCTTCGGCGGGCAGCCGCGACAGCGTTTCGGCCAGCAGCTTGTCGAGGCCGACGCGGTGCGCGGAGGAGATCGCCAGCGACTCGGCGATGCCGTAGCGCGAGAACTCGGCGATGGCGGCGCGGCTGTCGAGGCCGTCGGTCTTGTTGACGACCAGCAGCACCGGCCGGTCGGCCTTGCGCAGCCAGCGCAGGATCTCGTCGTCCAGCGCCGATGCGCCTTCGCGACCGTCGACGATGAACAGGACGAGGTCGGCCTCTTCGGCCGCCGCCCGCGACTGGCGGGCGGTGGCGCCGGCCAGGCCTTCCTCTTCTCCCGCGATGCCGCCGGTGTCGACGATCACGAACGGACGCGCCTCGTCGAGGCGGCAGATGCCGTAGTTGCGGTCGCGGGTCACCCCCGGCTCGTCGTGGACGAGCGCGTCGCGGGTGCGGGTCAGGGCATTGAACAGCGTCGATTTGCCGACGTTGGGCCGGCCGACGAGGGCGACGAGAGGCAGCATTGGCGGAAACGTCAGGAGAGAGTCGGAAACGAACGACCCCGGGCAGTCAGCCTACCCGGGGTCGCGGAACTTGAACAGCCGAGGATCAGTTCAGGCGCCAGGCGCTGAGCTTGCCTTCCACGGTCTCGACGACCAGCACGCCATCGGCCACCACCGGCGCGGCACGCAGGGCCTGGCGGGCGACGCGGGTGCGGGCGGCGAAGTCGCCGTTGTCCAGGCGCAGCCAGTGCAGGTAGCCGTCGGCGTCGCCGACCACCGCGAACTCGCCCTGCACCGCCGCGCCCGACAGGCCGCGACGGGCGAGACCGGCCTGCTGCCACAGCGCCGAACCGCCGGCCTTGTCCAGAGCCCAGACGATGCCGGCAGGGTCGGTCACGACGATGCGGTCGGCGCCGACGCCGATGCGGCCGGGGCCGCCGTGTTCCTGCGACCAGATCGGACGACCGCTGGGGCCGTCGATGGACATGGTCTGCTTCTTGTAGCTGGTCGCGAAGATGGTCGAGCCGTCCAGCACCGGCATGCCATCGACGTCGGCCATGCGATCGAGTTCGCTGCGACCGTCGGGCTGGCCCACGGCCTGCGACCACAGCGGGCGACCGTCGACCAGCGACAGCGCGGCCACCGAGCCATCGTCGTTACCGACGAACACGAAACCCGGACCGAGCACCGGCGCGTCGTTGCCGCGGACGCTGAGCGACGGCAGATCGTGGTTCCAGAACCAGCGACGCTCGCCGCTGGCGGCGTCGAAGGCGGTGATGCGGCCGTCGTTGGAACGCACCAGCACAGTGCCCTGGCCGATCGTGGGCGCGGCGACGATTTCGTTCGAGACCTTCGCCGTCCACTTCTCGGCACCGGTCGACGCGTCGAGGGCGATCACCTCGCCGTCGATGGTGCCGGCCACCACCAGACCGTCGCCCGCGCCGGGGCCGCCGGAAAAGCGCTGCTTCTTGCTGCGGTATTCCCAGGCTTTCGCACCGGTCTGCAGGTCGAACGCGCGGATCGTGTCGTCCGCGGCGGCGGCGTAGACCCGGCCATCGGCGATGGTCGGCGACTGGGCCAGGCCGAGTCGCGGATCGCCTGCGCCGGCATCCGCGGTCCACATGCGGGCGACGGTCGCCGAGGGCACGAAGTCGACCAGTTCGAGCGGCTTGCTCGCAGCCTTGGCTCCCGACTTGTCCATGTCGAACCAGCCCTTCACGGTGCTGCAGCCGGACACGGCGACGATCGCGGCCGCGAGGAAGGCGGCGCGGCAGAGCGCGCGGCGCGGCGCGGGAAGAGTGGAATGCAACCGAATGGAATTCATCGTGTGGTCGTGCCCGGGGATCTTGGTCAGGAAGCGGAATCGGGTTTCTTCGGGGTGCCGCCGGCCTGGGTCAGCTTCAGCTCGATCAGCGGGCGCAGCTGCGACCCCTCATCGAGACCGGTGAGCGCCTTCTCGTAGGCCTTCTGCGCCTGCTCCTTGCGGCCGAGCGCGTACAGCGCATCGCCGCGGACGTCATGGGCGAGCGGCTCATCGACGTTCTGCAGCAGGGTCAGCGCTTCCTCGCTCTTGCCGGCGTCGATGAGCAGTCGCGCGAGGCGCTGGGTGGCGACGGCCTGGATCGCCGCATCCTCGGCGGACACGCCACGCAGGGTGGCGATGGCGTCGTCGCGCTTGCCGCCGTCGGCCTGGGCCTTGGCGAGGTCGAGTGCGGCGAGCGCTGCGTAGGACGAGCCCTTCAGCGCGGCGGACGCGGCCTGCGCTTCCTTCAGCTTGCCGGCCTTGAGGTCGGCGACGATGGCCTGGTACTGGTCGCTGGTCTTCTGGTGCTCGGCGGTCTGCTTGTCCTGCCACCAGAACCAGCCGTAGATGGCCGCGAGGCCGAGGGCGACGCCACCGATCATGCCGGCGGCGTTGTTGCGGATCCAGATGCGGACGCGTTCGCTCTGTTCGTGTTCGTCGAGAAGGTCGTCGATCGCCATGGGGTTCGGTCAGGTCTCGGAAAGGCGGCTGGCATGGAGGTCGTCCGGAAGCCCGGCCGCGGCGCGCGAACGCCGCGAGGTTGTAGCAGGCTGCGCCTGAACAACCCCCGTCGCGACGGCCTTCGCCGCGACGATCGCGGCGCGGATGAGGCGCGAGGGGACGGGGAAGCCTCCGGACTTCGCTCCGGCGGAGCGACTGCGGAAGGTCGCCGAGGGAGGAGTCGACGGAGACGGGAACTGCAGGTTCCGCACCGCGCGAGGAGCCGCCGGGACCTCTCAGCGGTCGATCGGCTGGAGGGAACCGTCAGAGGATACCGTAAAGCGCACCACGTTCGCGCGGACGAACGGCGTGAGATCCACCGGCTGGCCGCGCAGGCGCACGCTGACGGCCTGGGCGTTGCCGATCACCGCCTTGCCCAGCTCGCCTGCCTTGAAGCTGCGGGTCTGGCCGGCCGGGATCAGCGCCTGCTCGATGACGCTGCCGTCGGCGGCGGTCAGGCGCACCCAGCTTTCGCCGCCGAACGTGACGGCCAGACCGGGGTCCTGCGTCGCGGCGCGGGTCGGCATCGGGGCCAGGGAAGCGACCAGCGGGCCCTGCTGCGCCGGCTGGGGGTCGTTCGTCGCGGGAGCGGGGCGTGCGGGCGCGCCGGGCGCTGCCGCAGGCGCGGTCGCGGCGTCGAGCGGGACGGTGTCGACGCGGCCGTCGAGGTGGGAGCGGGTCGCCAGCCAGATCGGTACCGCGATGCTGGCGGTGATCACCACGTAGACCAGGCGACGGGCGACCGCCTCGGCGGCGCGCTGCGCCCAGGGCGTGTAGGTGCGCGGCACGAGTTCGGACACCTGCGGCGCCGGCACGGCGACGTTGGCGGCGACCGCGTCCTCCGGCAGCGCCAGCAGCCTGGCGTAGCTGCGCAAATGGCCGCGGACGAAGACCGGGGCACCGATCCTGGCCCAGTCCTCGCGTTCCAGCGCCTCGATCACGTGGGTCGGCGTCTTCAGCCGCTGCCCCGCCTCGGCGGGCGTCAGGCCGGCACGGATGCGTGCCTGTCGCAGCTTCTCGCCGATGCCGCGCGAAGCGTCAGGCAGGCCGGTGTCGGTGGATGTCATTGCGTCGAACTCCCCAAGGCAAGGCATCCCTGCATTGCATCGACGACGCTCGCCGGAGCGTCGGGTCCGAGAATCGGAAGGGGCGGCTCACGCCGCATGCGCCGCCCCGGTGTCGTCTTCGTCCGCGCCGCGCCCCCCGCGCGCCGCGAGCGTCTTCTGGAACTCGGCCTGGCGTCGCGTGCGATCGACGACCTGGCCCTTGAGCTGCCCGCAGGCCGCGTCGATGTCGTCGCCGCGGGTGCGACGGACCGGCGCGATCATCCCGGCCTCGTTGAGCAGCTTCTGGAACGCGCGGATGGCCGCGTCGTCCGGGCGCTCGTAGCGGGTGCCGGGGAACGGATTGAACGGAATGAGGTTGATCTTGGCGGCGTCCTTCATCTGCACCGCGCGATCGAACGCGCGCAGCAGGCGGACCAGTTCGCGCGCCTGCGCCGGCTGGTCGTTGACGTCCTTCATCAGCGTGTATTCGAACGTCACCGACTCGCCCTTCTTGCGCAGCGCGTAGCGCACGCAGGCGTCCATGAGTTCGGCGATCGGGTACTTCCTGTTCAACGGCACGAGCTGGTCGCGCAGCGCGTCGTTGGGCGCGTGCAGCGACACCGCGAGCGAGACGTCGCTCTCCTGCGCGAGGCGGTCGATCATCGGCACCATGCCGGCGGTCGACAGGGTCACCCGCTTGTTGGCGAGGCCGTAACCGAGGTCGTCGCGCATCACGCTCATCGCGCGGACCACGTTGTCGAAGTTCGCCAGCGGCTCGCCCATGCCCATCATCACGACGTTGGTGAGCTTGCGCTGCTTGTGCGGGATGTTGCCGAGATGGCGCGCCGCGGTCCACACCTGGCCGACGATCTCGGCGGTGGACAGATTGCGGTTGAAGCCCTGCGTGGCGGTCGAGCAGAACGTGCAGTTCAGCGCGCACCCGACCTGCGACGACACGCACAGCGTGCCGCGGCCCTTGTCGGGGATGTAGACCGTCTCGATGGCATTCTTCCCATCCATACCCAGCAGCCACTTGTGGGTGCCGTCTTCGGACGGTTTGTCGAACTGGACCGTCGGCACGCGCACTTCGGCGTGCGTTTCGAGCTTGGCGCGCAGCGCCTTGCCGAGGTCGGTCATCTCGTCGAACGTGGTGACGTGGCGATGGTGGATCCACTTCATCACCTGGTGGGCGCGGAAGCGCTTCTCGCCGAGCGTGTCGGCGAAGAAGCGCTCCAGGCCCTCGCGATCGAGGTCGAGCAGGTTCTGTCTTTCGACAGCGGTGTTGGCGACGGCCTCGTTCACGACGTGCTCTTCGATGCCGTCCTCAGCGCGGGCAGAGTTCGGTGGCGCTGAAGAAGTACGCGGTCTCGATCGCGGCGTTCTCCAGCGAATCGGAACCGTGCACCGCATTGGCGTCGATCGACTGGGCGAAGTCGGCGCGGATGGTGCCGGGCGCCGCGTCCTTCGGGTTGGTCGCGCCCATCAGTTCGCGGTTCTTGGCGACGGCGTTCTCGCCTTCGAGCACCTGGATCATCACCGGGCCCGAGGTCATGAACTCGACCAGCGCACCGAAGAAGGGACGTTCGCGATGCACGGCGTAGAAGCCTTCGGCTTCTTTTTGCGAGAGATGCTTCATCTTCGCGGCGACGATCGTGAGACCGGCTTTTTCGAAACGCGAATAGATTTCACCGATGACGTTCTTGGCGACGGCATCGGGCTTGATGATGGAAATGGTGCGCTCAAGCGCCATGACAGTGGGTCTCCGGGGGTAGACGGCCGCAGTCGAGCGGCCGAACCATAACATGAATGGGAAGGAAAAACCCGCGTGGGGACGCGGGTTTAGCCGATTCGGCTGGAGGAGATTCTAACCCGGCGCACGGTCTCCTTGCATCCTTGGCGTGGATCACGTTTTGCGACCGCGGGGGAAATGGCGTACGCTGAAACAAGCGTTTGAATCAACCTCGCCCTTGCCGGAGCCCGCGACTGCCATGAGCAAAGCCCAGTTCTCGACCAAGGAAAGGATTCTCGACGCCGCCGAAACCCTGTTCGCCCAGTACGGCTTCGGCGGGACCTCGCTCCGCCAGGTCACCAGCCAGGCGGACGTCAACATCGCGGCGGTCAACTACCACTTCGGCAGCAAGGAAAACCTGGTCAACGAGGTCTTCCGCCGCCGCATGGACGAAATGAGCGCCCAGCGCCTGTCCCGGCTCAAGGCCGTGGTCCAGGCCGACCCGGCCGACCTCACCGGCATCCTCGCCGCCTTCGTCGAACCGCCGCTGGCGATGGCCCAGGACCGGCACGGCGGCGGCGCCTTCATCCGGGTGATCGCCCGCGCCTACGCCGAGAAGAACGACGGCCTGCGCCGCTTCCTGTCCGAACAGTACGGCCACGTGTTGCGCGAATTCGGCCGCGCCATCGCCCGCTGCCTGCCCGGCCTGAGCAAGGAGGAGCTGTACTGGCGGCTCGATTTCCTCGCCGGCGCCCTGACCTACGCCATGGCGGACTTCGGGATGATCAAGCGCCCGAGCGGCATCAGCGAGACCGAACACCGCCAGCGCGCCGCGCAGGAACTCATCCGATTCGCCTGCGCCGGCTTCCGCGCCGGCCAGGTCAACTGACCCGCACTTCGCCCGGGCACCCGGGAAACCCCACGCAATCAACAGGATGCACACCATGTCCCAGAAACCGCTGATCCGTCGCGTCGCCGTCCTCGGGGCGGGCGTGATGGGGGCGCAGATCGCCGCCCACCTCACCAACGCCGGCGTCGACACCGTGCTGTTCGACCTCGCCGCGAAGGAAGGCGCCCCCGACGGCATCGTCCTCAAGGCGATCGCCAACCTGGGCAAGCTCTCCCCGGCCCCGCTGGCGACGAAGGCGCTGGCCGAGGCGATCACCCCGGCCAACTACGACACCGGCCTGGAACACCTGCGCGGCTGCGACCTGATCATCGAGGCGATCGCCGAACGGATGGACTGGAAGCAGGACCTGTACAAGAAGATCGCCCCGTTCGTGCCTGCGCATACGGTGCTTGCCAGCAATACGTCCGGCTTGGGAATCAACAAGTTGGCGGAAGTTCTTCCGGAAGAACTTCGCCATCGTTTCTGCGGCGTCCACTTCTTCAACCCGCCGCGCTACATGCACCTGGCCGAACTCATCCCGGCCGCGACCACCGATGCCGACGTCCTCGAAGGCCTCGAGACCTTCCTCGTCACGACCCTCGGCAAGGGCGTGGTCTTCGCCAAGGACACCCCGAACTTCATCGGCAACCGCATCGGCGTGTTCTCGATCCTGTCGGTGATCCATCACACCCACGCCTTCGGCCTCGGCTTCGACGAGGTCGACGCCCTCACCGGCCCGCTGCTGGGCCGGCCGAAGTCGGCGACCTACCGCACCTCCGACGTGGTCGGCCTGGACACCATGGCCCACGTCATCAAGACCATGGGCGACACCCTGCCGCAGGACCCGTGGCACCAATACTTCAACGCCCCGGCCTGGCTGGGCGCGCTGATCGCGAAGGGCGCGCTGGGCCAGAAGACCGGCGCCGGCATCTTCCGCAAGGTCGGCAAGGACATCGTCGTCCTCGACCTCGAAAAGCAGGACTACCGCCCGGCCGACCGCGCCGCGGCGCCGGAGGTGGTCGATATCCTCAAGCTGAAGAACCCGGCCGAGAAGTTCGCGAAGCTCCGCGAGAGCAGCCATCCGCAGGCGCAGTTCCTGTGGGCCTGCTTCCGCGACCTGTTCCATTACAGCGCCTTCCACCTGGCCGACATCGCCGACACCGCCCGCGACGTCGATTTCGCCATCCGCTGGGGCTACGGCTGGTCGCTCGGCCCGTTCGAGACCTGGCAGGCCGCCGGCTGGCAGCAGGTCGCGCAGTGGATCGCCGACGACATCGCCGCCGGCAAGGCCATGAGCGGCGCCCCGCTACCCGCGTGGGTGACCGACGGTCGCGCCGGCGTGCACGGCCCGGCGGGCAGCTTCAGCCCGGCCAAGGGCGCCGAGGTGCCACGCTCTACCAACCCGGTCTACCGGCGCCAGCGCTTCCCCGATCCGCTGATCGGCGAGCGTTTCCCGCAGGGCGAGACGGTGTACGAGAACGAGGGCGTGCGCCTGTGGCACGACGGCGACGGCATCGCCATCGCCTCGTTCAAGACCAAGATGCACACGGTCAACAACCACGTGCTCGACGGCCTGCAGGAAGCCATCGGCATCGCCGAACGCGACTTCAAGGGCATGGTGATCTGGCAGCCGAAGGAGCCGTTCTCGGCCGGCGCCGACCTCGCCGGTGCCCTCGGCCTGCTCGCCGCGGGCGACGTGAAGGGCTTCGAGGCGATGGTCGCGAATTTCCAGGCGACCAGCCAGCGCATCAAGTACGCGCTGGTGCCGGTGGTCGGCGCGGTGCGCGGCCTCGCCCTCGGCGGCGGCTGCGAGTTCCAGATGCACACCGCCCGCACGGTCGCCCACCTCGAAAGCTACATCGGCCTGGTCGAAGCCGGCGTCGGCCTGCTGCCGGCCGGCGGCGGCCTGAAGGAATTCGCGGTGCGCGCCTCGCAGGCGGCCGGCCCGGGCGGCGATGTGTTCGCCCAGCTCAAGCCGCTGTTCGAGAACGTCGCGATGGCCAAGGTCTCGGCGTCCGCGCTCGAAGCGAAGGACATGGGCCTGCTGCGCAAGGACGACGTGGTCGCCTTCAACGCCTTCGAGCTGCTCCATATCGCCAAGCAGCAGGCGCTGGCGCTGGCCGAGTCCGGCTACCGCCCCCCCCTGCCCGCGCGCCGCGTGCAGGTCGCCGGCGACGTCGGCATCGCCACCTTCAAGATGATGCTGGTGAACATGCTGGAAGGCCGCTTCATCTCCGAGCACGACTACGAGATCGCCTCGCGCATCGCCACCGTGCTGTGCGGCGGCGAGGTCGATCGCGGCGCGATCGTGGACGAAGACTGGCTGATCCGCCTGGAGCGCGAGCACTTCGTCGCGCTGGCGCAGATGCCGAAGACGCAGACCCGGATCAAGCACATGCTCGACACCGGCAAGCCCCTCCGCAACTGAGATTCGCGCGCCGCCGCGCCATCCGCGGCGCGGCCTCCCGAATCCCCACCGCCACGAATCTCGAATCCGGACACATCCCCATGACCAAGATCGTTCAAGACGCCTACATCGTCGCCGCCACCCGCACGCCGGTCGGCAAGGCCCCCAAGGGCGTCTTCCGCAACACCCGTCCCGACGAAATGCTCGCGCACGCGCTGCGCAACGTCGTCGCCCAGGCCCCGGGCATCGACACCTCGCGCATCGACGACGCCATCATCGGCTGCGCGATGCCCGAGGGCGAACAGGGCATGAACGTCGCCCGCATCGGCGCGCTGCTCGCCGGCCTGCCGAACACCGTCGCCGCGCAGACCATCAACCGCTTCTGCTCGTCCGGCCTGCAGGCCGTCGCGCTGGCCGCCGACCAGATCCGCCTCGGCCAGGCCGACCTCATGCTCGCCGGCGGCACCGAATCGATGTCGATGGTGCCGATGATGGGCAACAAGGTCGCGCTCAGCCCCGAAGTCTTCACGAAGAACGAAAACGTCGCGATCGCCTACGGCATGGGCATCACCGCCGAGAAGGTCGCCGAGGAGTGGAAGGTCTCGCGCGAGGACCAGGACGCGTTCGCTCTCGCCTCGCACCAGAAGGCGATCGCCGCGATCCAGGCCGGCGAATTCAAGTCGGAAATCTCCCCATACGAAGTCATCGCCCGCATTCCCGACCTCGCCGGCAATGCGGTCAAGGTGAAGAAGACGCTGGTCGAGATCGACGAAGGTCCGCGCCCGGATTCGTCGATCGAAGGCCTCGCCAAACTGAAACCCGTCTTCCGCAACGGCATGTTCGGCGGCACCGTCACCGCCGGCAATGCGTCGCAGATGAGCGACGGCGCCGCCGCGGTGCTGCTGGCGTCCGAGCAGGCGATCAAGGACTACGGCCTGACCCCGCTCGCCCGCTTCGTCAGCTTCTCGGTCGCCGGCGTGCGCCCGGAAGTGATGGGCATCGGCCCTATCGCCGCGATCCCGAAGGCGCTGAAGCAGGCCGGCCTGACCAAGGACCAGATCGACTGGATCGAGCTCAACGAAGCCTTCGCCGCGCAGGCGCTGGCGGTGATCCGCGACCTCGGCCTCGACCCGTCGAAGGTGAATCCGCTGGGCGGTGCGATCGCCCTCGGCCATCCGCTGGGCGCTACCGGCGCGATCCGCACCGCGACGATCGTGCACGGCCTGCGCCGCCGCCAGCAGAAGTACGGCATGGTGACGATGTGCATCGGCACCGGCATGGGCGCGGCGGGCATCTTCGAAGCGCTCTGATCGGCGAACGCCGCTTCGGCTGCATCGCGACGGGGCGCTTCGGCGCCCCGTCGCGCATCCGGCCTCAGGCCGATCCGCCGTCCACATCCTCTTCCTGCGCGATGCGGTCGCGACCGCCGCGCTTGGCGACATACAGCGCGGAATCCGCGCGCAGCCACAGGCTCTCGTAGTCGTCGTCGACCCGCGCCGTCGCGATGCCGATACTGAGCGTCGGCCGGATGCCGCCCGGAGACAGGTGTTCCGCCACGCGCAGCGCGTCCGCCATCCGTCGCGCGCACGCAGCGGCCTCGGCTGCGTTGCACCCCGGAAGCAGCACGCAGAATTCGTCTCCGCCGAGCCGGCCGAACAGGTCTTCATCGCGCAACGTGCCGCGGCAGACCCGCACCGACAGCGACAACGCGCAATCGCCCGCCGCATGCCCGTCGCGGTCGTTGATCGACTTGAGGTTGTCCAGGTCGATCATCAGCATCGAGGCAGGGCATTGCTGCGCGCGGCACTGGCGCAGGGCGCGCTCGGCGAGTTCGATGAAGAAGCGGCGGGTGCAGGCGCCGGTGAGGCTGTCGTGGGTGAGCAGCCGACGCAGTTCCTCGCTCCGGGCGTAGAGCATCGGCACCGCCATGCTGAAGTAGCTGCCGGCGGCCAGGGTGATCATGGCGCTCTGCAGCGTCGGCGCCATCCCGCCGAGGTCGAGCGCCAGGGTCATCACCACCAGGGTGGCGTCGAACAATGCGATCGAGACCAGCGACTGCATGACGGTCTGGGTATGGACCAGCCAGAAATGCAGCACGATCGGCAGGAACACGAGCAGCATCAGCGGCGCATAGTCGCGCTCCTGCGACACTGCCCACAGACCGGCCACGGCCGCGAGCAGGATCGCCGGCAGCTTGAGGGCATAGGCGCCGGACCCCACCTGCCTGCGCGGCAGATCGTCGAGCGCGAACAGCGCGTCCGCCACCGGGACGCGCAGGCGCACGGCCAGCGCGCGCAGCGAAAACAGCAGCAGCGGGCCGAGCGACACCAGCCCGGTGTAGTCGCCGATCATCCAGGGGAGCACCGCCCGCCCGGCTTCATCGGCCTGCAATTGCCCGCCGAAATACAGCGCGGCGCTTCCACCGATCGCCGCGACCGTCGATGCCGCCAGCCCCACGAGCAGGAAGACGCTGATCATCGCCGGCAACGAGGCCTGGTCGGGCGCGGCGGCGACGCGCACCACTGCACGGGCAAGCACCCCGTAGGCCAGGCAGTGGATGCTGGTGTAGACCAGTCCTTCGGCAAGCGTCTGGCCGAACGCGACATCGACCGCACCGCGTTCGGCGGCGGCGAAAGCGCCGATCAGGTTCGCCGCCACCAGCGACGGCAATGCGCGCCATCCGAAGACCGCGAACGCGGCGAAGGTGACGGCGGCGGCGGGAAACCACAGGCTCGCGTACGGCGCGTATTCGAGCAGTCGCGATGCGAAATAGGCGCCGAGCCGCAGCGAGAAAACGATCGCCAGACACAAGGCCCAGCCGCGAAAGCGCGCCGGACGGAACGCCGCGATGCCCTTCACGCTCGATCCGGTTGCCATCCATCTCCCACGTCGACGCCGACGGCAGCGCACGGAAACCCGGCACTGCACTCATCCTCTGCCCCTCCGGCGGGAACGTCAACTGCGGCCGCGACTCCGAAGTCGGCGACGACCGCGCCTTCCTCCTGCGCGATGCGATCGCGACCGCCGCGCTTGGCCACGTACAGCGCGGAGTCCGCGCGCAGCCAGAGCGTCTCGTAGTCCTCGCTGAGGTCCTGCACGGTGGCGACGCCGATGCTCAGCCCGGGCCGGAGGTCGGTCGCGAACGGATAACGCGCTTCGCGGACGTTCCGCAGCAGCCGCTCCGCGACCACCGCGGCCTGCGCGGCGTCGCTGCCCGGCAGCAAGGCGCAGAATTCGTCGCCGCCGAGGCGGCCGAGCAGATCCTTCCCGCCGAGCGTGGTCTGGCCGATGCGCACGATCAGGCACAGCGCGGCGTCGCCGGCGGCGTGCCCGTGGTGGTCGTTGATGGTCTTGAGGTTGTCGAGGTCCAGCATCAGCATCGACACCGGCTCGCCGCGCAGCCGCGACTGCTCGATCGCCTTCTCCGACATTTCGACGAAGAAATGGCGGTTGTAGGCACCGGTCAGCGCATCCTGGATCAACAGCCGGCGCAGCCGCGCGTTGTCGGCGTACAACTGCGGCACGGACAGACCGAAATAGCTGGCCGCGGCCAGCGTGATCATCGCGAACTGCAGCATCAGCGCGTATTCGGCCAGCCGCAGCGCATGCACCAGCACGGCGAGCACGACGCTGAAGGCGGCGATCGAGATCAGCGACTCGGTCGCGCCTTGGGTATGGACGATCCACAGCTGCAGCACGATCGACACGAAGATCAGGAACAGCAGCGGGTCGTTGCCGGGCATGGCGGCGATGGCCAGCAGGGACATCGCGGTGGCGCCGAGGACGAGCAGCAGCTTCATCGCCAGCCCGAACGGATCTCGCAGCGGCCTCGGCACCTCGTCGAAGGCGTGCAGGCGATGCGGGCAGCGGATGCCCAGGCGATCGGCGACGCTGCGGAACGCGAGGATGAGCAGCGGCCCGATCGCGACCAGCCCGGCGTAATCGCCGATCATCAGCGGCAGGGTCAGGCCCCACACCCCGCCCGGCGGCAGCAGCCCCAGCCAGCGGGTGACCAGCGCCGCGGCGAACGCCGCCAGAGCCGCAGCAGCGAGGCCGGAGATGAGAAACGTCGCCACCGTCTTCGGCAGCGACGGCACGGCGCTGCGCGGGATCGAGCGGAGCACGATCTCCGCCAGCAGCCAGTAGGGCACGGCATGCGACAGCGCGTACCCGAGACCGGCGGACAATGCTTGCCACTCGTCTAATCGCAACGCGAGCGCATGCACGGTGCGCCACCACACCCAGGCGTTGGCCAGCAGCACGGCCGGCCAGGCGCGCCAACGGAACACCACGAAGGCGGCGAAGCTCACCGCCGCGGGCGGGTACCACAGACTGGCGGCGTTACGGTAATCGAGCAGGCTCGCCGCGAGGAACGACACGATCCACAGCGCGAGCACCAGCAGCATCGCAAGCAACGTCCCGGACCACGGCGCCTGTCGATCGCGCGTGGCCGAGCGCCCATCGGTGTTCCCCATCCGCCGCCATCCCCCTGCAAGACCCGCTGCAATCCTGGCGTCCCTGTCCGTCCCTCCGCCGGTTCCGTCCGTTTCCCCACCACCGCAGGATAGCCGAGTCCACCGCGGCGGAAGGCCTTTCCGCGAGTTTTTCGCATCCCCGACCGCGGCACACGGGGCGCAGATACGACGGCCGGGAGCGACGCGACGGGCCTGCTAGACTGCGGTCGAACGCGGCTTCCGGGCCGCCACGCTTCGGGCCACGGACAGGCTGTCGTCGGGCTCGCTTTCGTCCCGTGCCGCCCGATGCCCACCCTGCCGCCTCCCCGCCTCGCCCTGCTCGTCCTGCGCAACCTCTGGCCGTTCCTGCGTCGACAGGGCTGGCTGCTGGCGCTGTGGCTGGCGACGCTGGCCGCTTCAGGCGCGGCCACGCTGACGCTCCCGCACGCGTTCGGGCGCATGCTCGACGAAGGCTTCCGGCACGGCGACGTCGCCGATCGCGCGTTCCTGCTGATGCTGGGCGCGGCCATCGCCTACGGCATCAGCAGCGCCGCCCAGTTCTGGTCGATTTCCTATCTCGGCGAACGCGTCGTCGCCGACCTGCGCACCCGCCTGTACGGCCACCTGATCGGCCTGGACGCCGGCTTCCACGACGGCGTGCGCAGCGGCGAACTGCTGTCGCGGCTGGGATCCGACGCCGAGCTCCTGCGCAACCTGGTAGGCAGCGCCCTGCCGGTCGCGCTCGGCAGCTTCATCGCGGTCATCGGCGGCGTCTCGATGCTGATCGCCACCAGCCCGAAACTCGCGGCGTGGTCGCTGCTGGTGCTGCCGCTGACCGCGATCCCGGTGATGATGAACGGCAAGCGCCTCGCCAGGATCGCGCGCGATGCCCAGGACCGTCTCGCCGACGCGAACGCCCGGGCCGCGGAAACGCTCGCCGCCGCCGACACCGTGCGCGCCCATGCGCGCGAGGCGCACGAGCGCACGCAGTACGCGAACGCGCTGCGGCGCGCCGTCCGGGCCGCCGACCGCCGGATCGTCGTCCAGGCGCTGATCACCTTCGTCGCCACCGCGCTGGTGTTCGTGGTGCTGCTGGTCGTGCTGTGGCGCGGCGTCCGCGGCGTCGCGGACCACGACCTCACCGTCGGCGGCCTCGGCCAGTTCGTGGCCTACGCGATGCTCTGCGGCATCTCCTTCGGCGAACTGGTGGACATCTGGAACGACGTCCAGCGCGCGGCCGGGGGCATGGGCCGCATCCTGGAACTGCTCGAACGCACGCCCGCGATCGTCGCGCCGGATCGCCCCGAACCGCTGCCCCGCCCGCTGCGCGGCGAGCTGCGCTTCGAAGCGGTCGGGTTCCGCTATCCGTCGCGACCCGGGCACGCCGCGCTGGAGGGCTTCGACCTGCACATCGCACCGGGCGAACGCGTGGCCCTGGTCGGTCCGTCCGGGGCCGGCAAGAGCACCGTCCTCTCGCTGCTGCTGCGTTTCCACGACCCGGCTTCCGGACGCGTGCTGGCCGATGGCGTCGATCTGCGCGGGTTCGATCCGACCGCGTGGCGCGGCGCGGTCGCGCTGGTGCCGCAGGCGCCGACGCTGTTCGCGGCGACCGTCGCCGAGAACCTGCGCTATGCCCGTCTCGATGCGGACGACGACGCGCTGCGGGCCGCACTGCGCGCCGCGAACGCGCTCGCCTTCGTCGAGGCCCTGCCGCAGGGGCTGGACACGCCGCTGGGCGAGCGCGGCGTGCTGCTGTCCGGCGGCCAGCGCCAGCGGATCGCGATCGCGCGGGCGGTGCTCGCGGACGCGCCGGTGCTGCTGCTGGACGAAGCGACCAGCGCGCTCGACGCCCAGAGCGAGCGCGCGATCCAGGATGCGCTCGATGCGCTGATGCGCGGACGCACCACGGTGGTCGTCGCGCACCGGCTGGCGACGGTGATGAAGGCGGACCGGATCGTGGTCATGGACCGCGGCGGCATCGTCGCCGAAGGCACCCACGAGCGCTTGCTGGCGCAAGGCGGCCTGTACGCCGAACTCGCGAACCTGCAGTTCCTGTCCTGAGCGCCCTTTGCCCGGGCCCCTTCCCCGAACGCCGACTCAGGCGACGCCCGTGTCCGTCGTCCGCTGCTCTGCGGAGGGGACCTCGGCGTCTTCGTCGTCCATCTGCTCGCGGAAACTCGCCCAGTCCGCGTCGCCGATGAAGTCGCTGGCGATCACCGTGCCCCCTGCGTCGACGAAGAGATAGAACGGCGCCGACGTGCGCGGGTTCAGGCGCCGCGCCGAGGCCTTGTCGATGCACATCGCATGTGCCAGCAGCGGCGTGTCGCGCAGGTAGTCGCGCGCTTGCGCCGGTCGCGCGTTGACGAAGACCCACAGCCCGACGCCGGCCCGGCGCATCGCCGGATGCAGCCGGATCAGCTCCTCGCGGCGGGCATGGCACTCCCCGCAGCCCGGCGACAGGAAGGCCAGCACCGTCGACGTGCCGCGCAGCGATCCGGAGGAGAGGGGCGCGCCGCCGGACAATGGGCGCACCCGGAACGTCGGCAACGGCGTCCCCGACGGCAACGACGCCGGCAGGCGTTCGTACTCGCGCGCGCCGACGATCGCGGCGAGGCGCAGCGTCAGCAGGAAATTCAGTGCCACCGACGCGGTCAGCGCCATCAGCACGACCAGCACGAACGTCGGATCCATCGTTCAGCCCGCCTTCGCCCGCAGCAACCACGCCAGGTCGCGCAACCACACCGTCGCGGCGACACCGACGACGGCCAGCCCGGCCAGGATCGATTCGAGCGGCCACGGCAGGGCGTGCGGTCCGCGCAGCAGCACGAGCACCACCACGACGATCAGCACGAGGTTGCGGACCACGTCGAGCCCCCCCATGCGCCTGCCGGAAGCGCCGAAGCAACTGCAGACGATCGCGCGGCCGCTCAGGATCGACGCCGAGATCACGATCGTGAAAAGGACGAACATGGCGAGCCCGGCGATGGCGCCGAGCGTCGCGAGCGCGCCACCGGCCAGCAGCGCCACGGCGATGGCCCACTCCGCCGAGACGACGGCGAAGGCCAGCGCTGCATCGGCACGACCGAGCGCCGGAAACGCCTCCGACAGGCCGCGCCTGAATGCGTCGAAGCCGCTGGATTTTCCCCAGGCAGCCGTCAACAGCGCCAGCGCCACGTACCAGCGCCCGAGCACGGCGACGTAGTCGAGCGTGGTCACGCGATCGGTTCCCACCTGCCGGCCGGCGCGTCGACACGGCGCCGGCGTCGCTGCGCGGCATCCGCGGTGGCGATCACGACGTCGTGCCAGTCGTCTTCCTCACGCTCGCGCGATTCCGGTCCGGCGAGCCGGCGCAACTCGCGCGCGGCCTCCCATGGCGACGATCTCCGCCCGCGCTTCGCAGGGGCGATCGCCCATGTGCAGCGACAGCAGTTCCTCGCCGATCCGCTCCAGTTCCCGCGTGCTGCGATGGAACGACGTCAGCGTCGTCGGGAAGATGTTCTCGCTCAGCAGGTGCAGGGCCTTCGCCCTCGCCTCCGGCTCCTCCAGGCCGAACCAGTCGCGCACCATCCGCCAGCATTGGCGGATGTCCTCCGCGGACATGGCCGACGGCCCGGCGCCGCCGCCTTCGGCCGAAAGATGCGGGTCGATCGGCGAGAAGATCGCCATCGGTCCGGCGACGATCTCGTGCGCCGCGAGCGCCATCACCGTGCCGGCCGACTCGCAGGCATGCGGCACGACGAAGGTCAGTCGATCGGCGAATTCGTGCAGCAGCAGCGCGATCCGCCGCGCGGCGTTGACCTCGCCGCCGCGACACTGCACCACCACATCGAGCCGTTCGACGCGACCGAGCGTCCGCAGCGTCTCGTACAGCGGCGGCAGCAGGTCGATGTCCAGGTGCGACGCCGAAAGCGCCAGCGTCCGTCCGGGACGCAACGCTTCGAGGGCGCGGATATGGTCGGTGATCGACATCGTCAGGCTCCGGAGGCGGCGCGTCCGCGGGCGCCTTCGATCAGACACTCGGCGAGGGCGTCGGTCATGGCCAATTCGGGAACGCGATCCTCGACGAACAGGAATTGCCCGCCGGGGTTGTTCTCGAGAAAGACGTACTCGCCCTCCAGGTCCACGATCAGGTCCAGCGCACCGTAGGTCAGACCGTAGCTGTGCACGAACTCGAGGCAGCGCCGCGCCACGTCGTCGGGAAGCCGCGTCGCCTCGTAGCGCACCGGCACGTCGTAATGGCGGAAATCGACCTGCGTGCGGACGTCGTCCTGCGAATGTATCTTCGCGGCGAACAGGCGATCGCCGATCACCGTCGCCCGGATTTCGTGGCGCTTCGGCACGTGGCGCTGGAAGAAGCACGGCAGCAGATCGAGCGAATCCAGCAGATCTTCGTTGGCTTCGTCGATCCGCGTGGTCGCGATGCCGGTGGCGATGCGCTCGTCGTCGGACACCTCGTCCGCGGCGAGGAATGGCGACTCGAGCGTCTTGAACACGATGTCGCCGCCGACCGCGCTGCGGAAATCCAGTACCGCCTCGCGCGAGGACGACACCAGCGACGGCGGCACCCTGAAACCGAAGCGCGCTGCCCGCGCCAGTTGCTCGCCCTTCCACTGCGCGGCACGGACGGCAGCGGGATGGCTCATCCAGTAGACGTCGAGGCCGTGCATCAATCCGGACAGCAGGTGCCCGGTCTCGCCGGCCGCGTAGGCGCGTTCCTGTGCCGACAGCCCGCCTGCGAACCGGAACGGCGCGGTCTTGCGCGTCCACACCGCGGCGATGCCGTCGATCGCGACGCACTTGCCCGACGGCAGATGCTCGAGCGCGCCACGCCAGACGCGGCCGTCGAAGGCGAGTTCGAGCGTGTAGTCCGCGGGAAAAGCATCGAGGTCGAGCCGGAAATGCACCGCGCCGCGCGCCAGGAGGCGTTCGGCGACGAGGTCGGCATGCAGATCGGCACTGTGGGTGACGATCAGGATGACGGAGGGCATGTGCCGTGGCGATGGCGCGGCCGAAGAGACGCTGCAGTGCCCCGGAGGGGGCGCTGCAGCGCGATGCGGGCGATCAGCAATAGATGCCGCGGTCGTTGCCCAGCACCTGGCTGTAGGCGCGGACGTTGCCGGGGAAGCGATAGTCGGTGCAGCCGGCGGCCGCATGGCCTTCCTGCGCCTTCCACTTGCCCTGTTGCGCGTCCTGGCGGGCGGCGAGCTTGAAAGCGAAGAGCTTCTGCCTGGGTTCCATGAAAAACGACTCCTTTCGAAATGGCGGGATCATGGCGCATCCGGGCATGGCCACGCGCGACCTCACCCGCAGGGTCGAGGCACGCACGGACGCACGCCCGGATGCGCCGGGGGCCTCAGCAGTACACGCCGCGGTCGGCGCCGAGCATCGCGTGCGGATAACGCACGTTGCCGGGGAAACGATAGTCGGTGCAGCCGGCGGCGGCACGGCCTTCCTCGGCCTTCCATTTGCCCTGCTTCGCGTCTTCGCGGGCGGCCAGCTTGAACGCAAACAGTTTCTTCGGGGTTTCCATCGAACACCTTCCTTTTCCGTTGAGTTGGCGTTGTGACGCTGTGCATCCCGCACAGGAACCGGCCTGCCGTGCGTCGCGGACACGAGATCCGCAGCGGCGAGACGCGAACCGAGTTATAGCAGATCGCGCCTCTCGTCCGAGGCGATCCTCCGGCCGGAAACGTGACCGGAGGCGCGGACCGCGACGCGGGTGGCGCCGTCCGTCGGAACGGCCGCTGCGTTCAGTCGAGATCGACGACGCCCAGCTCGCTGAGGGCGTCCTGCATCATCCCGCGCGCGGCGTCGCTGAGCTTCTCGTGGTCGAGGGCATAGCGGATCGTGGCCTCGATCAGGCCCAGATGGGTGCCGCAATCGAAGCGTGTGCCCTGGAAGCGGTAGGCATGCACCGGCCGCTCGGCCAGCAGTGCGGCGATGGCGTCGGTCAGCTGGATTTCGCCGCCGGTACCCGGCGTGGTCCGTTCGAGCAGATCGAAGACGCGCCCGTCGAGGACGTAACGCCCGACCACGGCGAGGTTGCTCGGCGCGACCTCGGGCTTCGGCTTCTCGACGATCGCGCGGATCGGCGCGCTGCGCCCGGCGAAATCGTCGGTGGCGACGATGCCGTAGCTGCCGGTCTGCTCGCAGGGCACGTCCTGCACGGCGATGACGCTCGCGCCGGTGGCCTCGGCTTCGTCGGCCATCTGCCGCAACGCGCCCGGACCCCGGTTCCAGATCAGATCGTCGGGCAGCAGCACCGCGAAGGGCTCGTCGCCGACGATGGACTTGGCGCACAGCACCGCATGGCCGAGCCCCAGCGCCTCGGCCTGGGTCACGAACACTGCCCGCACATGCGGCGGCAGGATGTTGCGGACGAGGTCGAGCTGCTCGGTCTTGCCGGATTTCTCCAGCTTCTGCTCGAGCTCGTAGGCCTTGTCGAAATAGTCCGCGACCGCATGCTTGTAGCGGTTGGTGACGAACACCAGCGTATCGCAGCCCGCCTCGATGGCTTCGTCCACCGCGTACTGGATCAGCGGCCGGTCGACGATCGGCAGCATTTCCTTGGGCACGGTCTTGGTCGCGGGAAGGAACCGGGTGCCGAGACCGGCCACCGGGAATACGGCTTTGCGGATGCGCGTCATGCTGTCGGGAATGAAGAGCGGTCAGGTCCTGCGCGCGTGGCGCGCCGGGAAGGGAACGACGGTGGCGGGCGAGGACGCGGCGTCCGGGAACGCCATCGGCTCGAATTCGGGGACGGCTTCGCGCAGGATCGTCGCGAGCGCATCGAGATCGTACTGCACGGACGCCTCGCGCAGGCGTGCGAGCGCCTCCGCGATCGCGTCCGCGGGCACCTGGCGCGCGGCCGCCTGCAGGATCTTCGGGTGCGAGGTCGGACGATAGCGCTCGTCGGCGTGGAACAGCGTCTCGTGCAGCTTCTCGCCCGGGCGCAGGCCGGTGTAGACGATCGCGATGTCGCGGTCCGGCTGCTTGCCGGCGAGCCGGATCATCTGTTCGGCCAGCACCCGGATCGACACCGGTTCGCCCATGTCGAGCGTGTACACCGCCTGCTGCGCGCCGATCGCCGACGCCTGCAGGATCAGCTGGCAGGCTTCCGGGATCGTCATGAAGAAGCGCGTGACCTGCGGATCGGTCACCGTGACCGGCCCGCCCTTCCGGATCTGCTCGCGGAACAGCGGCACCACGCTGCCCGCGGAATCCAGCACGTTGCCGAAACGCACGGTGACGAAGCGGGTCGAACGCGGGTCGGTCAACGACTGGCACAGCATTTCCGCCAGCCGCTTGGTCGCACCGAGCACATTCACCGGGTCCACCGCCTTGTCGGTGGAGATCAGCACGAAGGTACCGACGCCGGCGGCGGCGCTCTCGCGCGCCACGGTCTCGGTGGCCAGCACGTTGTTGCGCACGGCCTCGCGGAGCTGCGCTTCCAGCAGCGGCACCTGCTTGTACGCCGCGGCATGGAAGACCGCGTCCGGCCCGACCAGCGAGAACGCATGCCGGATCACCGCCGCATCTCCGCAGTCGCCCAGCAGCGGCACCAGCTCGACCTCCGGGAAGTCGCGGCGCAGACGCATCTCGGTGGTGATCAGCGAAAGCTCGTCGATCTCGACCAGCGCGATGCGGCGGGCACCGTGGCGCGCGCACTGGCGGCAGAGCTCGGAACCGATCGAACCGCCGGCGCCGGTGACCAGCACGCTGCGTCCGCCGAGCCAGTCGCGCATCGCCTTCCAGTCGGGGACCACCGGCGCGCGGCCGAGCAGGTCCTCGATCGCCACTTCCTTCAGTTCGCCCGGCAGCGAATGGCCCTCGAGGATGTCGTCGAGCCGCGGCACCTTGCGGAACGGGATGCCGGTGTGTTCGCAGGCTTCGATGACCTCGCGCATGCGCCGCGCGCCGAGCGAAGGCATCGCGATGACGATGAGCTTGGCGGCGGTCTCCGGCGCGATGCGCACCACGTCCTCGATCCGCCCCAGCACCGGGACGCCGTGCAGGTGGCTACCGCGCAGCTTGGCGGCGTCGTCGAGGATGCCCACCGGCTGGTAGGCGCCGGTCCGGCGCAGGTCGCGGACGAGGGCTTCGCCGGCGCGGCCGGCGCCGAGGATCAGCACGCGCACCGCGGCGTTGTCGCTGTTGATCCGGCCGTGGTCCTTCCACGAGCGGTACAGCAATCGCGGAGCGCCGAGCATCAGGGTGATGACGAACGGATACATCACCAGCACCGAGCGCGGCACCACCCCGAGCCGGTTGTAGATGAAGAGGACGAACAGGATGGCGAGCAGGCCGAACATGCTCGCCTTGAGGATGTTGAGCAGGTCCGGCACGCTCGCGAAGCGCCAGATGCCGCGATACAGGCCCACCTGCCAGAACACGAGGCCCTGCGCGATCAGCACCAGCAGGGATTCGGTGGTCCACAGTGCCGGGCGCGCCGCCTGGTCGACGATCGCGTAGCGGAATTGCAGCAGGCCGGTCCAGCAGAGCCAGACCATGCACAGATCGTGCAGGACGATGGCCGAACGCGGGAGTGCGCTCGCGAGACGATCGCGGACCTGCAGGGTCATGCGCGTTCCCCGCCGTCGACGACGCGGGCCCGGCTTCGATCAAGCCAGCACCACGCCACGCATCCCGTCGTCACCCATGCCGCAGCCGCCATCGCGTGTCCCCTTCCCGTTCCTCCGGCGAGCCAGGCCATCAGGCCGCTGCCGACGATTGTCCATGCCGCATACGACAACGTGACCGGGATGTGGCTGCCGGCCCTCCGCGCCCAGCGCTGGTAGACATGGCCGACGTGCGGCGTCCACCAGCGCTCCCCCCGAAACGCCCGCCGGGTGAGCGTCAGTCCCGCGTCCAGCAGGAAGGCCGCCGGCGGCAACCACAGCAACGGCCAGGCCGGTGGCGAGGTTGACGTCATCGCGGCACCCGCCAGCCAGGCCAGCACGTACCCGAGCGCCCCGCTGCCCACGTCCCCGAGGAAAATCCTGGCTTTCGGGAAGTTGAACGGCAGGAAGCCGAAGAGTGCCGCGATGAACGCCAACCCGACATGAACCGTCAGCGCGTCGCCGGCGAGCCACGCGTACGCCGCGGCGACCAGGATGGCCTGGGTCGTCGCGAGGCCGTCGATGCCGTCCATGAAGTTCCAGACGTTGACCAGCACCGGCACCGCGAGGAACACCGCGAGCGCGACCCATGGGCCCGCGCCCGACAGGAAGAAGCCGGCCGCGAGCCAGCCCGCGGCCAGCACGTGCGTCGCGAGCTTGGGCCATGGCGGCAGCGGCCGGTGGTCGTCGAGCCAGCCGATGCCGGCGACGAGGAGCAGGCCGACCCCGGCGCAGGCCAGCAGGACGATCTCCCGGGGCATGCGCAGCGCGAGGGCCGCGATCGCGACCAGCACGGCCACGACCACGGCGAGACCGCCGCCGCGCGGGGTGGCGACCGCATGGCTGCGCCGCTCGCCGGGCTGGTCGAGCAGGCGCCGCCGCAGTGCGTATCCCCGGGTGGCCCAGGTGCCGACGGCGCCGAGGACGGTGAACAGCGCGCACCAGGCCAGCGTGCCCGCCGAAAAGATACTCGTCGAAAGCGCACCGATCGAAAGCGTACCGATCGGGAGCATGCCCGCCACCAATGTCATCAGACGACGGCGTAGTTGAGCAACGGCTTGACCGAGCCCCACTCCTTGCAGCTGGGGCATTGCCAGTGGTGGCTGCGCGCGCCGAAGCCGCAGCGGTTGCAGCGGTAGCTGGGATTGCGGACCAGCAACTGCTCGGTGACGTGCTTCAGGTCGTGCAGCGTGGCGACAGGATCGGTTTCGTCCGCCAGGCTGAGGTCGATCAGCGCCGCCTCGCCGCGGACCGACGGACGCTCCTTGAGCTGGCGCGCGAGATAGTCGCGCGCCGCATGCACGCCCTCGCCCGCCTCGACCAGCCGGGTCAGCGCCAGCACCGGCGCGATGCCGCGGTAGTGCTCGCACATCTCGGTGAGGAACGCACGCGCACCGCTGGGATCGCCGACCTTCTCGTAGCAGACCAGCAGGTTCGGCAGCACTTCCGGCAGGTAGTCCGGGTCGTGCCGCGCCGCACGCTCATAGGCGCGGATCGCGGCGGCGTGCTGGCCGGCGTCGAACTCGATCCGGCCCTCCAGCATGCCGGCACGCACCGAGGTCGAATCGGCCGCATAGGCGCGCGCGATCGCGGCGCGCGCGGCATCGGTCTCGCCCGCCGCGCGATGACGCTCGGCGAGCTCGCATTCGAATTGCGCGATCAGCTTGCCCATCGGCTCGCCGGTCACGGCCTCGTAGCGCGACGCCTTCTCGATCGCCTGCGACCAGTCGCGCTCGGCCTGGTAGATGCCGATCAGGTGGCGCAGCGCCTGCGGTGCGCGATCGTCGAGCTTCGCCAGGTCGGTGAACACGGTTTCGGCACGGTCGAGCAGGCCCGAGCGCATGTAGTCCTCGCCGAGCGCGAGCAGCGCCTGGACGCGCTGCTGGTCGTTGAGGTCGGGACGCTGCACCAGCCCCTGGTGCAGCCGGATCGCGCGATCCACTTCGCCGCGGCGGCGGAACAGATGACCCAGCGCGACCTGGGTCTCGAATGTGTCCTTGTCGAGCTCGGCGACATGCAGGAACAGCTCGATCGCCTTGTCCGGCTGCTCGTTGAGCAGGTAGTTCAGGCCGCGGAAATAGGTGGTCGACAGCCGGCTGACCTGGTGGTCGCTGTGGCGCTCGCCGCCACGCCGGCCGATGACCCAGCCGATCACGGCGGCCAGCGGGATGAGCAGGAAATACCAGAACCACTCGGAGATGAAGGCCATCTCAGGACTCCGCGGCGGACGGAAGGGAAGCGGCGGCGGGCGCATCCTGCCCCGGGGCCGGGAGGTCGCGTCGCGACGATCGCCGCAGCGGCAGCACCACCGACACCACGATCGCCAGCCCGCCGAGCAGCACGCCCGCCAGCAGCGTGCACAGCAGGATCACGCCGAGCCCCGCCTGCAGCCGCACGACGCCGAGGTCGACGGTCGTTGCGCCGTCGTTGAGGACGCCCAGCGCCACGCCGGAGGCGAGGAACGCGAGGGCGAACAGGGCGCGGAGGAATCGCATGGACAGGGACGATGCGGGCCGGGGGACCTGAACGGGGAATCAGTGTATGCCGTGGGGCGGCCGATGACGATGGCCGACACGGACAGGCGCCCGGGCAGCGAACGCGCCGGGAAGGTCGGGAAGTGCGGGGAACGATCGAACGCGCGCGGCCAGGCCGCCGGCGCGGATCAGTCTTCGGGCGGAAGCGGCACGACGTCGCTGACGCGGTCGCGCAGTTCCTTGCCGGGCTTGAAATGCGGCACGTGCTTGCCGGGCAGCGCCACGGCATCGCCGGTCTTGGGATTGCGGCCGGTGCGCGGCGGTCGGTAATGCAGGGAAAAGCTGCCGAAACCGCGGATCTCGATGCGGTCGCCCTGCGACAGCGAGGCGCCCATCATTTCCAGCAGCGACTTGACCGCGAGGTCGACGTCGTCGGCCTTCAGGTGGCCCTGACGCTGGGACAGGATCTCGATCAGTTCGGATTTGGTCATGGGCGTTCGCGGTCCTGACGGGCGGGCGCAGCCGGATCACACCGCGGCGACCCGGGGATTCCCGGGCCGCCGCGGTGCGCGGTGCGGATCACTCGGAGCGGCTTTCCAGCTGCTCGCGCAGCAGCGCGCCCAGCTTGGTGGTGCCGCTGGCGGCGTCTGCAGAGGCCTTCTGGTACTCGGCCAGCGCTTCCTGGGTCTCGGCTTCGTCCTTCGCCTTGATCGACAGCTGCAGGGTGCGGCCCTTGCGGTCCATGCCGACCAGCTTCGCCTCGATGGCGTCGCCGACCTTCAGGTGGTGGCTGGCGTCTTCGACGCGGTCGTAGCTGATGTCGCGGGCCGACACGTAGCCCTCGATGCCGTCGCCCAGGTCGATGGTGGCGCCCTTCGAATCGACTTCCTTGACGGTGCCGGCGACCTTCGAGCCCTTCGGGTGCGTGGCCATGAACTGGCCGAACGGATCCTGCTCGAGCTGCTTCACGCCGAGGCTGATGCGCTCGCGTTCCGGATCGACGGCCAGGACCACGGCGTCCAGGTTGTCGCCCTTCTTGAAGTTGCGCACCACGTCTTCGCCGGTGGTGTTCCAGCTGAGGTCCGACAGGTGGATCAGGCCGTCGATGCCGCCGTCCAAGCCGATGAAGATGCCGAAGTCGGTGATCGACTTGATCTGGCCCGACACCTTGTCGTTCTTCTTGTGGGTCGCGGCGAAGGTTTCCCACGGGTTGCTGGTGCACTGCTTCATGCCCAGCGAGATGCGGCGACGCTCCTCGTCCACGTCGAGGATCATCACTTCGACCTCATCGCCCACCTGGACGACCTTGGACGGGTTGACGTTCTTGTTGGTCCAGTCCATCTCGGACACGTGCACCAGGCCTTCGACGCCCGGCTCGATCTCGACGAACGCGCCGTAATCGGTGACGTTCGAGACCTTGCCGAACATGCGGGTGTTGGCCGGGTAACGACGGGCGATGTTGTCCCACGGATCCTCGCCCAGCTGCTTCAGGCCGAGGCTGACGCGGTTGCGCTCGCGGTCGTACTTGAGCACGCGGACTTCGAGTTCCTGGCCGACTTCGACCACTTCGGACGGATGACGGACGCGCTTCCACGCCATGTCGGTGATGTGCAGCAGGCCGTCGATGCCGCCGAGGTCCACGAACGCGCCGTAGTCGGTGAGGTTCTTGACCACGCCCTTGAGCTTGGCGCCCTCGACCAGCTTCTCGAGCAGCTGCTCGCGCTCTTCCGAATGCTCGCTCTCGACCACCGCACGGCGGGAGACGACGACATTGTTGCGCTTGCGGTCCAGCTTGATGAGCTTGAACTCGAGTTCCTTGCCTTCCAGGTACACCGGATCGCGGACCGGGCGCACGTCGACCAGCGAGCCCGGCAGGAATGCGCGGACGTCCTTGATGTCGACGGTGAAGCCGCCCTTGACCTTGCCGCTGATGCGGCCGGTGATGGTTTCGTTCTTCTCGAGGGCTTCCTCGAGCTCGTCCCACACCATGGCGCGCTTGGCCTTGTCGCGGGAGAGGATGGTTTCGCCGAAGCCGTTCTCGAGCGAGTCGAGGGCGACCTTGACGATGTCGCCGACGCCGACGTCGATCTCGCCGGCATCGTTACGGAACTGTTCGATGGGCACGATGCCCTCGGACTTCAGGCCGGCGTTGATGACCACCACGTCGTTGCGCACGTCGACGACGGTGCCGGTGACGATGGCGCCGGGCTTGAGCTTGGCCAGGTTGACGGTCTGGCTCTGTTCGAACAGTTCTGCGAATGATTCGGTCATGGGTTGGGTACTCGGTTGCTGACACAGACCGGCAGGTGCGTGGAAGGACACGCTGCGCGATCCACCCGTTGCGGGCCTGGCGGGATTGCCTGTGGCCGTGGTGAGTGTTGGGGACGGAAACACCGTCGCGACGCCTGCGCATCGCGACGGACCTTTGCCTGCTGCCTGGAACGCCTCTCGCGTCGCGCCCGAATCGACTCCGGTCAGTCGTGCGTCGCCGGCACAAGGGCCAGCACACGCTCGACGACCGCTTCGATGCCGAGGCCCGTGGTGTCGATGCAGACGGCGTCGTCCGCCGGCCTCAGGGGCGCCACCGCGCGGTTGGCATCGCGGGCGTCGCGGGCGAGGATTTCCCGCAGCAGGTCGTCCAAGATAACCGAAACCCCCTTGTCTTTCAACTGCTTATACCGCCTCTGCGCCCGTTCTTCGGGGCTGGCGGTGAGAAAGACCTTGTAACGGGCGTCCGGAAAGATGACCGTTCCCATATCGCGGCCGTCGGCGACCAGCCCCGGCGGGCGGCGGAAGGCCCGCTGGCGGTCGCGGAGCGCAGCCCGGACCTCGGGCACGGCGGCGATGGCCGAGGCCGCGGCCCCGGCGGTTTCGGTGCGCAGCTCGTCGGTGGCGTCGAGGTCGTTCACGATCACCCGCAGCTCGCCGTCCTCGCGGTCGAGGAACCCGATCCGGGTGTCGAAGGCGCAGCGGACCAGGGCGGCGGGGTCCGCAAGGTCGAGGTCGGCCCAGCCGGCGGCCACGCCGATCGCCCGGTAGAGCGCCCCGGAGTCCAGGTAGTGCCAGCCCAGCCGGGACGCGACCAGGCGGCTGATGGTGCCCTTGCCGGACCCCGAGGGCCCGTCGATGGTGAGGACTTCGGGGGGGACGTCGGACATGCGGGACTCGGGCGGCGTGGGGATCGGAATTGTAACCGCCACCCCTCCCCGTCCGGCCCCGGACCCGCTCGCGATGCAACCACTTGAATGCGAAAAGAATTGCCGGCAGAATAGCGGGCTGTTTCGTCGCCCGCGCCGTCATCCGCATCCCGACAGGCGCGATCCTTCCGTCAACCGCATCATCGCCGAGGCTCCACATGAAGGTCCTGTCCTCCCTGAAGTCGGCGAAGGCCCGTCACCGCGACTGCAAGGTCGTTCGCCGCCGTGGCAAGGTCTTCGTGATCTGCAAGTCGAACCCCCGCTTCAAGGCGCGCCAGCGCTGAAGCCGGACCGCGCGCCGCGATCGCATCGCGGCAGCGACGGTGAAACGAAGGCCGCCTCGCGCGGCCTTCGTCGTGTCCGGGCGCCGGAAATCGATCGCGAGGCGACTGCGGGATCCGCGCATGGCCTTCGTCACGATCAGTGCACGCGTCGCGCCCGGGATCGCGCCCGCCGTCGCGATGTGCTTACAATCCGGTGCGCCGTGTTCGTCACGCCCGCGACGTCCGCATTCACGCCTGAGGAGGTTCCCCCGTGCGCCATCTCCCCGCCACCCTGATCGCCGCCGCGCTGCTCGCGGCCGCACCGCAGGCGTTCGCCGAAACGCTGTTGATCGACCGGGTCAAGCTCGAATCCGGCACCGCCCTGCCCGCGCGCGGCATGCGCATGGCCGAAGTCGAACGCCGTTTCGGCAAGCCGACGCAGCGCCTGGATGGCCGCGGCGGCCAGAAGCGCCAGTGGCCGCAGATCAACCGATGGACCTATCCCGACTTCGTCGTCTACTTCGAGAAGGACCGCGTGATCGACACCGTCCTGATCCGCGCCGTCAGCAACGAAGTCGGTCCGAAGCCCCCGATCCGGTAATCCGATGTCCCCGACGTATCGCTTTCCCGCGGAGTGGGAACCCCAGTCCGCGGTCCTGATCGCTTGGCCGCACTTCGACACCGACTGGGGCCCGCGCCTGGTCGATGTGGAGGAAACCTACATCGCCCTGGTCGCCGCGATCACCGCGCACGAACCGGCGGTGATCTGCGTCGCCGACGACGACCTGCAGACCTATGCCCAGGCCCGGCTGAGCTCGGCGCGGGTGGACATGGCTCGCGTGCGTTTCGTGGTGGTCGAGTACGACGACACCTGGCTGCGCGACAGCGGCCCGATCACGCTGCGCGGCCTCACCGGCCAGCGCCTGCTCGACTTCCGCTTCACCGGCTGGGGCGGCAAGTTCGAGGCCAGCCGCGACGATCGCCTGGTCGAGGCGCTGGTCGCGCAGGGCCTGTTCCCGCAGGCCGAGCGCGTGGAGATCGATTTCGCACTGGAAGGCGGCGGCATCGAAACCGATGGCGCCGGTACCCTGCTCACCACCTGGCGCTGCCTGCATGAGCGCCACCCCGACGCCAGCCGCGCCGACCTGAGCGCGAAGCTCGCCGGCTGGCTTCGCCAGGACCGGGTGCTGTGGCTGGACCACGGCTATCTCGAGGGCGACGACACCGACGCACACATCGACACCCTCGCCCGGTTCGCCGCCGAGGACGCGATCGTCTACCAGGGCTGCGACGACGTCAGCGATACGCACTACCCGGAACTGCAGGCGATGGCCGCCGAGCTGGCCGCGCTGCGCACCCGCGCAGGCAAGCCATACCGGCTGTTCGCGCTGCCGTGGCCGCGACCGATCTACGACGACGGCCGCCGCCTCGCCGCAAGCTACGCCAACTTCCTGATCGTCGACGGCGCGGTGTTGATGCCGGCCTACGGCGACCCCGCCGACGCGCGGGCGCAGGAGGTGATGGCCGAAGCCTTCCCGGGCCGCGAGATCGTGCCGATCCCGTGCCGCCCGCTGATCTGGCAGAACGGCAGCCTGCACTGCATCACGATGCAGTTGCCGGCGGGCGTGCTGGGCTGATCGCTTCGATCCACGTCCGCAACGAACCGAGTCGTTGCAATGGCGGGCCAAGGCCCGCCCTACAATGTCCGTTTCGTCACAGGTCACACCGCCCATGAAGACCAAGACCCTGCCCGTCGCCCTGATCCAGGAGCGCAACCACGGCGACGCCGCGGCCAATCTGGCGGTGATCGAGGACCGCGTCGGCGAGGCGGCGAAGCGTGGCGCGAAGCTGGTGCTGCTGCAGGAGCTGCACAACGGCGCGTACTTCTGCCAGCACGAGTCCGTGGACGAGTTCGATCTGGCCGAGCCGATCCCGGGCCCGAGCACGGAGCGCCTGTCGGCGCTGGCGAAGCGGCACGGCGTGGTGCTGGTGAGCTCGCTGTTCGAGCGCCGCGCGGCCGGGCTGTACCACAACACCGCAGTGGTCTTCGACGCCGACGGCAGCACCCCCGGCAAGTACCGCAAGATGCACATCCCGGACGACCCGGGCTTCTACGAGAAGTTCTACTTCACCCCGGGCGATCTCGGCTTCACCCCGATCGACACCTCGGTGGGCCGGCTGGGCGTGCTGGTGTGCTGGGACCAGTGGTATCCCGAGGCTGCGCGGCTGATGGCGCTGGCCGGCGCGGAACTGCTGCTGTACCCGACCGCGATCGGCTGGGATCCGTCAGACGAACAGGCCGAACAGGACCGCCAGCGCGGCGCGTGGATCCTCAGCCACCGCGGCCACGCCGTCGCCAATGGACTGCCGGTGCTCAGCTGCAACCGCGTCGGCCACGAGCCCTCGCCCCTTGCATCCGACAAGCACGTTGGCGCGTCCGGCATCGACTTCTGGGGCAACAGCCATGTCCTCGGCCCGCAGGGCGAATTCATCGCCGAGGCCGGCACCGAGCCGACGATCCTGATGGCCGAGGTCGACATGGCCCGCAGCGAGCACGTGCGCCGGATCTGGCCGTTCCTGCGCGACCGCCGGATCGACGCCTACGGCGACCTGCTCAAGCGCTACCGGGATTGACCCGAGGCCAGGGCGACCTGGCGGACGCCGTCCGTCGCCCGCCACTGGTATGAAACGAACGGTCGTGCTATTCATGGCGCCATGGTCATCCTTCCCGCCACCACCAAGGGCGCGGCCACCCGCGAGGCAATCCTCGACCGCGCCTACATGATTGCGGCCTCCGCCGGGCTGGAGGGGCTATCGATCGGCCCGCTGGCCGATGCGGTGAACATGTCCAAGAGCGGCGTGTTCGCCCACTTCGGCTCCCGCGAGGAGCTGCAACTGGCGGTGCTCGACCTCGCCGCGGACCGTTTCGGCGAACACACCCTCATCCCGGCCCTGGCCCAGCCGCGCGGGCTGCCGCGGCTGCGGGCCCTGCTGGCGAACTGGTTCGACTGGCTGCGCCGCGACCGCGGCGGCTGTCTGGTGCTGACCGCCGCAAGCGAATACGACGACCGTCCGGGCCCACTGCGCGACCGCATGATCCACCATCACCTGCGCCTGCGGCAGATGGTGTCACGGGCGGTCGCGATGGCGGTCGAGAGCGGCGAACTGCGCGCGGATCTCGACCCGGAGCAGGCGGCCTTCGAGCTCAACACCATCGCCCTGGCGGTCCAGCACGACATGGCAATCAGCGACCCCGGCAGCGCCATGCAGCGCGGCGAACGGATGCTGGAACACCTGCTGGACTACTACGCCCCCCGAAGCGCCTGACCTCCCCCACAGGAGATTCGTGATGTCTCGCCTCGCCACTAAAATTAGCACGACCGTTCGTAATATCGCGATGCTGTATCCGATGCGGCTTCGCTTCTTCGTCGGCGCGCGCCTGTGGCCGGCGAGGACGGTCGAAGCGGCCGCGCGGTTGTTCTGCACACCGTTCTCGTCCAGCCGGCAACGCGCACTCAGCGCGCCGGACACCGGTGCGGCAGAGGAACGGATCACGGTTGACGGCCTCGATCTCGCCGTCTACCGCTGGGGCGATCCCGCCACGA
>JBGAFR010000037.1:0-33081 GCA_044227145.1 Lysobacteraceae bacterium
CTCCAGCTTCGCCAGCACCGCGGCGAGGTCGTGCTCGCACTGCTTCAGCTCGTCGCCGAACGCCGCCACCTCGGCCATCACCGCCGACACGTCCTCGCCCTTGGCCTTGAGCATGCCGATCTGCTTGCTCTTGGTGTTGCGCAGGTTCTGCAGCTCCTGCGTACGGGTCTGGATGCGCTTGCGCTCGGATTCGAGCATCACCAGTTCGGCGACATCGAGGTCGTAGCCGCGGGTGTCCTTGAGGCGGGCGGCCAGTTCGGCGGGCTGTTGGCGCAGCAGGGCGGGATCGAGCATGTCGGGAGGCGTGGCGCGGTGAGGGAAACCGGGATTATCGCCCGAATCCGCCGGGCGCACCGCGGTTCAGCCGGCGCAGGGCGTGGTCGCCGGAGGCCTGTGCCACAATCCGGGCTCCCCCGCGACCGCCTTCCCCCGCATGCCGACCGCAGGATCCGCTCCGCCGCAGGGCCCGTCGCCGGGCCGTCGTTTCGGCCTTTCGCGCCGCACCTGGCTGATCGTCGCCGCCGGGTTCGGCGTCGGCCTGCTGCTGTTCTTCCTGCTCTGGCTGAAGACCCGCGGCGACAGCGATTTCTACCGCGCCCCGGATCGTGCCGACGGCCCCGGTGGACAGGTCTTCGAACCCCTGCCCGCCCCGCAGCCCGACGGCGCGCACAGCGCCAGCGGCCTGAGCGAAGCCGCCGAGGAAGCGCTGCGCAATCCGCGCCCCGCGCCCGCTCCGCCCCCAGTGGCCCAGCAGGTGCCACAGACGGCGCCGCCACCCGCCACGACGGCCGAAGCCCCGCGCCCGGCGGCGAGCCTGGCCCCGGGCAGCGTGCCCGTGCCGATCTCCCGCCCCGCCCCGACCTACCCTTCCGACGCCATGCGCAACGGCGAAACCGGCACCGTCGTGGTCCGGATCGAGGTCGGCGCCGACGGCGAACCCACCACCCGCAGCGGCTCCCGCAGCCTCGATCGCGCCGCACTGCAGGCCGCCAAGCGTTGGCGCTTCCGCCCCGCCCAGCGCGACGGCCAGCCGGTACCCGGCAGCGTCGACGTGCCGATCGCGTTTTCGCTGGAGCGGTGACGGTGAGCGAAGTGGATGGCGCGATGCGCCCTTCACGAAAGCTGCTGGTCCTCGACCTCGACGAAACCCTGGTCCATGCCTCGGAACGGCCGCTGGATCGGCCGGCGGATTTCCGCATCCACCACTATCACGTCCACGAACGACCGCACATGGCGGCGTTCATCGCCTGGGCGCTGGACCGTTTCCACGTCGGCGTCTGGACCTCGTCGGGACGTCTCTACGCCGAGCCACTGGTCGCGCGGATCTTTCCACCGGACCGCGTGCGCTTCCTGTGGTGCGGGGATCGCTGCACGCTCGCCCGCGACTGGGACACCGGCGAATACCGCGGACTCAAGTGCCTGAAGAAGCTGAGACGCAACGGCTGGCCACTGGAATCGATCCTGGTCGTCGACGACTCGCCGTGGAAGCATGTTCGCAACTACGGGAACCTTGTGACTGTCTCCGAATTCCTCGGCGACCCGGCGGACGACGAACTGCCACAGCTCGCGGCCTATCTCGACACCCTGCGCGACGTGCAGAACGTGCGCGCGATCGAGAAGCGCCGCTGGCGCGAGCGGACGATCGTGGATGGCGACCCGCTGGCGGCATATCGCGCACCCGCCGCCGCCCCCTGCGGTTCGTAGAGCGGAGCGAAGCTCCGCTGCCACTTCTCCGGTGGCGGGGTAGCGGAGCTTTGTTCCGCTCTACAAGAACTTCGGGGAATCAGGCTTCGCGCAGTGAAAAGTCCGCGCCACGGGCCAGATCGTCGAAACCGGGAAACGACGTCGCGACGTTGGCGATGTCGCCGATCGCGAAAGAGCAGAACACCCACGCTGTCGCCGCCGCGGTGGACGTGGCGATCGCCTTCAGCCTTGAAGAGCGCAGCGCAGCACGCGCGTCATTCCAGCCCCCAGACAGCGACCCCCCTGACGACGTCGTCGAGATCGAAACTCACGCGGACCACGGATTCCTGCCGTTCGCTCTGACTACCGTCCGCAACCAGCCGCCGGAGCACATACCAGCAGGTCTGCCCGATCACGTCCGGTTTTTTCGCCATCGGTGCATACAGCGGGCGGACTTCATCAGGCTCGCCCAAGACTGCGCGCACCTCCGCCGACGACATGCCGGGTTTGATCTTCGCGTAGCCGGCACGAATGGCGGCGGATCGCTCCGGGCCGGTGATATGCGGATAAGCCGCGATCACGTACTCATCGCGACTCATAGCCGATGCCACGGCGACGACGCATAGCAACATCCCCGGGATCGCAGACGCAAAACGTGGCGCAGGCGTCTCGATGTGTCTCCGGCCGAGGGCGTCATGGGATCCGGCAAGCGACCCGGTTCATCACGACGACGCGGCTGCGTCCCGCAGCGAAAACCCGGCAACGCGCGCCAGCGTATCGAAGCCGGGAAACGAGGTCACGACGTTGGCGATGTCGCCGATGGCGAAGGTGCCGTTGCAGCGCTGACCGGCGATCGCGGACGCCATGGCGATGCGGTGGTCGCCGAGGCTGTCGATGACGACGGTCGTCGCGGGATCGACGGCGAACGCGGGGCCTGCATCGCCAGGCGCGCGGCCGTGGATCGTCGCGCCGTCCTCGACCTCGTCCACGCGCACGCCCAGCGCGCGCAGCGCGGCGGACATCGCGGCGAGGCGGTCGGATTCCTTGACCCGCAGCTCGGCGGCGCCGGAGATGCGGGTCTCGCCTTCGGCGCAGGAAGCCGCGACGAACAGCGCCGGGAACTCGTCGATCATGTCCGGCACGATCGCCTCGGGCACGGCAATGCCGCGCAGCGGCGCGGCGCGCACGCGCAGGTCGGCGACGGCCTCGCCGCCGGCCTTCGTGGCGTTCGCTTCCTCGATGTCGGCGCCCATCATGCGCAGCGCCTGCAGCAGGCCGGTGCGACGCGGGTTCATGCCGACCGCTTCCAGCACGAGGTCCGAACCGGGGATCACGCTCGCGGCGACGAGGAAGAACGCCGCCGACGAGAAATCCGCCGGCACGTGCACGTCGGTCGCCCGCAGCGCATGCGCGTTGCCCGCACCGCCGCGCACCCGCGCGACGCCGGGCTCGAACTCGATCGGCCAGCCAAACGCCGTGAGCATGCGCTCGGTGTAGTCGCGGGTCGGGTGCGGCTCGCGGACGACGGTGTCCCCCTCGGCGTACAAGCCGGCGAGCAGCAGCGCAGACTTCACCTGCGCGCTGGCGACCGGCAACGTGTAGTCGATGCCCTGCAGCGCGCGGCCGCCGCGGATGCGCAGCGGCGGCAGGCCGCCGTCTTCGCTGTCGATCGTCGCGCCCATCGCCGACAGCGGCTCGATCACGCGCCGCATCGGCCGCTTCGACAGCGAGGCGTCGCCGACCAGCGTGCTGTCGAACGCCTGCCCCGCCAGCACGCCGGCGAGCAGGCGCATGCCGGTGCCGGCGTTGCCGCAGTCCAGCGCCTCGGCGCTGGCGCGCAGGCCGTGCAGGCCCACGCCGTGGACGATGCGCGACTGCGGCGACGGCGCTTCGATCTTCACGCCCAGGCGCTGGAACACCGCCGCGGTGGCGCGGGTGTCCTCGCCTTCGAGGAAGCCGTCGATGCGCGACACGCCTTCGGCCAGCGAGGCCAGCATGATCGCGCGGTGCGACACCGACTTGTCGCCGGGCACGCGGATGCGCCCGGTGAGCGGCCGGCCGGGGCCGACGATCCAGTCCTTGCGTTCGCCGCCGCTCATGCCAGCACCTCGTCGAGGCCGGCGAGCAGCCGGCGGTTTTCGTCGGCGTCGCCGACGGTGATGCGCAGGCAGTGTCCGAGGCCGTAACCGCCCATCGGCCGCAGCACGATGCCGCGGTCGATCAGCGCGGCGTCGATCGCGGCGACCCGCGCCTCGTCGCCCGGCGCTGCGAACTGCACCAGCAGGAAATTCGTCTGCGACGGGAACACCCGCAGCCCGCGCGCGCGCAGCGCCTCCGTGAGCGCGGCGCGCTGCTCGCGGGTGCGCGCGACCACCCACGCGAGGTGTTCGTCGTCGGCGAGCGCGGCCTCGGCCGCGGCCAGCCCGGGTGTGTTGACGTTGAAGCTTTCGCGCACGCGCTCCATCACCGCGATCAGGCCGGGATGGCCGATGGCGTAGCCCACGCGCAGTCCCGCGAGCGCGTAGGCCTTGCTGAAGGTGCGGGCGACGACGAGATTGGGATGCGACGCGACGAAGTCCAGCGCAGACGCCCACTCCGGCGCGTCGACGAACTCGGCGTAGGCCTCGTCGACGACCACGATCACGTGCGCGGGCACTTTCGCGAGGAACGCGGCGAAGGCGTCGGCACCGAACCAGGTGCCGGTGGGGTTGTTCGGATTCGCGAGGTACACCAGCCGCGTCGACGGCGTGATCGACGCGGCGATGGCGTCGAGATCGTGGCCGCGCGGCATCGCATGGCCGTCGGGATGGCAGGGCGCGACCCGCAGCGGCGCGTCGGCGGCCTGCGCGGCGATCGCGTAGACCGCGAAGCCGTGCTGCGAGGCGACGACATCGGCGTCGGGCCCGGCGAACACCTGCGCGAACTGCATCAGCAGCTCGTGCGAACCGTTGCCGAGCAGGATCGACGCGGGATCGACGCCGTGCTTCGCGGCGAGTGCGCGCTTGAGGTCGCCGCCCAGCGGATCTGGATAGCGATAGCTGGCGTGGATCGTGCCGAGCACGGCCTCCTTCGCCTTGGCGCTGGGGCCGTAGGGATTTTCGTTCGAGCCGAGTTCGACCAGGTGCCGTCCCTCGAACCGGCGCCGGAACGCGACGAGGTCGTGGCCCGGGTCGTAGGCGCGCAGGCGCTGGAGGCCGGGGCGGGCGAGCGAGGAGAAGAAGGCTTCGTCGGTCATGGCGGAGAGGGCGTGGCGTCGTGCGCGGGAGGCATCACGGGAAAGGAAACCTTGAACCACCGTCATCCTCGCGCAAGCGGGGACCCAAGTGCGGCCGCGATGATGAGTGGGTCCTCGCTTGCGCGAGGATGACCGTCTGGAATCAAGGTTTCGAGTTACGGCACCGCCACCGGATACGAGCCCAGCACGCGGACGTCGCCGGCGTAGCGGTCGATCTCGGCGAGGGCGTCCTTCAGCGGCGATTCCTCGGCATGGCCGGCAACGTCGATGAAGAACGCGTACTGCCACAGCTTGCCGTGCGCAGGCCGCGACTCGATGCGGTTCATGCTGATCTCGCGCCGCGCCAGCGGTTCGAGGATGCGGTACAGCGCACCGGGCTGGTCGCGGATGAAGACCAGCAGCGACGTGCGGTCGTGGCCGGAGCTGGGGAACGAGGCGCGGCCGATCACCAGGAAGCGCGTGGTGTTGTCGGCGCGGTCCTGGATCGGACCGGCCACGACCTTCAGCCCGTAGGCATGGCCCGCGTTCTCGCCGGCGATGGCGGCGGCGTCGTCGGCATTGCGCGCGCGGCGCGCGCCTTCGGCGTTGCTGACCACCGCGTGCTTCTCGACCTTCGGCAGGTTCTGCCGCAGCCACGCCTTGCACTGTGCCAGCGACAGCGCATGCGAGTAGACGCGTTCGATGTCCTCGATGTGGCCGGTGCGCGACAGCAGGTACTGGTTCACGCGCAGCTCGATCTCGCCGCAGATCATCAGCGGCGAGGTCAGGAACAGGTCGAGCGTGGACTGGATGGTGCCGGTGCCGGAGTTCTCCACCGGCACCACGCCGAAATCGGCATGGCCGGCGGCGACGTCGTCGAAGACCTCTTCCACCGTACCCAGCGGCAGCGCCATCGCCGAGTGGCCGAAGTGCTTGTAGACCGCCTGCTGCGAGAACGTGCCCTCGGGGCCGAGGTAGCCGATGCGCAGCGGTTCCTGCTGGGCGAGGCAGGCGGACATGATCTCGCGGTACAGCCGCACCAGCACTTCGTCGGACAGCGGGCCTTCGTTGCGGTCCACCACCCGGCGCAGCACCTGCGCCTCGCGCTCGGGGCGGTAGTAGTCGACCGCGGCGGCCAGTTTGCCCTTGGCCTTGCCGACCTGGTGCGCCCACAGCGCGCGTTCGGCGATCAGCGACTGGATCTCGCGGTCGATGCCGTCGATCTGCGCCCGGACCGCGGCGAGGTCGGGCTTGCCCTGCGCGTCGGTCGGGATGCCGACCGAGGCCGGCGACTTGGCCCTGACGGGCGCCTCGGCCGCCGCCGCGGGCTTCGTGGCGCCCTTGGCAGCAGGCTTCTTCCCGGGCTTGGCGGCCGCCTGCTTCGCCGGCTTGCGCGGACGTTGCTCAGCCATGGCGTTGCTTGAAGTCCTGCATGAACGCGACCAGCGCCTGCACGCCTTCGATCGGCATGGCGTTGTAGATCGAGGCGCGCATGCCGCCGACGGCGCGGTGGCCCTTCAGCGCCAGCAGGCCGGCGGCCTTGGCTTCGGACAGGAACGGCTTGTCCAGCGCGTCGTCGTGGAGGATGAAGGGCACGTTCATGCGCGAACGCACGGCCGGGTTCACTTCGTTGCGGTAGAAGCCGCCGGAGCCGTCGATCGCGTCGTAGAGCAGCTTCGACTTCGCGGCGCTGCGGCGGGCGAATTCGGCGACGCCGCCTTCGTCCAGCATCCACTTCACGTTGAGGCCGAGCATGTACCAGTTCCAGGTCGGCGGCGTGTTGAGCATCGACTCGCCCTTGGCGTGCGAGGCGTAGTTGAAGATGTCGGCGCGCGGCTGGCCGGCGCGCTCCAGCAGATCCTTGCGGATGATGACGACGGTGATGCCGACCGGGCCGAGGTTCTTCTGCGCGCCGGCGTAGATCACGCCGTACTTCGAGACGTCGACCGGCTCGGAGGCGATGCTGGAGCTGAAGTCGGCGACCAGCGGCACGTCGCCGACGTCCGGGGTGTCGCGGAATTCGACGCCGTGGATGGTCTCGTTGGCGGTGATGTGGACGTAGGCGGCGTCGGGCGTGAGCTGCCAGGTGTCGCGGGCCGGGATGTCGCGGAAGCCGCCGGCCTCGCTGGTCGCGGCGACGCGCACGTCCACATACGGTTTAGCCTGCTTGACCGCCGTCTTGCCCCAGTGGCCGCTGAGGATGTAGTCCACGGCCTGCCCGGGGGCGGCGAGGTTGAGCGGGATCAACGCCTGCTGGGTGGTCGCGCCGCCGCCGAGGAACAGCACGGCGTAGTCGGACGGGATCGACATCAGGGTGCGCAGGTCGGCTTCGGCCTGGGCGGCGACTTCGATGAACTCGGCGCCACGGTGGCTGTGCTCGACGATCGACGCCCCGGAATCGCGCCATTCCAGCATTTCGGCCTGAGCCTGGCGGAGGACGCTTTCGGGCAGGGCGGCGGGACCGGCACTGAAGTTGAACGCGCGCGACATCGGAGTTCCAGAGGGTGTGGGGTGGGCCCCCGAGTATGCCGCAGCGCAGCAACCTTGTGGAGCTGAACGAAGGTCGATCCGGCATGGCGACATGCCGGAAACCCGCACATCCGGCGCAACCGAATGCCCGCTCGCCTCGTCTTATAGTCGAACGTGTCGGTCGGCCCCCTTCCCCGGAGATATCGCATGCCCCTGCCCGCCCCCCTCCGCGACGCCCTGCGCGTCCCCGGCGACGAGATCACCGACGAATCCGTCTGGCGCGACCGCCGCCGGCTGCTCGGCCTGCTCGCGGTGAGCCCCACCCTCGCCCTCTCGGGCTGCGCCGAGGCCGACCCTCCCCCGCCGCCGAAGACCGCGGCCAGCCCGGCCCAGCTCAAATCCGGGTTCCGGACCACCGAGGAGCTGACCCGTTACGAGGACGCCACCAGCTACAACAACTTCTACGAGTTCGGCACCGACAAGGGCGATCCCGGGCGCGCCGCCAAGACCCTGCGCACCCGCCCATGGTCGATCGCGGTCTCCGGCGAATGCGCCAAGCCCGGGCGGCTGGACCTGGCCGACCTGGTGAAGACCCGCAAGCCCGAGGAACGCGTCTACCGGCTGCGCTGCGTCGAGGGCTGGTCGATGGTGCTGCCTTGGGAGGGGATCCCGCTGGCCGAGATCCTGAAGCGTTTCGAGCCGACCGCGAAGGCGAAGTTCGTCGCGTTCACCAGCCTCGCCGACCCGCAGCAGATGCCCGGGGTCGAGTACCGCTCGATCGACTGGCCGTACCGCGAGGGGCTGCGCATCGACGAGGCCATGCACCCGCTGACCCTGCTCGCCACCGGCCTGTACGGCAAGCCACTTCCGCAGCAGAACGGCGCCCCGGTCCGGCTGGTCGTGCCGTGGAAGTACGGCTTCAAGAGCATCAAGTCGATCGTCGCGATCCGCTTCGTCGAGAAGATGCCGCAGACCTCCTGGAACATGCTGCAGCCGGACGAGTACGGCTTCTTCAGCAACGTCAACCCGAACGTCGACCACCCGCGCTGGAGCCAGAAGACCGAGCGCCGGATCAGCGGCACCGCCAGCAAGCTGTTCGCCGAACGCATCCCGACGCGTCTGTTCAACGGCTATGCCGACCAGGTGGCGGGGATGTACAAGGGGCTCGATCTGAAACGGTGGTTCTGATGGCGCGCACTTCCGGGCGGATGATCGCCGCCAAGACCCTCGTCCACGCACTCAGCCTGACCCCGCTGGCGATCCTGTCCTGGCAGTTCTGGGAGGTCTTCCGCACCGGCAGCGACGCGCTCGGCGCGGACCCGGTGGCCGAGGTCGAGCATCGCCTCGGGCTGTGGGCACTGCGGTTCCTGATCCTGGTGCTGGCGATCACGCCGCTGCGCCAGCTCACCGGCACGCCGGCGCTGCTGCAGTTCCGGCGCATGCTCGGGCTGTACGCCTTCGCCTACGCCACCCTGCACTTCGCGGCCTATCTGGTGCTGGACCTGCGCGGCTACTGGACGCAGATCTTCGAGGAGATCGCCAAGCGGCCGTACATCACCGTCGGTTTCGCCGCGTGGCTGCTGCTGGTCCCGCTGGCGATCACTTCCACCCGCGGCTGGATGCGGCGGCTCGGCCGGCGCTGGGGCCAGCTGCACAAGCTGGTCTACGCCATCGGCGTCTTCGCCGTGCTGCACTTCTGGTGGCTGGTGAAGTCGGACATCCGCGAACCGGCGCTCTACGCCGGGCTGCTCGCGGTGCTGCTGGGCTGGCGCCTGCTGCGCCGCCTGCGCAAGCCGGGTGCGGCGCCGGCCGGACGCTCAGTCCCCGCCCAGCAGCAGTAGCGCGGCGATCGCCGCCGCCAGCAGCAGCGCGGCCAGCAACAGCCAGGACAGGTGGAGGTTGCGGCGCGGCGGCGGCGGCGGTTCGACCACCGGCTCGGCCATCTGCATCCGCGCCGGCGCCGCGCCCGGAGCCGCCGGGGCCTCGATCACGAAGCGGTGGTGCTGGTCGAACACGATCTGGTCGCCCGCCGACAGCAGCGCGTCACGTACCGGCTCGCCGTTGACGACGCTGCCATCGCCGCTGCCGAGGTCGCGCAGCACCACGCGGCTGCCGATCATCTCGATCCGGGCATGGCGATCGGCGAAGTCGGGATCCTCGATGCGGATGTGGGCGTCCTCGCTGCGCCCGACCAGCCGCGGCGATTCGAGCGTGAAGCTGCGGCCATGGTGCCGGCCGCCGACGCCGCGGACCACGACGCGTCCATCGCCCTGGAACTCGCCGGGCACGTGGCGCAGCGCCTCGGGCAGCGCCTCGACCGGCCGCGAGGACACCAGCAGCATTTCCACGCCGTCGAGATAGATCGCATCGCCCAGGCGCAGCATCGCCATGCGCTTTACCGGCCGGCCGTTGACGTGGATGCCGTGGGCGCCGTCGGCGACGGTCATCCACACGCCGCGGCGGTCGACGAACAGGCGCACCGACGGCGCGTCGTCGTCGCCCACGAGGCCGACGGTATCGCCGATGCGGCCGATGGCATGGACGCCGGCGCCGAGCGGCATTTCCGGGTGGTGGTGCTGGGGGAAGCGGAGTTTCAGTCCTTCCATGCGGGCGCAATCTAGCATGCCGCGGACGGCGTCGACCCCGGCGACAGGCGCTTTCGTGGCGGCTAGACTTGCCGCGGTCCGCCCATCCGCATCGCCCACGGAGCCCTCATGTCCGGCATCGACATCCGCCATTCGCATTCCCTCCCGCACGCCAAGGCGCGCAAGGCCGTGGAGGAAGTCGCGAAGAAACTCGCCGAGCGCTTCGACGTCGAGTACGGCTGGGAAGGCGACGACCTGCACTTCACCCGCTCGGGCGTGGACGGCAAGATCGCGCTCAAGCCGAAGGAACTGCACGTCACCGCCAAGCTCGGCTTCCTGGTCTCGGCCTTCAAGGGCCCGATCGAACACGAGATCCAGCGCGTCCTCGACGAACGCTTCACCTGATCCGCTTCGGCCGAGCGACGCCGGCCGCCCTCGCCGGCCTCAGCGACCGCGCCGACGCCGGCCGGACGGCGGGTGGGCGTCGGGCAGCGGTTCGAACGGCTTCGGATCCCCGGCGAACAGCCGCCGTGACACCTCGCGTTCGCTGCGCTCGATGTCGGCCAGGAAGTCTTCGACGTCGTCCAGCTTGCCGTAGGCGCCGAACCCGCGTTCCAGGAACGACTGCAGCTCGCCGAAACCGGCCGCCCGCGCCGGACCGCGCAGCATCGCCAGCAGGGTCGCCACGCCGCGGGTGCGCAGCGCATGCCCGAGGCCGACGCCGGCGACCACGATCAGGTCGATCTGGTGCGCCCGCAGCCGCGGCAGCCCCACTTCGCGGTAGGCCTCGCCGTAGAGCGCGTCGTCCAGCACCTTGCGCCGCGGCGCGAGCCGGCCCAGCGTCTCCGCCATGCGCAGGTCGAAGGCATGGCTCAGCGCACCCAGCTCGATCGCGTCGACCAGCGTCTCCACCAGGCTCTGGGGCATCAGCCGCAGCATCATCGGCGCGACCCGCGCGATGTCGGCGTCGCGGCGGCTGAAGTCGCGATCGCCGTAGAGGTCGGTCAGGAAGAACTCGGCGGCGGGCCGGCGCTTGGGATCGCCCATGAAGCCCTCGAAGCTCGCCGCCAGCCGCGCCGCCTGCCAGCGCCGCAGTTCGTGCAGCCAGCGCGCGCCGTTGCGCGGCTCGCGTTCCGGGTCGTGGAGTCGCTGGTGCCATTCCAGCCGGCGGGTCAGCGCCGCGGCCAGTGCGCGGCGGTCGAGTCGGCGGCCCTGGAACGCCGCGGAAGGAGTGGCCATCTTCATCGTCCCGATGATCGGCCGCACGTCCGCGCGGAGCAAGTCCGCATGCGTCGCTGATCGCATCGTTTCGAGCAGGATCAATGACTTGATCACGGGTCGCGCGCGCTCCCGGGCCGACGCAGGGAACCGGCACGACCTTTCGGCTACACTCGGACGGTTCCCTTCGCAGCGTCCGCATGCTTTCACTCCACGCCGCTCCACGCCCGGTTCCGAACAAGTCCGCCCGTCGTCGCACCAGGACCTCCGCCGCCCCCGCTCCGTCCAGCGCCCGCATCGGCCTCGCCATCGCCGGCGGCGGTCCGATCGGCGCCATGTACGAGCTCGGCGCGCTGCGCGCCCTCGACGACGCGCTGGACGGCCTCGACCTCACCCGGATGGACTGCTACGTCGGCGTCAGCAGCGGCGCCTTCCTCGCCGCCGGGCTGGTCAACCGGATGAGCACGGCGGAGATGTGCCGGATCTTCATCACCGGCGACAGCGACGACGTGCCGTTCCGGCCCGAGCAGTTCCTGCGCCCGGCGGTGTTCGAGTACATGCGCCGGGCCTCGACCCTGCCGCGGCTGGCCTTCGACTGGTGGGGCAGCCTGCTCTCGCCGCGCGAATCGCGGCTGACCGACCTGATCATGCGTTTCGGCAGCCTGGTGCCGACCGGGCTGTTCGACAACGCCGAGATCGAGCGCTTCCTCCGCGAGGTGTTCTCGCGCCGCGGTCGCAGCAACGACTTCCGCCAGCTCGATCGCGACCTGTACGTGATCGCGGTGGACCTCGACAGCGGCGAAGCCATCCGCTTCGGCGCCGAGCCGTGGAAGGACATCCCGATCTCCAAGGCCGTCCAGGCCAGCGCGGCGCTGCCCGGGCTCTATCCGCCGGTGGAAGTGCGCGGCCGCCACTACGTCGACGGCGCCCTGCGCCGGACCATGCACGCCTCGGTGCTGCTGGAACGCGGCATCGACCTGCTGATCGGCATCAACCCGCTGGTGCCGTTCGACTCCACCCAGGTCGATCGCGAGACCGGCCCGCGCCCCGCGCAGGAACCGCACCGCATCTGGCAGGGCGGCCTGCCGGCGGTGATGTCGCAGACCTTCCGCACGCTGCTGCAATCGCGCATGCAGGTCGGCCTCGCCAAGTACGCCCAGCAGTACCCCGGCATCGACCAGATGATCTTCGAGCCGAACGCCAGCAACGGCGAGATGTTCTTCACCAACGCCTTCAGCTTCTCCAACCGCCGCCGCGTGTGCCAACTCGGCTACCGCAACACGCTGCAGGACCTGCGCGACCGCGCGGACACGCTCGGCCCGGTGCTGGCCGCGCACGGCATCCGCCTGCGCGAGGACGTGCTGGCCGACCGCCACCGGACCGTGCTGACCGGCCTGGGCGCACCGCCGCCGCGCAGCACCGAGACCACCGCACGCCTGCGCCGGGCGCTCGACGAAACCGAACACCTGCTGCGCCGCCGGCGCTGACGCCGGCAGCGACGCGTCTGCGCCTTCGATGCGAGACGCGATGCGCCGCATCGGAGGCGTCGGCTTCGTGTGAATACTCTAGACAACTCCCGCATCCTGCCGCGCAATCGATCACGCGCCCGCTGGGAGGGCATATGGCCAAGTTCAAGAAGACCACCGCGAAGAAGACCACCGCCAAGGCCAGCCCGGCCGCCGATGCCGAGCACCTGTCCAAGAGCCTCAGCGAATCCGCCCAGCAGATCTGGCTGGCCGGCGTCGGCGCCTTCTCGCGCGCCCAGGCCGAAGGCACCAAGCTGTTCGAGGCGCTCGTGAAGGAAGGCATGGGTCTGGAGCAGACCATGCGCAAGTTCGCCGGCGGCCGCGCCGATGTGGTCCGCGATGCGGTCGAAAGCCGCGTCGGCCAGGCCCGCGAACGCGCCACCGACACCTGGGACAAGCTGGAGAAGGTCTTCGAGGACCGCGTCCAGCGCGCCCTGGTCAAGCTGGGCGTGCCCAGCCGCGAAGACCTCAACGATCTCAGCGCCCGCGTCGAGGGTCTGACCGCCGAACTGCGTCGCCAGGGCGGCAAGCCCGCCGCGGCCCCGCGCAAGGCCGCGAAGAAGGCCGCCAAGGCACCGGCGGCGAAGGCCCCGGCCAAGCGCGCGCGCAAGCCGAAGGCCGCACCAGCGGCGTGATCGCCGGCAGCTGAACGCGGCGACGCAGGAATACGTTTCCATCGCCCGCCCGCCGCGTCCATCTGTTAGCGTTCGTCGACGGTTTCACCCAATCTCTCTCGCGTCGCGGAAGCGACGCTCCCATTGGCGGCTCACGCCGTCGTTTCGCCCGCCGACCACATACGAAGTCCGTAGCTCCCCTCCCCTCACGGCTTCGGTAGGCGGGCTTCTTTTTGCCCGAACGGACCGCGACCCTCTCTCCGTCGCGATCCGGGAAAGACGAAAGGCAGCCGCAAGGCTGCCTTTCGTGCGTCCGGGAGCGGGAAAATCCTGCATCCGATTCGGCGGTTACCAGTGCACGCCGCGCATCAGCGCCGCGAAGGCGATCTGCTCCTGGCTCGGCTGTTCTTCCTTCAACGCCTTCTTGTCGCCCTTGGCCGCAGCCGAATCCGGGAACAGCTCGAACGCCGTACTCATGATCACTTCGTAGGCCTTCGGGGCGACCGCGTTGAGCAGCGCCGAGAAGATGCCCAGGCGCGTCGCGATCCGGCTGGGCTTCTCGATGATGCCCTTCACCACCAGATCGGCCGCTTCCTCCGGCGTCAGCGTCGGCACGCTGTCGTACATCTTGGTCGGTGCGATCATCGGTGTCTTCACCAGCGGCATGTTGATCGTGGTGAAGCTGATGCCCTTGCCCGACAGTTCGCCCTGCGCGCAGCGGCTGAAGGCGTCGAGTGCGGCCTTCGAAGCCACGTACGCCGAGAACCGCGGCGAATTGGCCAGCACACCGATCGAACTGATGTTGATGATGTGGCCCTTGCGGCGCTGGATCATCGTCGGCATGAAGCCCATGATCAGGCGCAGGCAGCCGAAGTAGTTCAGCTGCATCGTGCGCTCGAAATCGTGGAAGCGGTCGTAGCTCAGTTCGATCGAACGGCGGATCGAGCGCCCGGCGTTGTTGATCAGGATGTCGACGTGGCCGTGCTCCTTGAGGATCGTCGCGACCAGACGGTCGCAGTCGGCCATGTCCGCAAGGTCGGCGGTGTAGGCGAAGACCTTGCCACCCCTGGCCTTCATCTCGTCGCGGGCCTTGAACAGTTCTTCCTCGCCGCGCGCGACGATGATCGTGATCGCGCCCGCTTCCGCCGTGCGCTGGGCGCTGGCCAGGCCGATGCCCGACGAACCGCCGGTGATGACCACGACCTTGTTGCGGACCTTGCCCTTGAGCGTGCGGTCGATGAACAGGTCGGGGTCGAGGTGGCGCTCCCAGTAGTCCCACAGGCGCCAGGCGTAGGTTTCCAGCCGCGGCACCGAGATACCGCTGCCCTTGAGCGCGCGCTCGGTCTCGCGGTTGTCGAAGCGGGTCGGGTAGGTGATGAACTTCATCACCGCCTTCGGGATCTTGAAATCGCGCAGCAGCATGCCGACGAAGCGCTTGACCGGCGGCAGGCTGCCGATGGCGCCGCGCACGCCGCCCGGGATGAAGGCGAACATGCGCGCGTCCAGGCGCATGGTCATTTCCGGCGCATGGCCCGCGCGGGCGAAGGTGTTCAGTACTTCGCCGACCCGCATCGGATCGGGGTCGACCAGATGGAAGCAGTGGCCGTCCAGCTTCGGCTTGTGCGCGATGTGGTCCATCGCATCGGCGATGAAGTCGACCGGCACGACGTTGATGCGCCCGCCTTCGAGACCGAGCATCGGCATCCACGGCGGCAGCATCTCGCGCATCTTCTTCAGCAGCGTGAAGAAGTAGTACGGGCCATCGATCTTGTCCATCTCGCCGGTCTGCGAGTGGCCGACCACCATGCCCGGCCGGTAGATGCGCCACTTGACGCGCTTTTCCTTGCGAACGAGCCCCTCGGAATCGTGCTTGGTGCGCAGGTAGGGATCGTCCAGGCCCTCGGCTTCGTCGAACATGTCCTCGCGGAAGATGCCCGGGTACAGGCCGGCGGCGGCGATCGAGCTGGTGTGGTGAAAACAACCGGCACCGATCGCGGCGGCCAGGTCCAGCGCGTTCTGGGTGCCGTCGACGTTCGCCTTGCGCTGGCTTTCGGCGTCGGCGGTCAGGTCGTAGATCGCGGCGAGGTGGAAGAAGTGCCTGATCTTGCCGTTGAGACCGCGGATCTGCGCCGGGGTGAGGCCGCATTTCGGCGCGGTCATGTCGCCGTGCACCGGGATGACGCGCTTGGGATCCCATCCCATCTTCTTCGCAAGTGCGTCGAATTTCTTCTGCGAATCCTTGCGCACCAGCACGTGGATGGTGCCTTTGCGCTTGAGCAGGTTGCCGACCAGGAAACGGCCGATGAACCCGGTGGCACCGGTGACGAAATAACTCATGTCCTCGCCCTCATGAGAATGATGATCGAATGCTGATCGAGCGCGCCGCGGCGCAGCCGACGGTCTAACTTGCCAGAGCCGGGGGACGAGGACAATCCGCGGCCGCAGGGTCGCGCCCGGCGCCCTGCCCCGGATCGCCGGCATCCCGCCGGCATACCGCTGCCGATCGCCCGGCGGTACGGAATCGTATTGACCCGCCCCCCCGGCCATGCTGTCATGCCCGCCTCACCGGAGGGAGCACGCATGTCCGACCTGCAGAAGCAATTCGAGCAAGCCGCCAAAGACGTCCAGGGCCTGTCCGAGCGCCCCGACAACGACACCCTGCTGCGCCTGTACGCGCTCTACAAGCAGGGCGCCGAAGGCGACGTGCACGGCGACAAGCCGGGTTTCTTCGATTTCGTCGGCACCGCGAAGTACGAGGCCTGGGCCAAGCTCAAGGGCACCGCGCAGGACGACGCGAAGAAGAAGTACGTCGACCTCGTGAAGAAGCTGGCCGGCTGACCGGCCGCCGGCGCCGGCGGTCTCCACTCCACGACGACCGCCCCGCCCCGACGATGGCGCGACAGACCCGCCAGCGCATCCTCGACGCCTCCCTCGCGATGTTCAACGCGCAGGGCGAGCCGAACGTCACCACCAATCACATCGCCGACGAGCTGGAGATCAGCCCGGGCAACCTGTACTACCACTTCCGCAACAAGGACGACATCATCGAGCAGTTGTTCCAGCGCTACGAAGAACGCATGGACGACGCGCTCGCCTCGCCGGGCGGACGGCTGCCGGAGCTCGAGGACATCTGGCTGCAGCTGCATCTCGTGTTCGAGTGCATCTGGGACTATCGCTTCCTCTACCGCGACCTCGTCGAGATCCTCAGCCGCAACCGCCGGCTGCGGCTGCGTTTCGCGCGCATCCTCAAGCGGGCGGACGATCGCGCCCACGCCGTGATGCGCGGACTGTCGCAGGCCGGGATCATGCGCGCCTCCGCGGACGAACTGGACGCCGCGGCCACGAACGTGCTGGTGCTGTCCACGTTCTGGCTGAACTACTCCGCGGCGCGCGGCGACCGCGACGAACAGGTGGCGATCCGCCAGGGCATCGTGCAGGTGATGATGCTGCTGGCGCCGTTCCTGCGCGATGCCGAACGTGTCCATCTCAACACGCTCATTCGCGCCTACCTCGACTGAAGGCCATCGCGGGTGACGCACCGCAGCATGTCGCCCCCGCCGCACTGACGTATGGTGAAATCGCCGGGGCCCCTCCCGGCGACCGATCGGGCGACATGGACCGTCCCGCGCAGTGTCCATGAAGCGCCCGCCCGTCGCGGTAGTGCCTCTTCAGTACCGCGACCGTCGAACCGACAAGGAGTCGTCCAGATGAATCTCGTCACCAAGACCGCGATCCTCGTGGCCACCATCGGCCTGAGCCAGGCCGCCACGGCCCGCCCCGCGCAGATCGACACCTCCGGCTGCATGGAGGAATTCCGGGCCTGCATGGCCGCCGGCTACGATCCCGACATGTGCCGCGACAACTACTGGCTGTGCCGTTACGGCTACGTGCCGGTGAAGGCCATGGTCGTCCCCGCCGTCGACGAACGCCGACGCTGATCCCATCGCGCGACCCGGCGCTGTCCACAGCGCTTCCTTCTGGCCGCCGGGAAGCGGCCCACCTGTCGAGGAGAGATCATGAGATCGCACAAGCCCCTGTCACGCCCGATGCTGCTGGCGTTCGCCATCGCCCTGTCCAGCGGCGCCGGCATCGCCTACGCGGCCTGTTCGCCGGATGCCTATCGCATCTGCGGCGAGCAGGCCGATGCCTGCCTCGCCAACGGCACCCACGAGGCCATCTGCCAGTACCGCTACGAGAAGTGCCTGATCACCCACGGCTGCGGCGGATGGCAGTGATCGAAGCCCGATGACCCCGCAACGACAGAGGGCGCCTTTCGGCGCCCTCTGCTCGTCCGGCATTGCGGTTGGCCTCAACCCATGCGGGCGCGACGCACAGCCGGCTTGCGGGCGGGGCGACGCGCGGCCTTCTTCGCGGCCGGCTTGCGGGTGCGGCGGGTCGCGCGCTTGGCCTTGCCGGGCTTGAACTTCGCTACCAACGGCGACAGCGCCTTGTCGAGCTTCAGGCCGGCTTCGGCGACGCCCAGTTCGATGCGGCCGCGCAGATCGGCGGCGGTGTCGATGAGACGGGTCTGTGCCTGATCGACCGCCGACAAGGCCTGGCTGCGGGCCTGACCGATGCGATCGGCGGCCTGCGCCGTGGTGGTGGCCGTGGTGCGCGCGGCCATGGAGACGAGACCGAGGCCGGCGAGCCAGAAGTGGCGCGCGTTCGCGGTCGGGACGGTGCGGGTGATCTTCTTGCGTGCCATGGAAATGCTCCGTTGCGGGGGTGCCGGTGACCCGGCGAGGGACAGTGTCAGCATGCCCCCGCCGCGCAGAGCAAACACACTAGGGGTGGACGGTCTCGACGCCGCCATCAAGCGCCTGCGGACGTCGCGGACGGCCGCTGCATCGGCACGCGCCATCGCCGATCCGCAGCACGTTCCGCGTCGTTCACAGACCCGCGGACGCCGAAGCCGGAGGACTTGCCTCGCATCACGACTCGCGGGATGCTGAACGCTTCCAACGCGAGGATCACGATCATGGCCAAGTCCACCTGGGCCGCCTTCCCCCACGACGCCAAGGCCTATGCCTACGCCGGCGATGCCCTGAAGAAAGCCTGGCCGAAGCTGCACGCAGGCGATTGCGAACCGTTCCCGGACGACAAGCGCGCCGCGGCGTTGATCAAGGCCGCCGGCAAGGCCGCGCCGAAGGGACTGGACGCCGCCGGACTGGCCGAAGCGCTGCAGGACGCGTGGCGCGCGTTCCACCACGGCGACTTCAAGGCCGCCTACGACGCCGGCGAAGCGCTGGGCCCGGTCGGCGCATCGGTGGCGACCAAGGCGCTCGGCATCCACGCCACCTACCTCGTCGACGACGACAAGGAAAAACTGAAGCGCTTCGAGCAGGCCGCGAAGCTGGCCGAAGACGCGATCAAGGCCCTTCCCGACGACGCCAACAGCCACTACCGGCATGCGTTCGCCCTCGGCCGCTACAGCCAGGGTCTGTCGATCACCAAGGCGCTGAAGGAAGGCATCGCCGGCAAGGTGCGCGCCTCGCTGGAAACGGCGCTGGAACTGGCGCCCAAGCACGCCGAGGCGCACACCGCCATGGCGCTGTACCACGCCGAGATCATCTCCAAGATCGGCTCGATGATCGGCGGCCTGACCTACGGCGCCAAGGCGTCCGAGGCCGAGAAGCACATCAAGGAGGCCCTCAAGCTGACCCCGGCCTCCCCGATCGCCCTGCTGGAATCGGGCAACGTGATGATGCTGCTCCACGGCGACAAGAAGGAGGACGAGGCCGCCGCCGCCTACGAGAAGGCCGCCAAGACCAAGCCGCTGGACGCGATGGAGGCCCTGGACGCGGGCTACGCCCGGTCCGAGATCGAGTGAGCCGCCCGCTTGCCTGCGGCGGGGCCGGTCCGTAGAATGGCCGACCCGAACATCGGGCGGTTAGCTCAGCGGTAGAGCATTGCCTTCACACGGCAAGGGTCGCAGGTTCGAACCCTGCACCGCCCACCATATCGATCAAACACTTAGGCCGCCCTTACGGGCGGCCTAAGTGTTTTTGTCCTGCATGCGTCCTGCACATCGCACACAGGGATGTGCAACGGCTATATGCTCGCACGGGCACCCGTTAACGTGTTCGAAAGCCCAACGTCGGATGCAGCACTAGCCGAAAGAGATATCCGCAAGAAAATGCGTGGTACGGAGTTGAGCGAGCAGCTAGCTTATGCATAACGCGGATGAAGAACGCTATGTCTTCTATAGATCATGCCATGCGGATTTCAGCGAGGCGCTACGCTTACTAGAGGATGCCGAAAAATTAGAACAGAATCGCGATATTCCAATACGCGTTTCTGGCACGCTGCAGCGCTATGCCGTAGTCGTTTACTTCCGACCTTTTACGCGAGCCGATACGAAGTTCTCGCACGTGCAGCGCAACAGAAAAAATGAAAAGAAAATTAGTCTTACGAAAGACTTCATCCCGGCAGATTTGCTGCCACTCCATGACGAACTGAGAACCTACCGAGATTCCGCATACGCCCACACAGACATCGCAGCAAGAAATCCACGCCTTCACTTTTGGAGAAGTGGGCCCTGGGAGTTTCCAATTGGCCTTTCGCCAGTAGACAAAAAACCTCTAAATATTCATCGAGACAAAATTAAGCAGCTGTGTGAAATCGGTCTCGGATGGGTTTCAAATGAGATTCAAATTATAGAAGAACAATTCCGAGCTCAATATAGAGAGGAATAGAAAAGACCCCGCTTCAGTGCCAAGGCATGGAGCAGCGTTTATCCAATTTGGCGGCGGCGAAGTCGGGCATGGCGCTTTTCGTGGCTGCTCAAACCGCCTCTGCCGGCACTCACGTCCAATCCGGCAGCTTGGCGCGTTACTCGAAACTCCCCACCGAGTCGAACGCCAGGTTGTCGAAGCGGGTGTACTCGCCGAAGAACTTGAGCTTGAACGAGCCGGTCGGGCCGGAGCGCTGCTTGCCGATGATGATCTCGGCGAGGCCCTTGTCCGGCGAGTTTTCCTTGTTGTAGTAGTCGTCGCGGTAGATGAAGACGATCATGTCCGCGTCCTGCTCGATGGCGCCGGATTCGCGGAGGTCGGCCATCACCGGGCGTTTGTCGGCGCGGGTTTCCAGCGAGCGATTGAGCTGCGACAGCGCGATCACCGGCACGCCCAGTTCCTTCGCCAGGCCCTTGAGCGAGCGCGAGATCTCGGAGATCTCGGTGGCGCGATTCTCGGTGTTGCCCGGCACCGCCATCAGCTGCAGGTAGTCGATCACGATCAGGCCCAGGCCGTGCTCTCGCTTGAGCCGGCGCGACTTCGCGCGCAGCGCTTCGGGCGACAGGCCGGGCGTGTCGTCGATGAAGATCTTGGTTTCCTTGATCATCCGGATCGCGCTGCTCACGCGGCTCCAATCCTCGTCCTCGAGCTGGCCGGTGCGCAGGCGCGTGGCGTTGACGCGGCCGTTGGCGGAGATCAGGCGCAGGGCGAGCTGCGCGGCCGACATTTCCATCGAGAACACCGCGACCGGCTTCTTCGTCTTGATCGCGGCGTGCTCGGCGATGTTGAGCGCGAACGTGGTCTTGCCCATCGCCGGACGCGCCGCGAGGATGATCAGGTCCGTCGGCTGCAGCCCGGCGGTCATCTCGTCGAATTCGGTGTAGCCGGTCGGCAGGCCGGTGACGCCACCGCCGTTCTGGTAGCGGGTCTGCAGGACGTCGAAGGCTTCGGCCATCGCCTTGTTGATCGCGACGAAGTCGCTGCGGCCCTGCGCGCGCTTCTCGGAGATCGAGAACACGTCCTGCTCGGCCTTGGCGAGGATCTCGTCGCTCTCGCGGCCATCCGGCTGGAAGGCGTCGTTGACGATGCCGGTGCCGGCCTCGATCAGCTGCCGCAGGATCGCCTTGTCGCGGACGATCTCGGCGTAGGCGGTGATGTTGGCGGCCGAGGGCGTGGTGCTCGCCAGTTCGATGAGATACGCGCCGCCTGCGACCTGCTCCACCAGCCCGTTCGACTCGAACCACTCGCCCAGCGTCACCGCGTCGTAGGGCCGGCTCTTCTCGGCCAGCTCGCGGATCGCGCGGTAGATCAGCTGGTGGTCGCGCCGGTAGAAGTCTTCCTCGTTCAGCCGGTCGGCGATGCGGTCGTAGGCCTCGGGCGCGAGCATGAGCCCGCCGAGCACGGCCTGCTCGGCCTCGACCGACTGCGGCGGCACGCGGAGCTGCTCGACGCGCGCATCGGCGAAGGCATCGCGGCGGCGGTTCTGGTCGCCGTAGGCGTTGGGACGGAAGGCCATCGTCGGGAATCGCTCCGGATCGCCCGAAGGGACGATCATGGGAAGGTGGGCACGGGTGAGACAGGCATCGTACGGATCCCGCCTGTGGACTCGCGACGGAACAAGCTGTGGATAAGTACGCCATGGGTACCGCGTTCGCGTCTCATGGCCTGCGACCGACCCCTGAAACGCGACGGGCGCCCGAAGGCGCCCGTGCGGGTGACGCTGCGGCGGGAAGCGGCTTACGCGGCTTCCGGCTCGATGACGACCTTGACCGGCACTTCGACATCGGCGTGCAGGTGCACGATGACCTCGAACTCGCCGACGTGGCGCAGCGGGCCTTCGCCCATCACCACTTCCGACTTGCCGACCTTGTGGCCGGCGGCGGTCAGGGCCTCGGCGATGTCGCGCGGGCCGACCGAGCCGTACAGCTTGCCTTCGGTCGAAGCGTTCGCGGCGATCGTGACGCTCGCGCCCTCGAGGGCGGAACGGCGGCTCTCGGCCTCGTCGTTCTGGGCCTTGGCCTTAGCTTCGTACTCGGCGCGCTTGGCCTCGAACATGGCGACGTTGGCGGCAGTCGCCGGCACCGCCTTGCCCTGCGGCACGAGGAAGTTGCGGCCGTAGCCCGGCTTCACGTTGACCTTGTCGCCGAGGTTGCCGAGGTTGACGACTTTCTGGAGAAGAATGAGTTCCATGATGGCTCCGTATTCGTTAGCGACGCGATCGCGCCGCAACTGGTGGCTGTCCGAATGGACGGTAAAGACGATGCAAAGCGTGAGATCGCACAGCCAGCGATGGCCGGGCTAGGAGCGGACAGACGCGCAAACCGGAGTTGGCACAGGCCAATGAGGATTTGCGCGGCTGGTCGGCGACAACGCCCGGGCGAGCTGGCGAAGCGATCAGACGTTGCGGCTGTTAAACGTTGTGGTTGTCGGTGTACGGGATCAGGGCCAGGAAGCGCGCGCGCTTGACGGCGGTCGCGAGCTGGCGCTGGTACTTCGACTTCGTGCCGGTGATGCGGCTGGGCACGATCTTGCCGTTCTCGGTGAGGTTCTGGCGCAGGGTGTTGAGATCCTTGTAGTCGATCTCCTTCACGCCCTCGGCGGTGAACTTGCAGAACTTGCGGCGGCGGAAAAACTTGGACATGGTCGGGCTCCTCAGGCTTCGGTGGCTTCGGCGGTTTCTTCGCTGTCGGCGACGCCGACCGCACCATCGTCGTCACGACGACGACGCTCGCCCTTTTCCGCCTTGTCCTTGTCGTCCTTGTTCTTCATGATCAGGGACTGCTCGGTGTCCGGGCCGTCGCGCTTGATCACGAGGTGACGCAGGACGGCGTCGTTGAAGCGGAAGGTATCGACCAGCTCGTTGAGAACAGCGAGATCGGTCTCGATGTTCATCAGCACGTAGTGGGCCTTGACCAGGTTCTGGATCGGGTAGGCGAGCTGGCGGCGGCCCCAGTCTTCGAGACGGTGGATCTTGCCGCTGCCGTTCTCGATCAGCGACTTGTAGCGCTCGATCATCGCCGGCACCTGCTCGCTCTGGTCCGGATGGACCATGAACACGACTTCGTAATGACGCATTGCGGTTTCCTTGTGGGTATCGGCCGCGGAATTGCGGGCCGAGAGCCCCCCGGCCGCGGGCCGGAACGCGAGGGCGGACCGGACGGTGCGACGGTGGGGCAAGGTCTCCCGACGGATCGGGAGCCGGAAAGTATGGCAGGTTCAAGCACTTGGACGCAAACCGGAGGCCGCAGGCATCCCCCGCAGCCCCGGAGGGCGATCCGGGCGCCGCGACATGGGCGATAGTGGCGACTTTCCGGTCACGCCCGCGCCCATGCCCACGACTGCCCGTCTCCAGCCCGCCCTGCTCGCCCTCTGCCTGACCCTCGCCCTCGGCCCGTTCGCCGCCTCCGCGACGGAGCCGTCCGCCACGCCCGCGACGACACAGGCCACCGCTTCCCTCCCCGCCGGGCTGGACGACCTCGACGCCTACGTGGGCGCGGTCCGCAAGACGTTCCAGGTGCCGGGGATCGCGGTCGCCGTGGTCCGCGATGGCAAGGTCGAACTGGCCCGCGGCTGGGGCGAGCGCAGCCTGGGCGGGCCGGCGGTCGACGGACACACCCAGTTCGCGATCGCCTCCAACACCAAGGCGTTCACCTCGGCGGCGCTGTACATGCTGGCCGAGGACGGCAAGCTGGGCCTCGACGACCGGGTGATCGACCACCTGCCCTGGTTCCGCATGGCCGACCCCGTCGTCACCCGCGAGCTGCGCATCCGCGATCTACTGGCGCACCGCAGCGGCCTGACCCTCGGCGCCGGCGACCTGCTGTACTGGCCGACCACCGACTACACCACCCGCGACGTGGTCGAACGCCTCGGCCAGGTGCCGCTGAAGGGCGGTTTCCGCGACCGCTACGCCTACGACAACATCCTGTTCGCGGCGGCGCAATTGGTGATCGAACAGGCCAGCGGCCAGTCCTATGCCGACTTCCTGCAACGGCGGATCTTCGACCCGCTGGGCATGACCGAGACCCGCTTCAACAGCGATGTGCTGCGGCCCGGCGACCCCGCCGCCACCGGCTATGCGCTGGCCGACGGCAAGACGCTGGAAGCCGCGCCGCGGCTGACCTGGCACAACGCCTCCGGCGCCGGCGGGCTCTATTCGAGCGTCCACGACATGGCGCTCTGGATGAACGCCCAGCTCGCCGGCGGCCTCTACCGGGCCGCGGACGGCAGCGAGCACCGGCTGTTCTCGGAGAAGAGCCAGCAGACGATGTGGCAGATGGTGACGCCGATGGCGATTCCCGCGCCGTCCGTACCGGAACTGGCCCCGGCGCGGCCGCACTTCCTCGGCTACGCCCAGGGCTGGATGGTGTCGGACTACCGCGGCGAGCGGCTGGTGTGGCACACCGGCGGCTGGCCGGGCATGGTGTCGCGCGTCACCCTGGTGCCCGAGAAGAAGCTCGGCGTGGTAGTGCTGACCAATGCGGAACTGGGCGGCGCCTTCCACGCGATCACCCTGCGCACGCTGGACGCGTACTTCGGGGCACCCAAGACCGACTGGAACGCGGCTTACGGCGCCGCGCTCGCGAAATCGAAGGCCAAGGCCGACGACAGTTGGACGCAGCACGTGGCTGCACGGACGGGACGCCGCACGCCGTCGCGGCCGCTCGAGGCCTACGCCGGCACCTGGCGCGACCCGTGGTACGGCGACGTGGCCATCGCTCGCGAGGGCAAGGCCCTGCGCCTGCGCTTCGCGCGCACGAAATCGCTGATCGGCACGCTGGAGCACTGGCAGAACGACACCTTCGTCGTGCGCTGGGACGAGCGCTGGCTGAACGCCGACGCCTTCATCACCTTCACGCTGGATGCGGACGGCGCGCCCGTCGAAGCGCGGATGGACGCGATCTCGCCGAACACCGACTTCAGCTTCGACTTCCAGGACCTGGTGCTGACGCCGGTGGAGTGAGGGGGCGTTTCGCCAAGCATCAGGTGCGAGCGGCGGCTGTCGGTATCGCTGCGTCCGGACATGCCGGCCGGTTTTTCGTCGGTTTTTCGCCGGGTGGCGGCCGGGATTGGCGCTGAAACGCTGTACGGCCAAGGACGACCCGGCGGCGGCCCGGCCCATGCAGCAGCAGCGCCATTCGGTATTCCGGCGCTCGGCCGAGTGGCTGCGGCGACACCGCCGGCCGCCTCCATCGGCGTAGTCAGCACGCCTGGCGATATCGGGCGGCACCGGTGCCCCATGAGTCGCAGGAAACATGGGGCTCGGATCGAGACGCGCCCTACACCGGCATCTCGCTACGCGAGCCGAACGCATGCGACAGCGTGCCGCGATCCACGTACTCCAGCTCGCCGCCCAGCGGCACGCCGTGGGCGAGCCGGGTCGGCTTCACTGCATGCTGGCGGGCGAGTTGGGCGAGATAGTGCGCGGTCGCCTCGCCTTCGACGGTGGGATTGGTGGCGATCACCAGTTCCTGCACCTCGCCCTCGGCCAGCCGCGCGGCCAGCGCATCCAGCCCGAGTTCGCGCGGACCGATACCGTCGAGCGGGCTCAGCCGGCCCTGCAGCACGAAGTAGAAACCGCGGTAGCCGGTCGCCTGTTCGATCACCAGCCGATCCGCGGGCGATTCCACCGCGCACAGCAAGTGCCCATCACGCGCGGCGCTGGCACAGATCGCGCAGACCGGGGTTTCGCTGAAGTCGCGGCAGCGCTCGCAATGGCCCACGCGCTCGACCGCGTTCGCGAGCGCGTCCGCGAGCCGGCGCCCGCCGTCCCGGTCGCGTTCGAGCACGTGGTAGGCCATCCGCTGCGCGGTCTTCTGGCCGACCCCGGGCAGGATGCGGAAGGCGTCGATGAGCTGTTCGAGCAGGGAGGATGTCATGAGAGCCGGGCCGAACGAATCGCCCGCAAGGTGTTCCCTGCGAGATACGCCACGAAGAACATCGCGATCGCGAGTTCGATCTGTACCAACAAAAGCATCACGTATACGAAGGGCTGGTCCGTCCATGCGACACCGTCACGGACACAGCGCCTGCAGAACCCGATGGCGCTCCCTCGCACAAGCCCCTGGACCGCGATCAACAGCGCACTCGCGCCAAGCAAGATGCCGAGCACGCGCAACAGCCAGGCGATGCCGGGTCTGCGCGTCTGGAACGCCATGCTCGACATGCCATCACGCCGGCCGCGCCACCACACATCCCGCACGCCGAGAAGGAACACCACCTGCCACAGCAGGGCCGCCAGCATCGCGGGATCAGAACATCCCCGGGATCTTCATCCCCGGCGGGATCGGCATGCCGGCGGTGGCGGCGGACATCCTCGCCTGCGATTCGGCGTTGATCTTGTTCACGGCATCGTTGATCGCGGCGGCGATCAGGTCTTCGGTCATTTCGGCGTCGGCGAGCACGCTCGGCTCGATCCGCACCTTGCGGCACTCCATCTTGCCGGTCAGCGTGACGCTGACCATGCCGCCGCCGGCGCTGCCGGTGGCCTCGAGCTTGGCGACTTCTTCCTGGGCGCGCTGCAGGTTTTCCTGCATCTTCTGCGCCTGCTGCATGAGTTGGGCGATGTTTCCGCGCATGGGGGTTCTCGTATCAGTCTTCGAAGGGGCGGATGGAATCGGGCACGAGCTTCGCACCCTGCTGTTGCATCAGGCGCTGCACGTCGGGATGGCCGAGGAAGGCCTCCTCGGCCATCGCCTGTTTCTCGTCGCGCTGGCGGGCATTGCGTTCGTGCATGGTTTCGGCGTTCGCGGCCTTGCCGGTCTCGAACTTCAGCTGCACCGGCCCGCCGAGCTGCGCGGCAAGCGCATCGCCGAGCGCCTTGATCAGCGCCGGGCTGCGCAGGTGATCGTCCTCGGCCGACAGCGCCAGCCGCAGGGTCCCGTTCGCGCAGGTGACGAAGGCGGCATGGCCGGCGAGTTCGCGCACCGGGCCACGCAGATCGCAGCGATCGACGAGATCGAGCCAGCGTCCGGCGTCGATCTCGATGTCGGGTGCAGCAGCTGCGGCCGGCGGCGGTGCCGTGACCTCGATCCGCGAAGCAGGTACCGGCGGCGCGACGGGACGCTCCGGCGCAGCCGGATTGTCCAGCGCGACCGGTGGCAGCGGCCGCGACATGATCGGCGCCGGCTTCGCGGGCGCACCTTCCAGCGCGGCGCGTGCGGCCTCGGGCCCGCGCGCGGTCGCCGCGGCCGGCTTGTCGGGCTGGGTCGCCCCGCCCTCGGCCGGCCGGAAGGCGAGCATCCGCAGCGCGGTCATCTCGAAGCCGGCACGCGGGCTCGGCGCCAGGCCGATGTCGCGCCGGCCCTGCAGCGCCATCTGGTACCAGAGCTGCACGACTTCGGGCCGCACCTGCGCGGCGATCGTGTCGATGTCGACACCGTCGGTCTCGACCTCGGCCGCGGGCACCAGCTGGCGCACCTGGATCCGGTGCAGCGCCTCGGCCATCGCGTCGAGCACGCCACCCCAGTCGGGCGAGAAATCGGCCAGCGCGGCGACCTCGTCGAGCAGCGCCTGGCCCTCGCCCGCCGCCAGCGCGGCCAGCACGGCGCCGACGCGGGTGCGATCGACCGTGCCGAGCATGGTCGCCACGCCGGTGTCGGTGAGCGGTGCGCCGTCCGCGCTGGCGCCGGTGTAGGCGATGGCCTGGTCCAGCAGCGACAGGCCGTCGCGCAGGCTGCCGTCGGCGGCCCTGGCGAGCTGACGGATCGCGCCGGGCTCGGCCGGGATGGCCTCGGCGGCCAGGATCTTCGTCATCTGCCCCTGGATCTGCCCCTCCTCCAGCCGCTTGAGGTTGAACTGCAAGCAGCGCGACAGCACCGTGACCGGCAATTTCTGCGGGTCGGTGGTCGCGAGCAGGAACTTCACGTGCCCCGGCGGCTCCTCCAGCGTCTTCAGCAGCGCGTTGAAGGCCGACTTCGACAGCATGTGCACTTCGTCGATCAGGTAGACCTTCACCCGGCCGCGCGAGGGCATGTACTGGGCGTTGTCGATCACCTCGCGGACGTCGTCCACGCCGGTGTTCGAGGCCGCGTCGATCTCCAGCAGGTCGATGAACCGGCCAGCGTCGATGTCGCGGCAGGCGTTGCACTCGCCGCAGGGCTCGGCCGAGGTCCCGCGCTCGCAGTTCAGCGACTTGGCGAAGATCCGGGCGATGGTGGTCTTGCCCACCCCGCGGGTGCCGGTGAACAGGAAGGCGTGGTGGACCCGGCCGGTGTCGAGCGCGTTGCTGAGCGCGCGGACCACGTGCTCCTGCCCGACGAGTTCGGCGAAACGCCGGGGGCGCCACTTGCGAGCGAGGACGAGATAGGACATCCCGTCATTCTGCCACGCGCACCGCCCCGGCCGGACCCGCCACGGGCCGTCCTTGTCCGACCCGGGGCAGGCCGGTAGAATGCGCGGTCCCGAGGGGCGGCCGGACGCCGCGCCGAAGGCGCCTCCGGAGAGGTGTCCGAGTGGTTGAAGGAGCACGCCTGGAAAGTGTGTAAGCGTCTAAACCGCGCTTCGGGGGTTCGAATCCCCCTCTCTCCGCCAGTTTCAGGAATTCGCGACCTCCGAAGCAGCGCCGACGCAAGGCGAAGCGACGGGCAGGATTGCCGATCCGCACGGCGAAGCCGCCCGCAGGGGTGAGGTGGGAATTCGCGCGGCATGCCGCGCGCCACCGAACGCCGATGTGCAAGCATCGGCCGGGAAGGTACAGGGATGTATCGAGTGAATCCCTCTCCCGGGAGACGCGCAGGCTTCGCAGTTCCATACCAGCGTCGTTGACGCACGTCTATGGTGGCCCCGTCGGCCCCTCGCGACGCTAGGTCGAAAACCCCGCCAGGGCCGGAAGGCAGCAACGGTATCGACTGATGCGGGCGCCGAGGTCAGTCGGCGGGGCCATCGCCATTCATGGGCTGCGCCCATGAATCCCAAGGTTTGCCTTGCAAACCCTTGGCCCCGGCTACGTACCTCCAATCCCCGCTCGCTGCGCGAGCGCCGCCTTGCCAAGGGGGCTGAAGATCGACATCAGCGCATGCCGACACGGGCGCCAGCTCGGTCGGCGGGGCGATCGCCATTCCAGGGCGCCATGTGCCCCCGGACGCATGAAGCATCGACCGCGACTGCTATCCTGCGGCCATGCACGATCCGGTCGCCGACGCCCGCGCCTTCGCCATCGCCGCGCACGGCGACCAGGCCTACGGCGCGTTTCCCTACGCCCATCATCTCGATGCGGTCGCCGCGATCCTCGAACCCTACGGCGCCGTGGCGCAGGTCGTCGGATACCTGCACGACACCATTGAGGACACACCGGTCACGCGCGAGGACATCGAAGCCAGGTTCGGCACTCACGTCGCCGACTGCGTGGCGATCCTGACCGACGAACCCGGCCCTAACCGCAAGGCGCGCAAGCAGCTCACCTACGCGAAGATGGCGCGGGTCGATGCCTCGCGCGAACTCGCGCTCATCGCGAAGGCGGCCGATCGCCTCGCCAACGTCCGGGCCTGCGTCACATCGGGCAACGACGGCATGCGGGCGCTATATCGCGACGAGCATGCGACGTTCCGTCCCGCGGTGTTCCGCGATGGACTCTGCGACCCGCTCTGGGACGAACTCGACGGACTGCTGGCGGTCTGATCGCGGGAATCGATCGACGGGTCAGGGATGCAGCCATGCCGCATCGCCCTCGGCGTAGCGTTCGTGCTTCCAGATCGGCACCCGCGCCTTGGTTTCGTCGATGATCCAGCGGCACGCTGCGAACGCGGCGTCGCGGTGCGCGGCGCTGACGCCGACCCACACCGCGAGATCGCCGACGTCGAGATCGCCGACGCGATGCACGCAGGCAGCGTCGGCGATAGCGAAGCGTTCGAGCGCCTCGGCGACGATGCTTGCGCCTTCGGCCTCGGCCAACGCGACGTAGGCCTCGTAGCGCAGCCCCAGCGCGGCACGACCATCGTTATGGTCGCGCACCCAGCCTTCGAAGCTCGCGTACGCGCCGGCGTCCGCGCGCAGGAGGCGCGCGCGCAGCGGCGCGATCTCGAACGGGGTGTCGGCGATGGCAAAGCGGGTCATGCCTCAGCCTCCCGACACCGGCGGGATGAACGCGATCTCGGCGCCGTCGCGCGGCACGTCGTCCCAGTGCGCAAACGCGCCGTCGACCGCCACGCGCAGGCGTTCGACCGGCAGCGCGAACCCGTGCCGCGCGCGCAGCGCGGCGTACAGCGCGTGCAGGTCGCCATCGAACGCGACCGCTTCGCGATCGACGCCCGCCACATCGCGAAGGCTCGCAAAATACAGCACCGTCGCGGCGGTCATGCGCCCTCCCCCGCGATCGTGCCGACATCGCGCTTGCCGCCGCGCTTGCCGCGCAGCTTCGCGGGTCCCAGCACAATGGCATGCGACAGCGCCTTGCACATGTCGTAGACGGTGAGCGCGGCGATGGTCGCGCCGGTCAGCGCTTCCATCTCGACGCCGGTGCGATGCACGGTCTTCACGGTGCAGACGATCTCCAGCGAACGCGCATCGCGCCAGTCGATGCCAAAGCGGATGCCGTCGATCGGCAGCGGATGGCAGAACGGAATGAGTTCGTGCGTGCGCTTCACCGCCAGCGTGCCGGCGATGATCGCGGTGTCGACCACGCCGCCCTTCGCGCTCTTCAGCCCGTTCTCGCGCAGCTGCGTGGCGACCGCGACGGGAAACGTGACGCGGCATTCCGCCGTCGCCGCGCGCGCGGTCGCAGCCTTTGCGGACACGTCGACCATCGCCGGACGGCCGTCGGCATCGAGGTGGGTCAGGGACGGCGTCTTCACAGCGCAATCCTCCAGCGCAGGCCACAGCCCGGATCGGGCGGCGCGAACAGGAAATGCAGCACGCGACGACCGTTCGGACGACGCGCGCGCGACGAAGCATGCAGCAACAACGGTCGCATCAGCAGCAGATCGCCGGCCTCGGCATCGCAGACGACTTCCTGGCGACGTTTGTCCAGCGCCGCGATGGCGGACGGCGACAGCCGACCGAGACGATGCGAGCGCGGCATCACCCGCAGCGCCCCGGCGTCTGCATCGCAGGGATCGAGATGCAGCCGTACGACAAGCAGTTCATCGAGCAGCGGCAGGAGCGGCTGCACGTAGACGCCATCCTCCTTCACCGACCAGCCGCCGAGCGCGGAATGCTCGATGCGCTCGATCACCGGCACCGACAGGTCCTGGTGATACGGCACCTTCCAGTTGCACGCGGCGCTCTTGCGGAAACTCGTGCACTGCACCGCCACGGCGTCGGCCGCAAGCAGCCCCAGCGCGACCAGGCGACTGCGCAGCGGAGCGACCAGCGCGGCGCATGCCGGACGATCGAGCAGTCGGCGCGAACCCGCGCCATCGTCGGAAGCCGGGATCGCTTCCGACACCGCGGACAGGACCTCCGGCGCCAGATCGGAAGCGATCCTGCACCAGCCTGCGTCGTCGAATCCCGCTGCCACAGACACGTCAGCCTCCGACCAGGAACATTTCGACGCGGCGTCGCGATGACCGCGGGCCGACCCGCAGCTCGCTGTAGCGATCGCCGCGGGCGCGCCAGAGGTCGGCGAGGCGTCGGTCGAAGTCGCCGTCGTCGTGCAGCCACGGGCGCAGGTCGGTGCCGTCGGCAGCGAACAGGCAGGTGAACAGGCGGCCGTCGGCGGAGACACGGGCGCGGTGGCAGTCGCCGCAGAACGGCGCGCTGATCGAATTGACGAACCCGACCTCGCCGGCACCGTCATCGAAGCCGTAGCGCGCGGCCACTTCGCCCCGGTACTGCGGATCGAGGGCATGCAGCGGCCAGCGCGCGTGGATCGCGTCGCGCAGTTCGGCCGACGGCACCACACGCGCGGCGTCCCAGGCGTTGCAGGTGCCGACGTCCATGTATTCGATGAAGCGCATCGTGTGGCCGCGCTCGCGGGCGAAGGCGACCAGCGGCAGCACGTCGGCGTCGTTGAGGCTGCGCTGGATCACGCAGTTGAGCTTGAGCCGCGCGAATCCGGCGGCCTGGGCGGCGTCGATCCCGCGCAGGACGTCGTCGAGGCGGCCGCGCCCGCCCGAGAGCGCTGCGAAGCGCGCGGGATCGAGCGTGTCGAGGCTGACCGTGAGCCGATGCAAGCCGGCGTCGCGCAGCGCCTGCGCGTGCGTCGCGAGCAGGCTGCCGTTGGTGGTCAGCGCGAGATCGTCGAGGCCGTCGATCGTGGCCAGTCGCGCGACGAGGTCGGGCAATCCGCGGCGCAGCAGCGGCTCGCCGCCGGTGATGCGCAGCTTGCGCATGCCCGCACGCGCGAAGCCACGCACGAGCCGTTCGATCTCGTCGAACGACAGCCGCGAAGCCGCATCGAGGCCATGATCCTCCGGCACCCGATCCGCCGGCATGCAGTACGGGCAGCGGAAATTGCAGGCCTCGATCACCGACAGGCGCAGGTCGCGCAGCGGGCGCCCGAGGGCATCCAGCGGGGCATCGGCGGGGCGCGGAAGGGCATTCATCGGCGGGAAGATACGCGGTTCACGCCGGAACGGAGGCGCCATCGGCGGCATCGGTTGCGTCGAACGGCTCGGCCCGCGCCGCCGTCGGCTCAGCCAGCGGCAGGACCTCGCCCGGATCGGCGACGCGATGGCCGCGGGCCTTCAGCGCCTGGCCGTCGGCGTGGCTGGCGTAGTGGTAGAGCACGCAGCGCGACAGCAGCTCGCCGTCGTACTCGCGTTCGAGGTCGGCCACGCCGCTGTGCGAGGGATTGCCGCGCAGCGCGCAGTCGTGGGCGACGAGTTCGCCGGCGTCGGCCATCTTCGCCAGCGTCTCCGGGATCGGCCGGGTATCGCCGGTCCACACCACGCTGCCGCGCAGGCGCAGGCCCCAGGCGGTTCGCGGCCAGTGGTGGCGGGTCTCGAACGTCTCCAGGCGCACGCCGTCGTGCCAGAAGGCGTCGCCGACCGGGATCACCTGGAACGCATCCCAGAAGTTCGCGCCGCCCTCGGCCAGCACGTTCGGGTAATCGCCGACGCGCTGGTGCAGCAGCGGCACCAGCGGCGCAGGCACGTACAC
>JBGAFR010000038.1:0-32088 GCA_044227145.1 Lysobacteraceae bacterium
TTCGAACGCAGTTCGGCTTCCAGCTTGGCAGCGACGGCCGGGTTCTCCTTGAGGTACTGGCGGGCGTTTTCCTTGCCCTGGCCGATGCGCTCGCCGCCGTAGCCGTACCAGGCGCCGGACTTGTCGACCAGCTTGGCGTCGACGCCCATGTCGATCAGCTCGCCCTCGCGGCTGATGCCTTCGCCGTAGAGGATTTCGGTGACGATCTGCTTGAACGGAGGAGCGAGCTTGTTCTTGACGACCTTGATCTTGGTCTGGTTGCCGATGATCTCGTCGCCCTTCTTGATGCTGCCGATGCGGCGGATGTCCAGGCGCACCGAGGCGTAGAACTTCAGCGCGTTGCCGCCGGTGGTCACTTCGGGGCTCTGGCCGGGCATCATCACGCCGATCTTCATGCGCAACTGGTTGATGAAGATCACCAGGCAGTTGCTGCGCTTGATGTTGCCGGTGAGCTTGCGCAGGGCCTGGCTCATCAGGCGGGCCTGCAGGCCGGGCAGCTGATCGCCCATCTCGCCTTCGATTTCGGCCTTCGGCGTGAGCGCGGCGACGGAGTCGATCACGACGACGTCGACGGCATTGGAGCGCACGAGCATGTCGGCGATTTCGAGCGCCTGTTCGCCGGTGTCGGGCTGCGACAGCAGCAGGTCGTCGATGTTGACGCCCAGCTTCTGCGCGTAGATCGGATCCAGCGCGTGCTCGGCGTCGATGAAGGCCGCGGTGCCGCCGGCTTTCTGGCATTCGGCGATCGCCTGCAGGGTCAGCGTGGTCTTGCCGGAGGATTCCGGCCCGTAGATCTCGACGACGCGACCCTTGGGCAGGCCGCCGATGCCCAGCGCGATATCCAGCATCAGCGAGCCGGTGCCGATCGCCTCGACCACTTCGACCGGGCGGTCGCCCATGCGCATGACCGAGCCCTTGCCGAACTGCTTGTCGATCTGGCTCAGGGCCGCGGAAAGGGCGCGCTTCTTGTTCTCGTCCATCGTGGAATCCTCGTCAGTGGATGGGTGTGCGTGTGTGTGAATCCGGAGTGGCGTCAGGTTAGGGAGCGCCCGTCGCAAAACCTGCGACGCCTGGAAAATTAGTGCGGGATGCGCATGGCGAGGATCGGTGAACGGCGGATCGCGGGGTCGGGAAAGTCCGCACTGCGCTCAGCGGTTCGGCCGGACCAGCCCGCAGTACAGGCCCTCGATCGCGAAATCCTGGTCCGGCAGCACCTCGATCGGCCGGTAATCCGGGTTGCGCGGCAGCAGGCGGATGCGGTCCCTGCCCTTCTTGAGCAGCTTGACCGTGATCTCGTCGTCGATGCGGGCGACCACGATCTGGCCGTCGCGGGCCTCGCGGGTGCGATACACGCCGATCAGGTCGCCATCGAAGATGCCCTCGTTGATCATCGAGTCGCCCTGCACCTTCAGCAGGTAGTTCGGCGCCGGCGAGAACAGCGCGCGGTCGAGCAGGACGTAGTCGTCGGAGCGCAGGTCGGCACCGATCGGCAGGCCGGCGGCGACACGGCCCAGCACCGGCAAGTGCAGCGCGTTGTCCGGCAGCGGCGGCTCGGCCGGCTGGTCGAGCGCCTCGTTGGCGGCTTCGTGGACCAGACGGATGCCCCGCGCCTGCCCCGGCACCCGCCGGATGACACCGGCCTGTTCCAGCGCTTCCAGGTGGTACTGGGCCGCGCGCACGCCCCTGAAGCCCATGGCGTGGGCGATCTCGGTCTGCGAGGGGGGCACCCCGTCGGCGGCGATGCGCTCGGCGATCAGGGCGAGGATGGCGTGCTGGGTATCGGTCAGGTCCATGGTTAGTAGTATTACTACTAACGGCCAGCTCCGTCAACAATCCTCGCATCTGGCCCAAGTACACCACTTAGGCCTTCCCGGAAGACCAAACGCCGCTCCGCGAACGCCAGCGACAGCATGAAAGGGAGCGTCAGGCACGTCCCGACGAGACCGCTGAACCGAGCGGACGCGTAGAGAAAGCACTGCAACATCTCCGGCAGTGGTTGTCCGGTCGTCCGCGCCATGTCGTCGTACTGCGGTCCGATGTAAGTCGCGACCATGGGCAAAGTCAGCAGCGGAGCAGCCAGAAGACATGCGGCGATGAATACATAAATATATCCGCCGAAATAGACACGGAGGAAGCTCCATCGCGCCAATGCCCGCCAAGCGCGGACAGGCGCGCCAGGCGCCCAATAACCGAACCACGTAGCGGCGATCGCGAGGTCGAGGGCGGTCTTTAGCAGCATGGCGACGATCCACATCGCCTGTTTCGCTCCGGATCCCACGTGTGCCCCAACCAGACCTACCGATCCCTCCACTCCCATGGTGAGCACGGACAGTCCCGCGATCACAAGGATGGAACGCATACCGGGCCAATAAGGCCGCCAGCCCCCAACGTCCTTCTCCCGCACGAGCGTCTGCGGATGACTGGCAATGAATCCGGAGAGGATGAGAGGAACGAAGTAGAGGCCGATCGCGACACTCGACAACGCATCCCGCCAGGTGTCAGGCGATGCGCCGACGAGGATGGCCCAAGCGGCGACCAGCACGAAACTCCAGCGCACAGAATGGACCCGCAACGCCCAGTCCAGGGCCATTGGCACGCGCCTTTCCCCGTCCAGCCAGACCGCCAGTTCAAGGATCAGGCGAAACACCACGAGCACTGCCATGAACAGCCACAGGTACAGGACGAGATCAGAGCCCCGGTACAGTATCGCGACCAAGTCGTAGGCGCCGCGATCGCGTGACAGGTCCAGGATGCCTCGCATGCCTCTCGTGCTCTCCAGCAGCGCCCCGGGCCACGCCACGATCCACAGGGCGCACAGGGCGGCAATTCCCCATGTCTTCACGGGCATCGCACGTTGCCGCAGAGACTTCACGCCTGATCACCGCCCACCAGATCCTCCAACCCCCGCAGCGCCGCCGCCACCGTCTGCCGGCGCACGGCCTCGCGATCGCCGTCGAAATGGAAGACGTCGGCGCGGGCGTAGCCGCCGCGGCGCTTCCAGCCGATCCACACCGTGCCGACCGGCTTGTCGGGCGCGCCGCCGCCGGGGCCGGCGATGCCGGTGACCGCGACTGCCACGCCGGCCCCCGAGTGCACGAGCGCGCCGGAGACCATCTCGATCGCGGTTTCCCGGCTCACGGCGCCGTACTGCTCCAGCGTTTCCGGGCGCACGCCGAGCATCGCCTGCTTGGCTTCATAGCTGTAGGCGACCATGCCGCAGTCGAACCAGTCGGACGAGCCGGCGATGTCGGTGACGGTCTTGGCGATCCAGCCGCCGGTGCAGCTTTCGGCAGTGACCAGGCTCAGGCGGTGGGCGCGGAACCGCTCGCCCAGGGCCTCGGCGCGGGTGCGGAGATCGGAATCGGTGGGCAGGGTCATGCGGCTTCCCGGCACCGGCGGGGGCCGGGCATGGCGGCATGATAACGAGTCGTCGCCCGCGCCGGCCTCGACCGGGACGCAAGCCTGAACGCGGACGGCCCGCCGGGAGGCGGGCCGTCGTGCGCGACGCCGGGAACGTCGCTCAGTACTTCAGCCGGAAGGTCACGCCGTAGGTGCGCGGGGCGCCGAGGTAGCCGTTCCACGAACCGGTCTGCAGCGGCGCATCAATCACGACCTGGTAGTACTCCACGTCGGTGAGGTTCTGCGACCAGAAGTCCACGCTCCAGCGATCGTTGGCCGAGCCCAGCGTGAAACGCGCGTTGGCGAGGGTGTAGGCGTCCTGCTGCTTCTGCGGATCGAGGTCGGAACCGGTGTTGTAGGACGACATGTACTTCGCGCCGACGTGCGCACCGGCCTTCAGCGCGCCGATGCGCCAGTCGTAGCCCACCGAGGCCGTCGCCGACCACTTCGGCGCGAAGCTGGGGCGGCTGCCGGGCAGCAGCACGAGGTCGGTATCGGGCAACGGGTCGTGGCCGTAGCGGGTGTCGGCGTAGGTCAGGCCGCCCTGCACCATCCAGCCGCCGGTCTTCCACAGCAGCTCCGCGTCCAGGCCCTGCGAGGTCACCTTGGGGATCGAGCGGACCACGAAGCTCGTGCCGAGGAAGCTGTTGAGCTGGAAGTCGGAATATTCCTGGTGGAACAGGGTCGCGTTGAGCAGCAGGTTGCCGCCGAGCCAGGTGGTCTTGGTGCCGAGTTCGTAGCTGTCGACGAATTCCGCCGCGAACGAGGTGTCGTCCACCGGGACGATGCCCGAGGTGCCGCTGGACAGGCCGGTGTTGGATTGCACGCGGTCGAGGTTGAAGCCGCCCGCCTTGTAGCCGCGCGCGGCGGAGAAATACGCCATCGCGTGCTCGTTGAAGCGGTAGGCGGCCTTGAAGGTGCCCGACCATTCGCGCTCGTCGCGGCTCTGGTCGGTGGCGCGGCCGTTGTGCTGGACGTTCGTCCACGGCAGGCAGGAGAAGCCGACCACCGACGGCGCCGCGGCCGAGGCCTGGGCCACGGTCAGCCCGCGCGCGACCAGCGCCGCGACCACCTGCGCCGGGTTGCCCAGCATCGCGGCGCAGCCGAGGCCGCCGTTCGGATTGCTGTAGCGGGACGCCAGGTCCTTCTTCTCGATCGTGTAACGCAGGCCGAACGTCAGGTCCAGCGCATTCGTGGCGTGCCAGGTGTTGTTGGTGAACAGCGCCATGGTCCTGGCGTCCTGCTCGTAATGGTCCGCCGCGGCGTGGCCGGCGAACACCGTGCCGAACGGCAACCCCGACGCCTGCGACAGGAACAGCGGCGCGGTCGGGCTGGAGGCCAGCAACGGGTTGATGCGCGAGAGCAGCGCGATCGACAGATACGGCTCGTAGGCCGAACCGACGCGATAGGACTCGTTGCGCGTCAGCGTCTCGTCGGCATATCGAACGCGGTGTAGTTGTCGCCCTTCTGCGGATTGCGGTACAGGATGTCCGCCGAGCTGTAGTCGAAGTCGATGCCGTTGATCGACTGCCAGTCGCGCTGCGCGGTGATCGAGGTCAGCTTGGCGCCGCCGAACCACGGCGTCTCCCAGTCGACCTGGGCGGCGATGCCCTTGTCCTTGATGTACTGCTCGGTGCCGCGGTTGGCCCAGGACTGCCGCGCGAACGGGTCGGCGACCGGCGCCACGCCGGAGTCGGCCGCCAGCGCATCGATGATCGCCGCCGTGGGCCCGCGGATCGTGGTGACGTTGGTGCAGCAGTTCTCGTCGCGGTTGGTGAAGTCGCCGGTGAGCAGGATCTCGAGGGTGTCGGTCGGCTGCAGCAGCAACTGACCGCGGAAGGTGTGGAAGTTCTGGTCCTGGTCCTCGCGCTCGGTCCGCGGACCGGCGCCCACGTGCACGTCCATGAAGCCGTCGCGCTTGCGCTGCGAGGCGTACACGCGGAAGGCCGCCACGTCGTTGAGGCCGTCGCTGTAGGCGCCGGCCACGCCGAGCGCGCCGTAGTTGCCGACCGTGACCTCGGCCTCCGCATGCTGCTGGAAGGTCGGGCGGCGGGTGACGACGTTGATCACGCCGGCCGAGGTGTTCTTGCCGAACAGCGTGCCCTGCGGACCCTTGAGCACCTCGATCCGGTCGAGTTCGCCCAGGTCGGTGAAGCCGACGCCGTTGCGCGGGCGGTACACGCCATCGATGACGATGCCGACCGAGGATTCCAGGCCGGCGTTGTCGCCGACCGTGCCGATGCCGCGGATGCGGGCGACGGTCTGGGACTCGCTCTGGGTGCTGGTCACGGTCAGGCCCGGCACCACCGTCTGCAGGTCCTTGATGTCGCGGACGCCGCTCTGCTCCAGCGCGCGCCGCGACAGCGCGGTCACGACCACCGGCACGTCCTGCAGCGCCTCTTCGCGCTTCTGCGCGGTGACGGTGATCCGGTCGAGCGTGGCCGCCTGGTCGTCCTCCCCGGCGGGATCGGCGGCCAGCGCGAGCGGCGCCTGGCCGAGGCCGATCATGGCGATCAGCAGCGCATGGCTCAGGCGCGTGCGCTGCGGTACATGGCGATGCATCATCGTTCCCCTCGTCGCGATTCGTGGATCGTGCGTTCGTCTTTGTCGTTGACTGCGTCCGCGCACCGACGGGACGATCTCCAGTCCGGATCGCCATGGGGGGAGACGGCGAGGAACTGGACGACGGAGGGCTGAGAGGCAGTACGACGAAGGTAGCACAGGCCATCGTAGGACGTGAGGGGAGGCCGGCACGGGTCGACGCCGGCGGCGGCGTCATTCCCCGTTGCGGCGATCCCCCGCGAATCGCGCGAATCCTTCGACGAAATGCCGCAGCTGTTCGAGGGTGGCCGCATCCGCGAGTTCGCCGTCCGCGTCCATCAGCGTGTGCGCCCGCGACACCATCAGCCGGCCGTCGGCCCAGAACCGGGTCTTCAGCGTGCGCAACACCGGCAGCCAATGCGTCTGGGACAGGATCGTGCCGAAGCCGCCGGGCGAGGCCCCGATCACGGCCACGGGCCGGCCGGCGAAGACCCCGTCGCCGGTCCGCGACAGCCAGTCCACCGCGTTCTTGAACACGCCCGGGATGCCGTTGTTGTACTCGGGCGTGACCAGCAGCAGGCCGTCGCGCTCGACGATCTTCGCGCGCAGCGCTTGGACCGCCTCGGGAATGCCTGACGCGGCTTCGAGATCGCCGTCGTACAGCGGGATGCCGTGCAGCGTGGCGACCTCGACATCGATGTCATCCGGCGCCTGGCGCCGGGCGGCGCGCGCCAGGGCGGTATTGAACGAACCGGCGCGCAGACTGCCGGACAGGGCGAGGATTCGGGTCATGTGGGAAATCCTTGAGGTATGGAATGACGATCGAAAGGAAAGCGGTCCCGCATCCGCGGGACCGCCCGTGCCTCAGCTCATGCGCCCGAACTTGCCGGCGTTGAAATCGCGGATGGCCTCGGCGATCTCGGCTTGGGAGTTCATCACGAACGGGCCGTAGCCGACCACCGGCTCGTCGATGGGCGCGCCGGCCAGGAGCAGGACCTTGGCATCGGCGTTGGCTTCGATGACGACGCCCTCGCCCTCGGTCGACAGCGTGGCCATCTGCGCCTGGCGCAGCACCGCCTCGCCGTTGACCTGCACGGTACCGTCGAGCACCACGAGCAGCGTGGTCCAGCCCTCCGGCTGAGGCAGCCGCGCGGTGGCGCCGGCGACCAGTCGCAGGTCCCAGACGTTCATCGGGGTGAAGGTCCGGGCCGGGCCTTGCACGCCGTCATGCGCGCCGGCGATGACCCGCATGCGGCCGGCACCGTCGGGCAGCGGCACGTCGGGGATCGCCGTGCCTAGCACCGCCTGGTAGCCCGGCGCGGTCATCTTGTCCTTCGCCGGCAGGTTCACCCACAGTTGGACCATCTCGAACGGCCCGCCACTGCGGCTGTAGGCCTCGGAGTGGAACTCCTCGTGGAGGATGCCGCTGCCTGCAGTCATCCACTGCACGTCGCCGGGGCCGATCACCCCGCCCTGCCCGGTGGAATCGCGGTGCTCGACCTCGCCGGCGTAGACGATCGTGACCGTCTCGAAGCCGCGGTGCGGGTGCTGGCCGACACCGCGACGGCCGCCGGGATTGGGCGAAAAGGTCGTGGGCGCAGCGTAGTCCAGCATCAGGAAGGGGCTGCGCTGGGCCACGCCCGGACCGCTGTAGCCGAACATGCCGTGGACCGGGAAACCGTCGCCCACCCAATGCCGGCCGGGGGCCTGGGTGATCCCGAGGATCTTCTTGTCGCGGACGAGGGTGGTGGTGCTCATGGGTCGCTCCGGTGTCGGGGAGGCGGAAGTGCCTCCGAGGCGCTCATCTTCTTTTTCGAACGATGCAGGCGGTAGCCGCCGATTCGTGGAATGATCGTCCCACTAAATGAACGATGGCGGCGGAAATCCACATGCAGGACCTCAACGACCTCTTCTATTTCGTGCAGGTGGTGGACCACGGCGGCTTCGCGCCGGCCGGGCGGGCGCTGGGCATGCCCAAGTCCAAGCTGAGCCGGCGGATCGCGCTGCTGGAGGAACGCCTCGGCGTGCGCCTGATCCAGCGCTCGACCCGCAAGTTCGTGGTCACCGACCTCGGTCGCACCTACTACGGCCATGCCCGCGCCGCGCTGGTGGAAGCCGCCGCCGCCGAGGAAGCGATCCAGCGCACCCGCGCCGAGCCGCGCGGCATCGTGCGCATGAGCTGCCCCACGACCCTGCTCGACGTCCGCGTCGGGCCGATGCTGGCCGACTTCCTGCGCCAGCATCCGCAGGTCGAGCTGCACCTCGACGCCACCAACCGCCGGGTCGATGTGCTCGGCGAGGGACTGGACCTCGCACTGCGGGTGCGGCCGCCGCCGCTGGCCGACTCCGACCTCGCGATGCGCACACTGGCGACCCGCAAGCAGTGCCTGGTCGCCAGCCCGGCGCTGATGGCACGGCTGGGCCGCCCCGACGCCCCGGCTGCGCTGATGGGCTGGCCGAGCATGGATCTCGGCCTGCCGCAGAACCAGCACGTCTGGGACCTGCACGGCCCCGACGGCGCCCACGTCGCGATCCACCACCAGCCGCGGTTCGTCACCCGCGGCATGCTCGCGCTGCGCGACGCCGCGGTGGCCGGCGTCGGCGTGGTGCAGTTGCCGATGATGGTGACCCGCGAACTGGTCGCCGAAGGCCGGCTGGTGCACGTGCTGGACGGCTGGGCGCCGCGCGAAGAGATCGTGCACGCGGTGTTCCCCTCGCGCCGCGGCCAGCTGCCGTCGGTGCGGGCGCTGATCGACTTCCTCGCCGAACGCTTCGCGCAGATGCAGGACGAATGAGGCCGGGCCGATGACATCGCGTCGATGACCGCGACGGCGCGTGGTCGCCGCCCCGCCGGATTCCCTATCATGGGCGGCTCCGCGGGCGAGCCGGGGATGCCCCGGCCCACGGCGCGTCCCGCCACCGCCGCGGACGCCTCCCCCGCCGCCGCGACCGCCCGATGAAGCCCCAGCCCCCGCAGGAACACACGCCCCTGATGAAGCAGTTCTTCGCCGCCAAGGCGGAGCATCCGGAAGTGCTGCTGTTCTTCCGGATGGGCGACTTCTACGAACTGTTCTACGACGACGCGCGCAAGGCCGCGCGCCTGCTCGACATCACCCTGACCCAGCGCGGCGCCTCCGCCGGCCAGCCGATCCCGATGGCCGGCGTGCCGGTGCATGCGTACGAAGGTTACCTCGCGCGGCTGGTCGCGCTGGGCGAATCGGTGGCGATCTGCGAGCAGATAGGCGATCCGGCGCTGGCGAAGGGCCTGGTCGAACGCAAGGTGGTGCGCATCGTCACGCCGGGCACCGTCACCGACGAAGCGCTGCTGCAGGATCGCCGCGACACGCTGCTGATGGCGGTGGCACGCGGCAAGACGGGGTATGGACTGGCGTGGGCCGATCTCGCCGGCGGCCGCTTCCTGGTCAACGAGATCGCCAACGACGACCAGCTGGACGCCGAACTGGCGCGGCTCGATCCCGCAGAGTTGCTGGTGCCGGACGAGGAAGGCTGGCCCGCGGCGCTGGCCGACCGGGGCGGGCTGCGCCGCCGCGCGCCGTGGCTGTTCGATCCCGACAGCGGCCGTCGCCAGCTGCTGCGGTTCTTCGACCTGCACGACCTCACCGGCTTCGGGATCGAGGACAAGCCGCTCGCCATCGCCGCCGCCGGCGCGCTGCTGGGCTACGTCGAGGAAACCCAGAAGCAGCGACTGCCGCACCTGACCTCGATCCGCATCGAGACCAGCGACGGCGCCATCGCGATGAACGCCGCGACCCGCCGCCATCTCGAACTCGACACCCGCATCGACGGCGACACCCGCCACACGCTGCTGGGCGTGCTCGACACCACGATCACGCCGATGGGCGGCCGCCTGCTGCGGCGCTGGCTGCATCGCCCGCTGCGCGACCGCCGCATCGTCGGCGAGCGCCACGACGCGGTGGAGCGGCTGATCGACACCCGCACCGACAGTGAGGTGCGCGAAGCCTTCCGCGGCCTCGGCGACATCGAACGCATCCTCTCGCGCGTGGCCCTGCGCAGCGCGCGCCCGCGCGACCTGTCGACCCTGCGCGACGCGCTGACGCTGCTTCCGCAGGTGCGCAACGCGCTGGACGGCATCGATTCGCCGCGGCTGCTGGCACTGGTCGCCGACCTGGGCGAACACGACGACCAAGCCGCGTGGCTGCAGCGCGCGATCGTGCCGCAGCCGCCGCTGCTGGCGCGCGACGGCGGCGTGATCGCCGACGGTTATGACGCCGAACTCGACGAACTGCGCCAGCTCAGCACGCATGCCGACCAGTTCCTGATCGACCTCGAAGCCCGCGAGCGCGAAAGCAGCGGCATCCCGACGCTGAAGGTCGGCTACAACCGCGTCCACGGCTACTACATCGAGATCAGCAAGGGCCAGGCCGACCGCGCGCCGGTGCACTACACCCGCCGCCAGACGCTGACCGGCGCCGAGCGCTACATCACCGAAGAACTCAAGCAATTCGAGGACAAGGTGCTGTCGGCCCGCGAGCGCGCGCTGTCGCGCGAGAAGCTGCTGTACGAACAGGTGCTCGACGAACTCAATCGCGATCTCGAACCGCTGAAGCGCGCCGCCGCGGCGCTGAGCGAACTCGATGTGCTGGTCTGCTTCGCCGACCGCGCGCGCGAACTCGACTGGTCGCGGCCGCGGCTGGTCGAAGACGCCGTGCTGCGCATCGAGCGCGGCCGCCATCCCGTCGTCGAGGCCGTGCGCGACGATCCGTTCGAGCCCAACGACCTCGACCTGCACGCCGATCGCCGCATGCTGGTGATCACCGGCCCGAACATGGGCGGCAAGTCGACCTACATGCGCCAGAACGCGCTGATCGTGCTGCTCGCGCACATCGGCAGCTTCGTGCCGGCGACGGAGGCGACGCTGGGCCCGATCGACCGGATCCTCACCCGCATCGGCGCGGGCGACGATCTCGCCCGCGGGCAGTCGACCTTCATGGTCGAGATGAGCGAGACCAGCTACATCCTGCATCACGCCACGCCGCAGTCGCTGGTGCTGATGGACGAGATCGGCCGTGGCACCTCGACCTACGACGGCCTTGCCCTCGCCGAGGCCTGCGCGAAGCACCTCGCCAATGCGAATCGCTGCTACACGCTGTTCGCGACGCACTACTTCGAGCTGACCGCGCTGGCACAGGCTGGCAGCGGCATCGCCAACGTGCACCTCGACGCGGTGGAGCACGGCGATTCGCTGGTGTTCATGCACGCGGTGAAGGACGGCCCCGCCGACCGCAGCTTCGGCCTGCAGGTGGCGGCGCTCGCCGGCCTGCCGAAGACCGTCGTGCGCGAAGCCCGCGGCCGTCTCGCCGAACTCGAACAGCGCCGCGCGGATCCCGCGCCGGTGCTCACCGCACAGACACTCGACGGCCCGCAGCAGTTCGGCTTGTTCACGCCGTCGTCGGCTGCGCTGGATGCCCTCGCCGGCATCGACCCCGACGAGCTCACGCCCAAGCAGGCGCTGGAAGCACTGTACCGGCTGAAAGCGCTGGAGTGACGCGCGCGGAGCCGCCGATGCAGTGCGTGCGACGGCGTCCGCCTACACTGTGCGCCGCTGCGTCCGACACGGAGTCCGCCACGTGACCCTAGCCCCCTTCATCGCCGGCCTGCTGTTCGGCGTCGTGCTGACCCTGTGGCTGCGCCGTCCGTCCGGCGGCGGCGCATCCTCCGCGCCCGTCGTCGCGGAGACCTCGCAGGAGACCGCCGACACGCCGGCGATCGAGGCACCGCCGCCGGAAGCGGAGACGCCGACGCCTCCGTCGGAAGAAGCGCCCGTCGACCGCCTCCACCGCCTGCGCCGCGAAATCGAGGCCGAGGACGAGCGCATCCAGCGCCCGGAAGACCTGGCCGGCTTCGCGCAGTTCCGCGAAGGCGTGGCGTTGCTGTCCGGTACGGCGCTGGCGCCCGGTGCGGTGCTGGAACTGCTCGAAGGCGACGGCTACGTGCTGGCGAGCATGATCTACGCCGCGCTGCCGGTGCGCGACGACATCCCGGCCCAGGACGCGCTTGCCGTGAGCGCCAATGTCGGGCGCTACCCGGCCTGGTACATGCTCGACTATCTGCGCGGCCGCGACGATGCCGCCGCTCTGCCCGCCTTCCTGCGCCACGTGCGCCGGTGGTGGTGGGACGCGCCCGCGCTGCGCAAGCGGATGCTCGAGTATCTGCAATGGGCGGAGACGCACGCCCCCGGCAGCACGCCGATGGCGCTGGCCGCACTCGACGAACGCGAACTCGAGTTGCTCGCCGAAGGCCTGAAGTCGCTGCAGGCGCCGGTCCTCGCCCCTTATCTCGCCCAGGTCGAGGCCGAAGCCGCACGCCGCAACGAACACCGGACGCTCGGCGGCGTCGGTCGATTGTGGTCGCCCGCGGCCGGCGACGCTGCATCGGCCATCGTCGACCATCCCGCGCTGGCGCGCGAAGTCGAACGGCTGCACGACCTGCTGCACGCAACGCCGGCGGTGTCGGTACTGGTGAGCGGCGACGGCGGCACCGGCAAGACCACGCTGGTCGACCGCCTGTTCGCCCGATTGCATGACGAGGGCTGGCTGCTGTTCGAGGCCTCGGCCGCGGACGTGCTCGCCGGCCAGAAGTACATCGGCGAACTCGAGGAGCGCGTACGCGAACTGCTGAAGGCGCTCGATCGTCCCAAGGCACTGTGGCGGGTACAGGACTTCCACGATCTGCTGCAGAAAGGCGCGCACGACCAGGATCCCCGCGGCATCCTCGACCTGCTGCTGCCGGCGATGGAGCGCGGCCGGCTGCGCATGATCGGCGAACTGACGCCGGCACAGCATGCGCAACTGCTGCTCGCGCGTCCTGCACTGCGCCACCTCACCAAGCCGCTGGCCCTGCCCGCGCTGTCGACGGGCGACATGCGCGACCTGCTCGTGCTCTGGCGCGACGCGCGCGAGGCGGCGGTCGACGGCGCGGTCGCCGATGCGCGCACGCTGGACGAAGCCAGCCGCATGGCGGCGCAGTTCTTCCCGGACCAGCACGAACCCGGGCGCAGCCTGCGCCTGCTCGACGACAGTCTGCGCACCGCGCTCGCCGACGAACCGCCGACGCTGCCGCTGTCCGCCGACGCGCTGCTGCAGGGCATCGCCCGACGCAGCGGGTTGCCGCTGGACGTCATCGACGATCGCCAGAGCCTCGACCTCGACACGCTGCGCGCTTTCTTCCGCAAGCGGGTGCTCGGCCAGGACGAAGCCGTCGAATGCCTGGTCGATCGCATCGCGATGCTCAAGGCCGGGCTGGTCGATCCGGGCCGGCCGATCGGCGTGTTCCTGTTCGCCGGTCCCACCGGCACCGGCAAGACCGAACTGGCGAAGGCGCTGGGCGAACTGCTGTTCGGCAGCGCCGAACGCCTGCTGCGCCTGGACATGAGCGAATACCAGTCCGAGGACAGCGCATGGCGGCTGACCGACGTCTCGCGCGACGGCAGCGCGCGCTCGCTGGTGGCGCGCATCCGCGAGCAGCCGTTCTCGGTGGTGCTGCTCGACGAATTCGAGAAGGCGCACCCGAAGGTGTGGGACCTGTTCCTGCAGGTGTTCGACGACGGCCGCCTCGGCGACCGCAGCGGCAACGTCGCCGATTTCCGGCACAGCATCGTGATCCTCACCAGCAACGTCGGTTCCACGCTGTCGCGCGGCGCCGGCCCGGGCTTCACCTCGGCGGCCGGCGGCTGGTCGCGCGGCGCGGTCGAGAAGGCGCTGTTCGAGACCTTCCGCCGCGAGTTCCTCAACCGGCTCGACCGGATCGTGCTGTTCCACCCGCTCGATCGCGCGCTGATGCGCGAGATCCTGCACAAGGAACTGCAGCGTGCAATGACCCGCCGCGGCCTGCGCAACCGGGACTGGGCGGTGGAGTGGGAGCCGTCGGCGATCGAGTTCCTGCTCGACCGCGGCTTCACGCCCGACCTCGGCGCGCGGCCGCTGCGTCGCGCGATCGAGCAGCACCTGCTCGCACCGCTGGCACGCAGCATCGTCGAGCACCTCACGCCGCAGGGCGACCAGTTCCTGTTCGTGCGCAGCGCCGGCGACCGGCTGGAAGTCGAATTCGTCGATCCGAATCCGCCCGCGCCGGCCGCCACGCCGATCGCGCCCGGCGACACCGTCGACATCCGCAGCCTGCTCTACGCGCCCGACGCGTCGCCGGCGGCGATCGCGACCCTGCGCGCGGCGTTCGACGCCGTGGCCGATGCGCTGTCCGCCGACGCCTGGACGCTCGCCCGCGATGCCGACTATGCGGCGATGGACGAACGCGATTTCTGGACGCGTCCGGAGCGCTTCGAAATACTCGACCGGATCGAGCGCCGGCACCGCATCGAAAGCGCCTTCGAGAGCGCGCAGCGCCTCGACGAACGCCTGGGACGCGACGGCGCCGACGCCGGTTTCGTCGCCCGCCACGCGCAGTTGCTGTGGCTGCTGCGGATGGCGATCGATGCCGTTTCGCAGCAGCGCCCGCAGGACGCGCTGCTGTGGCTGATCGCCGGCGACACCGACCTCAAGCGCGACCCTGCGCAGACCCGGCTGTGGTGGCAGCGCCTGCTCGCGATGTACATGGCCTGGGCCGAGCGCCGCAACATGCGCGTCGAAGCGCTGGAGCAGGACGCCGAACGCGGCGTCGCACGGCTCGCGGTGAGCGGATTCGGCGCGCTGACGCTGCTCGAGGGCGAACAGGGCCTGCACCAGTTCGAATTCGACGGCAGCGATGGCGCCACCCGCCGCGTGGCCATCGCCGTGCGCGTCGCGCCCGATCGTGCCGGCCATCCGCGCCCTGTCCGTCTCGGCCACGACGACGACCCGCGCATCGCCCGGCGTTATCGCGCCGAACCTTCGCCGCTGGTGCGCGACGGCGTCCGCGGCTGGCGCACCGGCCGCCACGACCGGGTCATGGCCGGCGAGTTCGACGTGGTCGTCGCCGAGGCCTGACCGGCGTCGCCGACGCGTGCAGGCTCAGGCCGCGTCGCGCAGGGGTGTCGCGTCTGCGCGATCGAGCGCCTGCGCGAGGTCCGCCCACAGGTCGTCGACGTGCTCGATGCCGACCGACAGCCGCAGCAGGCCGGCGGTGATGCCGCAACGCTCGCGGGTGGCTTCGTCGAGCACGCGATGGGTGAGGCCGGCGGGATGCTGGATCAGCGTATCGACCGAGCCCAGGCTCACCGCCGGCGTCAGCAGCGCGACGTGGCGCATCACCGCGGCGGCCGCATCGTGGCCGCCATGCATCTCGAATGCGATCAGCGTGCCGGGACCGCGCATCTGGGTGGTGTGCAGGTGCGCGTTGCGCACCGTGCCGAGGCCGGGGAAGAACACCTTCGCCACGGCGGGATGCGCGACGAGGCGGTGCGCGAGGTCGATCGCGTTCGCCTGCGCGCGCTCGACCCGCAGCGCCAGCGTGGGCAGGCCGCGGTGGAGCAGGAACGCGGCCAGCGGATGCAGCAGCCCGCCGGTGGCGGCGCGGACCTGGCGCAGCGCCTTCGCGTGGCCTTCGTCGCAGCAGACCACGCCCGCGACGACGTCGCCATGGCCGCCGAGGAACTTGGTCGCGCTGTGCAGCACGTAGGTCGCGCCGAGTTCGGCCGGCCGCTGCAGCACCGGCGTGGCGAAGGTCGAATCCACCGCCACCGGCACGTCACCCGCGGCCTCGACCACGGCACGGATGTCGACGAGGTCCAGGGTCGGGTTGGCGGGCGTCTCGATCAGCACCAGCGCGGTGTCGGCGCGACGGCGCGCGGCGATCTCGTGCGCCTCGACGAACTCGGCCTCGAGCCCGGCCAGGCCGCTGGCGAGCAGGTGGTCCGAGGTGCCGTACAGCGGCCGCACCACCAGCACATGGCCGCCACGGCTGCGCGAGGCGAGCAACAGCGCGGTCAGCGCGGCCATGCCCGACCCGTAGGCGACGCAGGCCTCGGTGCCTTCGAGCCGGGCGATCGCGCCCTCGACCCGGGCCACGGTCGGGTTGTGCAGGCGGGCGTAGATCGGATTGGCCGCCGCGGCGTCGCCGGCGACCAGGGCGTCGAAACTGGCGGTGCCGATGTCGAGGTCGCGCACGGGATAGGTGCTGGACAGGTCGATCGGCGGCGCATGGACGCCGAGCTCGACGAAGTCCTCGCGGCCGGCATGCACGACACAGGTGTCGAAACGGGTATCGGCGCTCATGGCGTCGTCCATTCGATGGAATCCCGGTATTCTGGAACCTGATGCGGGTTCGATCTTCCGTTCCGAACGAAATTTCGCAGGAGTCCGTCGCCATGCCGCTCGACCGAATCGACTTCGACCTGCTCCGCCTGCTGCGGAAGAATGCGCGGCTGCCGAACAAGGACCTCGCGGAAAAGGTCGGGGTCGCGCCCTCGACCGCGCTGGAGCGGATCCGCCGCCTGCGCGAATCGAAGGCGATCCTCGGCTTCCACGCGGAGATCGCGCCGGACGCGATCGGGATCGGGCTGCAGGCGCTGGTCGCGGTGCGGCTGCAGCAGCACTCGCGCGGGCTGGTCGAAAGCTTCCACGCCCATCTGTGCGAACTGCCGGAAGTGCTGGCCTTCTACCATGTCGCCGGCGCCGACGATTTCCTCGTGCACGTGGGCGTGCGCGACAGCGCGCACCTGCGCGAGTTCGCCCTCGCCGCCTTCACCGAGCGGCCGGAAGTGGTGCACATCGAGACCCACCTGATCTTCGAGTTCCACCGCAACACCGGCCTGCCGCCGACCGCGGTACCCGGGGATTGAGGCCGGCTCGTCGACCGAAAAAGTCGCGGCCCCGGCCTTCCGTCCCGATCGGAGCGCTACAGTAGCCCTCCACCCGCGGCCAGGCCGCCCGAATCAGGAGTCACCGCAATGACCGCACTCACCGACGACCTCTTCTCGCAGCTCGAAGGTGCGCCGCTGCAGCAGATCGCGCAGCAGCTCGGCGTCGGCCGCACCCAGGCCGCCGGCGCGGTCAGCGCGGCGCTGCCGCTGCTGATGGGCGCACTGGGCCGCAACGCCAGCCAGCCGCAGGGCGCGGAGGCGCTGTTCGGCGCGCTGCAGCGCGACCACGCAGGCGCTCCGGACCTCGGCGGCCTGCTCGGCATGGTGCTGGGCGGCGCCCAGACCCGGCAGACCGACGGCGCCGGCATGCTCGGCCACATCTTCGGCGGCCAGCAGGACCGTGCCGAACAGCATCTGGGCGAAGCCACCGGCCTCGGCGGCGATCGCGCCGGTCAGCTGATGAAGATCCTCGCCCCGATCGTCCTGGCCTATCTGGCCAAGCGGATGTTCTCGGGCAACCAGAGCGGCGGTGCGGCGACGGGACTGGGCGGCGGCAATGCCAGCGCCGACGTGCTCGGCGCCATCCTCGGTCAGGAACAGCAGGCAGTCCGCCAGCAAGGTGGCCTCGGCGGCGGCCTGCTCGGCGCGGTGCTCGATCAGGACGGCGACGGCCAGCTCGGCCTGGGCGACCTGCTGAAGATCGGCGGCGGCCTGCTGGGCGGGCGTCGCTGAGAGCGTGCATGGACGCCCGGCACGAGGCCCCTGCGCCGCTGCCGGGCGCCATCTGATAGTTTTTCACTATCAAAATGATCACATCATTCGACTGTCCCTTTCGATCAGGCAGGCATAGATTGGACTGACACCCTCAACGGAGTCAGCCCATGTCCAGCGAATCGAAGTGCCCGTTCCACAGTGCCGCTGGCGGCGGCACCACCAACCAGGACTGGTGGCCCGGTCAGTTGCGTCTCGATCTGCTGAGCCAGCATTCCGAACGCTCGAATCCGCTCGGCAAGACGTTCGACTACGCGGCCGAGTTCAAGAAACTCGACTACCCGGCGCTCAAGCGCGACCTCGTCGCGCTGATGACCGATTCCCAGGACTGGTGGCCGGCCGACTTCGGCCACTACGGCGGCCTGTTCATCCGCATGGCCTGGCACAGCGCCGGCACCTATCGCGTCGGCGACGGCCGCGGCGGCGGCGGGCGCGGCCAGCAGCGGTTCGCCCCGCTCAACAGCTGGCCAGACAACGTCAGCCTCGACAAGGCCCGCCGGCTGCTGTGGCCGATCAAGCGCAAGTACGGCCAGAAGATCTCGTGGGCGGACCTGATGATCCTCGCCGGCAACGTCGCGCTGGAGAGCATGGGCTTCAAGACCTTCGGTTTCGCCGGCGGCCGTGAGGACACGTGGGAGCCGGACCTCGACGTCTACTGGGGCCGCGAGACCAAGTGGCTGGGCGGCGACGATCGCTACGGCCGCGGCTCGCCCGGCGTCGACAAGGCCGGCGGCGTGCTGCCGAAGGACGACGACAGCCAGGCGCCGCACACCCGCGACCTCGAGAACCCGCTGGCCGCGGTGCAGATGGGCCTGATCTACGTGAACCCGGAAGGCCCGGACGGCAAGCCCGACCCGATAGCGGCCGCGAAGGACATCCGCGAGACCTTCGCGCGCATGGCGATGGACGACGAGGAAACCGTCGCGCTGATCGCCGGCGGCCACAGCCTGGGCAAGACCCACGGCGCTGCGTCGGCGGACAACGTCGGTGTCGAGCCGGAAGCCGCCGACCTCGAACTGCAGGGCTTCGGCTGGGCCAACAAGCACGGCAGCGGCAAGGGCGGCGACGCCATCACCAGCGGCCTCGAAGTGACGTGGACGAAAACACCCACGCAGTGGAGCAACAACTTCTTCGAGAACCTGTTCGGCTTCGAGTGGGAGCTGACCAAAAGCCCCGCCGGCGCGTACCAGTGGGTGGCCGTGGGTGCCGACGCGATCATCCCCGATGCGCACGGCGGTCCTGCCAAGCGGCCGACCATGCTGACCACCGATCTCTCGCTGCGCTTCGACCCGGCCTACGAGAAGATCTCGCGCCGTTTCCTCGAGGACTTCGACGCGTTCTCGGACGCCTACGCCCGCGCCTGGTTCAAGCTCACCCATCGCGACATGGGCCCGAAGGCGCGCTACCTGGGTCCGGAGGTCCCGGCCGAAGACCTGATCTGGCAGGACCCGCTGCCGAAGGCCGACCATGCCGCCATCGACGCCGGCGACATCGCCGCGCTGAAGCAGAAGATCCTCGACAGCGGTGTGTCCGTCTCCGATCTGGTGTCGGCGGCGTGGGCGTCGGCCTCGACGTTCCGCGGCGGCGACAAGCGCGGCGGCGCCAACGGCGCGCGCGTGCGCCTCGTGCCGCAGAAGGATTGGGAAGCCAACGACCCGGCCCGCCTCGCCGCGACGCTGCAGGCGCTGGAAGCCGTGCAGGCTGACTTCAACCGCGGCGCGACCGGCGGCAAGCGCGTTTCGCTGGCCGATCTGATCGTGCTCGGCGGCAACGCGGCCATCGAGAAGGCGGCCCGCGACGCCGGCGTCGCGGTCGAGGTGCCGTTCCATGCGGGTCGCGTCGATGCCACGCAGGAACAGACCGACGTTGACTCGTTCGCGCCGATGGAGCCCTTTGCCGACGGCTTCCGCAACTACCTCAAGTCGGCGTCCGAAGTGCCCGCCGAGCACCTGCTGGTCGACAAGGCGCAGTTGCTCACCCTGACCGCGCCGGAGATGACCGCGCTGGTCGGCGGCCTGCGCGTGCTGGGCGCCAACGCCGGCGGCTCGAAGGCCGGCGTGCTGACCGACCGGCCGGGCGTGCTGAGCAACGACTTCTTCGTCAACCTGCTGGACATGGCGACCGAGTGGAAGCCGACCGGCCGCAACGGCTACGCGGGCCACGATCGCAAGACCGGCGCCGCGCGCTGGACCGCGACGCGCGCGGACCTGGTGTTCGGTTCCAACTCGGTGCTGCGCGCGCTGTCCGAGGTGTACGCGGCGGCAGACGGGCACGAGAAGTTCGTGCACGACTTCGCCACGGCCTGGGCGAAGGTGATGGAGCTGGACCGCTTCGACCTCGCCTGAGCCGGCCCGAGCTCGGCGCGGGGCGCGACATGCCCCGCGCCGACATCGGGATGGCATCGGATCGGCACCCGGCCCCGCACGTCCGGCCTCGGCGGCCAGACCGTGCACCCAAGCCAGTGGGACAGCTTCATCGCGCTCGCGATGGACCAGGCCAGGCGCCATTCCGGCGCCGCGTGGAAGCGGCAGGTCGTGCCGTACGTGCTGCTGGAGGCATGAGCGCGCCTCAGGTCGCGTCGATGTCGCCCAACGCGCGGATCAGCCGGCGCGCGCGCTTGTCCGGTTTCGTCTCCGGCGGCTGATAGCCCGCACGCCCGGCGCGCAGGGTCGCCAGCGTCTCGGCGCGCCGCGCCTTCGAGGCTTCGGACTCGACGTAGAGCGTCTGCGCGATCGACGCCGGACCGCGCTGGTCGCTGAGCGCCAGCACCTGGATCTCGAACACCTCGTCGCCACGGACGATGCGCAGCGCGTCGCCGGCGCGCACGCTGCGCGAGGCCTTCGCGCGCTGCCCGTCGACCTCGACCTTGCCGGTCTCGATCGCGGTCTTGGCGAGGCTGCGCGTCCTGAAGAAGCGCGCGGCCCAGAGCCAGAGATCGAGGCGGACGGTGACGGTTTCGCTGTGCATCGGGGGCGACGGGCGGGTGGCGCGAGTGTAGCGCCACCCGCCAGGACACGGGCGATGGTCGCGCCGGACACTACGTTATAGTGGCCGGCTCCGCCTGCAGTTCGACCCGACGATGACGAATCCGCACTCGATGGCGCCCGCCGGCACCTGCGCCAACTGCGACACGGCATTGAACGGCGCGTTCTGCCATCGCTGCGGACAACGCGGCGAGATCCATGCGCTCACACTGCCCCGCCTGCTGCACGAGATCCCGCACGCGGTCTTCCATGTGGACCGCGGGCTGCTGGTGACGATCCGCGCCCTCGCGCTGCATCCGGGACGCACGATCAGCGCCTATCTCGACGGGCACCGCATCCGCTACTTCAATCCGCTGTCGATGCTGGTCCTGCTCGCCGGCCTGTGCGCGCTGGTGTATTCGAAGTTTCCTTTCGACTATTCGCCCATGACCGCGGGCCTGCCGGCGAAGGAAGCCGCCGACACCGCTGCGTTCATGAAGGCGCTGATGGTCAACTATTCGCTCGGGCTGATGGTGCAGTTGCCGATCGTCGCGCTGCTGAGCCGGTGGTTCATGGGCGGACAGCGCAGCTACGGCGAACATCTGGCGATCAACGCCTTCATCTTCGCCTTCATGTGCGTGATCAACCTGGCCTGGATGCCGATCCACATGATCACCAACGGCGGCGCGTGGATGCCCCTGGCGCTGCTCGGCAGCGGCCTGCTGTTCCTGGCGTACCAGACGTTCGCGCTGTGGGACACGTTCCGCACGCCGGGGCGCCCGTTCGGCACCCTGCTGCGCGCGCTGCTGACCGTCTTCGGCTACATGGCGATCCCGATGCTCGTCGGCTTCGCGGCCGGGATCGTGATGGCGATGCAAGCGGGCGCGAAACCCTGACCCGCGGAGCGTGCCCGGAGCCGTAAGCGCGATCAGCGGAACAGGCGAACAGGCAGGCGCGCGATCCCGCAAACGCGAACGGCCGCCCTGCGGCGGCCGTTGCGGATGCGGCGAGCGTGCGGATCAGCCGGCGTTGGCTTCGCTCTTCGCCTTGGCGTACATCGACAGGTCTTCCTTGATGCGCGCCTTCTTGCCCTCGAGGTTGCGCAGGTAGTACAGCTTGCCGGCGCGGACCGCGCCGCGGCGCTTGACCGTGACCGAGTCGATCGCGGCGCTGTGTGTCTGGAACACGCGCTCGACGCCGTAGCCGTGCGAGATCTTGCGCACCGTGAACGACGAGTTGAGGCCGGCATTCTTCTTGCCGATCACCACGCCTTCGTAGGCCTGGACGCGTTCGCGATTGCCTTCCTTGACCTTGACGTTGACGATGACGGTGTCGCCGGGACCGAAGTCCGGCAGCTGGCGCTGGACCTGTTCGGCTTCGAACTGCTGCAGCAGCGTGTTGAGCGAGGGCTTGTTCATGGTTGCGGTGAGCCTTAGTTGTTGGTGCCCGGCCGTCGTGGGCCGAAGCTGTAATTGCGCGAGTGCACGCGGACCCGCGTCATGGCAGAACTGTCTTACCATCCTCTTCGACGGTAAGCCGCACATTGTAAAGGAAAAATTCCCGACGGCGCCAGAGGCACCCGCTCAGGACTCCGGCGGTACCCCGGCGGGCTCCCGGCCGGTCAGGAAGGCGTCGAGCAGGGCCCGGTCGGCCTTCGACAGGGCGTCCCGATCGATCAGGTCCGGCCGGCGCAGCCAGGTCCGGCCCAGCGACTGCTGGCGCCGCCATTTCGCGATCTCGGCATGGTTGCCGGACAACAGCACCGGCGGAACGCTGCCCAGGGCGTGTTCCACCGGCCGGGTGTAATGCGGGCAGTCCAGCAGGCCGCCCTCGCCCTCGAAGCTGTCCTGGGCGGCCGATTCGGCGTCGTTCAGCGCCCCGGGCAGCAGCCGGGCGACGGCGTCCACGACCACCGCAGCGGCCAGTTCCCCCCCGGACAGCACGTAGTCGCCGATCGACAGTTCCTCGTCGACCTCGGCCGCCAGCAGGCGCTCGTCGACGCCCTCGTAGCGGCCGCAGAGCAGGATCAACCGCGGCAGGCCGGCGAGTGCGCGCGCCTTCGCCTGGGTCAGCGGCGCCCCCTGCGGGCTCAGGTAGATCACGCGGGCGGGCGCTGGATCGGCGGCACGCGCGGCCTGCAGCGCGGCGCGCAGCGGGTCGATCAGCATCACCATGCCCGGCCCGCCGCCGAACGGCCGGTCGTCCACCCGCCGATAGTTGCCTTCGGCGTAATCGCGCGGGTTCCAGCCGTGCAGCGCGAGCAGTCCGCGCTCCTGCGCCCGCCCGACCACGCCATGGCCGGCGATCTGGGCGACGAATTCGGGGAACAGGCTGACGAGGTCGATGCGCATGGCGGCCGCGGCGGCGCTCAGAAATCCGCGTCCCAGTCGACGACGATGCGGCCGGCGTCGAAATCCAGCTCGCGCACGTAGTCGGGGCGCCGCCAGGGAATCATCCGTTCGCGATCACCGCGGACCACCAGCACGTCGTTGGCGCCGTTGGAGAAGACCGACGCGACCGTGCCGAAATCGACGCCTTCGACGTTGGCGACGCGGAGGCCTTCGAGGTCGATCCAGTAGAACTCGCCGTCGCGCGGCGGCGGCAGGGCGCTGCGCGGAACGAACAGCTCGGCGCCACGCAGGGCCTCGGCCACGTCGCGGTCATCGATGCCCGGCAGCGTGCCGATCAGGCCCTTCCCGCCCGGACGGGCGCGGGCGCCTTCGACCGTGCGTTCGCGTCCCTGCGCGTCCCGCAGGACCCACGGCTGGTAGCGCAGCAGGTTGCCTTCCGGCTCGGTCAGGGACTCGAGCTTCACTTCGCCACGCACGCCGAACGCGCCGTGGATCCTGCCTACGAGGATGCGGCGCGTCGGGTCTTTCATGCGGAGGCGGGGCCGCGCGTCGCGCGGCCCGAGGATCAGGCGGCGGGGGCCGCGGCCTCGGCGGCCTGCTTGCTGGCCTGCTTGTACAGGTCGGCGACCTTGTCGGTCATCTGGGCGCCGGTACCGATCCAGTGCTTGGCGCGCTCCAGATCGAGTTCGATGCGCTTCTCGTTGCCGGCGGCGATCGGGTTGTAGTAACCCAGACGCTCGATGTTGCGGCCGTCGCGCGAGCTGCGGCTGTCGGTGACGATGATGTGGTAGAAGGGGCGCTTCTTGGCGCCGCCACGGGTGAGACGGATCTTGACCATAGGTGTGCTTCGGTGTTGCCCAGCTGCCGGAATGGCAGGGTAAGCCGGGAAGTATAGCGGGAAACCAGGAACCGGGGAAATCCAGGGCCGAAAATCCATCCAGTCCCCTGCCCAGCCCCTGAGTTAGGGGGCGATTCGTGCCGAAGGCACGAATGCGGTGTGGAAGCGCACCGACCGGGGGCCGAAGTTTCGCGGAGCAAACGTTGGGGACGATCGGGCAACGCCCGATCACCTGAACGGCATGCCCCCGCGGCCGCCCATCATGCCCTTCATGCCCCGCATCAGCCCCTTCATGCCGCCCTGGCTGAGCTTGCTCATCATCTTTTCCATCTGCATGTACTGCTTCATCAGACGGTTGACGTCGGCCGGGGTCATGCCGGCGCCCTTCGCGATGCGGGCGCGACGGGAGCCGTTGAGCAGGTCGGGATGACGGCGTTCCTTCTTCGTCATCGAGTTGATGATCGCGATCATCCGCGGCACCTCCTTGCCGGTGACCTGGTTCTTCACGTTGTCCGGGATCTGGCCCATGCCCGGCAGCTTGTCCATCAGGCCGTGCAGGCCGCCCATGTTCTGCATCTGCTCGAGCTGGTCCTTCATGTCGTTCAGGTCGAACTTCTTGCCCTTCACGACCTTCTCGGCCAGCTTCGCGGCCTTGTCCTTGTCGACCTGCTGCTCGACCTGCTCGACCAGCGACAGCACGTCGCCCATGTCGAGGATGCGGCTGGCGACGCGGTCCGGGTGGAACACGTCGAGGCCGTCGGTCTTCTCGCCGGTGCCGATGAACTTGATCGGCCGGCCGGTGACGTAGCGCACGCTCAGCGCAGCGCCGCCGCGGGCGTCGCCGTCGGTCTTGGTCAGCACCACGCCGGTCAGCGGCAGCGCCTCGCTGAAGGCCTTGGCGGTGTTGGCGGCGTCCTGGCCGGTCATCGAGTCGACCACGAACAGGGTCTCGACCGGGTTGACCGCGGCGTGCAGGGCCTTGATCTCGGCCATCATCGCCTCGTCGATGGCGAGGCGGCCGGCGGTGTCGACGATCAGCACGTCGACATAGGATTTGCGGGCGTCCTCGATCGCGGCCTTCACGATCGCCTCGGGCTTCTGATCAGCGCTGGACGGGAAGAACAGCACGTCGACCTGCTGCGCCAGCGTCTTCAGCTGCTCGATCGCGGCCGGGCGGTACACGTCCGCCGAGACGACCATCACCTTCTTCTTGCGGCGCTCCTTGAGGTGCTTCGCGAGCTTGCCGACGGTGGTGGTCTTGCCCGCGCCCTGCAGGCCGGCCATCAGGATCACCGCCGGCGCCGGCACGTTGAGGTTGAGGTCGGCGGCAGCCGAGCCCATGACCGCGGTCAGTTCGTCGCGGACGACCTTGATCAGCGCCTGGCCGGGCGTCAGCGACTTGAGCACTTCCTGGCCGACGGCGCGGACCTTGATCCGCTCGATCAGCGCCTGCACCACCGGCAGCGCGACGTCGGCCTCGAGCAGGGCGATGCGGACCTCGCGGGTCGCCTCGCGGATGTTCTCCTCGGTCAGCCGGCCGCGCCCGCGCAGGCGCTCGATGGTGCCGGACAGACGCTGGGTGAGGGACTCGAACATGGCGGGCACCGCGGCGGAAAGGGCGGCGATTATAAGCGGTGCGCCCTGGCTCCGCCCTGTGCGACACTGACGCGATGACCCTCGCCCTGATCGCGACCGCCCTGTACCTGGCGTCCGCCGGCCTGCTCGCGCGCCGGCTGGCGACGGCCGGCCCGACCGTGCCAATGGGGTTGTGGCTGCTGCCGGCGGTCGCGGCGGCGCTGCACCTGGGCGCCCATGCGATGGCCTGGCATGCGGCCGGCGGCGAGAACCTGCATTTCTTCTCGGCATTGTCCATCGTCGGCGTCGGCATGGCCGGCGTGACCGTGCTGATGGGCCTGCGCGGACGCATGGCGGCGCTGGGCGTGATCGTGTTCCCGATCGCCGCCGGCTGCCTGGTGCTGTACGCCGCGTTCGGCCGGCACGACGTGCAGGCGCTGGACTGGCGGCTGCTGCTGCACGCCTGGTGCGCGCTGCTCGCCTACGCCACGCTCGCGGTCGCCACGCTGCTGGCGGTGCTGCTGTGGGCGCAGGAGCGCGCCCTGCGCCGGCGCCGCCTGCACGGCTGGTTGCGCGCGCTGCCGCCGCTGGTCGAGCTGGAGACGCTGCTGTTCCGGACGATCACGGTCGGCTTCGCGCTGTTGACCGCCACCCTGCTCACCGGCGTGCTGTTCGTCGAGAACCTGCTGGCCCAGCACCTCGCGCACAAGACGGTCTTCAGCGTGCTGTCGTGGCTGGGCTTCGGCGCCCTGCTGCTCGGCCGCCGACGCTACGGCTGGCGCGGCGCGACCGCGGTGCGCTGGACGCTCGCGGCGATGGCGATGCTGGTGCTGGCCTTCTTCGGCAGCAAACTGGTGCTGGAACTGATCCTGCGCCGGCACTGATGGCTGGCATCGATTGCAGGCCGGCCCCCTCCGTCGACCGGTCGAAAATTGACCGGCACACTGGAAACGACGGCGAGGCTGGCTTAAGTTTGATGGCGAGCAGGCCGGCGCGACGCCGCCTGCGGGCGGCAGGTTCCGGACGGAAACGCCGCCGCCGTCCCGCACGGAGGCCTCAACGCAGACCCATGGGGGAAACATCGTGAAATCGCTGGTCCGGATCTGGATGCTGTCATTCGCCGCGCTCTGCGCCGGACATGCCCTCGCACAGGAACCCGCGCAGGACGTCGCGCCGGACCCCGCGAACGACTGCCCCGCACTGCCGGACGCGCTGGCGGCAAGCATCGGCTGGGAAGTGAAACGCTTCCCCGGGATCCTGCAGTGCAACGCCCTGCTCCAGGACGGCGGCACCGAGGTCTTCGCCCTCACCATCAGCGCGGAATCGCCGTTCAAGCCGCGCCGCGGCGATCGCGCCGAGAAGGGCACGCTCGCCAACGGCGAGGAGCTGCAGTGGTATCGCGGCGAGTTGGCCAGCGACGCCCGGGCCGAGATCCGGGAGGCCTTGCTGCGGATTGCGCCCGACCGCGTGGTCCACGTGTTCATGCGTGCGGAAACGCCTGAAGCCCTCGCCGAACACCAGCGGATGGTGCTGCTGCTGCCATTCCCGGTCTATCGCGAGAACTGACGCGTCTCCCCGGGCCGGCGCATCGCACGCCGGCCCTCTTCGCCATGACGACGATCCCGCGTCCGCCGACGCAGGCACCGCTCGTTTCCCGGCAGCGCACGGCCTGGGCGAACGGCCCCGGGAGACTTGGATCAGGCCGGGCCGGGACCCGGTGGCCCGTCGCGCCATCCGGACTCGCGCCGCCGCCGCGCTCGAACGCCACCCGCCGCCGACGGGGCGCGCCACCCGCTGAACGGAGGGCCCGCACGTCGCAAGCCGACGCGCAGGGGCGGATTCCGACTGCCGCCGCCCGACCGGGCGAGCCTACAGGGGGCGGCCCCTGCGATCGTCTCCCCCCGGGATGCCCCGGTTGACCGGAACCCGGATCGGCTCATTCGCCAGAATGTGGCACGCGAATTGCTTTGCCTCCGCGAACGCCGACTTCGTCACATCTCCGGCGTGACTCGAATCCCGTGGAGACCGCGATACATGCACCCTTCCTTCAGGCAATCCTTCAGGCGCTCGATCCTCGTCCTGTCCGCGCTGCTGACGCTGGCCGCCTGCGGCCGCGACGCCGCGCCGGCCGCATCCGGCCCTGTCGCCGCCTCCGGCAACGGACAGGCGCTCAACGTCTACAACTGGTCCGATTACATCGGCAAGGACACGTTGCAGGACTTCGAAACGCAGACCGGCATCCGCGTGCTGTATTCGGTGTATTCGACCAACGACATCCTGCTCGACAAGCTGGCGGCCTCCCCGAACACCTACGACGTCGTCTTCCCCACGGCGCGACCCTACGCCCAGCGCATGGTCGCGTCGGGCCAACTGGCGCCACTGGACCGCAAGCTGATCCCGAACCTCGCGCACCTCGATCCCGCGATCATGGCCGAACTGGCGACCATCGACCCGGGCAACGCGCACGTCGTGCCGTACATGTGGGGCACCACCGGCCTCGGAATGGATGTCGACAGGGTCCGGCAGGCGCTGGGGCCTAGCGCGGCGCTCGACGGCTGGGGGCTGCTGTTCGACCCGGCCAACGCAGCGAAACTCTCCGCCTGCGGCATCGGCATCGTCGACAACGCCGAGGAAACCTTTCCTGCCGCCCTGTTCTGGAAGGGCATGCCCCCCGCGGATTTCGGCGAGGCTTCGAACGCCGCGGCGCGGGACGCGTTCGCCGCGATCCGCACCCATGTGCGCAAGTTCGGCAACGACGACGAACTGATCGAAGGCCTCGCCGACGGCACGTTCTGCCTGGTGCTGACCTTCTCCGGCGACGTGCAGCAGGCGCAAGCGCGCGCCGAGGAACTGGCCGAGAAAAAGGGCGGGAAAGCCCGCGACATCCGCTACGTCATCCCGCGGGAAGGCGCGACCCGCTGGGTCGACACCATCGCCATCCCGAAGGACGCGCCGAATCCCCAAGCCGCCCAGCGGTTCGTGAACTACCTGTTGACGCCGAAGGTCATCGCCTCGATCAGCGACGAAGTGGCCTACGCGAACGGCAACCGCGACGCCACGCCGCTGGTCGACAAGGCGATCACCGGCGACCCCGGCATCTATCCGCCCGCCGAGGTCCGCGCGAAGCTCGCCACCGCAGGCAACCCGACCGGGCCGGAAGCGGCAGCGCGCAAGCAGGTGTGGGACTCAATCGTCTACGGCAGCTTCTGACGCCCGGCGCCCGGTCGGCGAACCGCCGGTCGGGCGGCGCACCCCTGGTTGCATCCGGAAGATCGTCATGCGCGCGATGCCCCGCCGCGGCGAACGCGCTGCCCTCCGCCGCAGACCAATGCGTGACCGTCGTGGCGACTCGCGCAGGCGGGCGGCGACAAGTTTCGTGGTTCGGCATTACGATGCGGTGGATTGCCGCGCGCACCGCGCCGGCGACCGGAACGGACCAGGCCCCGGGCGATCCCTCGATCGACGCTGCGGGGCGGGGCGGTCCTTCCGGCACAGGAGCCCACCCGGAAGGAGTCGAAAACCGCATGCATCGCCTGCGCAAGGTTCGTGTTTCCCTGCTCGTCGTCCTGGCGTTCGCCACCGCCTGCGGGCACGACGCCCCGACCACGGCGTCTCCCGCCGGCAAGACGGCGTCCGCGACGACCGGCCCGGCCACCCTCAAGGTCTGCAACTGGTCCGACTACATCGGCAAGGACACGCTGCGCGACTTCGAGGCGACCACCGGCATCGGCGTGGACTACTGCAACTACGCGAACAACGACGCCCTGCTGGAGCGGCTCGCGGCCGCGCCCCATGCCTACGACGTGGTGTTCCCGACGGCCCATCCCTACGCGAAGGATCTGGTCGCGCAGGGCGCACTGGCCACGCTCGACAAGTCGCTGCTGCCCAACCTGGGCCACATGGACCCGGCGATCATGGCCGAGCTCGCCGAGATTGATCCCGGCAACGCGCACCTGGTGCCCTACATGTGGGGCACGACCGCACTCGGCGTGAACGTCGACCTGGTCCGCGCTGCGCTGGGCCCGCAGGCGCTGCTGGACAGCTGGGGACTGCTGTTCGATCCGGCCAACGCGGCGAAACTCTCCTCCTGCGGCATCGGCATCATCGAAAGCGACACGGACGCGTTTCCGCCGGCGCTGATGTGGAAGGGCCTCGACGCCCGCGACTACAGCGAGCGCGCCAACGACGCGGTCCGCGCCGTGTACGGCGCGATCCGCCCGCACATCCGCAAGATCGCCAACGGCGACGAGCTGATCAAGGGCCTGGCCGAGGGCGAGTTCTGCTTGGTGCTCACCTACTCCGGCGACGTCCAGCAGGCCCGTGCCAGGGCGGACGAGCGAAGCACGCAGGCCGGTCGCAAGCCGCCGGAGATCCGCTACGTCATCCCGCGGGAAGGCGCCGTGCGCTGGGTCGACGTCATCGCCATTCCCAAGGGCGCCCCGGACCCCGGCGCGGCGCATCGCTTCGTGAACTACCTGATGACGCCCAAGGTCATTGCCTCGATCAGCGACGAAGTGGCCTACGCCAACGCCAACCGAGACGCGCTGTCGCTGGTGGATCCATCGATCGCGAACGACCCCGGCATCTATCCGCCGCCCGCGGTGCAGGCCAAGCTCGTCGGCTCCGGCACGCCCGACGAGGCGCAGGCGCAGGCCCGGCGGCGCGCGTGGGACGCGATCGTCTACGGCAGCCTCTGAGCGACGACGCCGGCGCGGCCGGGCTCAGCGCCCGCGCAGCCGCCAGGCGCGGTGGATCCGCGGATTACGGGCGAAATCGGGCCCGATCGTCGCCGGGGTGATGTCCTCCACCTCGGCGAACGCCGCCAGCGCGGCCTCGTCGAGCCGGAAGCGGCGGGAGTTGTTCGAGAAATACAGGGTGCCGCCGAATGACAGCCGCGAGATCGCCGCGCGCAGCAGGCGCACGTGGTCGCGCTGCACGTCGAAGTCGGCGGCGCGGGCGGAGTTCGAGAACGTCGGCGGGTCGCAGAAGATCAGGTCGTATTCGCCGCGATCCGCTTCCAGCCAGGCCAGCACGTCGGCCTGCACCAGCCGGTGCCGCGCGCCGGCCAGATCGTTGAGGCGCAGGTTGTCGGAACACCACTGCAGGTAGGTCGCAGACAGGTCGACCGATGTCGTCTGCGCCGCACCGCCGATCGCCGCGTGCACGGTGGCCGCGCCGGTGTAGGCGAACAGGTTGAGGAAGCGCGTGTCCTTCGCTTCCGCGGCAATGCGCAAGCGCATCGGCCGGTGGTCGAGGAACAGGCCGGTGTCGAGGTAATCGAACAGGTTGACGATCAGCCGCGCGCCGCCTTCGCGCACCGCGAGCGTTTCGCCGCGCTTGAACGCGCCGCTGTCGGCGTACTTGCTGCCGCCCTTGCCCTTCGCCCGGGTCTTGATCGCCACGCGTTCGCGCGGCACGTCGCAGGCCTCGCGCGCACCGGCGAGCAGGTCGCGGAAGCGGCCGCGCGCGATGTCTTCCGGAATGTCCGCCGGCGCGGCGTATTCCTGCACGTGCAGCCAGCGCGCGCCGTTGTCGTCGGTGTAGACGTCGATCGCGGCGGCGTATTCGGGGATATCGGCGTCGTAGGCGCGCCAGCAACGCACGCCCTCGCGCTCGCGCCACGTCTTCGACGCCTTCAGCGTCTTGCGCAGACGGTTGGCGACCATCGTCGCGCCTTCCGACAGCGGCACGGGCGCGGCATCGACCGGACGCTCGCGCACCGGTGGCAGCACCGGGTCGCAAACGATCAGCGCGCATTCGATCGCGCCGTTGAACACCTGGTACTTCTTCGCCGCGCGAAGGCCGGTGGCGCGCGCGAGGTCGGCGTCGCCGCAGAGCAGGCTGGCCTTCCAGCCCGGAGCGGCGCGCTTCAGCGCGTCGCCGAGCGTGCGATACAGCATCGGGTCGGCCGCCAGCCGCGCGTCGTACGGCGGATTGCAGACCACCAGCCCGCGCGGTTCCGGTTGCGGCGCCAGCGCGGCGATGTCGCGCACGTCGAAGCCGATGGCCCCGGCGACGCCCGCACGCTCGGCGTTCTCGCGCGCGGCGCGGACGGCATGCGGGTCGACATCGCTGCCGCGCACGCAGGCGCGCAGCGCGGCGCGTCCGGCCTGCGCGCGCGCTTCGGCCTCGTCGACCAGCGCGCGCCACGTCACCGCGTCGAACTGCCGCCAGCGCGACGGCGTCCGCAGCGCCTGCGCCTCGCGCATCAGCCCGGGTGCTACGTCCGCGGCCATCAGCGCGCCTTCGATCAGCAACGTGCCGCTGCCGCACATCGGATCGAGCAGTGCACCGCCGTCGGCATATACCCGCGGCCAGTCGCCGCGCATCAGCACCGCGGCCGCGAGCGTTTCCTTCAGCGGCGCCTCACCCTGTGTCTGCCGCCAGCCGCGACGATGCAGCGGGCCGCCGCCGAGATCGACCGACAGCACCGCGCGCTGCTTGCGCACCACCAGGCTCAGGCGCAGATCGGGCGCGTCGAGATTGACATCCGGACGTTCGCCGCCCGAGGCGCGGACGCTGTCGACCACGGCGTCCTTGATCCGCTGCGCGGCGTAGCGCGCATGCGTGATCGCCTCGCCCGAGACATGCGCGTCGACCGCGAGGGTCATGCCCTGGCGCAGGTGCACGGCCCAGTCGACCGCGCGCGCGCCGGCGTAGAGCGCGTGCTCGTCGGCGCAGTCGTATTCGGCGATCGGCCACAGCACGCGGCTGGCGAGCCGCGACCACAGCACTGCGCGCAGTGCGTCGGCCTGCGTGCCTTCGGCATTCGCGCCGGCGCGCGCAGCGGTCGCGCGCGTGCAGCCGAGCGCGAGCAATTCGTCGGCCAGCAGGTATTCCAGGCCTTTCGCGCAGCTGACGAAGAATTTCATGTCG
>JBGAFR010000138.1:0-3794 GCA_044227145.1 Lysobacteraceae bacterium
TCCTGCTCGGCCAGCAGCCGAAGCGCTGGGCGCCGGAGGATGCGGCGCTGGTCGGGTTCGCGATGTATTTCGACCTGCAGGACGCCAGCGACCACAACGAGCTGGCGCTGTGGCGGATCAAGCCGCACCTGCCGCCCGCGCTGTACGCCCTGCTCACCCGCGACGGCACCCGCTGGGATGCGCCGCTGGTCGGCGAACCGCGCGGCGACGCGACGCTGCCGACCGCCGAGGAGGTCGACCTGCGCAAGCTGCCGGGACCTCCGGCGGAGCGACATGCGATCGGCGCGGACGACATCGTGCCCGGCAGCAACAACTTCGCGGTCGACGGCACCCTGACCGCCGACGGTCGCGCGATCGTCGCCGACGACATGCACCTCGGCCTGCGCGCGCCGAACATCTGGTTCCGTGCGCGGCTACGGTACGCGGACGCGCGCGCGCCGGGCGGCAAGGTCGATGTCACCGGCTTCACCCTGCCCGGACTGCCGGCGGCCGTGGTCGGCAGCAACACGCATGTCGCCTGGGCGTTCACCAACGGCTACATCGACAGTGCGGACTGGCGCATCCACACCGCCTGCGGCGGCGCGAACGTCGATGCCTCCACCTGCGTGACGCCCGCATCGCATGCGGAAACGATCAACGTCGCCGGCGCCGCGCCGGTGGAATTCGAGGTCCAGGAAACCGACTGGGGCCCGGTGCTGCATCGCGAAGGCGACCGATTGTTCGCGCTGCGCTGGAACGCGCACCTGCCCGGCGCGCTGGGCTTCGGGCTCACCGACATGCCGCTGGCCGGCGACGTCGACCAGGCCCTCGCCATCGCCGACCGCAGCGCAGTGCCCGCGCAGAATTTCGTCGTCGGCGACAGCACCGGCCGGCTCGCCTGGCGTCTGATCGGCCCGCTGGCGCAGCGCGCGCCCGGTTGCACGCCGGCGCTGCCGGCCACCGATGCCGAGCAGGCCGCCGTCTGCCCGCCGTGGCCGGTCGCGACCGATCGCGCACCGCGGCTGGTCGATCCGGCCATGCACCGGTTGTGGAGTGCGAACAACCGCACCCAGGACGGCGAGACGCTGGCGCAACTCGGCGACGGCGGCTACGCCTTCGCCGCCCGCGCGAAGCAGATCCGCGACGGCCTGTTCGCGAAGGACCGTTTCGCCGAACGCGACCTGATGGCGATCCAGCTCGACGACCGCGCGCTGCTGCTGACCGGCTGGCACAAGCTGCTGCTGGACACGGCTGCAACGGCGAAGACGCCGGCGCTGCAGGCCTTGGCCGACGCGTCGAAGCGCTGGGAAGGCCGCGCCAGCGTCGAGTCGACGAGTTATCGCATCGTCCGCGCCTGGCGCCTCGCCGTGCACGAGCGCGTCGCCGAGGGCCTGATCGCGCCGGCGCACGCCGCGCTGGGCGATGCGTTCGAGATGCCATCGTTCCAGCAGCTCGAAGGCGTGGTCTGGCCGCTGGTGACGCAGCGCCCGGCGCACCTGTTGTCGCGCAAGTACGCGAGCTGGGATGCGTTGCTCGAGGACGCCGCGAAGCAGGTGCGCGACGAATTGCAGACGCAGGGCCCGCTGGCCGGGCGCACCTGGGGCGAGCGCAACACCGCCGCGATCTGCCACCCGCTGGCGAAGGCGATTCCGGTGGTCGGCAAGCGCTTCCTGTGCATGCCGGCGGATCAGATCCCGGGCGACGGCGGCATGCCGCGCGTCGTCGGCCCGGATTTCGGCGCGTCCGAACGCATGGTCGTCTCGCCCGGCCACGAAGCCGATGGCCTGACCCACATGCCCGGCGGCCAGAGCGGCCATCCGCTGTCGCCATTCTGGGGCGCGGGCCACGAGGACTGGGTCCATGGCCGGCCGACGCCATTCCTGCCGGGCAAGACCGCCTACACGCTCACGCTCGAACCGAAGCGATAGGGCGCGCCCAGGCGCGCCGTTACGGGGTTTCGGCGATGCCGGTGGCGAATGGAGCGGTTCCGCTCCTTCGCCGTTGCGATCGCGAACGTCGCGATGGCGGGCAGGGGCCCGCCTGCCGCGACGACGCAACGATCAGGCGCCGGCCAATGCCGCCTGGTGCACGCCGGCGATGGCGCGGCCCGACGGATCGGCCGCATTCGCGAACGCCGCGTCCCACGCGATCGCCGCAGGCGACGAGCACGCGATCGACTTGCCGCCCGGCACCGTCTCCGCGCAAGCGTCGCCGGGGAACTGTTCCTCGAACAGGCGGCGATAGAAATACGCTTCCTTGGTCTGCGGCGGGTTGATCGGGAAACGCTGCGCGGCGGCGGCGAAGTCGGCATCGCTCACCTGCGCCTCGGCATGCGCCTTGAGGCCATCGATCCAGCCGTAGCCGACGCCATCGCTGAACTGCTCCTTCTGCCGCCACAGGATTTCCTTCGGCAGGTAGCCCTCGAACGCTTCGCGCAGCACCGCCTTCTCGATCGGCCGGTCGCCGTCGGGGCCCGGGCGCACCATCTTCGCCGCCGCGTCCATGCGCATCGCCACATCGAGGAATTCGGTGTCGAGGAAAGGAACGCGCGCCTCGACCCCCCAGGCCATCATCGACTTGTTCGCGCGCAGGCAGTCGTAGTTGTAGAGCGCATCGAGCTTGCGGATGGTCTCGGCGTGGAACTCGCGCGCGTCCGGCGCCTTGTGGAAGTAGAGATAGCCGCCGAACACCTCGTCGCTGCCCTCGCCCGACAGCACCATCTTCACGCCCATCGCCTTGATCCGCCGCGCCAGCAGGAACATCGGCGTCGATGCGCGAATCGTGGTGACGTCGTAGGTCTCGATGTGGCGGATCACTTCCGGCAGCGCATCCAGCCCTTCCTCGAAGGTGTAGGTGAAACCGTGGTGCACGGTGCCCAGTGCCTTCGCCGCGATTTCGGCGGCGGCGAGGTCGGGCGAACCCTTCAGGCCGATCGCGAACGAGTGCAGACGCGGCCACCAGGCCTCGGTCTCGTCGCCGTCCTCGACGCGCTTGCGGGCGAAGCGCGCCGCGCAGGCCGCGACCAGCGACGAATCCAGCCCGCCCGACAGCAGCACGCCGTAGGGCACGTCGCTCATCAGCTGGCGATGCACCGCGGCCTCGAAGGCTTCGCGCAATTCGCGCAGCGAGACCTGCACGCCGTCGGTGGCGGCGTGGTCGCGCCAGGCGCGCTCGTGGTAGCGGCGCAGTTCGCCGGTGGCGCTGTCGTACCAGTGGCCCGGCGGGAACTGCGCGACGTCGTCGCAGATGCGCACCAGCGCCTTCATCTCCGATGCCACCCAGACCCGGCCGTCGGCATCGTGGCCCCAGTACAGCGGGCAGACGCCGAGGGGATCGCGGGCGACAATGAAGCGACCGGCCGCGCCGTCCCACAGCACGAAGGCAAAGATGCCGTTGAGGCGGTCGATCCACGCGCCGATGTCGCCGCTGCGCACTTTCGATTCGGCGTACAGCGCATTGATCACTTCGCAGTCCGAGCCGCTCTGGAACGCGTAGGGCTGCCTGAGCGCGCCTTCCAGCAGACGGTGGTTGTAGATCTCGCCGTTGACCGCCAGCACCAGCGCGCCGTCTTCGGACAGCAGCGGCTGCGCGCCGCCGGCCGGATCGACGATCGCCAGGCGCTCGTGCACCAGAAGCGCCTGCGGTTCGACGTGCACGCCGGACCAGTCGGGACCGCGGTGGCGCTGACGCGCGGAGAGGGACAGGGCCAGCGGCCTGAGCGGGCCGAGGTCGGCGCCGGGGCGCAGGTCGAAGACACCGAGAATCGAACACATGGCGAAGCTCCTTGGGGGTTTTCGGGTGCCGAAAGCACGAAA